>CAMTUE010000049.1:0-50102 GCA_947084845.1 uncultured Bryobacteraceae bacterium | reverse complement strand
GTGATCCGCAACAGATAGTTGTACATCCGGACTTCCCATCGGGACACAAGTGTGTTGTAAGCATCCACAGCCCCTTTCCGGGCGCGGACCACCAGGTCCCGGTCTTCCACTTCACGAAAGATCAACTCCAGGTCTCCCCGAACATTGTCCCGTGCATTTCATCTGAATCCAAGACGCACCCCACAGAAAAAAAGACGAAGGTGCCGTTTCTCCCTTCAACATGCAGCGCCAGTTTGCGGTCCGCGAAGGGGTCGTGCCCGCATGCGACAGCCTAGGACAGGGACTGACCCTTCCCAGTCGGGATTATCAAGAGATCCCGCAAGTCTGATCCCTCCTCATTGACAGTCGCGCCAAGTCCCACCACGCAGAATCACTTGATTCATAGTGGCTTAGAATTTGGGCCGCCGCGATCGTCCGGGCCCGGCAGAGCTTCCTGGGCTGCCGTTGCAGGCCTGGATTGAGGGGACCTCGAGTCAATATCCAGGGGCGCTCATCCACATCGCCGCTGTATGATGTGGTTGAATAACTTCGCGAGCCAAACAATTAGGAAGGAATCGTAGGAGGGACGGCTGGCCCTCTTGGCAGTTGAGTCTAGTCGAGTGAATGGAAGATGTAATTCTGCGCGTTCCTGGTACCCATGACAAGGCTGGCCGAGTGAGATGAGCACCCCTCCCGCGAACACGCAATGTCGTCACGCTTTGGTAACAGGATTGGTGTTTGATCGTCCCGACCCGATTACTCGCAGGCAGTTGCGGCGTTTCCGAAAGGGTAGTTTGTCGAAGTTCTTCGTCTTCGGCCCTGAGACCGCCCACATCTGGTCTCCCGCATCAGAGGAGTATTGCTACCTGGTGGTAGAGGTTCCTTCAGTCCCCACGTCAGGCCCTCCTTTGCGCACTTTGGCAAGTGCTTTATCAGTCTGCCTGGCTCTGACGGCGAGTCAGGAGCACAGCCAGGTGATGCGCTATGAATGGATTTCTGATTTTGACCCTGCCGCTAATCTATCGGAGCAAGGGTTTCTCACCCTGAATGGTGCATGGCGGCTGGGGAGCAGTACGAAGAGCAGTACGGACTATTGGGCCGAACGTGCCGACGTGTTGGAGTTATTGCTGAGATCGGAACCCTTCTTCGTTGCCGGCCAACTCCTGTGCGAGTCGTTCAAGAACCACTGGTTCTGCCTGGAATGCGCACAGAGACCAGCGGAGCGAAGGGACCATCCTCATGGCGAGCCGGAGATCTGGGAGGTGGCAACGAGTATCCCGGCGATGGAGTCTGCTATTGTCCAGGCAACCAGGGCAGTCGAGGCTCTGTTGGGCAAGCCGGGTCGCCGTGAAAGCGGAAGGAAAGTGCAGCGCAACGAGGAGAGATGGCGGGCCTCCACTGACTTGGACCCTGATGAGTTGTTCCCGCTCGCTCGGAAGAGTTACTTCGACTACTACTACGAGCTATTCTCAGTCCGAGCTGATTCAGCTCACAGCTTAGGCCGCCTATCCTCAACCCTCACCCGCTCGATGGCTGTGGCGGCTCAGACGTTCGCCGGCGCAGTGGTGTTTGGTCACTTCAAGCATTCGGCCGTGCCACTCGACGTGGCTCAGCACCGTTTGTCATTCAACCGGTCTCTCTGCGTTTCGTAGTCGGGGCCAGGAACACAGTGCACCATTCGTCAAAAGTGGCTTCGATGTGCGATACCTCAACATGTGGGAGCTACGTGAGCGCGGCTGTGATCGGCTCACCGCCGCCCCGTACGAGACGTTCAACGAATGAGTAAACGAGAATTTCCCCGGACAGGCACTGACCGCAAGGTGCGACTGGAAACGGGCTATCGCCCGAGCGGATGGCGCTGCCTGGCGATGGTTCGTCTGCCATGGAGCGCACTCGGCCTGATCTTCTGTGGTCTCCTGACCCAAGGCCCGGCCTCGGGCTCGGGCTCGGAGTTGGCCATCCATTTCACGACCGTTCAGAAGATCCTCGCCCGCCAGGTCTTCACGCAAGATGGCCGCAAGTACCTGCGCGGCACTCCGGCCGCAAAGTGCAGCTACGCCTACCCGCAGGACCCCAAAATTGCAGGCGACGGTGGATGGCTCAACGTGCAGGCACGATTCAGCGGCCAGTCGGCACTGAACGTCTTCGGCGCGTGCGTCGGACTGGGCGACGCTTTTGATTTAACGATCCGTGCCATGCCTTACTACCAGGACGGCTTTCTGCGGCTGAAAAACGTTCAAGTCGAAGGCAAGGGCCGCGACGGCTTCTACATCCGCCGTGTTTGTGCAGCCATGGCCCGGAGCCTTCAAACCCAGTTTTCTTATCGGGTCCTCGACGAGGCAAAGAAGATCCTGGAGCGGAAACCGACGGCTACAGCCAGGAACTGGTCAAGTTTGAGATTCCAGCCGTTTGGGTCACGCAAGATGCTGTGGTTCTTAAGCTCGAGTTCGCGCTCGTGGTGAAGTAGGGACCAGGGGTGAATCCATTGGCTGACGCAGACCTGGCTGGATCCTCTCCCTGCCCCATCGACTGATTCCCCGAACACTCGGGCGTCGATTCGCCGCAGCCCGGCCCAAACTCCGGCCTCCCGCCCCTTGGCTCAAAACCCCGCCCGATCCCGCTACGATAGTCGTTTGGACACCACTTACCCAGACTCCGTCCGCTACCTCTACGCCCTAGGCAACGAGTTCAAATCCATCAAACTCGGCCTCGAACGCATCCAAACCCTCCTCGCCGCCCTCGCCCTCCCCCACCGCGCCTTTCGCACCATCCACGTCGCCGGCACCAACGGCAAAGGCTCCGTCTGCGCCATGGTCGAATCCGCCCTTCGCGTCTCCGGCATCCGCACCGGCATCTATACCTCCCCCCACCTCGTCGAACCCACCGAACGCATCCGCATCGCGGGCCTTCCCGTCTCGGTCCCCGACTTCACCGCCGCCTTCAACGAAGTCCATGAAACCGCCGAAAAGCTCATCGCGAGTGGTCTCATCGACATGCACCCCAGCTATTTCGAGACCATCACCGCCATGGCCTACCTGCTCTTCCGCGCCCAGGCCGTCGACACCGTGGTCCTCGAAACCGGCATGGGCGGCCGTCTCGACGCCACCAACGTCGTCGATCCCATCCTCTCCATCATCACCCCCATCGACTTCGACCACGAACGCTTCCTCGGCGACACCATCCCCAAAATCGCCTTCGAAAAGGCCGGCATCATCAAACCTTCCCGCCCCGTCGTCTTCTCCCGCCAGCGGCCCGAAGCCCAGGCCGTCCTCGAACGCGCCGCCACTCAAAACGCCTCGCCCGTCCTCCGCGCCGCCGACTGGGTCGCCCAGGACCTCCACCTCGACCCCTACGGCAGCCGTTTCACCGCCCAGGGCCCCGCCACCATCCCCATCGAATGTCCCCTCATCGGAGCCCACCAGGTCGAAAACGCCCTCACCGCCATCTCCGCCCTCCACTTTCTCGACATCCCGAACGACGCCATCCGCCAGGGCATCGCCCAAACCCGCTGGCCCGGCCGTCTCGAACACGTCTCTTCCGCCCCCGACATCTTCCTCGACGGAGCCCATAACCCCGCCGGAGCACAGGCCCTCGCCGACTACATCCGCGAATTCCACCATAACCGCCGCATCTGGATCGTCTTCGGAGCAATGAGCGACAAGGACCTCTCCGTCATCGCCCCCCTCCTCTTCCCCCTCGCCTCCGAACTCATCCTCACCGGCGTCAACCAGGCCCGCGCCTACACCCCCGAACAACTCCGCGACCTCTCCGGCGCATCCCACGCCCGTCTCGCCCCATCCATCCGCGACGCCCTCGTCATGCTGCAATCCGCCGCCCCCGGCGACGCCGTCTTCATCACCGGTTCCCTCTACCTCGTCGGTGAAGCCCGCCCCCTCCTGGTTCCCTGACCTCTCATCTCATCCCTTCAGCGCTCCAACCACGCCATGACCCCGCCGCCAGCCGGGCCGCGTGCCACGGGCTGCCGCTCCGGCAGAACCGGCAACCGCGAACGAAGAGAGCGGGTTCCTCCGCATCCTCCCCGTCGGTACTTCGCATCGCTCTTTGTTCATCTATTGTCTCCATCACCCTTCGAATCCCGCCCCCTCCTTGTGACAGAATCATAGTTTCGTCCCCCGCATGACCCTCAGCTACCTCATCGGAGTTCTCTACCGCGCCCCCGCCATCATCCTGGCCACCCTCTTCTATGGCTTCATCAGCATGATATGCGCCCCCTTCGACACCGGCGGCCGCACCCAACTCAAAGTCGCCCGCGCCTGGGCCCGTATGCTCCTCCGCATCGCCGGAGCCAAAGTGACCGCCGTCGGAGCCGAAAACGTCGACGAAAACACCCCCTACGTCATCTGCCCCAACCACGTCAGCTACATGGACACCCCCGTCCTGCTCGCCTACGTCCCCGCCAACTTCCGCTTCCTCGCCCGCAAGGAACTCTTCCTCATCCCCTTCCTCGGCGGCCACCTCAAACGCGCCGGCAACATCAGCGTCCCCCTCGAAGACCCCAAAGCCGCCCTCAAGGTCCTCTCCCACGCCGGCCACGCCATGAAACAAAACGGCGTCTCGCTGCTCATCTTCCCCGAAGGCGGCCGCTCCGTCACCGGCGAAATGGAAACCTTCAAGGACGGAGCCTCCTACCTCGCCATCAAAGGCGAAATCCCCATCCTCCCCGTAGCCATCATCGGCATCCGCGACGTCCTCCCCATGCACTCCCACCACCTCCGCCCCGGCCGCGTCACCATAAGAATCGGAAAACCCATCGAAACCACAGGCCTCCACTCCCGCGACCGCACCGCCATCACCCAGCGCATCCACGACGAAATCGCCGCCATGCAACGCCAGGGCCACGCCTGAACATCTTCACTCCCCCCGCCCGTTGTACTCCCAATACGCGCGGGCATCTCCTAGTGGGCTTCACCGCCGCCGCTCCCCCCGATCTGCCAGAATAATGTGCTCAGTCCATGAAGACCCTCGGCACCCGGATCGCCACCTTCCTTTCCGCCCGTGATTCAAAGCGCAACCTCGCCGGCGCCAATTTCGTCCTCAGCGAGGCCTCGCTCGGCTCAGAAATCGTCTTCTCCAGCGTCTTGGGCAGGGAACTGGTCGTCCTCGGTGAAGGCGTCGAACTCTTCTACCAGCCCACGCCCGCAACGCTCGAAGGCCAGACCCTCGCCGAATCCGGCATCGGAGCCAAAACCGGACTCACCGTCATCGCCATCGAAAAAGACGGCCAGGTCGTGACCAACCCCAGCGCCCACGACCGCCTCGGCCGCGCAGCCCGCCTCATCATGATCGGCAGTCCCGCCCAACGCGCCGAATTCGCCAACCACTTCGAAACCGGAAGCCGCAAATCCTAACCCAATTCGCAGGACGCCAGCGAGCCGCTTGCGTAAGCGAGCGGTACTCCTGAACAGACGATCCAATTCGCAGGACGCCAGCGAGCCGCTTGCGTAAGCGAGCGGTACTCCTGAACAGACGATCCAATTCGCAGGCCGCCAGCGAGCCGCTTGCGTAAGCGAGCGGTACTCCTGAACAGACGATCCCATCAGCAAACACAAATGTCGTTGTGTTTAGCCCCTCATCCCAGCGGATTCACCCACCTCAGCCCCGGAAACCGCGCGAAATCCCTGTCCGTCGTGTGCAGCACTCCCCCATGCTCCACCGTCAGCGCCGCCAATGCCGCATCCGTAGTCAGCGGACCCCGCGCCTGCCCCTCGATCAGCATCCGCCGAAACGGCGTCCAGTGCCTCTCACCCGGCCCAATCGCCCTGACATTCGGCTGCCCCAGCCACCCATCCACCTCGGCCACAGCCTCTTCCGCCGTGTACCTCTCCCCTGGCAACCGCTGGTTCGTCGCAATTCTGACGAACGCCCCAATACTTTGCCAAGGCACACCGACCAACCCTTCCCCCGACAACGCCTCCTCCAACCAGGTCCGCGCCTTCTCATGAAACGGCGAAGTGGAATCGTAGGCGTGAAGCAGGAGATTGGCGTCGACGACGATCACTTGTGGTCCGCGCCTTCGACCGCTTCGATCAGTTCGGCCACGTTATCGTAGCTCAGCCCCGGCGGCAATCCCAGCACCCGCGCCTTCAATTTGAACGGCTTGCGCCCCTCGGCCGTGTTCAAACTGAATCCGAGCCGGATCCGCCGGTTCACCACGTGCTTGAAGGAAGCGCCCGTCCGCCGAGCCTCCTGCTCAAGCAAATTCATGACATCATCGTCCAGCGTCACAGTCGTTCTCACATCATGATGCTACTGCTTACCGCATCATGATGTCAACCGCCAAACGTACCAACCGCAACCGCGATCCATCGAGAAAGGCCACGCCTGACTCCCATGAAAATATGGGCGTGGCAACACCACCCCGAGCCGTTCAAAACCTGATTGCCCCTCCGCGCCGCAGGCGCGCTTCTCATCCCTCGCAGTGCGATCTGCAGGTGGCGCACGAAGGAGTCACAGCATTAGCAAATAAATCTAACCCACCCCAACCCAACCCGCTCATTCCAAACCACATCCCCCAATCCACCCCAAAGAACCCGCCCCAAACCGCAAACCGCCCCCCGATCATAATTCACAGGAGAACCACGTCAATGAACCACACAATCGAAGATCAACCAATCACTCAGGGCTCACCACCCCAACCCATCAACCCCGAACCCGGAGTCCCCAAACCCGGAGACCCCAACCCCGGAGGCCCCGAACGAAGAGAGGGGGTCTCGTCCCCGCGGGCCGGCGCCGCCCGCGGGGGCCCCGCCCGCGGCGGGGGGGGGGGGGCGCCGGGCTCACCCCCCCCCTCTCTGCGGCCGGGGTTGACGGAGGCGGGGGCGGGATCTGGCGAAGAGACCCCCTCTCTTCGTTCGGGGCCTCCGGGTTCGGGTGGTTTGCCCTGGGTGTTCGATTGGTCTTCGATTGAGTGTTTCATTGACGTAGTGCTCCTGTGAATTATGATCGGAGGGCGGTTTGCGTTTTGGGGCTTGGTTTTGGGGGTGGGTTGGGAGATGTTGTTTGGAATGAGTGGGTTGGGGTGGGTTAGATTTATTTGCTAATGCTGTGACCGGGCTCGCGCGTGGTGCGGAAAAGCGGCTTGGGCAGGGGTTAGGCCCGCATCCGGGGGCGGTTGGGCGGCATCCATAAGAGTCATGTACGAAAGAAAGAATGTTCTGGGCGGCCCGTTGGGGATTTGTTCGAACAGTCCAAAGACTGGGTTCTATAGGAACGGGTGTTGCGACACGGGCGAGGAAGACGTGGGTCAGCACACGGTGTGTATCGAAGCGACGGCGGAGTTTCTGGAGTTCTCAAAGGGGCGGGGCAACGATTTGTCGACGCCGATGCCGATGTTCAACTTTCCGGGGGTGAAGCCCGGGGACCGGTGGTGCCTGTGCGTGCTGCGGTGGAAAGAGGCGCTGGAGGCGGGGATGGCGCCGGGGGTGGTGTTGGAGTCGACGCACTCGGAGGCGCTGGAGTACGTCGAAATGGAAGACCTGCTGAGACACGCCATCAGCCGGGCGGTTTCGTGAAGGGCGGGGATTGTTGGACGGTGGTGGGCTGCGTTGAGGATGGTGAGCGGCGGTCGGTGCGTTGATGAACGGCCAGGAAACCGCTCGGTCGAGAATCACCCCGGCGACCCGCTCTCTCCGTTGAAAAACAGCCAGGAACCCGCTCTCTCCGTTCGTGGTTGCGGGTTGTGGGTTGTGGGGGCTTGGGCGCTGCGATGGAAAACAGCCAGGAACCCGCTCTCTCTCCACGAGGCGTATCCGTAACTCCTGTGTTTTCAACAAAGCACGTGGCGCTGGATTTTGGCGAGCCGCTGAGCGTCAGGGGCGGTCTGGGGTGTCGTACCTCGCGCTGACGCACGAGGCTCGCCTGAAGTCGAGGTACTTCTGTGCTTTCAATAGAGCTACGGGCGGGCGCCTCGTGGTTTTCATGACGCGCGGCGCGCGTTTTTGACTCCGTTCGCGGTTGCGGGTTGCGGGTTGTGGGGGCTTGGGCGCTGCGATTGAAAACAGCCAGGAACCCGCTCTCTCCGTTGAAAAAAAGAGCCAGGAACCCGCTCTCTCCGTTCGCGGCCTCAGGTTTCGGGCTGTTTTCATGGCTTGTTGCGGCTGGCAACAGCTATGTGGGCACTGCGTTGAAAAACAGCCAGGAACCCGCTCTCTGCGTTCGCGGTTGCGGTCGGCGGGGGGGCGGGCGGTTGAGTTCAGGCCGTTTGCCAGGCGGCGCAGGTTACGGCCAGGGCGGCTATGGCTGCGGTTTCGGCGCGGAGGATTTGGGGGCCCAGGGAGACGGGTTGCCAGTTGGCGGCGATGGCCTGGGCGCGTTCGCGTTCGTCCCACCCGCCCTCGGGTCCGCAGAGAAGGGCGACCGTGTCGTTGGACGAGCGCACGGGCGGGATCGATTTGAGCAGCGGGGGGGCGGCGGGGTCTTCGTCGAGGAAACAGCGGAACGTGGCGGGGGAGGCGAGAGCCGCGGCGAGGGCGACGTGCGGATCGATAACCGGGCGGGTGGCGCGGCGGGACTGCTGGCCGGACTCGGCGACTACCTTCTTCCACCGCTCCATGCGTTTGACGGCGGCCTGGTCGAGGCCCTTGTCGGAACGTAGAGCGTAGACGGGGGTGATGCGCTCGACGCCGAGTTCGGTGGCCTTTTCTAGAAGCCACTCGAAGCGGTCGAATTTGATGAGGGCAGGGAAGAGGTGGAGACGGAGGGGAGGGCGCGGGGTGTCGATTTCGGAGATGACGGTGAAGTCGGCGAGGTCCTTGCCGTAGGAGGCGAGTTCGGCGAGGTAGAGCGATTCGTTGTCGGAGATTTCGAAGCGCTGGCCGGGTTCGGCGCGCAGGACCTTGCGCAGGTGCTGAACGGTTTCGCCGCGCAGGGTGGCGCGGCCCGACCGCACTTCGTCAACATAAAACATCCGGCGAGCCATGTAACTTCTACAATAGAACCGATGATCGCTCACTTGCGCGGAACGTTGATCGAGAAGCGCCCGAACCAGGCGGTGGTGGAGTGCGGGGGCGTTGGGTATGACGTGGTGATTGCGGTTTCGACATATGGGTCGCTGCCGGATGTGGGGCAGGAGGTGAGGCTGCGGATCCACACACACGTCAGGGAAGATGCGCTGATTCTGTTCGGATTCCTGGCGGCGGAGGAGAGGACGCTGTTTGAGAAGTTGATCACGGTGAGCGGGATCGGGCCGAAGATGGCGATCACGGTATTGAGCGGGGTGGAGGCGGGCCACCTGATCACGATTATCCGGGCGGGGGAGGTGCAGCAGTTGACGCGGATTCCGGGGATCGGGAAGAAGACGGCGGAGAGGATTGTGCTGGAGTTGCGCGACAAGCTGGATTTCGGGGCAGCGGCGCAGGCGGCGGCGAAGGGTCCGGCGGTGGCTTTGTTGACGGCGGCGGAACAGGATTGCGTGAGCGCGCTGGTGAATCTGGGGTGCCAGCAGGGAGCGGCGGAGCTGGCTGTGAAGAAGGCGGCGGCGGAGATGGGGGCTGGGGATTTCGAACCGCTGTTCAGAAGGGCGATGGAACTGTTGCGGTAGGGGAGAGTCTGGTGGACGGCGTGGGGTTCGAAAGCCTGAATCCCACTGAAAACAAACAACTTCTTTCTTTTCATCACGGACAGTACCGCTAGAAACGCGGTTTCCGCAGGGTTCGTGTACAAAACCTGTACAGACGCCCTGCAAAGGAAAGGCCCCGGGATCTAGCCGGGGCCGAAAGGCTACTGACGTGATTACTAACATCCCCATCGTATCCCCAGACCGGGCCGAAGTAAAGCGAAATTTTCCAGTTCGCCAATCGGAGTCCAAACTCCTCTCGGACGCAGCCGCCGCGTTGGGCGTGGCCGTGTCAACCCTTCAGGACTGGCCTGAAGATGTCCTCCGGGCGCGGTTGCTTGAAGGACTGGCGATTGCCGAAGGTCGGCGGGAAGTTGCTGATCGTCACGCCGATGCTCTGATTGTTCTCCTGACCCGCACCAGGCGCGCGCCGGAGGTCTCGGTATGAGCGCCGCGCCCATGCTCGAGTTGCTGGGCCGTGATCTCACCGCCGCCGACCATACCGCCCTGGCCGCCCGCTGGATCACGCCGGACCTGGCACACATGGCCGCATTGCGCCGCGTCGACGGACACCTTGGAGGGCAGATCGTCGGACGCAAGCGCGGCGACTACTCCGGTCTTCTGATTCCCTACTGCCGTCCTGGCGACGGCATCGTTGTCCACCATCGAATCCGGCGCGATACGCCCGACATTGAGATCGTCGCTGGCAACCGTCGCCGGGAGTCGGCGAAGTACATCCAACCGCCCGAACGTGGCAACCGCCTGTACTTCGCGCCCGGCTGCACTCAGGCGCAACTTCAGGACGGCGCCCTTCCCCTACTCATCACTGAGGGCGAATTCAAGACACTGGCCGCCTGGCGACTGGCGAACCACCATGTAGAACAACCGCGATTCTTGCCCGTTGGCGTCGGCGGCGTCTGGAACTGGCGAGGGACCATCGGCAAGGTGACCGGACCCAATGGCGAGCGCCGGGACGAAAAGGGGCCGATCCCTGACTTGGACCTGATCGCATGGCAGGGCCGCCGCGCCATCATCGCCTTCGACGCCGACATTGCCGAGAAACCCGAGGTCAAGGCGGCGCGCTGGCAGCTATCCCGCGAACTGCGGGGCCGTGGGGCTGAGGTCGGGTTCCTGGAATGGGAGGCGTCCGAGGGCAAGGGTCTTGATGACCATTTGGCCGCCGTCGGTCCTGACCAGGTGCTCGCCGAAATAGGCCGCGTTGATTTCAACCGGATGAGCGGATGGCGTTCTCGCTTGCTGGTCACTGAGGCGGGCAAGCCGAAACCGCTGTTTGAAAACGCTTGTGTCGCTATCGAGTCCGCGCCGGAATGGGCGGGCGTACTCGCCTACGATGAATTCCGGTTGCGCGTCGTGGCACAGAGTCCCGCGCCCTGGGGCGGACCGGCTGCCGGGACTGCATGGACCGAATCGGATGACTTGGAAACGGCGCGCTGGTTGCAACGAAACGGTATCGAGGTCTCGAAGGATACAGCGGGACAGGCCGTTCAATTGGTTGCTGGGAAGGTCCGGCTGCATGAGGTCCGCGACTACTTGAACGGGCTGGAATGGGATGGCATCAGCCGGATATCGACGTGGCTCATTGACTACTGCGGCGTGGCGTCGTCGGATGAGAAACCGAACATCTACGCCATGAGCGTGGGGCAGTGCTGGCTGATCTCCGGCGTCGCCCGGATCATGGACTCCGGCTGTAAGGTGGATCACGTCCTGATCCTCGAAGGTGAGCAGGGTATCAGGAAATCAACGGCGTTGCGGGTACTCTCGGAGCCTTGGTTCACTGACCAGTTGCCGGACGTAGATTCAAAGGATGCGAGTCTGCAATTGGCTGGCATCTGGGTCTTGGAGTTGGGCGAACTGAATGCTCTGAATCGCCATGAGCAGAGCGCCATCAAGTCATTCCTGACCCGGCAGACCGACCGATTTAGGCCGCCGTACGGCAGACGGACGGAGGACGCGCCGCGCCAGTGCATCTTTGCCGGATCAACGAACGTGACCGAATGGGCATCGGATGAGACCGGCAATCGCCGATACTGGCCGGTCAAGTGCCAAGGCAAGATCGACACGGATGGCCTGACCAGAGACCGGGATCAACTATGGGCTGAGGCCGTCGCCAAGTACCGCGCCGGGGAAATCTGGTGGCTGGTTGACGACGAACTGGTTAAGGATGCGCTGGCCGAGCAGGAAGCGCGGTACATCGCCGATCCCTGGCAGCCGGGCATTGACGAATTCCTGGATCGGGTCGAATCGACATCCGTTCAAGAGATCCTGGCCGATCACTTGAAACTGGATCGGTCGGCGACGACACAGGCGCATAGCAACAGAGTGGCCCGTTGTCTGCGCGCTTTGGGCTGGGAACGATACCTGGTTCGGGAGGGCAAGGCGAGGGAATGGCGCTATCGGAGGAAGGGCTAAGTTGTCACCAGTGTCACCAGTTGGTACCAGTCCTGTCACCAGTCCTAAGTCCTTTGGATTCAGGCGTGTCACCAGTGTCACCAGTTCAATTGACGTTATTAATAGGGACAGTGCTTAAGTATGCAATTAGCATGTTTAGGGTGCTACCCCCTTATATAGGAAACAACTGGTGACACTGGTGACACTGGTGACAAAACAGAGGCCCGGAGCGGTCTGCGCTAATAGTCCTATAAGCCGAACTGATAGAACTACGCTGTAATGCCCTGGGAGCGATTCTAAAGGCTACCCTGTACCCCACCACAGGGTACCCCCACCGCCAAACGATCTTTTGAGAGGTGAAGCGGGCGGGTTGACCCTTTGCGCCATAACGCCAGCGGCAGCCCATGAAAAGTTAGGGACCACTAACTTATCCGCCGCAACCTGACGCCGGACCAGCGGAGCATCCTTCGCGGGCGGCGGTACAACCGGACGAAGCGAACAATGGCAGAGGCAGGTGCGCTCAAAGGACAAAGCATCGGACAAAATGTCCGAAGCTCAGTTACGAGCGAGACGCTGGCCATCCAGCACCACGTCACAGAGAGGACGATCCGGCGCGACGGCAAGCGGGCGGAGTTCGTGAAGCGCTGGAGCCGCTGGTTGCGGCGCGGGCGAGGGCGCAACAGGTTCGCAAGCCTGCTGATTTTGTTCGTCCGAATTCAGACGAACAAAAAGACACAATCCGCACCGACGTCGAGGAAAACACCATGCCCAAACTGAGCAAAGCCGACCAGACCGCCAAGGTCTCGACCAATGAAGCCAACCGCCGCCGCGTCCTTGCCCTGGCTCAACTACGCGAGATGGAGCGGGACACGAAGCGCGGCGCGTTACTGCCAGCCGCCGACGTGCGGAAGGTCTGGGCTGAGCAATTGGGCAGCCTGAAGGAACGCCTGCTCGCCATCCCTGACCGGCTGGCGGCAAGCCTGGCCGGGCGTCCTGAGTCGGAGGTCCGGGCCGGTCTGCGAGACGGCATCGAAGAGGCTTTGAGGGGCATCCATGCCGACGCGCAACAGTAGGGTGCTTGAGGTCTGGGCAGAGGCGACAGAGGCCCTGCTACCGCCGCCGCGTCTGACTGTGAGCGAGTGGGCAGATACTCACCGCATCCTGGATTCGACATCACCTGAGCCTGGTCAGTGGCGGACCAGCCGGACCCCGTTTCTGCGAGAGATCATGGATAGCCTGTCACCTTCGTCGCCATGCGAGCGGGTGATCCTGATGAAGTCGGCACAGTGCGGAGGAACCGAGGTTCTGTTGAACGTCTGCGGCTTCTTGATGCACCACGCGCCCGCGCCGACGCTGCTGGTGCAGCCGACCGTCGAGATGGCGAAACGGTTCTCGAAACACCGGCTTGACAACATGATCGAATCGGCGCCGGCGTTGCGGGGCCGTGTGAAGAGTCCGCGGTCTCGGGACTCGGGCAACACCATCGCCATGAAGGAATTCACGGGCGGCGTGCTGATCCTGACCGGCGCGAACAGCGCGGTCGGACTGCGGAGTCTGCCGGCCAAGTACGTCCTGGCCGATGAGCTTGACGGATGGCCGCTTGATGCCGATGGCGAAGGCGATCCGCTGGCCCTTGCCGTCAAGCGGACCGTGGCATTCGGATCGCAGAGGAAGATCCTGGCGGTATCGACGCCGACGCTCGAGGGCATAAGCCGGATTGAAGCCCTGTACAAGCAGAGCGACCAGCGGCGTTTCTTCCTGCCCTGCCCGAAGTGCGACTACTTCCAGGTGCTCGCCTGGCCGGGTGTGGTCTGGGACGAGGGCAAGCCGGAAACCGCCCGCTATCGCTGCGAGGGATGCGGCGAACTGGTCGAAAACTACGAAAAGGCCGGGATGCTGGCCAGAGGCGAGTGGAGGGCGACGGCGCCGGGAGATGGCCGGACCCGAGGATACCGAATTAACGCCCTGTATGCGCCCGTGGGCTGGCCGTCGTGGGGCGATCTGGCGCGGGAATTCCTTGAGGCGAATCAAGCCCGCGAGACGTTGCAGGTGTTCGTCAACACGGTCCTGGGAGAGACCTGGAAGGATGAGAACGCCCTGCCGCTTGATGCCGACGCCCTGCACAACAGGCGGGAACCGTTCGGTGCGGAGGTGCCGTCCGGCGTTGCCCTGCTGACGTGCGGCGTCGATGTCCAGGATGACCGTCTCGAGCTTGAGGTTGTGGGCTGGGGCCGTGGTGAGGAGTCCTGGTCCGTTGCCTATCACGTTCTGCACGGCGACACCGGGCAAGCCGATGTCTGGGCAGACCTGGACCGGCTGCTGGTCCGGCAGTGGCGGCACGAAAGCGGGCTGGACCTGCCGATCGCAGCGACCTGCATTGATAGCGGATTCGAGATGGGGCAGGTGATCGAATTCACCAGGCCGCGGATGAACAGGCGAGTCTATGCGATCAAGGGGCAAGCGGGATTCGGCAAGCCGATCTGGCCGCGCCGGGCGTCTCGAGGGGTACAGCGGGGCGAGTTCTTCCTGATCGGATCGGACACCGCCAAAGAGCGGGTGTACAGCAAGCTGAGAGTGGACAAGCCGGGGCCGGGATACTGCCATTTCCCCATTGACAGGGATGCCGATTACTTCCGCCAGTTGACCGCCGAAAGGATAGTGGTCCGGCAACGTGGCACCAGGAGCGAGAGGGTATTCATGAAGCCGGGCGGCGTCCGCAACGAAGCCCTGGACTGCCGGGGCTATGCGACGGCCGCGTTGCACTCGCTGTATATGTCGGGCGTCCGGTTAGACGAGCAGTGCGAGCGGCTGGAAGCGATGGCGAAGGGCGGGGTGGCGGCAGTGGCGACGGGGTATCAAACGAGCCGGTCGAATTTTGTTTCGGGTCGTGCTTGACAATTAAAACGACGTGTGCTAACTTAAAAGTGACTTGATATGGGCAGGCGAAAACAGACCGTTTCCGAGTTGGCGGCAACCACCGTTACGGACGGGAAGATTCACCCGTTGAAATGGGCGTGGCTCGATTATTCGATTCTTCCTCTCCCTGATTTTATCGAACTGATCGGTATGCCGAAAGGGCGATTCCAGAGCTACTTGAGGCGGGGCGTCCTGAGCCTAAATAAATTCGGTTCTGGCGGCCCTGGCAACCACCTTCGTTATACGCCGAGAGAGGCGCTGAAGTTGCTTGCCATCGACAGACTTGCCCGAGCCGGCGCGTGGAATGAATGTCTCTACCAGACGTTTCGCTACAACGGCGTATTTGATCTGATCCTGAACGGCTATCAGATAGGCAGTTACGGCGTTCAAAAAAGGCCGGACCCCATCTTCATGAATACGGAGCAGGACCGACTGCGGATCGAGACGGGGAAGTCGATTCCTTACGCCAATGATGCCGAGTACAACGTGGCGTTGCTGCGAGGCGACTGGCCGCCGAAAGAATGGGCCTGGGTCGAGTTTGACGTGGCGGGATTCTGGGAGTGGGCGAGGCCCAAAGTGATGGATTTCTTACGGCAGAGGGGCGTCGAAGTCCGATAGCGGAAGCGTGGTTCAACCCCCGTCAACCCAAGGGGGAAAACTTGGGACGCGAAAGCGAGCCGGGCCGGAGTGTGTCATGAAATATCGCGGTCAACAACTTGAAGAGATCCTGAGAACGCAAGGACCGGCCGTCACGTTCACCGACGGCGACGGCCGCCCGCACTGCAATATGAGCCCGCGCTTTGTGGCCGATCTCATTGAAGTGGGCGACTGGTGCGGCTACGGCAAGCATGGCGTGATTGAGCGGGTCCGGCCGGCTGGTCTTTCATGCGAGCAGTTCGCCAGCAAGCCCGAAATACGGCGAACCATGAAGTCCTTCCCGCGGCTTCCCGTGGTTCAAAAGAACTCCCAGAGCGGCCGTACTACTTGGGCGGCGCAACCCGTCAACGCCCGCGCCGGATCGTTTGGCATTCAGCGGACACTCCACTTCGGAACTTAACCCATGAATATCAAAACCATTTTCAACCGGCTGCTGGGCCGGGCGGACGAGGTGCGTTCTTATCCGCTTTGGGATGCTGCCGGCCGCGGCAACCGTCTGTCCGGCTGGACTGCGCCGACCAGGGACGTGAACGCCTGGCTCGACAACCCGATCACTGTCCGATCCCGCAGTGAAGGCGAATATCGGAACAACGCCTGGGCGCGAAAGATCGTGGATGCAACCATAGCCGCGGCCATCGGCGCGGCTGGTCTCCGTCCGCAATTCAAAGACAAGGCGACGGCGACGGCGTGGGCGGCGTGGGCGGACCAGTGCGACATTGCCGGCCGCCTGGACTGGGTTCAAACGGAGTGGCAAGTCTTACAGACCGTCATGGTTTCGGGTGAGTGTTTCGTCCGGCTGGTCGTGACGCCCGAGGATCGGATTCCGCTCCGTCTCCAAGTGCTTGGACCCGAGTATCTGGACACCAGCCGCGTCGATGCGCAGACCTACGCCGGCATCCGTTACGACGGCGTTCGACGGGCGGGTTACTGGTTGCATGAGCGGCATCCTGCCCTAGCCGGGAGTATGCGGTCCATCTTTGTTCCGGCGTCGGAATGCCTACACGTCTACAAGCCAATCGCACCAGGCGCAGAGCGCGGCGTCCCGTGGCTGGCGCCCGTCCTGGTGGCGTTGCGCGAGCTGGCAGAGTACCAGGAAGCCGAGACCGTCCGCGCCCGCACGGCGTCACTGTTCGCTGGCTTTGTCCAGAGCGCAGACGGCAGTAACCCGCTGAACAGCACGGCCGGCGTCCCATCCCTGGAACCCGGCAGCATGGTCCGGTTGCAGCCGGGCGAGATCGTGGAATTCTCGAAACCGCCCGACGCCGGGCAGACTTATGACGCCTTCATTCGGTCGGTCTTGCGCAAGATCGCATCCGGCGCTGGCATCCCCTATGAGGTGCTGGCCAGCGACATCAGCACTTGCACGTTCGCGTCCGGCAGGATGGCCTTGCTTGAGTGGCGACGGACAATTGAAGCCATTCAGCACGCCTTCATGGTTCCCCAATTCTGCGCGCCGGTCCTTGAGCGTTGGATGAATCTGGCGGTCTCGCTGGGCGTCATTCCCGAGCCTCAACCGGCGCGTTGGATTGGACCGTCCATCGCCATGCTTGACGAGAAAAGCGAGGTGGCGGCGACGATTGCCCGAATCCGCGGCGGGCTGACAAGCCGGTCTGAAGCCGTATCAGCGACGGGCTGGAACATTGAGGATATCGACGCCGAAATCGCAGCCGATAACGCCCGCGCCGACCGGTTGAGCCTGGTGCTCGATTCGGACCCACGGCGGGTGACCCAGCAGGGGCAAGGGCAGACCGAAGAGGCGAAGGTATGACGGGCGAGCCATTCAGGTTTGGGAAGTTTGAGGGCTGCCGGCCAGCCGAGATAGGCACGGCGGACCTGTACCTCGTCCTGGCGCAGCGGGACTGGCACGATTGCGACCTGGCCCGAGAAGAACTGACGCGACGGCGAGAGGCCGCCCAGATAAGGAGAATCAATGCGAAACGAACTATTGGTACGCGCGGCACAGTTTGAGCCGAGCACGTTCAACGAAGAGCAGCGGACGGTTGAGGTCGTGTTTTCGACCGGGGCCGACGTGTCCCGCTACGACATGGAAGGTGCCTTCATTGAACGCCTGTCCATGTCGCCGGAAGCCATAGACTTGAGCGCGATCCGCGGCGCGCCCGTGCTCAATAACCATGATCGCTTTGGCGGCGTGGAAGCCATTCTTGGCGTCGTGGAAGATGCCCATGCCGATGGCCAGCGTGGTGTTGCGCGCATCCGGTTTGGGCAGCGTCCCGAGATTCAGGGCGTTGTGCAAGACATCAGGGGCGGCGTGATTCGCAGCGTGAGCGCGGGCTACACCGTGCAGGAGTGGCGAGTCACAAAAGAGAGCGGCCAGCGCGTCAAGACGGCCGTTCGTTGGACCCCGAAGGAAATCAGTTTTACCCCGCTTGCGGCGGACCCGCAGGCTAAAGTCCGAAGTTTGGAGAACAGCATGGAACTTCAAGAACAGATCCGATCCATTGCTGAAGCCGTGGGCGTCCGCAGCGAGTTTGCAGACGACCTGGTTCAGCGAAACGTCAACCTGGCCGACGCACGAGCGGCCATCGTCCGAGAGGCCGCCCGGAACACGCCGGCCATCGAGAACAGGCAGCCGGCCATCGTGACACGCGAGACCGGACCGGCCGACGCCATCCGCGCCGCGGGTGAAGCCCTGTATCACCGCATCAACCCGGCGCACCAGTTGAGCGACCAGGCCCGGCCTTATGCCAACCGTCGAATCGCCGACCTCTACCGCGACGAGATGCGCCGGCGCAGCCTGAACGCCCTGGGCAGCGATGCGGAGATCATCAGCCGAATGCACACGATCTCCGATTTCTCAAGCGGCATCTACAGCGAGTTGTTCAACAAGTCGCTGCTGACTCTCCGCACTGCGCCGCCGACCATCACGCAGGTTTTCAGGCGTTCGACGGTTGACGACTTTCGGGAGAAGCACACGTTTGAAATCAGCAATGGGCCCTCATTGGCGAAGGTGGCCAAAGGCGGCGAGATCACCTACGGCACGATCACCGACAAGAAGCTGTCCAGTTACAGAGCGTTCAGCTACGCCCGTGGGTTCAGTCTGTCCTTCCAGGCGCAGATCAATGACGACATGGGCGCACTGGCCGACTTGTCCGCGAAGATGACCAACGGCGCGCGGTCGTGGTTTTCGAGTTTCCTGGTGGACACCATCACGTCTAACCCGGTCCTGGCCGACAACAAAGCCATTTTCCACACGGACCACAAAAACGTCGCAAGCGTGGGCGAACCGCCGACCGACCTGACCGTTGCCGCGGGCAAATTGGCCATGAGGTTACAGAAGGATGCGTCCGGCAATCCGATTGATGCGCCGCCGAAATACATCCTGATGCCGGCCACGTTGGAAGGAGTCGTGGACAAGCTACTGGCGCAGCTGTACCCCGCGACCGCGAGCAATGTTGAGGTTGCGATCCGTGGCTTGACCCCATTGGTTGAACCGCGACTTGATGGCACAAGTCCGACCGGCTGGTATCTGTTTGCCGATCCATCCGGCGCGGCGAGTTTCGAGTATTCGGAACTGTCCGGCTACGAAGGTCCGCGCGTCGAGGTCGATTCAGATTTTGACGTTCTGGGAACCAAGATCCGCGTTGTTTGGCACGTCGGAGCCGGGGCCGTCGATCACCGGGGCGGGTACCGGAATGCAGGGGCGTAAGCCATGACCATCGAGGAACTTCAGGCCAGCCGCGAAGCCATTCTGAAACAGATGGCCGCGCCATCCTCGGTCACCCGAGGCGACATGTCGGTCCAACACCGACAGCAGTCTGACCTTGAGGCCGCGCTGAGGCGAGTTGATGCGGAGATCGCAGCATTGCAGTCTCCGCAACCCAGAAACTTTGTGATCCAAGCAAATCGAGGTCTATCATGAAAAACTTCATCCAGCCTGGCGAGACCCTGACGGTTACCGCGCCGGCGAATGTTTCCAGCGGCGGCCTGGTGGTCGTCGGCTCCATTATCGGCGTGGCCGCCTTCAACGCCCTAAGCGGCGCGGACGTGGAGGTCGCCACTGAGGGCGTCTTCACGCTGCCCAAGGTGACGACCGACGTTGTGACTCAAGGGGCGCGGCTGTATTGGGACAGCGCTGCCGGCAAACTCACTGTGACGCCTGGCACGAACTCCAAACCCCTGGTCGGACTGGCGACGGCCGCCGCCG
The DNA here is from genome assembly GCA_947084845.1 of uncultured Bryobacteraceae bacterium. Taxonomy (GTDB): domain Bacteria; phylum Acidobacteriota; class Terriglobia; order Bryobacterales; family Bryobacteraceae; genus PNKE01. Next base: position 30,402 of record CAMTUE010000049.1, on the reverse strand, counting down.
GCAACGGCGTGACGACCGTCTCCTGCCGGCTGATGCTGGCCGGGCAAACTGGGCCGTCCGCGTAACGTGATCGGCTCACAACAGCGGTTTTCGGTTGACTGCTGGTCCGTGAGTCCTGGGGCCGGATGGGGCAGACCCCTACGCGAGTAGGGTGCCATCCGGCAGCCGCATCCCCAGCACGGGGCTACTCCTCCTCCGCGGCCAGTGCGGCAAATTTTCTGAAAGGTGGCGCGACGATGAAGCCTATCGTTCTTGACCCGCATTTCACACCGAGCTGGTATGCCGAGTTGTGGGGCGTGAGCGCGGATACCGTCGTCCGTTGGTTTCAAGATAGAGAGGGTGTACTCAAGTTGCAGCCGACGACGGTAAGAGGCCGCCGCCGCCGCGTGGAACGTCGAATCCCTTACTCGCTGGCAATGGCCGTATACTCTGAAAAAGCGAGATGAGCGCCGACTCAATCATCATCTACCGACGCCATGTGGCTAACTGCGAGCACAAAGACCCGCAGTACATGGGCTGCCGTTGCCCGCTTTGGGTCCGGGGCCGTCTCCATGACGTGACGATCCGGGAGTCACTGAAGACGCGCAACCAAAGCCGTGCTCAGCGCAAGGTTGCCGATATGCTGGAATCGCCGGAACGCCGGGCCGTTGTCCAGGGCAAGCGGATCAACGCGGCCATCGATGACTTCCTGAAGCATCACACCAGTACAGTGAAGCACGGCACCGCCCGGAACCACCGGCGTGTCCTGGGATTCTTCCGTCGATTCTGCGAGACGTTGAAGGTGGAAGCCCTGAACGATGTCAAGGTGGAGCACTTCGACCAGTTCCATGCAACCCGTCCAATCGGGCTGCTGACTTGGACAAAAGAGCTTGCCCTACTGCGGACGTTCTTCGGCTACTGCGCAGACCGGGACTGGGTAAAGAAGAACGTGGCGCGCATCGTCAAGATGCCGAGGAACGTGCAACCGAAGGAGAAGCAGCCGTACACGCCGAACGAGATCATTTGCATCATCGCAGCCTGTGACCAGTTGCCGGACGCCTACAGCCGGCTGAGAGCGCGGGCGATGGTCCTCACGTTGCGGTACACGGCGTTAAGGGTGAGCGACGTCGCACTGTTGGAGAAGAACCGGGTCCGCTTCGATGAGAAGGGCGGGGCGGGCGAGATCCACGTCCGCACCCTGAAGTCTGGAAAGCCGGTCTTCCTGCCAATGCACCCAGAACTGGCGGTCGCCTTGCAGCGGTTGCCGGAACCGAAGGCCGCCACTGGTGACGTGGCCTATTTCTTCTGGAGCGGAGGCGGAACGGTCCGGTCCTGGTGGCGGGATGTCACCAGAACACTGGGCAACGTCTTTGCCAAGAGCGGAGTGGAGGGCGCACACGCGCACCGGTTCCGGCATACGCTGGCAATCGAGCTTCTGAGCCTGGGAGCAAACGACCAGGAGGTCGCAGATATTTTGGGCAACACGCCGGCGATTGTGAGGAAGCACTACGCGCCGTGGTGTCCGCAGAGGCAGGAGCGGATTTCCGCTTTACTCTCGAAGGCGTTTGGTTCAAACTTAGTTCAAGAAACTGGCGAGCCTGTAAGTGATAGAGAAGATGTGGGTTTGTTTGGTGGACGGCGTGGGGTTCGAACCCACGACCCCCGCATTGCGAACGCGGTGCTCTCCCAACTGAGCTAGCCGCCCACACTAGGACCAACTCCAATATAACATGGGCCGGATCGGGCACACACCGCTACAATTGTTGGTGATGGACGAGAAGCGAAATCTGGAAGTCACCCTGGAGAAGATGCGGCGGGACTGGGACGAACGAGCGCGCGAGAATGCCCGCTTCTATGTCAACACGGAGCGCACGGATTGGACCGACGAGCAGTTCTTCGCGTCAGGGGAGCAGACGGTCCGTGAGGAGATCCTCACCGACATGACGAACATCTGCCAGGGGAAGGACCCGCCGGAGATGCGGGTTCTCGAGATCGGATGCGGGGCGGGCCGCATCACGCGCGCGCTGGCGCGGCTGTTCGGCGAGGTGCATGCGGTGGACGTTTCGGGCGAGATGGTCGCGCTGGCGCAACAGGCGCTGGCGGCACTGCCTCATGCTCATGCCTACCAGAACAATGGCATGGACCTGCAAGTCATCCCGGATGACAAGCCGTTCGACTTCGCCTTTTCGACGATCGTTTTCCAGCACATTCCCAGCCGCGACGTGATTGAGACCTATGTCCGCGAGGTTTGCAGGCTGCTGCGTCCGGGGGCGCTGTTCAAGTTTCAGGTGCAGGGCGACGCCAGCGTTCAGACGGACCCGGACGACACGTGGCTTGGGGTGCCGTTTTCGGAGGAGGGCGCAAGGGTGATGGCGGAGCGGTGCGGATTTGAGCTCCGCTACCATTACGGGTCGGGCTGCCAGTACTTCTGGCTTTGGTACTTCAAGAAGTAAGCGGGCGGATACGCGCCGGCGGCTGGCGTTCGTTTTCGCCCTGGGGCGGAGGTGTCGGGACGGTCTCGACACGGCAGGCGGGAGTGTGGGCGGCACACTGCGCTGGTGCTTTGACCGCAAGATCAGGTTTTACTGGACGACCGCTCCCCTGAAAATGGCGAACGGGACCCGCTCCACTGATAACGGCGAACAGGACCCGCTCTCTGCGTTCGCGGTTGAAGACGGTCCTGGTTCGCTCCCCTGAAAATGACGAGCAGGACCCGCTCTCTGCGGCGCGGTTGAAGACGGTCCTGGTTCGCTCCCCTGAAAATGATGAACAGGACCCGCTCTCTGCGGCGCGCGGTTGAAGACGGTCCTGGTTCGCTCCCCTGAAAATGGCGAACAGGACCCGCTCTCTGCGTTCGCGGCCTCAGGTTTCGGTTTATTTTCATCCTTTGTTGCGGGTGACAACGGCCTTGTGGAACTCCGTCGAAAATCACCTTGCAGATTTTCATTACTTCTGGTGGCCAGAAGGGCCATGAGGGCTTGCTGACGCGCCCGGCTCTGATCGGAGCCGTGACCGTGAGTGGTTTCCCGTAAAGGAGCAAAATCACGCGGTCACGGACCTAACGGGCGAAGAAGGGCCAACCCGGCACGAATTTGATGTGGTAGACGCTCATCGACATGTAGAGCGCCGCAGCCAGCAACGCGAGCACGACGGCGGTCCACATGAGCACCTTGCCCCAGGGGAAGCGGCGGCCTTCGCGGCTCAACACCAGCAGGTAGCTGGCGAAGATGCCGATGAAGTAGAGGAGAATCATCGGCACGGCGAAGATGGTGAGGTTGTAGACGTCCGGCGTCGGCGTGATGATGGCCGCGGCGACCACGATGAGCAGGATAGCGTAGCGCGAATGGCGCATCAGGAAGCGCGGCGAAGCGATTCGCAGAAGCGTCAGGAAGAAGATGAGGACGGGCAGTTCGAAGACCAGACCGACGCCGAGCATGACGTTGATGAACAGGTCAGTGTATTCGGTCATCGAGATCAGGGGACGCACGCCGATGTCGACGCCGATACCCAGCAGGAACCCTAATCCAAAGCGGAAGGCGACGAAGTAGGCGAAACAGCCGCCGAGGATGAACAGGCCGGCGGTGGTGAGGATGAAGGGCGCGGCGAGGCGGCGTTCCTTCTTGTAGAGGCCGGGCGAGATGAAGGCCCAGACCTGGTAGAGAACCCAGGGCGAGGCAAGGAAGAGGGCCGCCAGGACGGGGAGTTTGATCCAGATGATGCTGAATGCTTCGGTTGGGGAGATCTGGGCGAGTTCGCCGGGGAAGCCGAGTTTCTGGAGCGCGGCGGAGGCGGGCTGGCGGACGGCGTTCCAGATCTCACTCGAATAGAAGATGCAGACGGCAAACGCCACGGCGATTCCGCCAAGCGCCCGGATGATGCGAATTCGCAACTCTTCGAGGTGCTCCATGAACGACATGCGGAGCATGCCGTCGTCATCGCCGTCTTCTTCCTCCGGGGTCTTGCCGGAACTGGTGGTTGAAGGGGGATCGGGGGTCGGAGGCGGAACGGCGGGCGACGTGGCCGGTTCGGAAGTAGTGGCGATTTCAGCTTGCGCGGTTTCGGAGGCGTGGGAGGGCAGCGTCTCCGATTCGGAAGAGTAGTCTTCGGGCAGGAGGCGGCCCTCGTCTTCGGGGGGTGCGGCGCCCGGCTGGTCGTTGTCTGGTTGCGCGACGCCCGGCTGGTCGCTATTTGATTGCGCGTCGCCCTGCTGGTCGCTGGGGCGCGGTTCCTGTTCCTGGTTGGCGTCTGCCATCAAACCTCTTGCCGATCGTTCACAGCGACATGGCCGGTGCCGTCCGCGCTAACGCGCCGGGGCGGACTCCGGCGATTCAGCGCCGCCGGCCGGTTCAGCGTCAGGGGCGTCGCCGGCGACGGCAACGGAGCCTTCGGCGGCGGCGATCACCGGGCCCTCTTCGCCGCCTTCGACGGCCGTGACGGCATCGGAATACCCGGATCCCGCCTCCGCCACCACAGCCGCACTGGCTGCATCGGCGGCCGTTGAATCGCTGGAAGACGTCTCTCCGTAAGCGCCGTAGTCGTATGACGAATCGTAATTGTAGTCGTAGCTTGAATCGGGGGTATCGAAAGTGGAATCGACGGCCGCCTGCGTTTCCTTCTTGATTTCAGCCGTCTCGCGCTCGATTGCGGTCATCTCGCGCTGCCACGTGTCCTTCAATTCGCTTGACGCCCGCCGAAACTCCCCAATCGCCTTGGCCAGGTTCTTGCCAAGTTCGGGGAGCTTCTTGGGCCCGAACAGAAGGAGGGCGAGCACAAAAATGACGATCGTTTCCTGCCAGCCCAACGAACCCATGATCTCGCTCCTTGCCTAAGTTTCAAGCGTATCACAGCCACCCCCGTCGAACGTCCGCGGGGGCTACCATGGTGGTGACATGGCACGAATCCTGATGGTCTCATCCGAGGCTACGCCGTTCGCCAAGACGGGCGGTCTGGCCGATGTCGTTGGCGCATTGCCGGCGGCGCTTCAGGAGATCGGCGACGAGGTGGCGGTGGTGATGCCGCGGTATGGGCAGATCGCGTGGGACTCGACGGAGTCCGCTTACGACAACCTCTTCCTCTTCGCCGGACCCCACCCCTGGAACGTCGATATCCGCACGCGCGTCGAAAAGGGCGTCCGGTTTTATTTCGTCGAACACCCTGTCCTGTTCGACCGCGAAGGGCTGTACGCGCAGCGGGCGTTCGACTACTGGGACAACCACCGGCGGTTCGCCGTCCTGTCGCTGGCCGCGCTTGGCGTCGCCCAAACGCTCTTCAAGCCCGACATCATCCATTGCCATGACTGGCAGACGGGCCTGGTCCCGGTCTACCGCCTGGACCAGCAGTGGGCCAACCCCGCTTTCCACGACACGCGCACGGTGTTCACCGTCCACAACCTCGGCTACCACGGGCGCTTCGACGCCAGCCTGCTGGGCGACCTTGGCTTGAATCCGGGGTGGATGAGCCCAGACAAGCTCGAATACCATGGCGACATTTCCTATCTGAAGGCGGGTATCGTCACATCCGACTGGGTGACGACCGTCTCGCCCGCCTACGCCCGTGAAATCCAGACGCCCGAGGGCGGCTTCGGCTTCGATGGCATCATGCGCTCGGTGTCGGGGCGATTGAGCGGGATCCTTAACGGCGTCGATTACTCGGAATGGTCGCCGGAGGTGGATCCCTTCATCCCGGCCCGGTATTCAGCCTCCGACCTGTCGGGCAAGAAGGCGTGCAAGAAGGCGCTGCTGGACGAGTTTCGCCTTCCTTCCGATAACCCGGACCGTCCGCTGATCGGCATTGTTTCGCGTTTTGCCGGGCAGAAGGGGTTCGATCTGATTGCCGGGCTTGCCCATTTCTTCACTCAGAACGACGTTCAGCTTGTCGTTCTCGGGTCCGGCGAACCCCGTTACGAGAATCTGTTCAACGAGTGGCAACGCTGGCTGCCGGAGAAAGTGGGCGTCTGGGTCGGCTACAACAATGCGCTGGCCCACCGCATCGAAGCGGGCGCCGATATGTTCCTGATGCCGTCGCTTTACGAGCCCTGCGGACTGAATCAGATCTATTCACTGCGCTACGGCACCGTCCCGGTGGTGCGCGCGACAGGCGGCCTGGACGATACAATAGAGAAGGAGACCGGCTTCAAGTTCCACGACTACAACGTCGCCGCCCTTGAAGCTGTCCTCAGCGAAGCCCTGGCGGCGTACAAGAACCGCCGCTGCTGGGCGCCGCGCATGAAACGCGGCATGGCCAAGGACTTTTCCTGGACCGCGTCGGCGCGCCAGTACAGCGAACTGTACGCCCGGCTGATCGCAAGAGGCTGAATCTTTCACGCAACTCGTCACATCTTTCGAATTGGAGAATCATTAGTTACATGGCTGGCAATAACACCCTGGCATTCACCACCGATAGCTTCGATCAGGACGTTCTGCAATCCGACGTCCCCGTTCTCGTGGATTTCTGGGCCGAATGGTGCGGCCCGTGCCGCATGATCGCGCCCACCGTTGACGCCTTTGCCGATGAGCAAGTGGGCAAGTTGAAGGTCGGCAAGGTCAATGTGGACGAACACGCCTCGATCGCCGCCCGCTACAACGTCCGCGGCATCCCCACGCTGCTCCTGTTCAAGGGCGGCAAGGTTGTGGACCAGCGCGTTGGCGCGGTTGGCAAGGGCGAACTCGCCAAGATGGTCGAGTCGATCGCGTAGACGGCTTTTCCACTTTCGTGGATTCGAAGGGCCAGGGGTCCGGTGATCCCTGGCCACATTCATGTTTGCGGGTCAGTTTCGCACGTCCACCACAACGCGCCCGCGAACCCGCCCGCCGAGCAGTTCATCCGCCATCCGGATGACGCCGCCCAACCCGATCTCCCGTGCCACTACATGCATGCGCAGCGGGGCGATGTGACGTGAAAGCAACGCCCAGGCCGCATCGCGTTCCGGCTGCGGCGCATGATTCGAATCGATGCCGTAGAGCGTCAAACCCCGCAGGATGAAGGGCGCCACCGTGACGGGCAACTCCATGCCGCCGGCATTGCCGCAAGCCGCCACGGCGCCTCTGTTTCGCACAGCCGCACAGGCGTTCGCCAGCACCAGTCCGCCGACGCTGTCCACGACGCCCGCCCACCGCGTCACGGCTAGCGCCTTATGCGGCGCGTTCAACTCGTCGCGGCCGACGATGCCGGCGGCCCCCAGCCCGCGCAGGTAGCTCTCCTCTTCCAACCGGCCCGTGGCCGCCGCCACCGTGTAGCCCATCGACGCCAGCAGCATGACGGCGAATCCGCCCAGTCCTCCTGAGGCTCCGGTCACCAGCACTTCTCCGTCTGCCGGCTTCACGCCATGCCTGGTCAGCGCGCCCACCGCCAGCGCCGCCGTGTAGCCCGCCGTCCCGGCGCACATTGCGTCTCTGTTCGAAAACGGTTCCGGCACACGCTGAAGCCACTCTCCGGGAACCCTCGCCTGCTCCGCCAACCCGCCCCAATGCTCTTCGCCCAACCCATGGCCGTTGGCCAGGACGCGGTCGCCCGGCGCGAACCGGCCGTCTCCGCTTTCCTCGACCACGCCCGCAAAATCGATTCCAACGACCATCGGATACTTGCGGACAACCGGCGCACGTCCTGTTATCGCCAGCGCGTCCTTGTAGTTCAGCGTCGAATACTCGACCCTGACCAGGACATTGCCGTCCGCGCCCGCCGGACTCGGCACATTCTCGACTCTCGCCGCCTGACCCTGTTCCAGATAGATCGCCCGCATCGGAGTCTCCTTCACAAGTGAGGATACGCCACCCGGACCTCGCCCCGTGCGCGCTACACTTCTGGAGAAAAGAGCCATGAGACCCGCCGCCGCATTTCTGTTCGCATCGCTGGCGTTCGCCCAGACGCCGCAGGCCGCCCCGCCGCTCTCGGACGAGATCCGCCAGGCCCAGACCCGGCTTGCCGCCGACGTCTATGTTTACGCCAGGAATCTCGACACCGGCGCGACCGTCGCATGGCGCGAGGACGAACGCGTCCGCACGGCCTCGACCATCAAACTGCCGATCCTGGCCGCGCTTTACGACAAAGTGGCCAAGGGCGAAGCCGGCTGGGATGAGACCCTGGTGCTGACCAGGGCGGATACGGTTTCCGGCTCCGGCGTGCTCTCCGAATTCACTCCGGGGATCCGTCTGCCGCTGCGCGATGTATCGAACCTGATGATTGTCGTCAGCGACAATACCGCCACCAATCTGATCCTGGGCCGCATCACGGCCGACGCCGTCAACGATTACATGGACCGGATCGGCTTGAAACAGACGCGCTCGATGCGCAAGGTGCGCGGCGACGGCAATGACCTGAAGCAGCCGTCCGGTTGGGGCAAGGCGGGCCTGATCGAGGAGAACAAACGCTTCGGACTCGGCGTATCGACGTCGCGCGAGATGGTCCAACTGATCGAGATGCTGGCCCAGGGCAGGATCGTCTCGGCCGAGGCGAGCAAGGAGATCCTGGCCACGCTGGACCGCCAGCGGTACAAGGATGGCATTGGCCGCCGCATGGGCGATTTCAAAGTCGCCAGCAAGTCCGGCGCACTCGATGCGCTGCGCTCCGATGTGGGCCTGGTCACGACGCCCAAGGGCCGCATCGCCATCGCCATCACGGTGGATGGTCTCAAGAAGATCGACTACAGCGCCGACAATGCGGGCCAACTCCTGATCGCCGACCTCGCGAAGAGGATCGTCGAGACGCTGGCGCGCTGACCTGCGCCATGCTAAGCTCCGTTCTCATGCGACTCATTACGCTCATCTGCGCCTTCGCGCTTACGCTTTCAAGTTGCATGGCCGCGACGCCCAAAAAGGGCGAACCCGGCACGACTCCGCCCGCCGCCGCCAAGGCCGCCGAACTGGTGGACCTGAACTCCGCCACCGTCGATCAATTGAAGGCTCTGCCTGGCATCGGCGACGCCTACGCCGGCAAGATCGTCAAGGGCCGGCCGTACAAGGGCAAGAACGAACTGGTCTCGAAACAGATCGTGCCGCAGGCCACTTACGACAAGATCAAGGAACTGGTGATCGCCAGGCAGAAATAACCCCAATGGGGCGGGCTTCAGCCTGCAAAGGGCTTCAGCCCGTGCCGGGTAGCCTGCCCTCTTCACCCCAGTCCCGGCCCATCCATCCCGCCGTGGTCGCCATCGTCATCTGGAAGTACTTGACCCTCGGCGAACGCGGCGCGGAATATGACCTCGCCATCCGGCGTGGCCCTTCGTCTTCACTCGGAGACCCTGACGATCCCCACACAAATCCCCTCATCCCTGAAAAGGGAGAGGGGCGCATCTTGCGACACGCCCCTCGCCACGTTGGTCATGTTAGACCCTGTGTTTTGAACTGTAAGGTCCCCTTCTGATCGGGGCGCCTTCAGTATAACTCACCTATCCGATCTTCGTCGCCACCGATTTGGCCTGCACGAACCAGAACAGGTAGTCCGGCCCGCCTGCCTTCGAATCGGTGCCCGACATGTTGAACCCGCCGAAGGGATGCACCCCGACCATCGCGCCCGTGCACTTGCGGTTGATGTACAGGTTTCCGACGTGGAACCGCTCCACCGCTGCTTCGATCTTTGCCGGATTGGCTGAATAGACGGCTCCGGTCAGGCCGTAGTCGCTGTTGTTGGCCAACTCCAGCGCGTGTTCGAAATCCCGCGCCCGTGTCACCGCCAGCACCGGTCCGAAGACCTCTTCCTGGAAGAGCCGCGACTCCGGGCCGATCTCGTCAATCACCGTCGGTTCGACGAAAAACCCGTCGCCGGCGGCCTTCGCGCCGCCCGCGACCAGTTTGCCGTCCTGCCTGCCGATTTCGATGTAGCCGAGGATCGTCTGCCGCGACCGTTCGTTGATCACCGGACCCATGTAATTCGACGGATCGTCCGCCGCGCCGACCTGGATCGCCTTGACCTTCGGCAGCAGTTTCTCCATGAATGCGTCGTGGACCGAATCGACCACGATGGCCCGCGAACACGCCGAACATTTCTGGCCCTGGTAGCCGAACGCCGACGCGCAGACGCCCGCGGCGGCCGCTTCCAGATCGGCCTCGGCATCGACAATGATGGCGTCCTTGCCGCCCATTTCGGCGATCACGCGCTTGATCCAGATCTGGCCCGGCGACGTCCTCGCCGCGCGTTCGTTGACCCGCAGACCGATCTCTCTCGAACCCGTGAAGCTGATGAAGCGGGTACGCGGGTGGTCCACCATCAGGTCGCCCACTTCGCCGCCGCCCGCCGGCAGCATGGTGTAGCTCTCCTTCGGGAACCCGGCCTCGTCCAACACTTCGGCGAACTTCGCCGCGATCGTCGGCGTGTCGCTCGACGGTTTCACGACAACCGTGTTGCCCGTCACCAGCGCCGCCACCGTCATGCCGGCCATGATCGCCAGCGGGAAATTCCACGGCGGAATCACCAGTCCGACGCCCAGCGGCAGGTACCGCAGTTCGCCCCGCTCGCCCGGCAACTGCGCCAGGGGTTCGGGCGATGCCAGTCTTTCGGCCAGCAGCGCGTAGTAATAGCAGAAGTCGATCGCCTCGCAGACGTCGGCTTCCGCCTCGTTCCAGGACTTGCCCGATTCGTAGACAAGCCAGGCGTTGAATTCAAACTTGCGCCGCTGGATGATGGCGGCCGCTTTCCTGAGCATCGCCACGCGTTCAGCCGCCGGCTTCGCCGCCCATTGCGGGAAGAACCCGTCGGCTGTCTCTATGGCTTTGATCGCCAGTTCAGCCGTCGCCTTGTGGTGCGCCCCCACAACCTGGTCCGGTTGTGACGGGTTCACCGACTTCAGCAGGTTCCCGGTCTGGAACCGTTCGCCGCCGATGCGGAGGCCGTACTCCTTGCCGAATTCCGCGCGCACCGCAGCGAGGGCCTCGCGCATGGCGGCTGCGTTATCGGGTTGGGAGAAGTCCGCGTACGGCTCGTTCTTAAAGTCGCATAGGCGGGCAGTCATCAGCCCTCCACCATCTTTTTGCCGCGCTCGAACAGTTCGGCTGCGTCGTCGGCTATTTTGCGGCCCTTTTCATAGAGCCCCTTGCTGCGGTCAAGCACGTCGCGTCCCGCCTCGCTGACGTAGTCGCGACTGCGTTCCGCCGTCCGTCCGAGCCTCCGCCGCGTCACTTCGCCGGACGTCGGCGCAAACAGAAGTGCGAGTGTCGCGCCGAGAGCGGCGCCGGCCACAAACCAAAGTGCTTTGTCGCTGTAATCTTCCTGCATGGAATTCTGCCTCCCTAAGCGCTATTCTATCGGAGCCGGAACAAGATCGGACCGTTATTCTGCAAGGAGCGTGTCATGAGCGAAGAGTTGAACCAATACGATGCCGAACAGTTGGTCCCGATGACGGACGGCGAGTTCGTTCTCGCCATGCCCGAGATGGAAGCGCTCGCCCTGCAAAGCCTGCTGGCGGCCAATGGAATCGATGCGGTCCTTTCGGGCGCCGCGGCGATGCCCAATCTGCCCTATGAAATCCATGTCCCGGCCGGGTCGCTTGACCAGGCTACGCTGATCTACCAGGAAGCCGGCGCTGCCGGCGCCGATGCCGCCGATGCCGCTGAAGCGGCGGGTGAAGCGTCCGGCGACATCGCTCCGGCAGAGTAGGCCGGGGGACTAAAAGGGATCCAATCTCGCCATGGCCGGCGCCATCCACCGGAGCGTCCCCGGTTCCAGATACCGCCCATCGCTGCGCACCCAGATGAGGCCGTCGCGGTCTGTGCGCAGCACCAGCGCTTTACGCGCCCGTAGCGCCTCGACTACTTTTTCGCTCGGCAGGCGCATCCAATCGCTGCCCGCCGCGCTGATGAGCGCGACGGCCGGATTCACCGCGTCGAGAAACTCCGCCAGATTGCTGCGGGCGCTGCCATGGTGCGCCACCTTCAAGACCTGCGCGCCCAATTCCGCGCCCGAGTCCACAAGTTGCCGTTCCACGCTCTTTTCGATGTCGCCTGTCAGCAGAAATGCATGCCGCCCATAGCGCGCGCGCAACACCAGCGAGTCGTTGTTCGACACCGGCCTGTCGGGTAACTCCTGCAACGGCGCCAGCGCCTCAAACTCCACCCCGCCCAGTTTCAACCGTTCTCCCTTCCGCAACTGCCGCACCCGCGTCCCCGACTCCTCCGCCCACTGCTGCACTTCCGCCTTCATCTCCTGCGGGATCCCACCCACCCAGAGTTCCTTTGGCCGGAAATTTCTCATCACCGCCCGCAGTCCCCCGCAATGGTCCGTATGGAAATGGCTGATCGCCACCACATCCAATCGCCTCACCCCTCTGTACCAGAGATAGGGCGACACCACGTCCTCGCCCGGATCGAGTCGCGTCCGCTCTCCGCCTCGCGGCCCGGCGAATCCCCCGGTGTCGACCAGCATCGATTTCCCATCCGGCAACCCCAGATGCAAGCTCTCCGCCTGGCCCACGTCAATCGCCGCCAGTTGCAGATATCCCCGCTCCACCCTCGCCTCAAACGGATGAACCACCACCACCGCCAGCAATGCCAGGTTCGACGCGAACGCCGCCATGCGCCACTTGCGCGCCACCAGAGCCACGCCCAGCACGGCTGTGCTGGCCGCCCACGTCAGCGCCAGCCACGGCGGCGGGTCGGGCATCCGCCAGTACGGTTCCCATGCCCCGTGCCAAGCCACGATCCTCGTCCCCGCGTCCAGCATGAGCGCAGCCAACTCCGCCGCCCACCCCCAACCCGTCAGCACGGCCACGAATCCGGCCGGGATCGCCAGGGTGATGATCGGTGTCGCAAACACGTTGGCCGACAATCCGGTCAGCGACAACCTGTGGAAGTAAGCGACCATCGGCAGCGCCAAAGCCAACTGGATCGCCGCGGAAACGATGAACAACCCGAACAGAAACAAGCCGATCCCCATCGCCCGCCCCAACCACGCCCTGCACCTCGCCTCCGCCCACCCCGTCCGCTGCGACACAGTCCCCGCCAGCAGCCTCAGTTCCAGCAGCCATACCTCGGCCCGCCTCGCAAACACCTGCCCCTCGCCCTTTTCCCGGCAGGCCGCGGCCGCCTGCATGGCCGGCGTCAGGTAGTCGTCCATCCAAGGCGTCGCCACCGCCCCGATGGCCGCCACCGCCAGGAACGACAACTGGAATCCCGCCTCGGCCACCTGCCACGGCTCGATCGCCACGAAGATCACGGCCACCACCGCCAGCACGTGCAGCAGCGACACGCGCCGGCAATGCCATCTCGCCACCGCCGCGAGAGTGAACCCGGCGGCCGTGCGTGTCACCGGCGGATCGCCTCCCGCCACCAGCGCGTAGGTCCATGCCGTCAAACACGCCGCAAACAGCACCGTCGTTTCGCCATACCGGAACCGCCTCAGGTACAGCAGAAACACGCCCGCCACGAATGCCACATGGCTGCCCGAAATCACCAGCGCATGGTATGTCCCCGTCTGCCTGAACCCCTCGACCCATGCCCGCCTGATCTCGCTCGCCTCGCCCAGCAGCAGTCCCTTCATCATCGCCTTGCGGTAGTCGTCGTTGGCATACAACGCGTCGATCCGCTTCAGCGCCGCCGCCCGCATCCCCTGCACTACGCCGGCAAACCGCCCGCCGCATCGCCCGGCCATCCGCTCTATCGTCGTCTTCGGTTCCAGCCGCGCCTGCCAGTAGATCCCCCGCGCTGCCAGCCACGCCCCGTAATCGAAGCTGCCCGGATTGGCAAAACTCCTCGGTTTCCTCGCCGTCGCCCTGAACCGGATCCGCTCGCCATACTCCAACCTCTCCGCGAACCTGCCCTGCGACAGGTTCATTCTCATCCCCTCCGCCACCTCGACCGTTACCCTCAGCGCACCCGCCGCGCCCGTCGTCGCACCCACCACGCACCCCTCAAACGATGAAAGTTCGTTAACCTGGAAGGGAGCCTGCTCCGGCGACGACGGCTTCCTGAAGCTCGCATACCCGCCTCCAGCCACCCCGCACGCCAGCGAAAAACAGGCCAGCGCCCATCCCCGCTTCCTTGTCCAAACCGCCCATAAGCTCAGGCACGCCAGCGCCGCCGCCGCCCACGACGCCTCGGCCGCGCCCAACCCCAAACTGTGACCCAGTCCGGCGCCCAGCACGAAGGCACACGCCGGCCCAAGCAGCGCATATCGCATGGCTTACGCTTACTCAGTGCCCGCGCAGCCGCTTTTGTCTCGCTTGAATTTCCACCCGTTCAGGCGTCGTCTTCCCCAGGCGGCTTCTTGTGCCTGGGCGGCTTCAGGCGCTTCGGTGTCAGTGCCTGTCCCGGCGGCGGGGAGCCCATCAGAATCCGCGCGTGACGCCTCGCCTTCGCCGCCTTTTCCTTGCGCGCACGGGCCTCCTCCCCCGCTTGGGGACCCTTACCTCCACCCGATGGTCGCTTGACGCCCATTTTCTCGCGTTCCTACAATGTAGATGAATACTAAAGGAGGCCCTGTGCGGTCAATCGGCATCCCCGAGTTATTGATTATCCTGGCGGTCGCTGTGCTGCTGTTCGGCGGCAAGAAGATCCCGGAAGTGGCCAAGGGCCTCGGCGAGGGTATCAAGAACTTCAAGAACGCTCTCAAGGAAGAGAAGAAGGAACGGGACGAAAAGGAAGAAGCTAAGAAGGACGCCTGACGGCTTTCTCCTTCCCCTCGGTACCACCCCTGCAACAAACTTGCCCCGCCGGTCTCCCGGCGGGGCTTCTCATTTCCCGTGATCGCTTCGCGCCTACTTCTTCTTCGGCGGGACAATGGCATCCTTCAATGCCTTCGCCAGCGTCAGTTTCACAACCTTCTTCGCCGGAATCTTGATCGTCGCGCCCGTCGCCGGATTGCGGCCCTGCCGCGCCTTGCGCTCGACCTTCTTCAACCGGCCGATGCCCGGAATGACGAACAGCCCGGTCTTCTTCGTTTCGCGGATGGCCAGCTCGACCAACTTGTCGACCACTGCCTTCGCCTGCTTATTGCTGAGTTCGCAGGACGCCGCCAGTTCCTTCACAATCTGCGTCTGTGTGAGTTTCTTCGCTTCGGCCATTTTCATGCCTCCTGGTGAGTTGCGACTGCGACTGTCTCGCCCTTTCGCCGGTACGCTCGCGCCGGGCGGCTTGGACAGGGAACCTTCGCCATCGAAACAAAACCCTTCTGAATTGTTCAGACGGTCCCGTTCGCTAAAATCATAAGGGTATTCCACTCCCGGTGTAAAGGGGTCTGTTGCGAAAATGCCTGTAAAATGCCCATTTTCTCCTCCAAACCCCTCTCAAGCCCCTGTCAGACGGCCCTTCTAGCCCGCTTTGAGGACTTCCGCCAGCGACTCCGCGTCCACGTTCCCCCCGGAAATCACCACTCCCACACGCTCCGCCGCGCCCCTCAACCTGCCGTTCAGCACCGCCGCCGCGCCCACCACGCCGCTCGGTTCCACCACCATCTTCGTCCGGCTCATCACATACCACACAGCCTCTTTGATCTCCTCCTCGCTCACCAGCAGCACCTCTTCAACCAGCCGCTGGATGATGGGGAAGTTGTGGACGCCCGGCCTCGTCGTTCTCAACCCATCGGCGATCGTCGCCGGCGGTTTGATCCCGATCCGCTCGCCCGCCTTCAAAGACAACCAGTAGTCGTTCCCCAGTTCCGGCTCCACTCCAATGACGCGAATCGCAGGATTGAGTCCCTTCGCCGCCGTCGCGCATCCCGCCAATAACCCGCCTCCCCCCAGGCAAACCACCAGCGCATCCAGATCCGGAACCTCCTCCATCAACTCCAACGCCGCCGTACCCTGTCCCGCGATGATCCTCGGATGATCGAACGGCGGCGCCAGCACCGCCCCGGTCTCGTCCGAGATCCGCCGCCCGATCGCTTCCCGGTCTTCCCTCATTCGGTCATACTGCACGATCTCCGGCCCGTGCGACCGCGTCGCCGCCAGTTTCGACTTCGGCGCGTCGTCCGGCATCACCAGCGTCGCCTTCATCCCCACCGCCTTCGCCGCGATCGCCACCGCCTGCGCGTGGTTGCCCGACGAAAACGCCACCACGCCCCGCGCCCGTTCCTCTTCCGTCATCGAAAAGATGAAATTCGCCGCGCCCCTGATCTTGAACGCTCCCCCCCGCTGCATGTTCTCGCACTTGAAGAACACCCGTTTGCCCGTCCGCCGGTTCACGCTGCCCGATTCAACCACCGGCGTCCGCCTCGCGATCCCTTTGATCCTCTCCGCCGCTGCCCGGATGTCGTCAAGCGTCACTTCATCCATCTTTTAATACCCCGCCTTCTTGTCCGCGACAGCCTGCAGCGGCTCTCCCGCCGCCCAGCGCTCGAAGTTCCCGACGAAGAACGACATCGCATCGTCAAGCCACGTCGCCGTATGGTCGGCCGAATGCGGCGACAGCAGGACATTCTCCAATCCATAAAACGCATGACCCGCCGGCAACGGCTCCTGGTCGAACACATCCAGCACCGCCCCCCGAATCCGCCGCGTCTTCAACGCCTCGATCAGCGCCGCCTCGTCCACCACCGGCCCCCGACCCAGGTTGATCAACACGGCCGTCTCCTTCATCAGCGCCAACTCCCGCCGCCCGATCATCCCCCGGGTCGCCGCGGTCAGCGGCGCAGCCGCCAGTAAATAATCCGCCTCGCCGATCAGTTCATCCAACTGTTCCGGCCCATACTGCCTGTCCACCAGCTCGTCGCCCGCCGACCGTTCCGGATTCCGCCTCAGCGCATGAATCTTCATCCCAAACGGCTTGGCCCGTTCCGCCGCCGCCCGTCCGATCTCGCCATACCCGGCAACGCCCAGCACCCTCCCATTCAACACGTCCACGTCGAACGGTTCCCATCGCCCTTCGCCCTGCTGCCTCACCAGCCGCCGCAGGTCTTTCGCGAAGAACAGCATCCCGGCCACCGCGAATTCGCCGAGCGAGGGCGCGAAAACCCCCCGCGAACACGTCAACGGGATCTCGGATTCCACCAGCGCGGGAAAAAGAAGTCCATCCAGACCGGCAGCCAGCGCATGGATCCACTTCAGCCGGCCCAATCGCGGCCACAACTCTTCCAGCACAGGCCGTGACGTCCCGCCGCAGACCACCAGATCCGCCTCGGGCGCCGCATTCCAGTGCGCCTCGGCCGTAAGTCCGACCACGATTCGCGTCGAAGCGGGCAACCGTTCCAGATGCCCCAGACTGCGGTCCGCCGGATTGGCGATGACCAGTATTGTTAATTCGTTCATCCCCACCAGCATAAATCCCCGCGAGCGTCTCCGTGCCTTCCAATCGGCCCCGCCCCCCTCCATATGCCGGTTTTTGGGGGGCGCCGCCGCCGAGTCACAGCGTTAGCAAATATTTCTTTCTCTTTGTTTTCAAGCGTTTATGCGAATTCTAACAATCAGGCCAATAAACCCTTCCTAGCGTATTGTGCAGGCCTGGATTCCAATCCGGGCCGGAAAGGAACAGACAATGGAAGACCCTATCATCGTGATCATCCCTCCGTTCTGGATGTAATCGGCCAGGCGCGCTGAGCGTCTGCCACTGGTTCATACAACCTGGAAATGAGAACTAAGTTTAATCCCCAGTTGGGGATCTCTCTGTTATCATGCCTAGGAGTACTCATGGATATGGTACTCCTAGGCCTGTGGTACCAGACCTGACCCAGATTGGGATCGGATGAGCCATGAAGTTCTCCAAAATGCTGATGCGTTGGGCCTTGGTGGCCCTCCTCGCTGCATTCGGCAACCCGGCGGCGTACTGCCAGCAAAGGGGGACCCCCGGTGAGCGGCGGGCCGGCGAACTCGCCAGTGCGTCACGCTACCCCCAGGCCGAAGAGCTCTTTCAGGCGGAACGCGCCGCCGCCGAAAGGCGTGGCGACAGGAAAGCGTTCCTCCGCCTCACGCTCAATCTTGCCAGTTGCCGCTTCGCCCAATTCGACTACCGGGGCGCGGTCGGCCTGTACGAAGACGTCCGCACTCAGGCAGAAAAGTCCGGCGAACTGGAGACTGCCGGGGTCGCGCTCATCAATCTATCCTCTGTGTATTCTTCGCTTTGGGAGCCCAATGCCTCCGATGCCAGCATCAAGCAGGCCGGGCGCTACCTGGGTCCTTCGAGCCGCTTTTTCGCCTCACTGAAGGCCCAGGAATCGGCCATGGAAGCCCGCCGGATGGACCGCGATGCGGCACTGAAGGCCGCCCGCGAGGCCGTTTCAGCGGCGGACGCGCATGGCGACGCGTCGCTTATTGCCCAGGTCTGGAACCGCGCAGGTCTCATGTTCCTGTCGATGAACCGTCTGGACGAAGCGGAGCGCTATCTCACCGAGGCGTTTCGTTTGCGCCGGCTCCGGAAACTTCCTGCTCTTGAATCCAGTTACCGCTCTCTGGCGCGGCTCCGCCTCCGCCAAGGCCGTCCCGCCGAAGCGCGGAACCTGATCGAGGCCGCACGGACCTCTCGCGCCGCTGCCCCTATCAGGGGCGCCCAGTGGGCCTGGGAAGCCGACGAAGCCGCCGTCCAGGCCGCCAATGGGGAAACCCTGCTCGCCAAACGAACCTACGCCCGCGCCCTGGCCCATGCCCGGACATGGCGTTCCGCCATCTTGCCCGCACAATCCTCTCTGCTCGCGAGCGAGGTCTCGGCGGCCCAGATTGCGGAGGACTATGCCAACCTGCTGGCGGCTGAGTCCCTCCCCGGCGGGACGGGCGCTTCCGCCGTGGCCGGTTTGCGTGTCCTTGAAACCGCCCGCGCCGAGGCCTTTCAGTCGGAGCTCATCTACGCAGCCTGGCGGCAACAGATCCTTGGTGCGGACTATGCCCGCGCGCTCGCCGGAATGCGAAAGGCCGAATCCGGCCTTCTGCTTCGACAGGATAAAGGCGCCCTGAATGAGGCCCGCAAGTGGCGCGGCGAAGTCGCTGCCCTCGAATCGCGCATGGGCGTCTCTTTTCAGGATGCCGACTCCCGCCGCCCAGCCGCCGGATCCATGTCCACGCCTCCGCCCGACGAGGCCTGGTTCAGCTTCAAACTCGGCCCGCGGCGCAGTTGGTTGTGGATCGTCACCAGTTCCCGAACCAGGGTTGTCGCCCTGCCGGACGCGGCAACCATCGCTGCCCTCTCGACGCAACTGCGTTCCGCCATCGCCTCCGATGGCGACTGGCTCGCCCCCGCCGCCACCCTCCACGACGCCCTCTTCTCTTCTCTCTCCCCTGCCGAGGCCGCCAAACATCACTGGCGCCTCTCCCTCGACGGTCCCCTCTACGAAATCCCCTTCGCCGCATTGGCGCAGCCGTCGGCCACGGGCCGCCAACCGCTTGCCCTCAGCCATAGCTTCACCACTGTTCCTTCGCTGCTCGCTCCAGTTCAAGCGGCCCGTCCGGCTCACATGCGCGGCCGGTTTGTCGGAGCCGGCGATGCCGTCTACAACCAGTCGGACAGCCGCCTCACCGCCGGGCATCGCCCAAACCCGCGCACTTACTCCTGGTTCACCCTCGGCGCTGCCCCCAGCCACGATCCAGGCGAATGGGACCTGCCCCGCCTCCCCGGCGCCGCTCTTGAGATTCAGTCGGCCGCCGAGATCTTCAAAGCGGCTGGAATTCAATCCAGTCTTCTTACCGGCGGCGGCGTCAGCCTCGACTCGATCACCCGTGAACTCGCCAACCCTCCGTCCATCCTCCACTTCGCCGCCCACGTTCTTGCGGCGCCGGATTCCGACGGTGCGATAGCCCTCTCCCGGTCCTCCCACCCGCAGGACTTTCTAATGGTCCGCCCTGGTGAGGTCTTTATCGCCCTTGGCCGCGGCCCCGGCGGACGCCAGCAACTGCTCTCCTCCACCGGCGTCGCATCCCGGTTGCGCGCCGACAACGCCGTCATCGTCCTCAGCGGCTGCGGCAGCGCACAGGGAACCGCGCTTCCAGGGGCCGGCTTGCAGGGCATGACCCGCGCCTGGCTTGCCGCTCGCGCCCGCGCGGTCGTCGGCAGCCTTTGGGCTCAACCCGATTCATCGGAACCTTTCTTCAAATACCTGTACGGATCCCTGGTACAGGGAAATGACCTTCGATTCTCGCTACAGGCCGCACAGACGGCCATGCTGCGAAGCCACGACTGGCGAAGCCAGCCCCGCCATTGGGCGGGCTGGATACTTGTTGGCAAGGAGCGATAGGACAACAACAAATGGAGAAACCGAACTCCCGCGGCCCTGACCCCGCGGGTAGCCAACCTGGCCGCGATCCCGATGCCGCGTCCGTCGAAGATACCGGCATCCGCTGGGCCGCGCTCGTCGGCCGTATCCGCTCGGGTGATGAGGATTCCGTCGAAGAGTTGTACGCCACCTTCGCCCGCGGCATCCGCTACTACCTTTGCCGCCACCTCGGCACCCAGGAACTCGACGACAAAGTCCACGACACCTTCCTCATCGTCCTCCAGGCGATTCGTAATGGGAGCCTGCGCGAACCTGAACGACTGATGGGCTTCGTTCGCACCATCGTCCGCCGGCAGGTGGCCGCTTTCATTGATGAAACCGTCCAGACACGGAAGGACCAGGCCGATATCGAGGTCGGCGCTCGTGTCCCCGATTCCGGTTCCAACCCCGAACGGCGTGTCATCGAGGACGAACGAAGCCAGATCATGTATGAAATCCTCCGCGGCATCTCCACACGCGATCGCGAGATCCTGACCCGGTTCTACCTCTACGAGCAGAGCCCCGAGCAGATCTGCGCCGAGATGCGCCTCAGCGACACGCAGTTCCGGCTCCTTAAGTCGCGCGCCAAGGCCCGTTTTGCCGAACTGGGACGAAAACGGCTCTCACGCGCACCCCTCATGAATATTTTATTGAGAAAAGCTACGGGTGCGGGCCACTAGACGGATGAGAGATTACCAAATCTTTAGTTTGTTCCCGCGGTCCGAGGCTCGGACTCCCTTCGGCCTCGACCGTATGCTGTTCGACGTATGCTGTGATTGGAAGGTCTATGTTTGAAATGCCGTCTGAAGACGATCGCCAGCCGGAAGAACTTCTGACCCGGCGGGCTAACTCCACCTGCCTGTCCGAATCCGAACTCAATGACTTCCTCCACGGCCGCCTCTCGGGAACCACCCGCGAGTCGGTTGAGGAACATATTCTCTTTTGCCAGTCCTGCCTCGACCGCGTCGAGGAGGAGGAAGCCTTCACCGCTTCTTTACGCACTGCCGTCCGCCGCATTGAGGAAGAGGACCTCAAAGCCGCCTATGCCGGACCCCGTCCCAGTTGGCCCGCTCGACTCTGGGGCCGGATCCGCGCCCCCTCCCGCACCGAATCCAGTCTCGTTCTCGCCTTTGCCGCCATCATGGTGACCCTCGTCGTTGCGCCTTCATTGCGCCAGGGTCCGGTCATGGACGTCACTCTCGTCGCTGAACGCGGACTCTCCTCCCGCTTCTCCGCGCCCGCCGAATCCGGACGCCCCCTGCGGCTCAATCTGGACGCAACGGGTCTGCCCCAGGCGACTCTGCGCGTCGAACTCGCCGCATCGGGAAACGCCATCCTGCTAAGCTCCACCGCGCCCGCCTCGGGCGGCGTTCTGCGTTGGGACCTGGGGCGCAGTCTGAAAGCTGGAAACTATTGGGTCCGCATCTACCAGCAGAACCCCGATAACCTAATCCGCGAATTCGCCCTGACCGTTAAATAATTTTAATCTAACAACCGAAAACCGCGAACGTAGAGAGCGGGTTCCCCCGCCCCCGCCCCCGCCCCCGCCCCCGCCGCCCATCCCTTCAAAGCCATTATTTTCAGCACTTTACGACTAAATGAATTCGTTTGGTCGAACCGCGCAAGGCCCGCAGCTCCTCCCTCCCTGCCCGCCAACCGCGCCAGCGAGACCCCACGCCGGACGTCAGTCACCACCTACTTTTGCAGTACCCCGACCCGCGTCTGCTGTTTGTGGCTGGCGAGCAGGCTGAGGAGTTCGGCGACGACCTCGGGCTTGCCGGCGGCCAGATTGTATTTCTCAGACGGGTCGTTATCCAGGTTGTACAACTCGGGCGGATTCGCATCGCGCACTCCCGCCGGCTGATCCACCTGGTTGTTGGTCCGGACGTGCAGCTTCCACGGTCCCCTGCGCACCGCGCGCAACTCCACATCGCTCCAGTAAAACAGCGTCCTCTCCCACCCGTCGCTCCTGCCCGCGAGAACCGCTGAGAGGTCCTGGCCGTCCATCTCCCGATCCTTGGGCAGCGCCGCGCCCGCGTAGCCGGCGAAGGTCGGGAACATGTCCATTGTCGTGGCGACAGCCCCGGTTGTCCTTCCGGCCGGAATGCGTCCCGGCCAACGCGCAATGCACGGCACCCTCATGCCGCCATCCCAGGTTGTCGCCTTGCCCTCGCGCAACAGGCCCGCCGAACCGCCAAACTCTTTCCGCACCAGCCACGGTCCGTTGTCCGACGAAAACACGACCAGCGTGTTGTTGTCCTGGCCCATCGCCTTCACCGTCCGCAGGATCTCGCCCACGCTCCAGTCGATCTCCTCGACCACGTCGCCATAGAGGCCGCGGGCGCTCCTGCCTTTGAACCGTGCGCCGGCATAGAGCGGGACGTGCGGGAACGTCTGCGGGTAGTACAGGAAGAACGGTTTCCGGCTCTTCTGGCGGATGAAGCCCACCGCCTCGGCCGTGTAGCGTTCCGTCAGCCTGCTCTGGTCAGGCTCGCGCTCGATCACCTCTTCATTCCTGAACAGCGGAAGTGGCGGGGACTGGCCGCTACCAGGCGCGCCAGGGCCCGCCGTGGGCGTCATGTCGTTCGAGTACGGGAGTCCGAAGTAACTGTCGAAACCGTGCCGCGTCGGCAGGTACTGACTCTGCCAGCCGAGGTGCCATTTTCCGATGCAGGCCGTTCTGTACCCGGTGTCGCGCAGAGACTCCGCCACCGTCACCTCGCCCTCGGGTATGCCGCCGTCCGAGTATGGAAACAGAACTCGCGTCAGCCCGCTGCGGACAGGCAAACGGCCCGTCATCAGCGCAGCGCGGCTCGGCGTGCAGACCGGCGCGGCCGAGTAGAATTGCGTGAACTTCAAGCCCTCCGCCGCCATCCGGTCCAGATTTGGGGACCTGATGGTCGGGTGGCCGTAGCAGCCCAGATCGCCGTAGCCGAGGTCGTCGGCGTAGATCATGATGATGTTCGGCCGCCGGGCGGGCGCCGCAAAAAGCGAAGGCGCGGCAAGCGCCGCGCCCTGTAGAGTCCGAGTGAAATCTCTGCGGGTGATCATGGCCGGATGAGTGTCTTCCGAACAACCACATTATCACGCTCGTCATAGACCCTGACCGCCACGGTGATCTCCGCCGCCGCGGGCTTGTCCGCTTCGGCCGCATAATCGTGGCGCAACGAGTCCGTCATGCGAGTCGACGGCTTCACCGCAACCCACTCCGCGCCATTCAGCGACATCTCAGCCGACTGCAACGCGCTCAGCGCATCCGAGGCGCTGAACCGGACGACAACCTTGCCGCCCTCCACTCTCGCCGTCAGCCCAGCGATCTCCGGCGGCGTGTTGTCGATAATGAACGGTTCGCTTTCCGCCTCGGCTTTCAAGCCCTCGCCTGGGTAGTTATCCTCCTTGTCGGAGGCTGTCACCTTCAGGAGGTACTTGCCATCGGTCCACGGGACCGTGTCGAACGAAACGCGGTTCTCCTTCAAGTCCGGCTTGACCGGTTTCCAGATGCTCTCCCCTTCGCCGCGGATCTCGACCGTGTAGAGCAGCGTGTCGCCGTTCACGTCTGAAGCCCTCCAGCGCGCGCCCTGCCAGCCCTTGTCATATGTCATCGTCGCCGTGCCCGCGGGCGCGGTGTTGGGGGCCGGCGGATCGTCCCTGGGACTCTGCCCGATCGCCGGAAGATTCAACGTGGCAGTCGCCGTCAGACTGCTGGATGCGCCGGAGAACTTGTGGTTCGGCGGCGTCATCTCGACCGGGCCTGCCGACGGCGGCACGTTTTTCTGCTGATAGGCGACCTCCAGGCTCGACAACACCGGGGATGTCCCGCCCGCCGCGGCCTTCAATGTCGCTCTCCAACCCAGAAAGCGCGATGCGGGGGAGACTACGCGCCCATCGGCGAGCGGCTTCCACTCGCTCCAGAGCTTCTGCGCCCGTTCGCCATTGCCGCTGCGCGTCTCGATGGCAATCGTTCCGCCGTTGGCAGCGGTTTCGAACGTCAACCTCCCCCAGTAGGTGAACGCCTTGGCGTCAAACACGTCGCTCTCCACCACGCCCTCGCCGGCGAGTGAGGGACCCAACTGATACACCTGGCCCGGATTCGCCGTCGCCGCCAGTACCGCGCCCGAAGCCAGCGCCGCCAGCGCGGTCACCTGTGGCGCCTCAAGATCGGCTATGCGCGTATGCTCTTCGGCTGAATCGATCCTGTAGACTCTCCCCTCATTGCCTGTCGCCGCATACAGCGTCCCTTTGGCGTCCACGGCCAGAGCGTAGACGATCTCCCGTGCACTCGACCAGATCGACTTCGGCTCACCGTCGGCTTCAATTTTGTAGATTTCGCTGCCGCCCGCCGGTGTGGCCAATACGCCTGGGACCGGCACTGGCGCGACCGCCCGCGGTTGGGCCGGCTGCGCCTGGCCTGGTTGCGGTTCACCGGGTTGCGGGGTCTGCGCCGGCGTCGTAGCGGGCCGGGGAAGCGTGATCGCAGTGGCCGTTGGGGGCGCCGCGGGCGCACGCGCTCCGGAAGCGGCCACATAAACGGCTCCGCCGCTGCCTGCCGCCAACGCCGTTACTTCCCGCTTGGATGTCTGCAACAGCAGGAACGCCTCGCCCTTGCTGTTCACCCGGATCACCGTCCCGCCCGGTTCAGTGCCGGCGATCAGGTTCCCGGCGCTGTCGATTGCCAGCGACCTCACGTGCGACTCGCCCGCCTCGAACACGACGCGCCCCTGCCCCGCTGAGGTGACGGCGACGATCCGGCCCGGTTCGCCCGTCGCCGCGTACAGGATCCCGGTCTTGTCATGGACCAATGCCCAGACGTAACCCGCCTTGGTCTCGTGGATCGAGGACACCTGACCGGCGGCCGTGATCCTGAATACCTTGCCGGACGGGCTGACGCCGGCCACCACATCGCCCTTGGCGTCCAGAGCAAGCGCGAAGACCGACCCGCCTTCCAGTGCCGCCAGCACCGTGGCCGCGCCGCCATTGCGGGAGACATAGACCTTGCCGTCCGCTCCGCCCGCATAGACATTGCCGCGGCCATCGGCCGCCAGCGCCCAAACCTGGGCAGCGCCGGCATCGATCACCAGCTTATTCGCCGGAGCGAGGCTGACCCGGCCCTTGCTCGACAACGCCACGTTGCGCAACTCGCCCCGGTCGTAATCCTGCGCCTCGTTCACCACCCACTTCTTCGTCTCCACGGCCCAAGCAGCCGTGGCGGTCAGCGACAACACGGCCGCCAAAGTCCGATATCTCAATGTCATTTGTCCGGATCTTCCTACTTCACTTTGAATCGCAGCGCGACGTTGCCGCTGACAATTTCGTCCGATTTGAGCAGCGCCGAGATGCTCACGGTTTCCGCCGTCGCCGCCACGGGCTTCGATGTCCGTCCCGCCTGCATCGCATTCATCATCGATGGCGGCATTCCGCCCAACTGCTGGTCCCCCGCATACACTGTCGGCCGCGCTTCGAGCAGCGAAACGTAAACGTTGTCGTTGCCCTTTTCCTGGTTCATGAGCGAGACGACCTGCGCCAGGTCCAGCGTGTTGCGGTTCACTATCGACGCCATCGTTTGCGCCCGGTTGAGCGTGTCCCCGTCGCTGATCAACAGCCGGTGTTCGCCCGCGGCGAGCGTTGCCGGCACCTTCACCTTGAACTCCCTGACCACCCGTTCGCCCCTCCACGGCCGCATCGCGACCTTGCCTGCCAGGACCCCTCCCGGCTCCACTTCAGATGAATCGAGCCATGCGCCTTCGATGGTCGACAGCTTCCTCTCCCCAGCCATTTTCACTTTGACCTGGACCCGTTTGATTGACGGCGCACTCTCCGGATTCTGGAACAGCCGGTTGAACCTGTCGCCCCACCAGACAGCCAGCGCCATCGGCGCCGGCATCGGACCTTCGCCCGATACCGTCATCTGCTTCACCGTCAGAGGAGCCATCCCCGGCATTTCCACCTCGCCCTCAAGCGAGAATGTCGCTTCGTCCGATGCCGCGTCGTTCAGCCCCTGCAGCGTGTTGTAGACAGCCAACGTCATCAGAAACGGCGTCCACTTTGGATGAATGAACGTCTCGAAGTTGAACGTCTGTTTCAACTGCGGCGTCTCGACTTCGAGCGTCACCGGAATCGTTGCAGCCTGTTCGCCGAGCACGCCCATGATGCCCGAGTGGCGGTCCTGCCTCAGCGCGCCGGCAATCCCGGTGGCGTTGGCGAACTTGTTGGGCTGGAACTGCGAACTCAGCACCATCAGCACCTCGCCCTTCGCCATCGGCATGCTCACCGGTCCCAGGTTGAAGAAACTGTGCCCGAAACCCAATACGCGGCGCCCGTCGTTGTAAGTCACGGTGCCCAGCCCCGTGATGTTCAAATCGCCCGAGACCAGCATCCCCGAAATCGCATCGCCCGGCCTTAGAGACGTCTCCCAGCCTGGCACCGGTTTCGAACCCGCCGCGCTGCCCGCCGCGCCGCCCATTACCGCCTGGATTCCCATCTGCGAGAAGACCGGTCCGAAGGCGTCGAGGGTCTGTTGGTGGAATCCCGAGAACGACAGTGGCGTCTCGATCGCGACCATTCGTGGACTTGTACTCAGGAAGTTCGCCGGCACGGTCAGTTCCGCCCGCGTCGGCGCACTCTGCGGCGTCCTGGGCGCTGCCGGCCTGGCCGCGTCGAGTTCGTTGATCTCGAGCATGTGTTCGATCGGGGTGATGCCGCAGATCGCATCGGGAGAGAACACGCTGATGCGGAGTGCGATGGCTCCCGCCAGTTTGCCGTCGATATAGACCGGGCTGCCGCTCATGCCGCCGGCCACGTTCGTGCGCGCCGCCTTGCCGCCCAGTTTTGCCAGGATTACATCCTGCTTCGGGCCCCAGGCATTCTTCCAAAGGCCGATGATCTCGACCGGCACCGCCTCGGCCTCGGTTCCTTCAAAGACCGTCCACGCAGTGCCTTTCATCCCCGGCTTGATCTCCGAGGATTTCATGATCGTGACCGGACCCGCCACCGGCCGGCTGGCGGTCTGCGCGGCGGAAGGGATGACCACGGCCATGAGGGCCAGGGCCAGTCGTACGACTGTTTGGTTCAACTTCATCTGTTTCAATAGATCCATCCGCGGGGGCGAGGGTTGCTGTCTATATTATCAGCCACGCACGCGCACTCACGAAATCCAGCGGCAATCACCCGCCGGGCCGCCGCGGTCGCCCATGACCGCTCCGGTCCGCTAAACTGGTCTGGCAAAGCCCGGGTGGCGGAATGGCAGACGCAACGGACTTAAAATCGAAAGACCCGGCTTGGAAGGGGTTCAGGGTATCGCTCAGTAGTGGACGGTACTTCGACCCCTTCAGTGATTTGCGAGAAGCGGGTGCCACCGTAGCAGACTGGACCTGACCGTCCCCATCGGTAGGGGTCCCCCACAAAAGTCCCCACAGTGTTTCGGTCGTTGGGGTGCCGACATCTCCCTCGTGTACGCTCCCACCGCAACCGCTCCGAGTTATCCCTCGCAGCCTGCCCGCTCTCCAGCGGGGGGCGTCATGTGCGAGGCAGGGGGACCGTCCGGAGGGGGAGGGGTGGGAGTCTGTTAGGTGTCGGCACGCGGACCGCAAGCAAATTTTCGAAATTCGAGCAAAGGCACAGACCACTGAACGCGCGGGATTACTGGATCTTCGGGGAGGCCGGGGGCTGCTTTAGCAGATCCCTTTGGCGCGCCATCTCCACCAACTTCTCCACCACCTCCGGTCTGTTGTTCAGCCTAGAGAAGTCTGGGCTGGGGTGCGGCTCTTGTTTCTTGTCCTTGGATTCGTCTTCAGGTGGCACCGGTCAACTCCCCTTTCGACTGTGGTTCATTGGACCTGCTAGTCTGCTTGGACATAGATCGCGTCTCGGAGAAGATCATACACTTTGGCGTTGCGGATAACCAACATCCTGAAGAGGGCAGCGGCCACCCGGTAAGCGATCCTTGTGAAGAAGAACGATGCGACAAAGAGGACCAGCCATCGGTAGCCGGGCGCATCCTGCGTGAAGTTCACCCAGATTAGCAGAGCAACTGCTGCCCCCAACAGGAGGACTCCCGGACGTCCATATGAGACTCGCCCCATGTGGATGTACCAGAGCACCAAAGACCCCGGGATCACCAATAGACTCCACCAACCGGAGAACTGGAAGGCGAAGTAGAAACTTGCCAGGAGCAATACGGGCGCAAGCCAGAATGTGCTGGTCGTAATGAGGCACTCAAGCGGGATCGGCTCTCCGATGGAACGGCGCAGGTTGGACAGTTGAGATTCTGAGAAGAAGCGGCGTGCAACGGCGGGATCGACCCCAACGACAATCTCCCCCTTCTCCGCCAAGGAGCGGAACTCAGCGTGATCTATCGTTGGATGCACCAAATCTCTCCCGGTCCGAGATGGTATCAGACTCGCATATCCGTTGACTCGGGAGCATCGCTTCAGGCGCTGACCCAGCGGACAGACCCGTTCGCAGGACTTGGCTCGTCAATTGGAGTATATTCTCTGTCGTGGTGTGCCCCCCTATGTTCCAGTAGGTGATGGGCCTGTTGGATGGTGGGAGTCATCGCGCGCCGGGGGGGATGGTTGCTATATGTTTCGACCACCTGAACTGTTACCGTTC
This sequence comes from uncultured Bryobacteraceae bacterium, assembly GCA_947084845.1. GTDB lineage: Bacteria > Acidobacteriota > Terriglobia > Bryobacterales > Bryobacteraceae > PNKE01. The sequence continues at coordinate 1,722 of CAMTUE010000049.1, read as the reverse complement.
AATCTTGCCGCCCTCATCCAGCAGAGCATTGTGGACTGGCACAGTTCTAAACAGGCTGCCGCTCCGCTCCCTGAAACGGAGGGAGTCGGGGACTTCATCGTCGCAGAGATGGACAATTGCCTGCTCCGCAAAAGCGAGGGTGGGGCTGCCGTCTTTGAAGTCGATGCGACTGCTGAGGAATACCGCAGGTGCGTCTTTCTTGCACTGGATCGCTGGCTCGAAGAGATCCAGAGAGAGCCAACACGAGAGGAGAGAGATGCTTACTACGCCTTTAATGAGAGTTGGGGGCCCACAGTCATGCGGAAACGCACGCCCCCGTGTTGGGAGAATCAGAACGAGTCGACGAATAAGGTCTTTGGAGTTCTGCTCGCTCTACTCACTCTGCTCGCCATAGCCGTCATACTCTGGTTCCGCTTCGCCGAGTAAGCGGCGATCCGGCAGACTCTCCCGCTGCGAAGGCGTCGAATCGAAAGCAACGTGCTTCTCAACGGCGCGCAGACGGGTGTATGATGCGGGTGTCTTGGCCGTCGATCTGGCGGCACCGGGAGCCAACGGTTGAGAGCAGGAGGCCGATGAAATGAATCTCCGCGAGTTTGCCCTGTCCACCCGAGTTATCCTTAGTAGGCACTCTCATCATGGTCATCCTAGCCGTGGCCTTCCCCGTGAAGGAATCCGCAATGTGGGGCGATCGAAGAGGGCGTGCCGAAGGAGAATGGACTATTCTTCACGAAGATTGGGTTCCGGTGGTCGAGGATTACTATTGGCCAGACAACTCATGGAAGAGGATGCCGATCCCCGCCCCTGGTCCAACCGGCAGAGCCTTTATCTTGAATGAACGTCAGAGAGAAATCATACTGAGGGATCAGCGGAATAAAAGAACGCTCTACTTCAAAGAGGTCCCATCCCTGCCGAGGATTGCCTTCGATGTGTTCTTCGTTGTCCTGTGTGGGCTGGGCGCTGCTTACATAGCACATGGTCGGCGGTCGAGGCCAATCGGTCCTTCGGGGGGAGTAGGGGATTCAAAACTACCCTAGACTCAGGGGACAATCAAAGAGGGTGAATGCGAATGTCCAGACTCGGGGACTCGTCGGATCATAAGTCTGCTGAAGGTGAAGGAACACGGTCCCCGCTTGACGTTGGAGATCGGCAAATCGCCCGGCCCGGGTGGCTGAAGAATGGGAACAAGCCGGGGAATCCCCATGAGTGCTTGCGATGCGGCGCGAAGACCAGGAAGGGGACTTTATGCCGAGCGCCTGCGATGCCGAATGGTAGATGTCGGATGCACGGTGGCGCGTCAACCGGACCCAGGTCCCCCGAGGGGCGAGCCAAGTGCGGCCTGTCCAACCTGAAGCACGGTCGTTTCACGCGTGAGGCGAAGCAACGCCGTCAGGAACTTCGGGCCTTCGTCAAGTTCGAGGTGGCGGAACTCCACAGCATGGAACGGGAGGTCCGGCAATTCTTGAAGGGCCTCCCTCCCATTACCCGTCCGTAGGGTGGGTCCCATCCCGATACCCTGTAAGCCTTGATAACCCAGGGGTGACTTACTTCAAGCCTTGAAGTCGGCAATGGACCCCACGCCAAGCTCATCTTCTACAGTTGGCGACGCGAACTGGCCGCAACTTATTGATTCTACACGGAGCATTGCCTGTGATCGCAAAATCATAGTGTCACGCCTGTTTTCTTTGTGATACGCTTTTCCCTTGTATTGTGATGTTTTATGCG
>CAMTUE010000048.1:0-11220 GCA_947084845.1 uncultured Bryobacteraceae bacterium | reverse complement strand
CGGGGTGCCGGACCATCTACAGTGCTAACGCCGATGGGCGGCGATTGCAAGGGCGGCGAAGGATGATTTCCACAGATGAACGCCGGCGGCGGCTGTGGAAAACTCGCTTCGCTCAAAACACGCCCATACCAGCTATAAGGCCGTCCCCTTCGCCCCTTCGCTCCCTTCGCCTTCGCCCTTCGCGTCCCCTTCGCGCCCTTCGCGTTGGTTCTATTGGTACTGCGGCGTGTAGCTCCAGATCCAGTAGTTGTTTGCCGTGAGGATATCCAACCCCGTCGGCGAGGCGAAGCGCGCGCCTTTGCCGCTGGCGGTCACGCTGAGGGTGCCTCGCGTGACGAAGTTAAACCCTCCGGCCCCGATCACGCCGCTCGCCGGAAGCTGCGCGAGCACACTCGACGGTACCGTCAACTGGCCCGCTGAGGTGTTCTGGATGCACACAAACACGGCGCCTTCCGACAGACTGGCCACGCTGCTACCGGAAACGGTCAGGAACGTAGAGGGTTCCCCGCCAGTCCAGCGCAACGTCACTCCGCTGCCCCGGTTGATCACCTTGAACTCATCCGGGCTGTTCGTGACCACCAGGTTCGGCACGATGTCCAACATACCGGTAAATGCCCCAACATTGGCCCCGCCTGGACCTGCCAGCGTGTACTGGCCAGCGGCGAGATAAGTGTTCGGAACGTTGGGTGCGTTGTATGAGAATCCGCTGACTTGTTGCCCTTGCCGCAAAGCCGCCTGGTTGCCGTTCGGACCACTGGAAGTCACTTGGGGACCGGCATCGAGGCCCACCGAAGTGAGATTTGGGTACGGATTCGTCAGTGAGCTGATTGTGTAGACGACGCAACTCCCCGCGGCCGGATTCAAGTTGGGGAAGCCCGGCGGCAGTTCGCCGCGCAGGACCTTGCCGAGGTCCGCGCCCCCGATCCGGCTGAACTGGGCAGTGAACGAATCGGTCTTCGTCATGGCAGTCACCGGTGTCACGCCGCCCACGCCGATCGTGTCCGTCGTTGCGTAAGCGGTGGCACTGGTAAGCTCCAACCCGCCGGAGGTGTAGTTGCCCCGCGCAATCCAACTGTCAATTTCGGCAGGCGTGGGATTCGTGTTGCTGCTGCCCCCACTATTGCCGCCACTGCCGCCGCCCCCGCTGTTGGTGGTGATGATCGGGGCGCCGCTCTCGAAGTAAGCCGGGGCTGAGGCGAAAGCTCCGCTGCCGCTGAATCGCAGCGCGATGAATGCAATCGTACCCGAGGAGACATAGAACTCGGCCAACCCGCGCTTTCCGGCGGTTTCTGGAAACAACGTCGGCATGACGACTGCGATATGCCCTTGTGCGGGAAGATCAATACTAGCGCCGGGGCCGGTGGCCCCGTCCGAGGTGCGAAGGTTGACTGAGACCGATTTGGCACCGTCGTTCGGGTTCACGATTGCGAGTGCCGTGACCAGGCCGGCAGCGTTGTCGAACGGGACCAGGAGACGGCCGGACGCTGAAACCGCGGGCGCGGTACCGTCCTGGCGTTTCCCGGCGGCGCGGGTCGTGAAGATGGCGTAGCCCTCCACTCCTGCGTCGGCGGTTAACGCCGCATAGCCCTGCGAGACATCCCCCGCCGTACCGGGAGTCTGCATGAATATCGTGGAACCGGCGGGGATGCTGAAGCTGGATGTCGAAACGTTCTCCAGGAACGCCAGGTTCCAGGGTACCGTCGCTCCACCGCCACCGGTGATCGACGTTCTGAAGTTCAAGGCGCCCGTCAGGTTAGCTGTTGTTGTGTTGGTAAGCACAATGGTCGTGGACCAATCCTTGCCGTCGGCCACCTGCGAGATCACTTGGGTGCGCGGAGCGGTGGCAGGCGCATTGGTGACCACGGCGCCAATGACGGGCGCCCCGGTTCGGGAGTACACCGGGGCCGAAGTGAATGCCGAGGTCGGATTAAATCGCAGGGCGATGATTGAGAAGGACCCCGACGCTACGTAGAACTCGGCTAACCCACGCTTCCCGTTGGTCTCCGGGAACAGGTCCAGCAGGACAAAAGCCCTGTGCCCCTGGGCTGGCATTTGAGGCAGGGCGCCTGTGCTCGTGGCTCCATCCGATGTCTTTATGTTGACCTGAATGGTCCCCGCGCTGGCGTTCGGATTCGCCACCGCAACCGCCGTGACCAGGTCGGATGTGTTGTCGAACGGCACCAGGATGCGGCTGGCCGCCGAAACCGCGGGCGCCGTGGCGTCTTGACCCTGGGATGTAAAGATGGCATAGCCGGAAACCCCGGCAGCGGCGTTCAGTTCACCCCAGCCCTGGGATAACGTACCAGCCGTACCGGGGGTATGCAGGAAAAGCGTGGAACCGGCAGCCAGACTGATGGTGGGAAGGGAAACATTCTCAAGAAACGGCGGAGTCCACGGTTCCGTCGTTCCGTTGGTATTAGGAATACCCCGATTGAAGCGCAATGTGACATTCTGCGCCGTCGTCGTCTTGTTGGACAGCACAATCGTCGTCGACCAGCCTCCGCCGTCGGCAACTTGTGGAATAATCTGCACTTCCGCCAATGCGGGCAGCAGCCCCAGTAGCAGGCAACAAGCCGCCAGGCGCGCGGCGTACCTCAGTACTTCCAGTCTGAAAGTCATCGATCCCCTCCTTCGATCACCGAACCTCAAACATTATGCGATATTATGCGATAAACCGGGACAGGAACACAATGCCTGTCTTTGGGGAGCTTTGTTCTGATCCGTTTGGCGGGATCGAGGGAGAGGATCGAGGAAGAGTGCCTGTCCCCGCCTTGCCCAGGTCAGCGGCTGAAGTGCGGCACCCGTCATGAAGTCCGGGAGGCAACTGGACTCCAAGTGGACTCCAGAAACGACGAAAGCCACCGTGTGGCGGCTGTAAGTCCTTAAATTCAGTGGTGGGCTCGACAGAACTCGAATCTGTGACCTCTACCGTGTCAAGGTAGCGCTCTAACCAACTGAGCTACGAGCCCTTTTTTCGGCGAGGGGAACCTCGCGGCGCGACTTTTTCAATATAACACGGCGACGGCCGCGTGGAGGTGCAGGCGGCTCAGAACGAATGGGGCTTTGAGGAGTTGCCCGCCTGGTTCCACACGCAGCGCAGCGGGCTGTTTGCCGTTGAATTTCAACTTGATAGGGCCGACCTCGGGGACGTAATCCAGGGCCGTGAAATCGCCCGCCGCCTGCATCTGAGCCAGGTTCGCAAAGTGGACATACAGGAGTCCCTTCTTCCGCCGCAGAACGACCTCGACCACTGGCGGCGCATCCACCTCCACCAGCGGCGTGAACAGCGGTTTCACGATGCGCCTGATGAAGTCGCGGATGGCCGGCGGGTGGGTGGCGGCATAAACCAGGCCGATGGGTCCGGGGATGAGGACCACTTCGCCCTTGCCGAGTTTCGCGGCCAAGGCGGCAGGCCGGCCGTCACGGGTGGAGTCATGGTCCGGGTGGCGCTGGGCGATCACTTTCGCCGTGCCGGGTTCGAGGTCAAGCCAGATCCCCTTTGCGTTGCCAAGGACTTCGCCGCCGCCAAGAAACGCCGGCTGGACCTTCGCCTCGCCTACAGCTTTGATGCCCAGCTTTTCCGCGAACCAGAGGCAGTTCCCTGCGCCGCTAACGATGAGAGTGCCGCCCGCCTCGGCAAAGCGGGCCAGGGCCGCCAGCGCTGTTTCGCCGGGCGAGGCCCATTCGGGCAGCACCACCAGCGGATAAGAGGATACGGCCGAGGCGAGCTTCCAGTCCGGCAGGATGTCGGCCGAATACTGGCAGTCCAGAATTGCGTCCAGCCAGCCTCGAACAGGATCGGTCGCCCTGCCCCAACCGCCGAACAGTTTGTTCGACGTTTGGTACAGCGACTCCTTCGAAAACACGACGCCGATCTGCGGAACCGTTTCCGACTTGTGGCAGACAGCTTGCCGCGCGCGGCAGAACTTGCCCGCCTTGGCCATCACCTGGACATGCGAATCCTCAAAGTGGCCTGCCCGCGAGGGCTGGTAGTAGATCTGAAATCCGCCGCCTTGCGTCAGCACGGTGGCCGCCTCCTGCATCAACTGGATGGCGGGCTTGTGGACGTGGCCGATCGAGTTTGATTCGGCCTGCTGGAAGCCCCAGGCCATCAGGTCCCAGGGGCGGCCGGCCTGGGCGAGGTAACGGGCATCGACGCGGGCGCGGGATATCGCGGCGTTGCCGAGATAGTCGCCTGAGAGGAAGTCCACCGGCAGCGTGGGCTCCTCGGGCGCGAGCGTCGAGTACATCCAATTCGAGGCGATCTGGAACTTGGGATGCGACTTGTGAAGAGCATCGACATAGTGCTTCACATAGTCGCGGAAACGCTGGCGGTTGAATTCGAGAAACTCCTGCCAGTGAGGTTCGTTTGGTCCGCGCGGGGCCTCGGCGCGGCCGGTCGCTTTTGTGTAGGCGGCGAGAGCGGCAGGGGACCAGTCGGGTTGAACGGACCAGCACTCGCCATCCACCCATGCTCCGTCGAGATCGTAGAGGGTGGCGGCTTCCCGCAGTTGCGGGATCATCAATTCGTCCACATAGGGGCCGAACGTGGACGTGTTGCGCCCATCCGGCTTGCCCTTGGCGTCGAGCCGCGCCCAATCGGGATGGCGCACGACGGCCTGCGTGTCCCAGACGCCCGAGAAGTGAATGTAGAGAGCGACGCCGTGGCGCGCGGTCACCTTGCGGTAGACAGCCAGCGAATCGTTGACGATGCCGGGCGCCGGCGGACCGACCTTCGACGGCCAGCCGAGCCAGCCCACATGGCCTTTTGAATCGTATTGAACGTAGTCGGGCCTGACGGCTGTCACCAGTTTCTCAACCATCGCCTCGGTGACGTCACGGCCCAGAGCCGTGTCTGTCTCCTGCGGATGGAGGTCGAAATGGAGCCCGAAGAAAGAGTCTGCGCGGCGCAGCCGGGCAGCGTTCGTTTGTGCGGGGGCGGATGAAGGCAGGGCAGCAAGGGGCAATGTTGAGAAGGCGCGCCGGGTGATCATACTACAATGCACTATATCGCTTGCGACGTTGCCGCGACCGGGCGTCAGCCGGCGAAGCGGTTGGCCCGCACGCCCTTCACCCCAGGGCGAATCCGGAACAGCCCTCCGGCCAGCGGTTGCCCCGCCAGGTCCGCCTCGCTCAGTCCCGTGCGCGCCGAGGTGATGTACAGTTCGTCGAGTTCCTCGCCGCCAAATGTACAACTTGACGACTGGCTGGCCGGGACTTCCACCGAGCCGATCAACTTGGCATCCGGGCTGTAGCACCGTACGCACCAGCCACCCCAGAGCGCGACCCAGATATTGCCTTCCGAATCAACCGTCAGGCCATCGGGCGCCGCGTCCTGGAGTTCGATTGCGACAAATGTTCTCCGCCCGCTGACCGCACCGCTCAGCGCATCGTAGTCGAAGCAGTCGATGCGCCTGGTCATGCTGTCGACGTAGTACATCAGCTTGCCGTCCGGCGACCAGTCCGTGCCGTTTGAACAGGTGACATCCGTCAACATGGCGGAGACCCCGCCATCCGGGTCGAGCCGGTAAAAGGCCCCCGCTCCCTCGCGCAGATCCAATGCCATTGTCCCGGCCCAAAGCCTGCCCTGCCGGTCGCACTTGGCGTCGTTCATCCGAATGTCGTCGGCCGCGTCAGGGAAGCCGCCGAGCCGGCTCATCGTCCCTGTTTCGGTGTCCAACGCGGCGAAGCCATCCTTGACCGCAAGCACCAGTCCGCCGGATTCGCGCAGCGCCGCCGCACCGACGGGAACGCCAACCTCAATGGACCGGTTCCCGCCTGTCAACGGGTCAAACAGGTTCACGCGCCCGGCCATGATGTCCACCCAGACGAGTTGCCCGCGCCTGTCGTCCCAGATCGGGCCTTCGCCCAGGTCGGCTTTCGCATCGAGGACCAGTTCGGCCCGTTCACTGTTCATGATGATGGCAACCTCCTATTTCAACCGGCGTACCTGGCGCCAAGACCGCAATCCACCGCCAGCTCCGCGCCGGTGATGGCGGACGCTTCGTCGGAAGCAACGAACGCGACTAGATTGGCGACCTCCGAGGGCGAGGCGATCCGGCGCAATGGCTGCGTGCCGATCACCTGTTCCTCGGCCGACTTCGGATCGCTCTGACGCTGAAACCACTCATCCACGGCGCTTGTCCTCGTCCAACCCGGCAGCACCGCGTTCACCCGGATGTTCCATGGTCCGTAGTCCAGCGCCAGGCTGCGAGTCAGCCCGGTGAGTCCTGCCTTCGCCGCCGCGTACGGAAACATGCCCTCGGTCGTCAGGCGGGCGTGCAGCGACGAGATATTGATGATGGACCCGCCGCCCTTGCTCTTCATGAGCGGCAGAACGAACTTGCAGCACAACCAGGCCGACTTGAGGTTGACCGCCATTGACGCGTCCCATTCGTCCGGCGTCATTAGCGTCGCATCCATGTAGGCATTCCGGCCCGCGTTGTTCACCAGAATGTCGATGCCGCCAAACTCCGCGGCCACCCGTTCCACCGCCTCCCGCACCTGACTTTCAACCGTGACGTCCGCGGCCACGAAAAGGACGCCGGGGAATTCAATCAGCCACTCGGCGGCCATGCGCGCGCCAAGCGCCGCATCCACGTCCAGGAACGCCACCCGCGCGCCCTCTTCCGCCATCTTCCGGACGATCGCCGCGCCGATTCCCTGCGCACCGCCCGTCACCACGGCTGTCTTCCCGTCGAGCCTGCCCATACAGTTCACGTCCAGAATACTCGACTAATCGTAGGCGGGCGCATCCTTCGCGACGGGCTTCAGATCGAGGTGATGGAAGTCGAAGCTGAAGTCGGTCAACGGCGAGACGGCCTTCATTCGAACACGGTCGATGGTCCCTTCAGCAGTCAGTGTGAAGGTGACATAGGCGTCGGCGTTCATCGTGCGGTCGCCCCAACGGGCGATGAAGGTATCGTACTGGAAGTGCTCCAATTGGCCCGTCAGCGACGGGCTGTGCGTGAAGCGCATCGAAAGCCGTCCGCCGCTCTCTTCAACGATCACGTCGCCATACCAGGCGTCGCGGTACCGGCCGGCATACGAGGGCAGTGGCAGGGAGGGCTTGCTGTCCGCGTTTCTCTTCGACGCCTCGCCCGCAACCTTCTTCGCGGCCTCGGCCTTGCGCAGTTCGAGCGTCTCTTTTTGCGCGGCCACCCAATCGGTCGCCGGTGCGTTCAAGTACTGGTCGATCACCGTCCAGGTGATGGCGTTGAACGCCGTGCCCGCTTCCTGATTGGTCAATACAATGACGCCGAGTTTCTTCGACGGAACCATAGTGACGCGAGAGACCATGCCAAACAGACCGCCCGTGTGCGAGACGATCTTCTCTCCCCGGTAGTCGTTCAGATTCCAACCCAGACCATACGCCTGGAAATTGGACTTCAAACCGGCGAGCGGCTTCGGCGGCGTCGAGACCGGGATGATGGTCTGCGGCGACCACATCTCCCGCGATTGCCGCGCCGAGAAGATTCGCTTGCCATCCAACTCGCCTTCGTTCAGTTGCAGCATCACCCAGCGCGACATCTCTTCCACCGAGCTTTGGATCGAGGCGGCGGGGGCATTGTTGTCGAGGCTTGAGTGATTCAACTGGCGGAGTTTGCCGTCCTCGCCGGGCGCGTGCGGCAGGGCGACGCCGCTGCGTGAGGCCAGCGCCTTCATATTGGTGACCGTCATTGTCATGCCGAGCGGGCCGAGAATCCGCTCATGGATGAAGGCGTCCCAGGTCTTTCCGGAGACCGCCTCGATCACCGCGCCGGCGGCGAGGTAGAGGATATTGTCGTAGGCGTAACGGCTGCGGAAGCTCGTCGAAAGCGGGACGTGGCGCAGGCGGGCGAGGATCTCGGCGGAAGTGAGGTTGCTTTCCGGGAAGTACATCAAATCGCCGGCGCCCAGCGCCAGGCCGCTGTTATGGATCAACAGATCCCGGATCCGCATCTCGCGGGAGACGTAAGGGTCGCTCATCTGGAATGAGGGGAGACGGTCGACGACACGGTCGTCCCAGGCCAGTTTCCCTTCATCCACCAGGATGGCAAGGGCCGCCGCTGTGAAGGCCTTGGTATTCGAAGCGACGCCGAACAGCGTCTTTCCCGTGACCGGTTCGCCGGTGTCGATCCGGCCGACGCCATAGCCCTTGGCCATCACCATCTTGCCATCGTGTACGATGGCGACGGCGATGCCGGGCACATCGAATTCGGCGCGTGCGCGCTGGACGACGGAGTCGATATCCGGTTGCGCCGCCAGGGGCAACAGGAGCAATGGAAGAATGGCAAGTCGCGAAGCGGTCATAACAAATACAATAAAGTGTTCAGATGTCGTTTGAAATCAAGCAACGGACTGTCGACGGCGTGAGCGTCGTGGAGATCCACGGCCGTCTTGTCGCCGGCCCGCCCGTGGAAGCGTTCCGGGCCAAGGTGGACGAGCTGCTGGCAGCGGGCGTCAGATACGCAGTCCTCGATCTTCGTGAGACCGATTACATCGACTCCACCGCGCTCGGTTGCCTGGTCATGGTACACACGCGCTTCCAGAAGGCCGGAGGCAAGGTGACGCTTTTCGGACTCGGCTTGCGGCAGGTTGAACTCCTCATCATCACCAAGCTGACGACCGTCTTCTCGCTTTATGAAGACGAGATCGATGCCGTGAACGCCTGCATCCCCGGCCGGGAGTCGAGGAAGTTCGACCTGCTCAGCTTCATTCAAAGAACGCGCGAAAAAGAGGGCGGCGGATGAGGTTGGTCGTGGTTGGCGGTGTCGCGGCCGGAATGAGTGCGGCTTCCCGCGCCAGACGGGTCGATCCCGGCCTCGATATCACCGTCATCGAGAAAGGCGGGCGGATCTCTTACGGCGCATGCGGGCTGCCGTATCTGATCGAGGGGCGCGTCCGGTCGGTGGACGAGTTGGAGGCGCACTCGAAGGAGTTCTTCGAGCGGCAACGTGACATCCGCGTGCGCACCGGGGCGGAGGTAGTCGCGGTCCGGCACTCGGCGCGCGAGGTGGTCCTGAAATCGGGCGAGCGGGTGCATTACGACAAGTTGATCTGGGCGGCAGGGGCGCGGCCCGCCGGTCAGGTTCATGGCGATCGGGTCTTTGCGCTGCACACCGATGTTGATGGTGAGCGGCTGATGCGGTTTCTCGACGAGCGCAAGCCGGCGGCCGCGGCCGTCGTTGGCGGAGGCTACATCGGCTTGGAGATGGCGACGGCCCTGCGCGCGCGCGGTTTGAAGGTTGTCCTCTACAACGCCCGGACCGACCTGCTGAACCGCGAAGACCCCTGGCTTACCCAACTTCTTAAGGACAAACTGGAACACTGCGGCGTCGAAGTCCGCCTCAACGAAGCCGTGGGCGAACCGGCTGGCCTGCCCTTTGATCTGGTTCTCGCCGCGACGGGATTGCAGCCGAACGTGGCCGTGATCGCCGAGGCCGGCGCGGAGACGGGCCGGACGGGCGCCTTGCGCGTATCAGACCGCCAGGAGACATCATTAGGCGGCGTGTGGGCGGCGGGCGACTGCTGCGAGGCCCGCCACGTTGTCACCGGTTCCAGCGTCTGGGTTCCCCTCGGCACGACAGCCAACAAGATGGGCCGCGTCGCCGGTGCAAACGCCGCCGGTAAGCGGGAGAGATTCGAAGGGATCGCCGGCACCTCCATCGTGCGCGCCGCCGGGTTGAGCATCGCCATGACCGGCTTGTCGGCGGCGCAGGCGCGTCGAGAGGGATTGCGGCCCATCTCCGTCGAGATCACCGCGATGAACCGTCCTGATTATTTCCTGCCCCGCAGAATCTGGGTTCAATTGGTCGCTGATTCGATGAACGGGCGGCTTCTGGGCGGGGTCGTGGCCGGCGAGGAAGATGTCTCCGGAAGGATTAACGTGCTGGCGGCGGCGCTCCATGCGCGCATGAAAGTGAGTGCACTGGAGCAATTGGACCTGGCCTACGCGCCACCCTACGCCCCCGTAACGGATCCGCTCCTCACGGCCGCCCGCCAATTGTCCAAGTTGTTAGACTGAAAACTTATGGGCGGGGGATACCAATCCACACTTCGCGAAGGGCAAACCGCGCCCAATGTCCCGTTCAGCACACTGGACGGAGACACGGTGCGGCTCTCCGACCTTACGGCGCAGGGGCCGGTCCTGCTGGCCTTTTTCAAGGACACTTGCCCTACGTGCCAGTTGATCATGCCCTTGCTGGATCGCGTCCGCGAGGGACGTTTGAAGCTGTGCGCGGTCAGCCAGGACGATGCCGCGAGGACGAGGGCCTTCGCCGGAGAGTACGGCATCTCGTGTGATCTGCTGGTCGATCCGTCCGATGTCTACTTGGCCAGCAACGCTTTTGGCATCACTCATGTGCCGTCGATGTTCGTTGTCGAGCCGGGCATGAGAATCAGTTGGGCGGCCACTGGATTTGTCCGTGTGGACATGGAATCGCTTGGGGAGATCGCGGGTCTGCCGGTGCTTCGCGAGTCGGACGACGTACCCGCGGCCAAGCCCGGTTGAGGGTCGCGCAACTGACGCTCCCGGCGGGAGCGGGAAGAATCCGGGATCGGACGCGGCGGCGGGGCATCTGAGGAGACAGAGGAGAGCATGGCGAATATCAACGAAATCCTGTCAGGCGCGGCGGCGATCGCCAAGGGCATGAGCATCACCTTCAGGCAGATGCTGAACCCCGTCACCACCGATGTCTACCCGGATGCGCCGCCTGTTTTCCAGGAACGATACCGGGGCAAGCATATCCTCCAGAGGGACGAGAACGGGCTGGAAAAGTGCGTCGCCTGCTTCCTCTGCTCGGCCGCCTGCCCGGCCAACTGCATTTACATTGAAGCCGCCGACAACACGGAGAAGGCTCGTATCAGCGGCGGTGAACGCTACGCCGAGGTCTACAACATCGACTACAGCCGCTGTATCTTCTGCGGCTTCTGCGTCGAGGCCTGCCCCACCGACGCCATCACCCACGGCCACGGCTTTGAATTGGCCAGCTACGATGTCTCCACGCTGATCATGCGCAAAGAGGACCTGCTCACCATCCTGCCGGCAGGCAAAACCGGCAAGGCGGAGTTGGAAGAGCCTCTTGCCGCCGCCGGCCACTAAGGGCTCGTAACAAAATAACATGTGCAGAATCTCAGCGCCGCCGGGGATGCAGCGCGTAGTTCCAATCGCCGTGGAACTTGTCGCGGCGGAGATCAATCTCCGCGACTTCGCGATCTGAGACCTTGACGCCCGGAGGG
>CAMTUE010000047.1:0-19940 GCA_947084845.1 uncultured Bryobacteraceae bacterium | reverse complement strand
GAAACCTCCTCTTCTAGAAAGAGGAGACCGTAGCACGTGGTCAAACGTCACTGATTATGCCGACACTATCGCCGCGCTCCCCGCCGCACAGGCCGGGTTGCCAACACAGGTCGGCATAATCTGGATGTCGGCATAATGAGCCTTATGCCGACATCGGCATAAGTCGCACAGCGTGCGCGGTTTCATCTCCGGGGCCCTCGGCAAGAAGATGGGCCTCACCGTCGAGTCCTTCAAGACGCCTGAAGGCGCCCGAGGTTACCGCGCCGCCGTGAAGTAACGGCACCGAGTCGCTCAACCGCCGCCGGCCTCAACCACCGGCGGCGTTCTTGTTCCTCACATCGTCCATCAAGGTGCTGAGCCGTTCCTCGGTCAGCGCCTCCTTCAACTGACACTCCGACCGACGCATGTACGTGCCGTTGATTTTCAAGAAAAGCCGATGTTCCATTTCTGCGATCTCCCTGCGCACTTCGGCCAACAGCGCCCGGTTCTGGAGGCTGACGTACGTGGCGATCAGTCCCGAGACCAATCCGATGCCGGGGATGAGAAGTTGAAGAATGTTCTTTTCCATGGCAACGCCTCAAGGATGCGAAGCTCGGCAGACCAATCCGACAGCGCCAGGCACAACCCTTGCACGTCTGGGTGTCCCGCGCGCAGCAGCGCCTCGACGGCCGCAAGCTCCCGGCGGCAACGTTCGATTCATGTGGCCACCTGCAATCGCTCCGCGGCGACCTCGGAGAACTTCCGGCCGTCCGATTCGAGAGTCACCGGCTTGCCAGCGAACTCCTGGAAACGCCGGACGGTGACATCGCAGTACTTCGGCTCCAGTTCAATCAGGCGCGCCTGGCGGCCCGTTTTCTCGCAGGCAATCAACGTGGAACCGGACCCGCCGAACGGATCGAGCACGGTATCGCGGCTCTTGCTGCTGTTGCGGATGGCGCGCTCCACCAGTTCCACCGGCTTCATCGTCGGGTGCAGGTCATTGACGACAGGCTTTTTCACGAACCACACGTCGCCCTGGTCGCGTGCGCCGCACCAGAAGTGATCCGTCCCTTCCTTCCAGCCGTAGAGAATGGGTTCATACTGCCGCTGGTAATCCGATCGGCCCATGGTGAAGGTGTTCTTCGCCCAGATCACGAACGTGGACCAATGCCCACCGGCCTCGCGGAACGTCCTCTGTAGCGTGTGCAACTCCGACGACGACATGCAGATGTAGACCGCGCCCTTCGTCACCGCGAGGAGATTGGTGCAGGCATCCCGCAGGAACTGTTCGAAGCCATCGCCGAGATTGTCATTCTTGATGGCGCGCTTCTTGCCGCGCAGCTTATCTTTCATCGTGGCGCCGTAGTTCACGTTGTACGGCGGGTCGCAGAAGACCATGTCAGCCAAGCCGCCGGCGAGGACCTTCTCAACCGACTCTAACTTGGTGGCGTCGCCGCACAGCAGCCGGTGATTGCCGAGGATCCAAACATCCCCTGGGACGGTGACCGCGGCCTCCGGCACTTCCGGGACCGCATCATCGTCGGTGTTGCCGGCGGCCGCTTCCTCGGGCTCCTGGAGAAGAAGTTCGATCTCTTCGTCGGTGAAGCCCAGCAGGTCGAGATCGAACTCGCCTTCCCTCAGCGACTCCAACTCGACGCGCAGCATCTCCTCATCCCAGCCCGCGTTGAGGGCCAGGCGGTTGTCCGCGATCACCAGGGCGCGCCGCTGCGTGTCGCTGAGATGATCCAGAACAATGACGGGAACCTCGGTCAGGCCGAGTTTGCGGGCGGCCAGCAGGCGGGCGTGGCCGGCGATAATGATCCCATCAGCGCCGGCGAGGATCGGGTTGGCCCAGCCGAACTCGGCGATCGACGCCGCGATCTGGGCGACCTGTTCGTCACTATGCGTGCGCGCATTCCTGGCGAAGGGAATCAACTTCTCGACCGGCCAACGCACTACCCGGAGATCCGTCATGGTTTGACCGGCGGGGACGATTTCTGGAACAACCCGAGCTCGTTGTTCATGTCGACAATCGTGCCGATGACGGGAACGACGATCGCGGCGAGCTTCTCGAAGGAGAACTCGCGAGCCAGGTCGTCCGCGCCATCGTAGACCTGCTTCAGCATGGTCAGGACCAGGTCGAGCTTTCGGCGGCCCTGCCCAGGGAGCGGGACCGCTTCCTCGACGGCGCGGACAAGCGGCAAGATGAGCGGGAGAAGGCGAAGGACGGCGAATAGGATCTTCATGAGTTACCTCGCAAAGGACCGGGGCGGACGGAGCCCGCCCCGACTCAGGATGCTCAGGCCTTCTTCGTCAGCGCGTCGGCCACCGCGGCCGCGACCACCGCGCCGATGGCCTTCAGCGACACGTCGTCGATGGACACCGCGCGCGCCGTCAGCGTGTCGCCGGCGCCCTGCTGCACCGGATTCCACTGGCCGTCGATCGCGATATCGCCGTGGCGCACGGCCTGCTTGGCGACCATGTTGGCCGTCTCCACCGAGTTCTGGAGGGCCTGGTTGGCGATCACCTGGCGCTGATTGTCGAACTGCTGTGCGTCGGAGACCAGCTTGTCGACGATGGAGCGGTTGCGCTTGATCGACTCCAGCGACTCCTGCTGGTACTCGTCATACGTCCGCTTGATGTTGGCGAACAGGACATTGCCGTAACCGGCGTTGACCTGCGACTGGTTCTTGAAGAACTCGTCCGTCCCGGTCTCGAACTCACGTTCGGCCTGGTTGGGCGTGGCTACTTCGGGCATTGTTGCTTTCTCCTTCGAAGGGATTGACTGCTACACTGTCTGCGCCACGGTCTGTCGCGGCTTTCGCTGCGGACCGTAGCAGGGCATTCCATTGGGCTTGCGCCGAATGGACTTTGAGTCGGCGGCGCGTAGGTCGGCCGCCGCATCCGCGGGCACTTCACGCGCGCGGGCGACTTCGGTGAACGTCTCGCCGGTTGCTGCCAGCGTCGGCATCACACCGAAGGCATCCATCGCGCGCCGCAGGATCACGTCACAGTAGCCCGGGCTGATCTCGCTGCCGAATCCGGCTCTATCGAGCGCGCCCGCCGCCACCAGCGTGGTTCCGCTACCCAGGAACGGATCGAAAATCACGTCGCCTGGATCTGAAAACGCCTTGATAAAGAACTCGGGGACCGCTCTCGGAAATGGCGCCGAATGCGATCCCTGACTTGATTCCGTCTTCGCCTCAATGACATTTGATGGCCGGGCGATCCCGGCATGGCGGCCGTCTTCATCACGGCTGTCGGCTTTGCCCGCAGCGTCGCCGCGCGCGCCGGTACCGAGCAGGCCGCTGCCGGAAGTCGACTTCGGATTGTCGGGCGAGTAATCGAAACAATCCTCCGAGCGGTGTCCCACGGCAAACGGATGAAACTTGATGGCGTCCGCGAGGCTGAAGTGCGCGATCGGTTCCCAGGCATTCTTGAAGCGGTTGTTCCATCCGCCGGGCACGCCGTTGTCGGTCTTGCGCCAGCAGAACTCATCCACAAACCGCCAGCCCCACTCGCGCACGTGGGCGACGAAGAGGTCCTTCACGTACAAGTGCCGCTGCCCATCCTCGGCATGCTCCTTGATGTTCAAGAAGTAAGATCCGTCGGCCGCCAGCACCGAGGCGATGCACGCCGCCACGTCGCGGTACCACTCCAGGTAATCCTCGGGCGCAACCGGGCGGAATCCGCTTGCCGGGTCGTACTCGCGCCGCGTTGCGTAGGGCGGCGACGTGACGACCACGTTGGCCCTCCGGCCATCGAACAACTTCGCCACGGCCGCGGTGTCCCGGCAGTCACCACAGATCAGCCGGTGCGGCCCAATGAGCCACAAGTCGCCAGGTAGCGTTACTGCCTTGGCGGGCGGCAGCGGGACTTCCTCATCCGCTGCGGCCCCGGCCGCCTCTTCCGGATCGGCCATCAGGTCAGCAAGCTCATGCTCGCTGAAACCGATCAATCCGAGATCGAAGCCGTCGCTCTCGATCGCGGCCAGCTCCGCGGCCAGGACCTCGTCATCCCACCCGGCGCTGAGCGCCAGCCGATTGTCGGCCAACACGTATGCGCGCCGTTGCGTCTCACTGAGATGATCGAGCACGATCACCGGCACCTCGGCCAGGCCGAGCTTGCGCGCGGCAAGCAGCCGCCCGTGGCCCGCCACGATGCCGTCCCTGGAATCGACCAGGATCGGATTCACAAACCCGAACTCCGCGATGGACGCCGCGATCTGAGCCACCTGCGCCGGGGAGTGCGTCCGGGCGTTCCGCGCGTACGGCACCAGTCGCTCCACCGGCCACAGCTCGATGCGCTTCGCCATGGCGGGCGTAACGCGCTCAGCTATTGAAGCTCGGGACCCAGACCCAGTAGGCAACGATCAACCCCTCGCCAGCGCTGTTGGCATCCACGTAGTAGTCCGACGGCCGCAACTCGCCGGCGGCGGACTCGATCACCAGTTCGTCTGCCACACCGCCGCCGGCGCCCGTGGGCCAAAACTCCTTCACGACGCCGGCCCCGGTCGCTTTGTTCATCCCCTGCACGCCCAGGAACACCCGTCCCGTCTCGCCGATGGCGACGGCGAACCGGATCCGGTGGGCCCGGATCGTGGTGTCGGAGGTCACCCGGACGGGCGTTCCCGGTGTGGGGACAGCGATCTTTCCAAGCGATCGCGGTTGGAGGGAGGGAGAATCAGCCATTACAGAACTCCGTGATCAGTGTGGGTGGCAACCGGCAACCGGCAACCTAAATTCACCCGTGACGCTGGCGAAATCGTGCCACCAGTCCACCCGCCGCCGAGCCGCCCAGGAAGGACCCAGGATTGCTATGCATTCCGCACCAGGTCGGCCGCATCGCCCTTCGCGCCGCAAGCAAGGCATCGGAATCGCTCGCCTGCATCGTGATAGCCGGTCTGCGAGCAGACGCCGAAGTCGAACTCGCTGACCTCAATGTCGTCACTCAAACACTCGGGGCACATGCTCGCGTTACCTGCCAATCCTGCCGGGGTTCTCGCAGCACGACGGCCGCTTCCGTGCGTCGCGCATGCCGATGGTCTTTGCGGGAATGATCACCTCGACGAGCTCATCGCAGGGGACTCCGTTCTTCACCAGCACGTGGACCAGGGACCGCTGTCGCGGGATGCGAACCCTGGCCGGGAAGCCGTGGCTGGTGGAAGGCTTGATCGGCATGCCGCGCTCACAGCCCCCGGTTCACCAGGAACGTGTGCCGGCTGGCGCCCTTCCTCTTGCCGAAGCCCAGGAGCACGCCGGGCGTGACCATCGGGAGGTTGGCCAGTTCCGAGAGTTGTGCCAGGCCGGCGTGGGCGGCCCGCTCGTACCCGAGGCGGGTGGTGTCCACCGACGCCTCTGCGGCGCGATGCCGGCGGTCTGCAGCGACGAACCGGATGGAGACGCCAGGCTCAACCCACTCGGCGCGCCCCTGCGCGACAAAGCGTCTGGCTCGATTCTTCGTGGTGAACCGGCAATCGGAAACCGGATTCTCGATCCGGATGCTCTTGAGCATAGGTCTGGTGTCTGCCCGGGTGGGATTGCGGGTATGCCCGCAAGAGAGCCGAAGGCTCGTTGGGAGGGATGCGGGATTTGCGAGAGGCCCCGCGCGCCTCTGGGGAACGCCTTGCGAGCGTTCATCTCCTGAGTATCATCACGGCGCTTCAGTCGTCAACAAAAAACCGAGCGAGCAAGACGAGGCCGTCCGCGCGGGCAGGATGGGCAGGATGCGCTCTGTATAGGGAAATGATTTTTCTGTCCAAGCAAAGTTGCTTGGAGAGAAACACCGAAAATCCTACCCACCCTGCCCAACGCGGTAAGCCGTTGAATAGAAGCGCCGAACCGTGGGCACCGTGGTTGTGGCCATGCTGCCCAATGCTGCCCAGAGGGATTGGACTCCGTTTGGACTCCAAATGGACTCCAGGGAGGAGCCGTTGTGGTTAGTGGCGTCTGTAAGTCTATGAGGAATTTGGTCGGGCCGCCGGGATTCGAACCCGGGACCTCTTGCACCCCAAGCAAGCGCGCTAGCCAGGCTGCGCCACGGCCCGATCATTCAACGACTCCTTCATTCTCTCACGATTGCGCCAACTTGTGTGCCCAAGGAACGAATATCGTTCGCGGTGCGGCCAGTCAGATCAGGACGCTGAACGTGCTCGACGGGTTGGCTCCACACTCTGCCTCCGCCGATCAAGCACTGCTGGCGTCCCGCGGAGGATCGTTCGCGAGCCCACATCGCTGCCTGGACAATGCCCGGCACACAGCGATGGCAAAGACTGCGAACCTGTTCAAGAGACGGGGTCTCACTAGCCCCGCGTCCGGCTTCCCCTCAGCTCTTCTTGCGACGGGGCGGTTCGACCGGCGTCTCGGCCCTCGCAACGCGCATCAGGGCGTGGCCCGACTCTGGCGCGGCATGGGAGAGATCCCTGTGAAGCTCGACGTTGAGCTGATGGACGAACTCCTCGATCTGCACCTGCATGGCCGCCATCTTCTGGCGCATATTAAGGATGATCTCGACCCCTGCCAGGTTGACGCCAAGTTGGCGGGTTAGTTCCAGAATGACTTCCAGGCGCTCGAGATCTTCGTCGGTGTAAAGGCGCGTGTTCCCTTCGCTGCGGGAAGGCAGCAGCAGCCCCTCGCGTTCATACATGCGCAGCGTTTGGGGGTGGATCTGATACTTCTCGGCAATCGCCGAGATCATGTAACCAGCCTTGGCCTTTGACCTTGCCACGTCGATCTATCCTCTCGCCTGCGCTTTTTCCCAGAGCTCCGCGCGCGGGTCTTTCGTATCCACCTGCGCAAGTTGCTTCAGCAGGTCCCGCGTCCGCTCGTCACGGATGTCGGGCGACTGAATGCCGATCTCGACGATCTGGTCGCCGCGCACGCCCTTTCGCGAGTTATTCACGCCCTTTTCCCGCAGCCGGAATTTTTGCCCGTTCTGCGTACCTTGCGGGATCTTCAGCAGCGCCTTTCCATCGACGGTCGGGACTTCGACGCGTGCTCCCAGTCCGGCCTCTGAGACCGTAATGGGGATGTGGAGATGGATGTCGTCTCCATCGCGTTTGAACAGCGGATGCGGCTGGACGCGGACTGTAATGAAAAGGTCGCCTGGCGGGGCTCCCATCGTGCCCGCGTTGCCCTTTGCCGCCACCCGCAGCCGCGACCCATCGCTGGCTCCGGCGGGGATCCGCACGTCGACGTTTTCTTCGCTCGCCAACCGGCCCTCACCGCGGCATTCGGGACAGGCATTCCTCAGCCGCCCCGTTCCGGCGCACTTCTGGCAGGTGAGTGAAAACCGCATCGCCCCGGCCATCTGGCTGACATTGCCGCTGCCCTTGCATGCCGGACACACTTGCGACCCGCCGCCCGAGGACCCCGTGCCCCGGCAGCGGCCGCAAGCATCGAGTCGTCCAATCTTGATGCGAACCTGGGCGCCGTTGATGGACTGCCAGAAGTCGATCGACAGCGCATACTCCAAGTCGCTGCCCTTCTCCGGCGCGGGCGGGGCTTCGCTCTGCTGACCCGTTCGGCCAAAGAACTGGCTGAACAAATCGCTGAACGAACCGCCTGCCCCGCTGAAGCCGCCGGCTGCGCCTGGGCCTGCTCCGGGAAACGCTTCAGAGAAATCGAATCCGCCAAAACCGAAACCGCCCTGGCCCGGCGAGGCGCCGGCTCCAGGGAAACCCTGTTCGCTGTAGAAGCCGACCTGGTCGTACATCTTCCGCTTCTTGGCGTCGCTCAGGATGTCGTTCGCTTCCTGAATTTCCTTGAAACGCTCCTCTGAGGTCTTGTCGCCCGGATTCAGGTCGGGATGGTGTTTGCGGGCGAGCCGGCGGTACGCCTTCCGGATGTCATCCGAGGAGGCGTCCCGCTTCACTCCGAGTGTCTTGTAATAGTCCTTCGCCGAAGGCATGGCTCACCCGTATCGATTCAACTACTTCTTGTTCTCATCGACATCGACGAACTCGGCGTCGACCACATCATCCTTCTTAGGTTCCTGCGAAGCGCCGCCGGACTGCGGGTCCTGGCCGCCCTGCGGAGGCGCCTGGTTGGATGCCGCCTGGTACATCGCCTCGGCCAGCTTGTGCGACGCCTGGACGAGTTGCTCCTGGGCGGCTTTCATACGCTCGGTATTGCCTTCGCCCATGGCCTTGCGGGCCTCTTCAACCGCCGATTCAACCGCCTTGGCGTCATCGGCGGAAACCTTGTCGCGATGATCCTTCAGCGTCTTCTCGGCGCTGTAGACGGCCGTGTCGAGATGATTGCGCACCTCGACCTCCTCGCGCTTCTTCTCGTCGTCCGCCTTGTTCGAATCGGCGTCGCGGGCCATCTTGTCCACTTCTTCCTTCGACAGGCCGGAAGAGCTGCTGATGGTGATCTTCTGCTCGTTCTGCGTCGCCCGGTCCTTGGCTGCGACGTGGAGTATCCCGTTCACGTCGATGTCGAATGTGACTTCGATCTGCGGGATGCCGCGCGGCGCGGGCGGAATACCCACCAACTGGAAGACGCCCAGTAGACGGTTGTCGCGCGCCATCGACCGCTCGCCCTGATAGACCTTGATTTCAACCGAGGTCTGTGAATCGGCGGCCGTCGAAAAAACCTCGGACTTCCGCGTCGGAATCGTCGTGTTGCGCTCAATCAGTTTCGTAAACACGCCGCCCAGCGTCTCGATGCCCAGCGAAAGCGGCGTGACGTCCAGCAGGAGTACGTCCTTGACCTCGCCGCCAAGGACGCCGCCCTGGACGGCCGCGCCGACCGCGACCACTTCGTCCGGATTGACCGTCTTGTTGGGCTCCTTCGCGAACAGTTCCTTCACGATCGCATAGACACGCGGGATGCGCGTCGAGCCTCCAACCAGCACAACCTCGTCGATCTGTGACGGCGTCATCCCGGCGTCGGCCAGCGCCTGCTTGCAGGGCGCCACCGACCGCTGGAGGATGTCCTCGATCATCTGCTCGAACCGCGCCCGCGTGAGCGACTTCACGAGGTGCTTCGGCCCGGTCTGAGGATCGCCGTAGATGAACGGCAGGTTAATCTCGGTCTCCATCGCCGAACTCAGTTCGACCTTGGCCTTTTCAGCCGCCTCGCGCAGACGCTGCAGCGCCATGCGGTCGCGCGACAGATCCACTCCCTCTTCCTTTTTGAACTCGCCGATCAGCCAATCCACAAGGCGCTGGTCGATGTTGTCGCCGCCAAGGTGGGTGTCGCCATTCGTCGATTTCACTTCAACCACGCCGTCGCCGACTTCGAGGATCGAGATGTCGAAGGTGCCGCCGCCGAAGTCATAAACGGCGATGCGCTCTTCCTTCTTCTTGTCGAGCCCGTAGGCCAGCGCGGCCGCGGTCGGTTCATTGATGATGCGCAGAACTTCCAAACCGGCGATCTGGCCGGCGTCTTTCGTGGCCTGGCGCTGGGCGTCGTTGAAATAGGCCGGAACGGTGATGACGGCCTTCGTGACAGCTTCGCCGAGGTAGGCTTCGGCGGCTTCCTTGAGCTTGCCAAGAATCATCGCCGAAATCTCCGGCGGAGCGATCTTCCTGTCGCCCGTGCCCACTCGGGCGTCGCCTGATTCGCCACGGATAATATGGTAGGGCACCAACTTGGTCTCCTCGGAGACCTCGTCGAAGCGCCGGCCCATGAAGCGCTTAATGGAGTAAATCGTGTTCTCGGGGTTGGTCACCGCCTGGCGCTTGGCCACCTGGCCGACCAAACGATCTCCCGACTTGGTGAAACCCACGACCGAGGGCGTGGTCCGGCCACCCTCCTGGTTCGGAATTACAACAGGTTGGCCGCCTTCCATGACCGCAACGGCGGAGTTGGTGGTGCCGAGGTCGATTCCGATGATCTTGCTCATGTGGACAGTTTCCTTTTCGTGTCAGAGATTACGGCGCTGGTGCGTGGCCGATCCAAAGGGTGCGCCTGCTCTTAGTATTAAATATTAGTGTCTATCTGTCAACTATTTCTAAGCAAGAAAAGAAATATGCCTTGCTTCCTGCCAGCTATCCTACTGTCAACAAAGATCTTATAGCCTATCAACCAATTTGAATCCTGCCGCTCGACCGTAACCTCAACGATCTTCCGCAGCCACGACCAGGTTACATGTCAAGTTCAGCCTCCGCGCCATGTCAAATCCTCCGCCAGAGGACCGGCTGGCCGGCTGGAGCCGTGTCATGTGATAGCTAAACACTGTGTTTTCTATTGTTTAGAATTATATATGAATAACATAGTCCCACTCCACGCAACGCAGGAGGTTCGTTTGGTCGGATCCCTCCGGGCGGTCCCTCCGCACATTTCCGCGACGCCTCCCGCCGGTCCCGAGCATCGGTTATAACAGAATGGCTGAACTCAAGGTTGGTTCGATGGCGCCGGACTTCACTGTCCTGGACGATTCCGGAGAGAAGGCGACGCTCTCCTCGCTGACAGGGAAGAAGGTAGTACTGTACTTCTATCCAAAGGCGGGTACGCCGGGCTGTACCACCGAGGCTTGCAGTTTCCGGGAAGAGATGCCGCACTTCGACGCGGAGGACGCAGTCGTTCTCGGCGCCAGTCCGGACCCGGTCGGCCGCGTCGCCAGGTTCAAGCAGAAGTACGATCTGCCCTTCACTCTCCTCGCGGACGAGGATCATGCCTTGGCGGAGAAGTATGGCGTCTGGGTCGAGAAGTCCAACTACGGCAAAACCTACATGGGCGTCGAGCGGACGACATTCGTCATCGCGCCGGATGGCAGGATCGCTTCCATCTTCCGCAAAGTGAAGGTGAACGGCCACACCGCGCAGGTGTTGGCGGCGCTGAAGTCCATCAATTAGCCGCCTGGAGGTTCTTCCTCAGAAACGCCAATCCTTCCGTCGAGAGCGCCTCGGCCGAGGCGGCCACATCGCGCCAGATGCAGGCGGCGGCGGCGATCTCCGGAATGTTCGAGCCGAAGCTCTCGATCACCATCCAGCCGTCGTAGCCGATCGCATTCACGCCGGCGAACACCTCCGCCCAGGCGACATTGCCGGAACCGGGCGCGCCGCGGTCGTTTTCGCAGGTATGGATGTGTTTGACGCGCGGGCCGAGAGCGCGCAAGGCGGCCCCGGCGCTCTTCTCCTCGATGTTGGCGTGGAAGGTGTCGAACAGGACCCCATGCCACGGGCTGCCAACTTCATCGCACAGGCGGACGGCGTCGGCGGCCGTAGTCAGAAAGTACGTCTCAAACCGGTTCAGCGGCTCGTTGGCCAGGGCGACCTTGCATGCCTCGAAGTGGGGCGCAAGGGCGCGCAACTCCTCGACGGCCCGCTTCCATTCGTCGTCATTCGGACGCCGTCCGACCAGCAGGCCGACAGGCGCGCAGAAGGGTCCGACGAAGACCGGCGAACCGATCTCGGCCGCCGTTTCAGTTCCCTGTCTGATGAAATCCGAGGCGCGGCGGCGCACGGAGGCGTCCTCGCTGATCAGGCTCAGATCGCCGGTCAGCGCCGAACAGAAGGTGCATTCCAGCCCGGCGTCGCGAACCTTCTGGCCGATGGCGCGGGCAGGAAAGCCGTCGAATGAGAAACGCGCGATTTCGATGCCGTCGAAACCCCACTGTTTGACCTTGTCAAGCAGCGGGAGATGCGACTCGTCGAAGCCCGCGGTGAACAGAAGTGTATTGAGTCCGAGTTTCATGTGGGTCCGTATGGAGAGGTGTCCGGCTTGCGGGAGCGGGGGCGCCAGTCAGCTGCGCAATGTCGGACATGCGACTGTTTTACTTCATATGGAGGCCCGGCGCAATCCGGGCCTCCGGAAGCCGCAGGGGGGAGCGGATTATTTGCCGCCGGGCGGACGGTATTTGGCCGTGATCTCGATCGCCTTGTCCACCTCGTCCACGGTCAGCAGCGGCGTGGTTCTGATGTTGACCAGCCCCGTCGCGCCGGTTGTCATCGTGATGGCGGCGGCGGACGCGTTGTCGGGCAGATCGGCGATCAGCACGACATCGTCGTCGCCGAACGCGTAATAGAACGATTCGAGTTTTCCGCCGACGCTCTTGATCGCGGATTGGACGGCAGCCTTACGGCCTGAGCCCTTGTCTTTCATGACGCCCTGAATCCCTTCGGGCGTGTACGAAGCCTGGAACAGATACTTTGGCAATGTTACCTCCTGGAGACGAAAGTGTACTGGAATGTGCGGATCGAGTCAATCGAAAAGCAGGATAGGAGATAGCAGACTTCGAAGCTCCACCCCCAGTACAGGCGACGGTCCACTGCGTCATCGCATCCGCTGCCCACTACTCCCGGAGCATGCGGCTGTCGCATGGGGGCATCGCATCCGGCCGCCGCCTGGGCGCGGGGCCTGAGGTCTATGCAGTTTCCGAGTAGCCGGAGCACCATACGGCTATGCCGTGTAATAGCCTCGTGCGACGCGTCATCCGAAGCAGTCGCTATGAACGGGCCGCGGCCCGGCTGTTGCGGCCTTCGATGCAACAGGAGATGGAGTAAGTGATCGCCGTGGAACCCGAGCGCTATCCGCTGATCCCCGGCACGGGCGGGTTTCGCAAAGCACGGTGGCGCCGGCCCGGCGGCGGGAAGAGCGGCGGCGTACATCGGGGACCACGGGCTTCTGCAATATAAGGAGACCCTTTTCTTCGTCCTGCACGAGGAATCGGACAGGCGGATTCAATTCCGCGCGTGCGCGGAGGAGGAAGATGGGGCGATGCGCCATCGGCTCGATGTGGGTTCCACGCGAATTGTCGAGAAGTATTGGAGCAGGCCTGCTGTCGCCAGAGTCGAGGCGGATCATTCCAATTGAAAGATCTCCGCGTAGGCCCCTTCCAACGATCTGACCTCCTCGTCCGTCAGTTGAGAGAACTCGCCCTCCCTGACTCTCTTGGACAGGCTCCCGCCATTCTGGTGCAGGAATCGAAACAGCAGGTCCATCGTCCTATCCGGCATGTCGACGATTGTCTCGACCATAGTCCGGAAGCGGCCATATCGACGCAGAAAATCGGTTTCGCGTGGAAGGTCCTCCTCTACTGTCTTGCGCACGCACTCGTAGAGGAACTCGGCGTGGGGGGTCGCGTCGAAGAAGCAATAGAAGTCCGCCGAACACACGATGTCTGTAAGTGATTGCTTTTACAGCCATGGCATGGAAGAGATCGTCGGTTCGAACCCGGTCTGGTCCACCATCCCCCGAAAACCAAAGAAGTTATCGTCTCGCGCCAAGAACGCACGATACGCCTGTATCCCCGACGGGGAACTTGCTCCCCCTCAGTTCCGTTCAGTAGATGACAGAAAACCGGCTACTTCTGTGCGGGTCGGTGCGGAGGCTTGCGCGCCCAGTTTCGTCACCGAGAGCGCCGCGGCAGCATTGGCGAACCGGAGTGCCTCTTCCATGCGGAGACCTTCCGACAGGGCGACGGCCAAGGCGGCGTTGAAAGTGTCTCCAGCCGCGGTCGTATCCACAGCCTGAACAGCGAAGCCGGGCGAGTAGATTTCAGTCGCGCCATCGGAGAAGAAACACCCGGCGCAGCCGAGTTTCAGGACCACCGATTTGGGGCCTAAGGCGAGCACGTCCCGAGCCAAGGCCGGGGCTTCAGCGGGCGAGAGCCGGCCGGGCGTCCGTCCCAGGAGGATCGACGCCTCCGTCTCGTTGGGCGTCATCAGGTCAACCAGCGAGAGCAGAGAAGGCGGCAAAGGTCTTGCCGGCGCGGGATCGAGGATCGTCATGGCGCCGGCATCCTTGGCCATGGCAAGGGCCGCCTCAACCGTGTCCAGCGGTGTTTCGAGTTGGAACAGGGCGCATGCCGCGCCGTCGAAGAGGTGGCGGACTTCAGCGATCCCGGAAGGGGATAGCGCGTTGTTGGCGCCCGAGGCGACGACGATCGAATTCTGCCCCGATCGTTCCACCCAAATCAACGCCACGCCCGTCGCGAGCGCGGGGCAGACTTTCACGGCGCTGACATCGACGCCCGAGCCCGACAGGCTGGCTTTCAGGTGCCCGGCGAAAGGGTCATCGCCGACGCAGCCGATCATGCGGACGCTTCCCGTGGAGGCGAGCCGGCCCGCTGCGTTCGCCTGGTTGGCGCCTTTGCCTCCAGGATTCATTTGGAAGTTGTCGCCGAGCGTGGTTTCGCCCGGCGCAGGCAGGCGCTCCACCTGAAGGACGAAATCCATGTTCAATGAACCTGTGACGACGATGTCGGCTGTTGGCGTGGGCACCTACATATCTTATTCGCAGATGGCGCGGTTGCGCGGAGAAGTCTCCAGGATTCGGCAGAACAGCCGTGTTTGTCTGTCGGGACAAGAAAACGCTTGACGATCTTCGCCGTTTGTTCTACTATTGGGCAAAGAAAAGGCGAAGTCATGATCAAGTTCGCAAACCTCCATGTGGGATTCGGGACCAACGGCCGGTTGCCCGGAGCGCTGAGTGAATGTGTGGGGTTGAGAAAGGGCCACGCGCTCGGACGGATCGCTGGCTTCGTCGACCTGCTTCACATCTCCTCCACCTTCAATGCGCCGCTGAAGCCCGAGATCGCACGCCTTTATGTCAACCAGGTTGCTCACAACCCTGATTTTCAGTTCACCGCCGTGTTGGGTCACTGCTTCACCTACGACCGCGACCTCACGCCCGCAGCCGTAACAGATTGGAAACAGGGCTTCCTGCCCTTGCTTCGAGCCCGCAGACTGGGATCGTTGACGATGCAGTTCCCATGGGCCTTTCGATTCACCGCGGAGAATAGGGAGTTTCTGATTCGTTTGCGCAGGACGTTCCATGAGTTTCCCCTGGCCGTCGAGTTTCGCCACGAAAGTTGGCTGGCAGAGGAGGCGATTTCGACTCTCATCGACTACCACCTTTCTCTGGTCAACATCGATCAACCCGCATACTTCCGAGCGCTTCCCCCAACAGCCACCCTGACGGCGGGCACGGCCGTTGTGATGCTGCATGGCCGGTCGTCGCCCACGGTCTTTGGTTCGTTTGATCGTGGCGGAGCACCTGAGCCCTACCGGTACTCGACGAATGAACTGGAAGACTGGCTACCCCGGTTGCGCCGGCTTGCAGCGAACGCGGTCAACACTCTGGTGATCTTCGACAACCGGAGCGGCGCCAACGCCATGGTGAATGCGCTGCAAACGGCAGAGATGATGGACTCGTCGAGATTACGGGCCCCGGCTGAGCTGATCCAGCGATTCCCCATCGAACTGAGGTCGTTCCGAGCCAGCCGGCCGGTCCAGCCTCTGCTGATTCCGCGATATGTGCCCGACTCGGCGGTCGCGTAAGATTTCTTCTCCCGCCGCGACTTGAGGTATCCTGAACTGCACGAAGTCCACCTGGAGGGATTCCAATTATGAAACACTTTGTTCTGCTCACCCTGGCTTGCCTGTTCGCCACCGTCAATCTAAGCGCCGGAGAAAAGGGCGTGATGCACTGCTTCAACTTCACCGAAGTGGAAGCAGCTACGCCGTCTGACTGGGAAGCGTTCGCCAAGGCTACCGACGAACTTCCGACCAAGATCCCCGGTCTACTGCACCTGATGCACGGCAAACTCGCCCGGCCCATGAGCCTGATGTCTGCGGCAGCGCCCATGGATGACGAGACGACGAAGAAATATCGCGCCGGTGAATCGGTGCAGGCCAGCGTGAAGCTTATGCGCCGCCAGTACGGCGTGTGCATGCATTTTAAGGATGAGGAGTCCTTCAAGGCATATGGCAAGGCGGACGCACACTCGGCGTGGGTGAAGGTGTACGAGAAGGTTCGCCAACCGGGCACGACCACCTATCAAATTCTCGGCAAGTAACCGCGCCTGATCCCACAGTCCGCCGCGCCTGCGCCGGCAGTGACGGTGGGATTTGTGTGCCCTGGTGTCTCGGTTTGGGGGACGATGTGCGGCATTATGCGGGCTGTCATTCCCGTCTTCTTCCTCCTACTGTCATCAGCATCCGCCCAGCGTTTTGCGGTTCGGGGCGTCTGCCCCGATCCCAAGCCATCGTGGGCTGTTGTGGCCAGTCTGGACGATCTCGCACGCCTGTGATCGTTCATTCTCCCCCCAGCCCCATCAAATTGCCGGGAAATAGCTCCCGCCTGTAGTCGCACTACCGCCATCGAATCGAGCCGCCCCACCGAATTGTTCCTCCTCCGCCTTCCTCCGGATCGCCTCCATCTTTGCCCGGAACTCCTTCGACCCCAACGGTTCACCCGCAAACGTCGCCCGCCTCGCCAGGCACGGCAATCGGGTGGATGTGGTTTAGCACCAAGCAGTAAGTCGGAATCCGCAGGCCCGCCCGCTGTTCTCCTTCAGCAATCAAATGAATCGCCCGAATCGAATCAACCACTTGCCCGCCTCGCCCCAACCCGCTCCCCCATCATTGTTCATGCTGGCCGGACCCTCGTCCGCCAGTAGGACGGACTTTGCAGGTCGCCAACCTCACCCTTCGAAAAGACGCCACTTCCGCCACTTTCGAGACATCGCCCTCTCCGGACCGCGCTCAGCCACCACCTACTCTGCCTGACAGTCGGGGTTCACTCCAGTGATGCCCATCGCCGGTTCGCCGGCATCCCGATGCGTGGATCGTCAATAACGCTATAAACTCTCCCTACTCGTCCGTCGATATCCAATGTGGGTATACCCGGCGAGGGCTGAAGGACAACAACATCCTGCGGGCGACACTGCGACTTCTGGCTGTGATCCTCGCCCCAATGTGGGCGATGGCTCAGGCTCCGTCCCAGGGCGACCCCCTTCGAACGCTACGCTCCGTGCGAGAGATCAACGCGCTGGGCAACGCCGAGGCGGAGCGCGCCTATCCCATACAATTCGAAGGGGTTGTTACATACTCGGATCTGGAGTGGGGTCTTCTTTTCGTCGAGGACAACACCGGGACGATCTCTGTTGCTGTCCATGGGCTGGGCATCCCATTTCCCGTCGGCGCCCGGCTCCGCGTCGAAGCGGTGACAGGCCCAGGCGAGGAATCGCCAGTACTTGTTCGCCCGAAGCTTCGCGTCCTGGGGCAGAGCGTGCTCCCGCCGCCCGAAAAGCGCTCGCTGGCCGAACTCGACGGCGGCGTGGCGGACCCCCGTCGCGTGGAGACACGGGGCGTTCTGCGGCCCGGAAATCAGGACTGGAAACGCATTTGCTACCGGATCTTTGACGGGAAGGTCTGGGCGCTGGTAGTCATACCCGCGGCTGAAAGCGCGGAGTCGCAGCGGTTGGTAGGCTCTCTGGTTCGGGTCAGGGGCGTCTCCGGGGTCGTACTCGATCCGAAGCGAAAGCAGCAGGCTGCCCAGATCTTTGTGGCCCGTCTCGCCGACATCGAAGTCGAAAAGGCCTCCCTGGAAGATCCTTTCGCCGCGGCGCCTAAGACCGTCGCGGAGCTGCGCAACCGGGCGGCAGGCGAGCGCCTGGCGCCGAGATCGCATATTCGCGGCACAGTGACCTGGCTGATGCCGGGGCGAATCTTCGTGCAGGATCGCACGGGTGCGGCCTTTGCGGAGGCCACAGGGGTCCGCGTGAGCGTTGGCGACACTGTGGATGTCGTGGGCTTTGCCGACGAGGGGGATTATGGACTCACATTGTTCGACGCCGAGGTGCGAAAGACGGCCGCTCCTCCGAATGAAAGCAGGATGGTGCCGCCCCTTGTTTCGGCGGTTGAGGTACTCAATCGATCACCCGACGGAAAGGTCGTGCGCCTCAAAGCGCGCCTGATCGAGCAGACGTCGAATGCGAAGGAAGACATACTGCTGCTCACCGATGGAAACCACCGTTTCAGCGCGGCCCTGCCCAAAAGTAAGCTGGAAAATGGGGTTGTGAACCTTCCGCGGGATTCGACTCTTGAGTTGACCGGAGTGCTCATTCCCGGCCGCAGTCGCTCGCCGGAAGCGCCGGTCTTCGTCCTGGTCGGGTCGTCGGCCGACATCGTCGTTCTCGAAGGATCTTCTTGGCTGACACTGAAAACGGTATTGGGCATGGTGGGTGGCCTCAGCATCATCATTGCGGCTGCTCTGGTTTGGGTCATGCTCCTCAGGCGAACCGTGCAGCGTCAGACCGCGACCATCCGCGCAAGGCTGGAGCATGAACTGCGGCTGGAAAGGAGATACCGGCGGCTATTCGAGCGCAATCTCGCCGGGGTCTTTCGTTGGCGGCCGGACGGTACGATTGTCGACTGCAACCCGGCGTTTGCCAGGATGCTTCGATTCACTTCCCACGAAGAACTGATCGGGCGTTCCTATTGGGAGTTTGACCTCCGTTCCGAATCTCAGGAGCAACTGCACCATGCTCTCGCGGCACAATCACTGAGCAACCTGGAAGCGCAACTTCGCCGGAACGACGGTGAAACGGTCTTTCTGCTGCTGAGCATCACTCCCGTTGAAACCCTCGAAGGGACCGTCTACGAAACCACTGCCATCGACGTCACGCAACTGCGGCGGCGCGAGGAAGAGTTGCAGCGGGCCACCGCCGCCGCCGAAGCCGCCAGCCAGTGCAAGAGCGAATTCCTCGCCAACATGAGTCACGAGATCCGAACGCCGATCAACGGCATCATCGGCATGCTGGAACTCGTGCTCCCCCGCTGCGGCAACTGCATGAACAATGAGAATCGGGACCATCTGGCGACGGTGCGGTCCTCGGCCGATGTTCTGGTGGCGGTGATCGACGACATTCTGGATTTTTCCAGGATCGAGGCCGGAAGACTGCAACTGGAGAGCGTGGAGTTCAATTTGCGGGAGTATGTCGGTGCATCCGTCAGGATGTTCAGCGTCAAAGCCCGTGATAAAAAACTGAAACTGATTTCTGGGTATGAACGGGACGTTCCAACCTGTGTTATCGGCGATCCTGTGCGGTTCACCCAGGTGATCAACAACCTGCTCGGCAATGCCATCAAGTTCACCGAGCGGGGAGAAGTCGAGCTAAGAATCGGTTCGGCCAACATGAACGACGGCCGTGCCGCCATATGGGTGTCGGTTCGGGATACGGGAGTGGGCATTGACCCTGGGAAACACGCCTTGATCTTTGAGAGTTTCGCGCAGGCTGACACGTCAACAACGCGGCGTTACGGAGGCACGGGACTCGGCCTCGCGATATCCTCCCGGTTGGTCCAACTCATGGGGGGGCATCTTCGCGTGGAGAGCAAGCCTGGCGCCGGCAGCACGTTCTCATTCACGGCTTGGTTCCAGTTGCCTCCAAACGGCTGCGCCGGATCCGGCGTTTGCCGCGAGACTGCTGAAGCCAGGCGGGCCCTGCCGGAGGATGGCAGTGCCGGCCCCAGTGGCGAGACCCCGCGGCAAACCCTGCCCGCCGCCCCCGCCCCGCCGGGGATGGACGTTCTCGTCGCGGAGGACAATCCGGTGAACCGGAAAGTCCTCATGAAACTCCTGGAAAAACTCGGCTGTTCGGTCAAGCTCGCGGAGAACGGCCGGGAGGCTTTCGAAAGGTGGAGGCAGGAGGCCTTCGACTTGGTCCTGATGGATATCCAGATGCCGGACGTTGACGGCATCGAGGCCACCCGAATGATCCGGCAGGCGGAATCAGATGCGGCGGGTGCGCGTCCCCCAACCTACATCCTGGCGGTGACGGCACACGCACTCCCGGCCGATCGCGCCAGGTGCATCGAGGCCGGAATGGATGGACATCTGCCCAAGCCTGTCTCGCTCAACGCCCTGGCGGCAGCGCTTGCTCAACGCCGTTCCGCCGCTGAACTGCCGGTTGTGGATAGACCGGACTCGTGATGGCTTGAATTCGCCAAATCCTGCGGTTGCCGCCCTTCGAGCGGCCCTATGATGAGCTGCCAAAGCCGGTCACGGGTCAGTGGCAGGTCAGGCGCCTGCATGAACGCGGAGTGCCACTGCGCCTGGTTGAGTCCTCTCTCACGATCGGCTCGCTCCGACGGATCTTCCCCCGCCAGACGAGGGGAGTTTTGGCAGTAACTACTTGACTGGCTGTGACTTGGCCAGCGGGCCGTCGTTTTTGTGCCTGACTACGTTCTACTTTGCTGGGAGCGGGACTTTGAGCGCATTGAGAAT
>CAMTUE010000046.1:0-33035 GCA_947084845.1 uncultured Bryobacteraceae bacterium | reverse complement strand
CGCTCACCTCAAATCCCTCCAACGCCGCCCCAAAACCAAAACCACCACCGCCACCCGCCCACCAGAGCCCGCGATCTCAAAAAACGGGTCCGCAAAACTGCCCGAAAGGCGCCCCGGAGCCTGAAAAACCACCAGCAGCCCAAGCAGTAATCGGCTGAGAACAAAGCCAGCGCGATCCACCCGCGCTCCTCGCCTGTCCGCATTCCCGGCCGGCCTCCCGAACCAGACCGCAGCAAGGCGGCACGATCTCCGCCACCGCGATCCGCCTCCACACGAGACCCCTATTTGAGCTTGCCGGAAACCACCGCGTCGTACAGCGCCCCGGCGCGGGATATGACCTTTGCGCGGTCCTCGGGGAGCATGAACCGCTTGCGGATCAGCGAATCGGCGGCCGATCCGGCCTTTTCCAGATACGCGTCCCGGCTGCCATATCCTTTCCTGACGGCTTCGGGCGTCATGGGGAGAAACGCGCCGATCAGAGCGGCTGGCTCGTTGGGCGCCCCGATCTGCTGCGAGCGGAAATTCCAGCCCGTCAATGCGCCGAGCGGGTAGGTCGCTTCAGGCATACGGATGCCGCCAAGGTCCACGCCGTCCGAGCCGGGTTTGGGAACCAGGACCGGGAAGGCAGCCCCGATTCGGGGTGGTTCATGCGCGACAATGCCCTTGGATTCGAATTCGGGACCGAAGTTCAGGCGGAACGCGGGCAGGGCCCGTTTGGGATTCTCGCCGGCCAGGATGCGGTAGTCGGCGACGGGGATCAGTTCGCCTTTGGCAAGACGAGGGTAACTCGATTCAGGCGGCTCGACGCCGGCAACCACCCACGAGCGCATGGCCTCCAGCAGCGCGCGATGGATCGGCCGGGCATCGGCCGGATTGGCCCTGTAGCGCGTCGATTGACGCTCCGGCGGCACGCGGCCGGGACCGTGCTGTGTCCCGGCAAGGAAGTAAATGCGTGTGTCCGGGTTCAGTGCGGCATCTGTTCGCCCGTCGGGCGAGACATGAATGAGCGCCGCGCCGCGGCCCCAGTATTCATACGACCCGTTGGTGTAGAAAATCTTCGGGCGGACCTCCTGTTTCAACTGATCGAGCAGGCCTTCCTTTCGCCCGCTGACGGGATCCGCCGCCGGCAGGTCAGTGAAGGGATAGAGATCGGTCTGGTAATGGAGGTTGAAGTAGGCAGCGCCGTCGCGGGAGGCTTGAGCGAAACGGTGGTTGAAGCTGCCCCGTCCGGCGCCGCCCACATCGGCCCAGATGCCGTCAAATACCTTGCGGCCTTTCTCGTCGGCGTTCATGCCGGAGTAAAGCATTGTCCGCAGAAACCGCGCGCTCTGGGAGACGCCGAAGCCGATGGCGTGTTTCAGGAAGCGGGGCTGGTCCCCGAGGACGCTCAGCCCGTCGGACTGGTGTTTCAGGAAGGAGACGACGTCACGGATCGCGGCCATGCCCGTGCCCTGGACGCGCGGGTTCTCCGCCGTGTAGACAGCCTCATAGATCACGCCGGGCTTGAAGCCTGCCGCCATGGTGATGGACTGGCCGTCTGGTGCGACGCTCCACATTGCCCTCGCGATGGTGGCCGGTTTGCCTTCCGGCTGCGTACGCTGCGTAAGCGAGATGGGCGCGCCGGCAACGGGCTTATATGCCTGATGATTGCGGTCGGCCAGCGGCATCACGGTGGCGGGCGAATTGGGGATAAACTCGGCGCGGACGGGCCCCTTGATCCCTTCAGCAATTGGCGCGTCGAGGCGCATGAGGTTGGGCCCGGGCGGCAGGTCCCACTGCCAGCCAAGCCAGACCAGCGTGTAACCCTTCTTCAGCAGCCAGAGATCTCCGAACTGTTCGGGGGTGGCGGGGTCGAGAGAACCAGTGGCGGAGTTAAAGCGGCCAAGCAGACCCTTGCCGCCGCGATTCGAAACTTCGAAGAGCAGGACCCCGTTGCCCTGGGCGGGATCGCGGGGTTTGAGGACGTAGAGATCGGCCGAGAACTCGACCATGCCCTTGGCGTTCTTTTCGGCCTTGTCGAGATCGTGGATGATGCGGTTGGCCGGAAGTTTCGGATCAAGGGCGAAGCGGACCTTGGCCGTGACGCGCTCATAGGCGCCCGCCGGGCCAAGGGACTTGCCATCGAGGACGTCGCCGCGGTCAACGACATGGATCCTGGTGACCTCGGCGTTCAGGAGGCAGGGCAGAGCAAGCAGGGCGAACCAGCGCATTGGACTATTGCAGAACAGCGGCTAGGCGAGAGTCAAACCCGCCTTGGCGCGCAGGGTGAAGTCGGCGAACTCGCGGCGCTCGAATTTGCCCAGCGCCGCCGCGGCGATCATGGCGGCGTTATCGGTGGAGAGACCAGGCGTGGGGAAGTAGACGGGACAGGGGAATCGCGCGTCGCAGGCGGCTTTCCGCAGGCCCGTGTTGCAGGCCACTCCGCCGGAAACGATGACTGACTGGGCGTTGGTGGATTCCACGGCTTGGTCGAGACGCCTGAGCATCTCCTCGACGGCGACACGCTGGAAGGCGGCGATGGCATTGAGAGTCTCTCTCGGTGTGACAGCGAGCCATTGGTCGACGGTGGGCGGCCCGGACTGGTACAGGTCCCGCCGAGCGCCAATCTCCGCATCCAGATCGTGCGCCTGGACCCAGCGGAGCATCGCCGTCTTGAGGCCGCTGAAACTGAAGTCCAGCGTATTGCCCTTCATTTTCGAGAAAGGCAGGCGGACGGCGGAGGCGTCTCCATAAGGGGCGAGGGCATCGAGAATCGGGCCGCCGGGGTAGGAGAAGCCCAGCAGTTTGGCAACCTTGTCGTAGGCTTCGCCGGCAGCGTCGTCGCGGGTCTTGCCCATGAGCCGGTACTGGCCCTCGGCAGGCATCTCGAAGAGGTGGGTGTGGCCGCCGCTGGCGACGAGTGCGAGCGCGGGAAACTCGACCGGCGTGCCGAGCGCGCGGGCCTCCATCAGGACCGCGTGAATGTGGCCATCGATGTGATTGATGCCGATGAGCGGGATGCCGCGGGCGGCGCAAACGGCCTTGGCGAAAGTCAGGCCGACGAGCAGGGATCCGACAAGGCCGGGGCCTGAGGTGACGGCGATGGCGGAGAGCGAATCGTATGACAGACCAGCGAGATCGAGGGCCTCGCGAACCACCGGCACAATAGCGCGCAAGTGTTCACGGGAGGCGAGTTCAGGGACCACGCCGCCATACTTGCGATGAGTCGCGATCTGCGAGGCGACAACGCTCGACAGGATGCGGCCTGGAGCCGAAACGACGGCGGCCGCCGTTTCGTCACATGAACTTTCTATCCCCAAAATGTTGCAGGGCATGAGTGCTTTTTACTGGACTAATCGCTATGCTGGATCTGCGGACTTCGGATGAAACTGACCGATTTCGATTATCGCCTTCCCGATGAGTTGATCGCGCAGGAGCCGCTTGCCGAGCGGTCCGCTTCGCGCATGCTCGTCGTGGACCGGACCAGCGGGTCCTTTGAAGACCGTAATTTCGCCGAACTTCCAGACTATCTCAAACCAGGCGACTGCCTGGTGTTGAACGACAGCCGGGTGTTTCCGGCGCGCCTGTTCGGCAAGCGGGAGGATTACCTTCGCGAGGTGGAAGTCTTCCTTGTCCAGCCGGCTTCGCCCGACCGGAAGCTGTGGAACGCGCTGGTACGGCCGGGGAGGAAGTTGCCGGCGGGGACGGAGATCCGGTTCTCGGAGAGCCTGGTGTGCGACATTTTGGAGGTTGGGCGCGGGGGCGAGCGGGTGGTCCATTTCCGGACTCCAAACGACATTGACGCCGAGATCGCCGCGATCGGCCATGTGCCGCTGCCGCCTTATATCCACCGCAAGGACACGATCGCGGACCGCGAACGCTACCAGACGGTGTTCGCGGACAAGCTAGGCTCGGCGGCGGCGCCTACCGCCGGGTTGCATTTCACGCCCGATGTGTTGGAGATGTGCGAGCGGGCCGGAGCGGAGATCGCGAAGGTGACGTTGCATGTGGGTCTGGGGACGTTTCATTCGCTGGAGTTCGACGAAATCGGCAAGAATCATCTGCACTCTGAAATGTTTCAGGTCTCGGCACAGGCGGCGATGAAGGTGAAGCGCGCGCAAAGGGTTGTGGCGGCGGGGACGACCGCGGTGCGGACGCTGGAAGCGGCCGCTCGGCGCAACGGCGGATTCGCGGCGTGTTCGGGCGAGACGAACATTTTCATTCATCCGGGGTGCGAGTTCAGGACGGTGGGGGCGCTGCTGACGAACTTTCACCTGCCGAAGTCGAGCCTGTTGCTCCTGGTTTGCGCATTCGGCGGAGTGGAATTGATGCTGGCGGCGTACAGGCACGCGGTGGAGAAGCGCTACCGGTTCTTTTCCTATGGGGACTGCATGTTGATCCTGTAGCGAATTGGGGCCCGCGACCTGCTCAGTCGGGAATTGCGCCCGGAACCCGCTTGGTCCGGAAACGCGCCCGGAACCCGCTCTCTCCGTTCGCGGCCTATCTAATCGAGGCGCTTGTGGAAGCGGAGGGCGCTGGTGGCCAGGATGGCAATTCCGAAAACGGCCATGGCCAGCAGTTGGGGCCAGAGGATGTCCCAGCCGCTGCCTTTGAGGAAGACTCCACGCACGATTTCCATGAAGTAGCGCATCGGGTTCAGATAGGTGAGGTATTGAATCGGCTCCGGCATGTTGCGGATGGGGAAGGTGAAGCCGCTGAGCATGAAGGCCGGTTGGAAGAAGAAGAACGAACTCATCATGGCCTGTTGTTGAGTGGTCGAAATGGTCGAGAGGAAAAGGCCGGCGCCGAGGGTGGTCAGCAGGAACAGGGCCGTGGCGGCGACCATCAACAGGATCTGTCCCTCGAACGGGACGCGGAAGATGAGTAGCGCGGCGATGGTGACCAGGACCATGTCCAACATGCCGATGAGGGCGAACGGGATGGTCTTGCCGAGCATCAGTTCGATGGAGCGGACGGGCGTGACCATGATCTGTTCCATCGTGCCGATCTCTTTCTCGCGGACGATGGACAGGGCGGTGAGCATGAGGGTCACCAGCATCAGGATGTTGACGATGACGCCGGGGACGAAGTAGTTGCGGCTGAGGAGTTCGGGATTGAACCAGACGCGGCGCTCGGAGGCGACGCCGGGCATGGAGAGTTTGACGGGGCCGTAGCGGGTGCGGTCGACAAGTTTGTCGAGTTGGGCGCTGGCGAGCAGTTCGCGGTTGGAGGCGGCGACGACGGCGGAAGCATAAGAGGCGACGATGGCGGCGGTGTTCGAATTGGCACCGTCGACGAGGATCTGGATTTCGGTTTGACGGCCGCGGGCGACATCGGCGCCGAAGCCGGCGGGTACGCGGACGAGGGCCTGGACCTGGCCTCGGTCCAGCAAGTCCTGGGCTTCGCTTTCGTTGGTCGCTCCGGCGACGAGATTGAAGGAGGCGGGGGCGGCGAAGCGGTCGATCAACTGGCGGCTTTCGTTGGTCCTGTCGAGATCCATGACGCCGAGGCGGACTGTGGTCACGTCGAGGTTGACGGCGAAGCCGAAGATGACGGTTTGCAGGATAGGCGGGATGATGAGGACGAAGCGGGTCCGAGGGTCGCGCAGCGTCTGGCGGAATTCCTTGATGACGATCTGCTTGATTCGTTCCCACATCTCAAGCCAACTTCTGCCGCATTTTGCGGCTGGCGATCGTGAAGATGATTGCGGCGTAGATGCACAGAAAGACAATTTCGGGCCACAGGATGCGCAGGCCCGTGCCCTTCAGGAAGATGCCCTGGAGGATGGTGACAAAGTAGCGGGCCGGGAAGATGCGCGTGAGTTGCTGGATCACAAACGGCATATTCTCGATGGCGAAGATGAACCCGCTCAGAATGAAGGCTGGCAGAAAACTGGAGACGATGCTGGCCTGGAAGGCGAGCAACTGTGAGCGGGCAACGGTGGAGATGAAAATGCCCCAGCAGAGAGCGCCGAACAGGAACAGTCCGCTGGTGGCGATGAGCAACAGGACGTTGCCGCGCAGCGGAACGCCGAAGACGCCGACGCCGATGACCAGGGCCAGCGCCATGTCGGCCATGCCGAGGACGAAGTAGGCGCAGAGCTTGCCCATGAGGAGTTCGACGGGGCGGACGGGGGTGGAGAGAAGTTGCTCCATCGTGCCGGCCTCCCATTCGCGGGCGATGGTGAGCGAGGTGAGCAGCGCCGACACGATCATCAGGACGACGGCGATGATGCCGGGAATGATGAAGTTCTTCGACTTCAACTCGTGGTTGTAGAGTACGCGGATACGGGCGTCGATGGGCATCTTCAACTCGCCCATGCCGCGGCGTTTCAGGGCGGCGTCGCGCAGTTCGGCGGAGTGGGCCATGACCAGCGTTTCAGCGTATCCGGCGGCGATTGAGGCGGTGTTTGAATCGGAGCCGTCGATGAGAAGTTGGACGGTGGTTTCCTGGTCGCGGGCGAGCGAGCGGCTGAAATCGGAGGGGATGACGACACCCAGGAGGGCGCGGTTGTGGTCGATCGCCTGGCGGATGGCGGGGTGGCCGTCGAGTGTTTCGGAGACGGAAAAAAAGCGCGAGCCTCGGAATTGAGCGATGAGGGCGCGGCTCTCGGGCGTGCGGTCCTGGTCGGAGATGATGGTCGGAATGTGATCGACGTCGAGGGTGAGGGCGTAGCCGAACAGGAGCAGCATGACCACTGGGACGGCCAGCGCGGCAATGAGGCTGCGCGGGTCGCGGACGATGTGAAGTCCCTCCTTGCGGAAGATGGCCCGGAAACGGCGAAAATTCATCTGGGGGCCTCCTCCCGTTCGATGGACTGGACGAAGACGTCGTCCATGGTCGAACCGGAGCCGCATTCGGCTTTGAGACCGGCCGGCGAGCCGAGGGCGATGACGCGGCCGCGGTACATGAGGGCGAGGCGGTGGCAGTATTCCGCCTCTTCCATGTAGTGGGTGGTGACGAAGACGGTGGCGCCGCCATCGGCCATGTCATAGATGAGATCCCAGAAGCGGCGGCGGGCGATGGGGTCGACGCCGGATGTCGGCTCGTCGAGGAAGAGGACCGGCGGCGAATGCAGGATGGCGCAGCCGAGGGCGAGACGCTGCTTCCAGCCGCCGGCGAGCTGGCGGGTCATTGTGCCGCGTTCGGATTCGAGCGCGGCCATGCGCAGGGCGTAGGCTTTGCGGTCGTCGCGGAGAGCCTTTGGGACACCATAAATCCCGCCAAAAAAGTCAAGGTTTTCCTCGACGGTGAGGTCGTCGTAGAGGGAGAACTTCTGCGACATGTAGCCGATGGATTGCTTGACCTTTTCGCTCTCGCTGCCGACGTCGAAGCCGTTGACCGCGGCCGTTCCGGAGGTAGGGGCGAGGAGGCCGCAGAGGATGCGGATGGTGGTGGACTTGCCGGCGCCGTTGGGTCCGAGAAAGCCGAAGATTTCGCCTTTGCCGACGTCGAGCGAGACGTTATCGACGGCGGTGAAGTTGCCGAAACGTTTGACAAGTGAAGTACAGCGGACGGTAAGGTCAGACATGGCGCTCCGCCTGACGGATGAGCGTGATGAATGCGTCTTCGAGCGTCGGTTCGATGGGTTGGATGACGGCCTCGACGCCGGTGGCGGCCGAAAGCGCCAGGGCGAGACCGGCGAGGCCGGTTTGCGTGGCGGCGGTGTAAAGGTGAAGCGCCGCGCCGGCGGGTTCGGCGCCGATCACGCCTTCCCTGCCTTGGAGCCAGGCGTGGGCTTCGCGGCGGGCGGTGGTTTCCACCTTGTAGCAGAGCGGACGGACGGATTCGCGTAATTCGTCTGGCGTGCCGGTGCGGATGAGACGGCCGGAGTACATCAGGCCAAGGCGGTCGCAGCGTTCGGCTTCGTCGAGATAAGCGGTTGTGACCAGGACGGTCAAGCCGTCCGCGACAAGCGAGTGGAGGATCTTCCAGAAGTCGCGGCGAGAGAGCGGATCGACGCCGTTGGTGGGCTCGTCAAGCAGCAGGACGCTGGGCTTGTGGAGCAGGGTGCACATGAGCGCGAGTTTCTGTTTCATGCCGCCGGAGAGCTTGCCGGCGGGGCGGGAGCGGAACTCGGCCATGCGTGTCATTTCGAGAAGGCGGGCCATGAGCGGGTCGCGGTCCTTCTTGTCGAGGCCGAAGAGGTCGGAATAGAACAGCATGTTCTCTTCGACCGTGAGGTCGGCGTAGAGTCCGAAGCGCTGGGCCATGTAGCCGATGCGGTCCTTCACCTCGTCGATGTGGGTGGCGACGTTGAGGGAGTCGATTGTGAGTTCGCCTGCGGTTGGGTCGAGCAGTCCGCAGAGCAGGCGGAGGGTGGTGGTCTTACCGGCTCCGTCGGGTCCGAGAAGACCGAAGATCTCGCCGCGGGCGACTTCGAACGACAGGCCGTCGACGGCCTTGTTATCGCCGAATTTGCGGGTGACGTTGGCGAGCCGGATCATGGCGTGTCAGTTGACCTTGATGACGGCGTCGACGGGCATGTTGGACTTGAGTTCGCGGTTCGGGTTCTCGACCTCGATTTTGACGCGATAGACGAGTTTGACGCGCTCCTCGGTGGTCTGGATCTGCTTGGGCGTGAACTCGGCTTCGGAGTTGATGAAGGTGACTTTGCCGCGGTAGGTCCTGCCGGGATAGGAGTCAGACGTAACTTCGGCGGCCATGCCGATCTTGACGCGGCCGAGGTCGCGTTCGCCGATGTAGCCGCGAACCCAGGGCCGGTCGATGTCGCCGATGGTGAGCAGCGCCGCGCCGCCTGCCAGGACTTCGCCGGCTTCGGCCGATTTCGAGAGGACCACGCCATCGACGGGCGAAGCGATCTCGCGGTCGTTGATTTGAGATTGAAGGACGCCGGCCTGGGCCGAGGCGCGCTGCACGTCGGCCTCGCGCATGGCGACTTCCTGGCGGCGGCGTTTGAGATCGATCTTGTTGGCCTCGGCGAGACGCAGCGCGGCCTTCGATTTGTCGACGGCGGCGCGGGCCTGATCGATCTGTTCGACGCGCGGGCCCTCCTGGACGAGTTTGAGCGTTTCGGAGGCGCGTTTCAGCGTGGCGGCGGAGGCATCGTAACGGGTGCGGAACTGGTCGAACTGCTGGCGGGTGATGTCGTCGTTGGCGATGAGGCGCTGGGCGCGGGTCCAGTCGGCCGAGGCCTGGGCGTGTAGGGTCTGTGCTTCGGCGACGACGGCGCGAGCCTGTTCGATCTCCTGCGGGCGGCTGCCTGCTTGAAGTTCCTTGAGGCGCGATTCGGCCTGTCGGAGGTCGGCGGAGCGCAGGGCGATGTCGCCGTCGATGGCGGCCTGCTGGAATTCGATGGCGGTATGGAGTTG
Organism: uncultured Bryobacteraceae bacterium; assembly: GCA_947084845.1. Taxonomy (GTDB): domain Bacteria; phylum Acidobacteriota; class Terriglobia; order Bryobacterales; family Bryobacteraceae; genus PNKE01. Next base: position 23,724 of record CAMTUE010000046.1, on the reverse strand, counting down.
GGCGAGGGCCGAGCGGGAGACGTCGACACCGGCGTTTTCGCGGTCGAGGGTCCGTTCGAATTCGACCTTGTCGAGACGGGCGAGCGTCTGGTCCTTCCTGACGGCATCGCCTTCACTGACGTTGATTTCGACGAGTTTGCCGGCGGTCTTAAAGGCGATATCGACTTCGGTGAGTTCGATGTTGCCGCTGAGCCGGATGATGCCCTCCTCGGCGCGGCCGTTCCATTTGGTATAGGCCCAGTAGGCGCCGGTGGCGGCCAGAACGATGATGAGGATGAGTAGCTTCTTCCGCATGGTGATTCTCTTTCGTCGTCGTTACTCGATCGCCCGGGCGACATCGCCCACGGCGAGGCCGAATTCGGCACGGGCGGCGCGGTGCTGGTAGATCGCTGTCACTTTGGCTTCGCGGGCACGGCCCAGGCGGGCCTGGGCGTCGGCGATTTCGATGCTGGAGGCGACGCCTTCACGGAAGCGCCGCTCGGCCTGTTCGACTTCCTTTTCCGCAAGCGTGGCCGTCTCGGAGGCGGCGCGGACCTGGGCGTCGGCCGTCCGGAGCGTGTCGATGGACGAGCGGACTTCCAACTCGATCTGCTGGCGCAGGTCGCGGCCGCGGATCTCTTCCTGACGAAGCAGGCTGGCCGTTTCTGCCCGCTGGGCGTCGCGGCGGCCGCCATCCCAGAGCGGGATGTTGACGCGCATGCCGACGACGCGGGTGGGGAGTCCGGATGCGGGCGAAGTGCCGATGACGCCATAGTCGCCAAAGCCCTGGACCGAAGGAAGGCGCGCGAACTTCGCCGCGTCGTTGTTCAATTGTCCGGCTCGATCACGGGCCAATTGGGATTTCAACTCGGGGCGGGAGTCGCGGGCCTGGGCGAGAGCCTGGGCGGCGGGCGGCGTGTCGATGGGACGGTAGAGCAGGGGGTCGGAGAGTTCGATTTCGGTGTCGAGGCCCAGGTTCAGAATCCGGAGCAGTTCGAGTCTGGCGCGGTCGCACTCCTGGAGGGCGTAAATGTGGCGGGAGTTTTCCTGGGCGAGTTGGACCTCGGCGCGAGTGACGTCGATGCCGGTGGCCATGCCGGCGTCTTTCTGGCTGAGGGCGAGTTTCAGGATGCGCCGGGCCAGGACGATGTTGGATTCAGCCGTTGCGACCATCTGTTCGGCGCGTTGGGCCGAGGCGTAGGCGCGGATGACCATGGCGGTGGTCTGGTTGCGGGCGGTCTTCTCTTCGGCGGAGGCTGCGTCGAGACGCGACTTCGAGGCACGGTAACGCTGCCAGGCGCTCCAGTCGAGCAGGTTCCAGCCGGCGGTCACGCGCCAATCATAGGTTTCGACGGGACCGGCGAATGAGGGGATGGAGAAAGGGATTCCGGGTCGAGGCGCGCTGGACAGTCCGAAAGCGGCCAGGTTGCGGGTGAAGCTTTGCATGGTCCAGGAGCCGTCGATGTTCGGGAGAACCGCACTTAGTGCGGTGCGCTTCTGGGCATCGGCCTGGCGGATGAGTTCGGCGGCCAACTGGCGGCGAGGGGAACCCTGCGGGGCGAGAGCGATCTCGACTGCCTTTTCGAGCGACAGGGGCATGGTTGGACGCGGCTGTGCGGGCGCGGGCGCCTGGATTTGGGCAAATACGGGCAGGGTCAGGAACAGGGACAGGAGAGTGGGCACTCGATTCATGGCTGGACCTCCTTTCTGGAGACTAACGCCCGGAAACCACCGGCCATGTAAGCGACCAACCGGTCCAGCGACTCGGCCGGGTTGACGGCGGGAGCGGCATCGCGGCCGGCAAGCAGGGCAAGCACAGGCGGACGGGCGAGGTAATGGGCCATGGCGCCGACAGTGAGGTGCATGCCCCAGAGGAGATCGACCGGGGCGGCGGAGGGCAGAGCGCGGGCCATGGAGTCCTTGAATCGCCGAACGACGACGGGGAAGGCGGTGGCGAAGAGCTTTTGAAAGAGGCCGCCGGGTTCGGTATAGAGCCGGCCCATGAGAACAGGGAAGGAGCCGAGATCGATGCCGGCCGCCTGGGCATCGACGACGGGCTGGAGGAAAGCGACGAGGACCTTTTCGAGGGAAAGCGGGCCGGACGGGGATGCTTCGGCTTCGATCCGGTCGAGCGCTTCGAGCCGCTGCCTGTTGATGGGATCGAGTTTGCGCATCATGACGGCCATGATGAGCTGTTCCTTGGACTGGAAGTGGTAGTTGACGGCGGCGAGATTGACCTGGGCCATGGCGGTGATGCGGCGCAGGGAGGTTGCCTGGAAACCGTTGGCAATAAAGAGGGATTCGGCAGCGTCGAGGATGCGGTCTTTGGTGACTTTGCCTGAGTCGGGTTGAGGATCGAGGGCGGTTGCGGCGGCGGATCCTGGGTTTGCGTTCGTTTCAGTCATACGATCGTTTCAATCATATGAATGAAACGAACGGCTGTCAACACCTTTTTCGTATCATCCAACGTACGGGTTTTCGCAGTGCCGCAGCGCGTTTCAAGCCGGATCCCTGAAACGCGAAACGCCCGCCGCAGGCGGGTAAGGCCTGGGCGGGCGTTGATTCCGGAAAACCGGACTGGACTGGTGTTTAGTAGTCCATCTCGGGGCCGTGGCCGCCGGGGCCGCCGGCGCCGGCGGACTTCTTCTCGGGGATTTCGCAGACCATGGCTTCGGTGGTCAGCATGAGGGCGCTGATCGAAGCCGCGTTCTGGAGAGCGGTGCGGGTGACCTTGGTGGGGTCGATGACGCCTTGGGCGACGAGGTCGCCGTATTCGCCGGTCTGGGCGTTGAAGCCGAAGTTGGATTCAGTCGACGTCACAACCTTCTCGACGACGATGGCGCCTTCGAAGCCGGAGTTGCCGACGATCTGGCGGAGGGGTTCCTGGCAGGCGCGCTTGATGATATTGATGCCGATCTGCTCGTCATCCGGGCCTTTCAGCCCTTCAAGGACCTGCGCGCCGCGGACAAGGGCGACGCCGCCGCCGGGCACGATTCCTTCTTCAACGGCCGCGCGGGTGGCATGCAGGGCATCCTCGACACGGGCCTTCTTTTCCTTCATTTCGGTTTCGGTGGCTGCACCGACCTTGATGATGGCGACGCCGCCGGCGAGCTTCGCCAGGCGTTCCTGGAGCTTCTCGCGGTCGTAGTCGGAAGTGGTCTCTTCGATCTGGGCGCGGAGCTGCTTGATGCGGCCCTCGATCAGCTTCGACTCACCGGCGCCGTCGACGATGGTGGTGTTGTCCTTGTCGATGGTGACGCGCTTGGCCTTGCCCATATCTTCGAGGCGGACGCCTTCCAGCTTAATGCCGGTCTCTTCCATGATCGACTTGCCGCCGGTGAGGATGGCGATGTCTTCGAGCATGGCCTTGCGGCGGTCGCCGAAGCCGGGGGCCTTGACGGCGCAGGCATTCAGCGTGCCACGGAGCTTGTTGACGACGAGGGTGGCGAGCGCTTCGCCTTCGACTTCCTCGGCGATGATGAGCAGCGGACGGCCGGCCCGGGCGATCTGCTCGAGAACGGGCAGGAGGTCCTTCATGTTGCTGATCTTCTTCTCGTGGATCAGGATGTAGGGATCCTCGAGGACGACTTCCATGCGCTCGGGGTCGGTGATGAAGTAGGGCGAGAGGTAGCCGCGGTCGAACTGCATGCCGTCGACGGTCTGCAGTTCGGTGACCATGGTCTTGGACTCTTCGACGGTGATAACGCCGTCCTTGCCGACCTTGGACATCGCTTCAGCGATGGTGTTGCCGATTTCGGCGTCGCCGTTGGCGGAGATGGTGCCGACCTGAGCGATCATGTCGCCGGAAACCGGCTTCGAGAGGGTCTGGACTTCAGCAACAACCGCCGCGACTGCCTTTTCGATGCCGCGCTTGAGCGCCATCGGGTTCGCGCCGGCCGCGACAGCCTTGACGCCTTCGCGGAAGATGGACTGGGCAAGAATGGTGGCAGTGGTGGTGCCGTCGCCGGCGATGTCGGAGGTCTTGGAGGCGACCTCGCGGACCAACTGCGCGCCCATGTTCTCGAGCGGATCCTTCAGCTCGATTTCCTTCGCGACGGTGACGCCGTCCTTGGTGATGGTCGGGCCGCCGAACTTCTTCTCGAGGACGACGTTGCGGCCCTTGGGGCCGAGGGTGACCTTAACTGCGTCGGCCAACTGGTTCACGCCGCGCAGGATCGCCTGACGGGCATTCTCGCTATAAACAACCTGTTTCGCTGCCATGTGAATTGTTCTCCTTAGATCTCTTTGGAAACCTGTGTCAGGGACCTGTTACTTCGCGCCTTCAAGCACGCCAAGAACCTCATCCTCACGCAGGATGAGCAACTCTTCGCCGTCGATCTTGATGTCGCTGCCAGAGTACTTGCCGAACAGGATGCGGTCGCCGACTTTGACGTCGAGCGGAACCACAGTGCCGTCTTCCAGGCGCTTGCCACGGCCGGCGGCCACGACTTCGGCTTCCTGGGGCTTCTCTTTGGCGCTGTCGGGGATGATGATACCGTTCATCATCGTTTCTGATTGCTCGATCCGGCGGACGACCAGCCGGTCATAGAGCGGACGAATCTGCATAGGGCAAAACCTCCGTATGGTTTCGATTTGACTTCGAGTTCCGTAAGTCCGGTCCGGCAGGTCGCCGGACAACACTCATATTATTAGCACAGTTCTCTGAAGAGTGCCAACAGGCATTCGTAACTCGCTGATTCTAAGTCAAATAAACTTGTTGCAGAATTTCGTACGCCGCCGTTGAACGCTTCTGGCGCGATCATGCGCGAAGAAAACCTTAGCGTGATACGCTCAACTGTTGCAACGCCGACGATTTCAGCGCCGGTGCTATTCTGGAGGCATGTTCCGGCGGGCACGCTGGCTGGTACTGCTTGCGCTGGCCGTGGTGACCGCCTTCACTGCCGCCAACTATTACATCCAACGCAAGGCACAGCGGCAGAACCGTCCGCAGGCGTCCACGCCGCTGCCGGCCAACATCTCCGCGACGGCCGATTACTGGACCTGGGAATTGAAGCAGGGCGAACACCCGAAGGTGACGGTGAAGGCGCGCAGTTTCCAGCAGGTGAAGGAACCGTCCACGTTCTTGCTGGAGGGCGTCGAGATGCGCGTCTACGCGGCTGATGGGGGCAGTTACAGCCTGGTAAGAAGCGCGCGGGCCAATTTCGACACGGCAGGCGGCGAGTTGTACTCCGAGGGCGAAGTGGACATCACGACTTCGATCGCGGATGGCGGGAAGCCGCCGGGTCCGCCCATGCGCATCAGGTCGGCCGCCGTTCATTTTGATGCGCGCAGCACGAAGGTATGGACCGACCGTCCCGCCACCTTCGAATTTGAAAAGGGCAACGGTTCGTCGACTGGCGCATCCTACGATCCACTGAGTCACGAGCTGACGATGAATTCGGATGTTGTTCTGCACTGGCTGGGCAATGGGCCGGTGGAGCGGCAGATGACCATCGAATCGGGCCATCTGCTTTATAAGGAACTGGCGAGCGAGATCTTCCTGACTCCAAACGCCAAGTTGACCCGTGGAACTTTTACACTCGAAGCGGCCGATTCGGTGGTGATCCTGAAAGACGGCGCGCTGGACAGGGTGGAGGCGCAAAGGGCGAGCGGGACCGACCGCACCCCGAAACGCTCGCTCGTCTACAGCGCGGCGCGGCTGTTTATCTTCTTCGCTGAGGGTGGCGGGATTCGGAAGATCGAAGGTCTCGACGGCGCCCGCATCCTGTCGGAGTCGCCGGCGGGATCGACGGTGGTGACCTCGAACCGGGTGGATATGGATTTTGTCACGAAAGACGGAGAGAGCGAGTTGGCGCGGTCGCTGGGGACGGGGCGGGCCAGGATCGAGTCGACACCGGCGAAGCGGCCGAATGGCGTGTTGCCGCCGCTGCGAGTGATGACGAGCGAGGTGATCGAGGTCCTGATGCGGCCGGGTGGCGAGGAGATCAGCCAGGTTTCCACGCACAGCGCGACTGAGGTGGAGTTCATCCCGCGCCGTGCGGGCGACAAGAGGCGAAAGCTGAACGGCGAGCGGATGACGATTCAGTATGCCGCCGGCAACATGGCGGAATCGCTCAGAGCCGTCGACGTCACAACGCGGACCGAAAACCCGAAGAAAGACGGCAAGATCTCGGTAGCGACGACGCGCAGCAAGGACCTTCAGGCGGATTTCGATCCGGTGACGGGGCAGACGACGAAGATCGAGCAGTGGCCGGACTTCGAGTACGAAGAAGGGACATTGCGGGCGCGGGCGACGAAAGCGACTCTCGATTCGGTGGTGGAGACGATCACGCTGAATGGCGCCGGGCGGATGTGGGACGAGACGGGTTCGACAAGCGCGGATCTGATTGTGTTGCAGCAGGCGACCGGTGACATGACGGCCACCGGCCATGTCGCTTCGACCCGGTTGCCGGACGCGAAAGCGAAATCGTCGGACGGGATGCTGGATGCGAGGCAGTCGCTCCAGGCGCGCGCTGAAAAGATGACGACGACGGATAGGAACCAGACGATCCGATATGAAGGCGACGTACTGATGTGGCAAGGCGGAAGCCGGTTGCGCGCCAAGTCGATTCTGATCGACAAAGCCGCAGACAGGCTGACCGCCACGGGCGATGTGGTGACACTGATTCCGGACGACCGGGGAGGGAACAACAAATCCAAGCCCGGCGCGACCACGGTGCGGGCGGCTTCCATGGTCTATGAGGACAAAACCAAGCTCGCTTACTATTCGGGCGGGGTGGCGTTGGAGCGGCTGAATCTGGAGATGAAGTCCAAACAGTTGCGCGTATGGTTCCGTGAGGAGACCAATTCGAAGGGGGCGAAGGATTCGAAACTGGACAGGATGTTCGCCGACGGGGCGGTGGTGGTGGTCGAGCGGGGTCCAAAAGCATCGAAGACAGGGACTTCGGAGCATGGGGAGTACTATCCGGATGAAGAGCGGATGCTGCTGACAGGAGGCAATCCGCTGGTGACGGACAAGAAACGCGGCACAACGCGGGGAACCGGGATCACCTGGCTGGTGGGGGAGGACCGTCTGATCGTGGATAATACGGGGAGTGGCCCTGCCGTCAGCCGGATACTCAAGGACGAACGGAAGTAATTCCCGCCGTACGCTGCGCACCCAGGAGATTTCGAAATCCTACCGGGGACGGCGCGTGGTGGACTCGGTGTCTGTATCGGTGGATGTTGGCGAAGTGGTCGGACTGCTGGGGCCGAATGGGGCGGGCAAGACAACTTCGTTTTACATGATTGTGGGACTGATCAGCCCGGACACGGGGCGCGTGCTGCTGGATGAGGAAGAGATCACCGGCCTGGCAATGTATGAGCGGGCGCGCGCCGGGATCAGTTATCTTCCACAGGAAGCGTCGGTATTCCGCAAGCTGAGTGTCGAGGACAATCTGCGGGCAATCCTGGAGACGCTGCCGATTTCGGCTCATGAACGGCGGGAGCGGTTGTCGCTGCTGATCGAGCAGTTGGGGCTCGAGAAGGTCAGGACGAACAAAGGGTATATGTTGTCGGGCGGCGAGCGGCGGCGTGTAGAGATTGCGCGGTCGCTGGCGATCCGGCCGCAGTTCCTGCTACTCGACGAGCCGTTTTCGGGGATCGACCCGATCCAGGTTCTGGAGATCCAGCGGATCATCGCGGATCTGAAACAGAGCGGGATCGGGATCCTGATCACCGACCACAATGTGCGCGAGACCCTGGCAGTCACCGACCGGGCTTACATCATTAATAACGGACGGATCTTCAGGGCTGGTTCTCCCGCGGCGCTGGCGAAAGACCCTGAAGTCCGGAAGGTCTATCTGGGCGAGTCGTTCAAATTGCCTTCATGATCGTTTAGGATCGAGGTGAGCAGCGAGGATCGTTCCAGGTGTGCTTTAGCGACCTGACCCGATCCGCCGTCAGCAGCGGGGCAGGGGGCTATCCGGAAAACTGGCGCTATGCCGCGGGCCGGGCTTTGCGGAAGATCCTGGCCAGCCCTTTGAGCGCCTTGGCTGCTTCCTTTTCGCCCAGAATGTAGGGCGGCAGCATCCGCAAGACGTTCTCGTGCGTAACGTTGAAGAGCAGTCCCTGCTCCATGCCGATCTGGACGAAGTGCTTGCAGGGGAACTCGGTCTCGACGCCGATCATCAGCCCGGCGCCGCGTACGTCCTTGATGATGGAGTACTTGCGCTTCAACTCGTTCAGGCCGTCGAACAACTGCGCGCTGACCCGGCGCATCTGGGGGAAAAGCTCTTCCAGGATGTCGTAAAATTCGAGCGCCACGCGGCAGGCCAGAGCGCCGCCGCCAAACGTTGTCCCGTGCATGCCGGGGGCGATGGCCGAGGCGGCCTTCTCGTTGGCGATGACCGCGCCCAGAGGCAGGCCGCAGGCGATGGGCTTGGCCATTGTCACCACGTCGGGCATGATCGCGGGCTGGTGAAGCTGGTAAGCGAAGTGGACTCCCGGCCGGCCGATGCCGCACTGGATTTCGTCATAGACCAGCAGCGCATTGTGGCGGTCGGCCAGGGCCCGCGCTTTGCGCAGCCAATCGGCTGAAATCGGGTGGATGCCGCCTTCGCCCTGAATGGTTTCGACCACGATGCCGGCGGTTCGTTCGGTCACAGCCGCTTCGAGCGCGGCTTCGTCGCAGAGGTGGATGTGCCTGACGCCCGGCATGAGCGGTTCGAAGTCGGCGCGGTACTTGGGTTGCCCGGTGAGGGCGAGAGCGCCGACGGTACGGCCATGGAATGAGTTTTCTAGAGCGACGATCTCGTACTTCTCCGGGTGGATCTTCCGGCCGTGCGCGTGAAGAATCTTGATGGCCGCTTCCATCGCTTCGGTGCCTGAGTTGCAGAAGAAGGCCCGATCGAGGCCGCTGGTCCCGGCCAGTTTCTTCGCCAGCGGGCCCTGGTACTCGTGATAGTAAAGATTCGAACTGTGGATCAACAGGCCCGCCTGTTCGCGGATGACGCGCGTGATGCGCGTATGCGCATGACCCAGGGCGTTGACGCCAATGCCCGAGATCAGGTCAAGATAGCGGCGCCCGCCCAGGTCGTAGAGCCAGCAGCCCTTGCCCCGTTTCAGCGCGAGCGGGTAACGGGCATAGTTCTGAAAGAGGTGGGCGCGTTCGAGATCGACGATCGTCTGCATGGCGCCGGCGGCGGCGCTCGAAACACTATTCATATGGTCCATGGTAGCCCCTCCGGGTGAGGCTATTCGACGATGAACCCGTCGAGGTCAAGGAAACAGCCAAGGACGGAACTGCCTCCATCGCGCGTTTGCGGGAACCGCAGCGTCAGCGTATGGTGTCCGGGCGGGACATCGAACCGCGGCGAACGCGCCTGCCATCTCGTTGAGGCTGAGTATTGGCTGATCGGGCTGCTGTCGGCGCCGTCGATCGAGATCAGGGCCGGACACCTGTTGGCGGCGGCGGTGTGGACCAGCGTGATGGCGCGCCCCTCGAACCGGATGAAGACACGCGAACGCGCGTCGTTGGTGTATGCGAGCGTGCCGCGATAAGCGCGCTCAGAGCCCACGTCCCGGCCCCACGGCCCTTCGTAGCGCACAAACGAATTCACCTCGTCGTGCATGCCGGCCGCCGCAAAGGGCTGAGGGAGCCCGTCCAGGCTGCTGCGGATGGGAGCGAGTTTCCGGAGTTCGAAGTCGGCGAATCGGCGCACCGGGTTGGTATAGAGATCGAGGAACTCGCGTGTGAAGACATCCGACAAGCGCCGCGGGCTGTCGGCCGATGGGGCGATGAAATACTCGATCTGGTACTGCCCGATCCGGAACAGATGCCCTTCGGCCGCGGTGGACGTGCGCAGCGCCTTCCAGAAAGCGTAGCTGTGCCAGGTGTTGCTCCAACTCCGCCCGGCAAAGTTCGAAATGGCGTCGGACTCCATCCAGGCGGTCCGGGCCTCCGGCGCGATCGCATTCAGATGCTCCACCAGCGGGCGCTCGGGAGCGAACCGGGCAAGGTAGTCGTCGACGTTCTTGCGGTTGAATGCCTGGTCCAGGAAGAAACCGGCGTTTTCCGGCGCTGCCGCCGGCAGGATGGCGAGTTGAACCAGAATCGCCACGCAGCAGCATGCCGAAATCCCCCATTCGAGGCGGCGGCTGTACGCGCGCAGAGTGGCTGCCGCGATGCCGATGACCAGCGTCAGTAACGGAAGCGCAGGGTAGAGATGCCTGATGTTAGGCACGCCCAGGTAGACAATCAGGCCGCCCGCCGCGCACGTCCAGAGTGCGGCTAGACCGATGCGGGGCCAGGTTCGACTTGCCGCCACCAGCGCCAGCGGGGCGAGCACGAAGAACATGACGCCGAATGTGCCGTCGCCGCCCTCGCTGAACCGCGAACTGTGAAAGGTGAGGTCGAACCACGTCCGCCAGTCCAGCGAGGTGACGAAACGCGGGTCGACCAGCGGCGCCGAGGAATCGAACAGCGGCGACCGGAAAAACTGATTCATGTAGGGGAAGACCGGATTGCCGGTCCTCGATGCCGCCGTCAGATATGGGACCGACCCTACGGCAAAGCCGAGTAAGCCGCTGTAGATCATGTGCCGCGCCTGAAGCGTGACCAGCGCCGCCAGCGTGAGCGGCAGTACGATGCCGGCCGCCGGCATCGCCGTCGCCGCCGCCGCACCGGCAAGAAACGCCATGGCGAGTGCGTCGTTGAGCAAATGCGCCTTCAGGTAGCGGCGGAAGAAGACCATGCCGGCGAGCAGGAACGCCGCCGCGACGTTCTCGACATCCAGCGAGCCGGTCACCCGCTGCACCAATGGAGTCGAGGCGAATCCAGCCGTCAACAGCGCCGCCAAACGAGCCGGGATCAATTCATGCAGCCACGTGTAAAGCAGCCAGCAGATCAGCACCAGGATGATCGCGTTCATCAACTTCGCCGCACCCTCGCCGCCCAATAAATAGGCGATCGACCAGATCCAGTCGCCGTTCATCGGCTTCACGGCCCAGGCGTATTCGGATCCGTCAAACTGCCAGTTGTGCCGCGCCGCCATGCGCGCTGCAACGACGAGGTGCATCGCCAGTCCGTCCGCGCTCACCTCCGGCTTCAGCGCCACCATCCAGTGAACGGCCGCCGGGAAGAGAGCCAGAGCCGGCCATCCGCTGTCCCGGCCCGGTTCGGATACCATTGGCCAGGCCCCTTGGACCAGCCTCAAACGGAACACCAGGAATACCGGCACGAGGAGGATCAGCCAATAAAGCCACGAACGGTGGATCGGCCATTGCGCCGTGAAGGACACAAAGACCGCCCAGAGGGCCAAGCCGAACAAAGTGACCACTTGCGGGTAACTGGCAATGAACTTGAGGCGCGTCCTGAAAATCCATGCCCCAGTCGCAAACGAACCAGCCAGCAGCCACAGAGCGCCGGCAACGGCAAGCGGCCCCACCGCCAGCATCGAGTAGCCCACAGCCAGGAGTCCAAGCGCTGGCAGGAAGAGCCGGGGACGAAACCGTGCGGTCAACAGCGCCAGACCCGCATACGCCGTGGTGAACAGCGCCATCTTCAGCGCCCCCGTTTCGGTCCAGAGCGGCTGTGCGAAGATAGACCCGCCCGCCAACCCAACCAGCATCGCCAGAACGCCGGCCGCCAGCACCACCCACGCCATTGCGGACTGAAGGAACATCGAATCTCCACAAATACCACTAAACGGATCCCAAGAGCCGCACTGCGCACGATAAGCAGGGGTGTGGGCGGCGTTGGCGACTTTCCGGCTCACCCGAATGGGCTCGATTCTGTCGACCGGCAACGGTTAGACCAAAGTGGATTGAAGAAATATTCGCAAGATGAGTGTCTTGCACTAAGATAAAGTAATTAAAACTTGCGTACATGTGCTATAGTCTAACCAAGGGGAACGAGATTTGATAGACCCGAACAAACTGACCGAAAAGTCCCAGGAGGCCCTGCGAGCCGCTCAGTCGCTCGCCGCCCGGCTCTCGAATCAGCAGGTGGACGCTGAGCATCTCCTCGTCGCCTTGCTCGAACAGGAAAACGGCATCGCCTCAACAGTCCTGCTCAAGTCCGGGGTGAAACTGGAGAACCTGCACCGCCGCCTGATGGGCGAACTCGACAGGCTGCCGAAAGTCCAGGTTTCAAGCGGTGCGGGTGCGGCGATGTTCGCCACGCAACGGCTGGAAAAGGTCGCCGCCGACGCGGAGCAGGAATGCCGTCGCCTGAAGGACGAATTCGTCAGTGTCGAGCACTTGCTGCTGGCCCTGTTCAACGCCAGTGGCGCGGTGGGCCAGGCTCTGAAAGAAGCGGGTCTGACCAGGGAGAAGCTCGAAACGGCGGTAAAGGATGTCCGGGGCGCCCAGCACGTAACGACTCAGAATCCTGAAAACACCTATCAGGCGCTGGAACAATACGGCCGCGATCTGACGAAGATGGCCGAAGATGGCAAGTTGGATCCGGTGATTGGCCGCGACGAGGAGATCCGCCGCGTCATGCAGGTCCTGTCGCGGCGTACGAAGAACAATCCGGTTCTCATCGGCGAGCCGGGCGTCGGTAAGACGGCCATCGCCGAAGGACTGGCTCAGCGCATCGTCCGGGGCGACGTGCCGGAAGGGCTGAAGGACCGCCGCGTGGTCGCGCTGGACATGGGCGCGCTGATTGCGGGCGCGAAGTTTCGTGGCGAGTTCGAGGAACGGCTCAAGGCGGTCCTCAAAGAGGTCCAGGCCAGCGAAGGCCAGGTGATCCTTTTTATCGACGAACTGCATACCGTGGTAGGCGCGGGCAAGGCCGAGGGGGCCATGGACGCCGGCAACCTGCTGAAACCCATGCTGGCGCGAGGCGAGTTGCACTGCATCGGCGCGACGACGCTGGACGAATACCGCAAGTACATCGAAAAGGACGCTGCCCTCGAGCGGCGCTTCCAGCCAATCGTGGTCGACCAGCCAAACGTCGAGGACACGATTTCCATTCTGCGCGGCCTGAAGGAACGCTACGAGGTTCACCATGGCGTACGGATCAAGGACGCCGCGCTGGTGGCCGCCGCCGTGTTGTCGAACCGCTACATCTCCGACCGTTTCCTGCCCGACAAAGCCATCGACCTGGTGGACGAGGCGGCGGCCCGCCTGCGCACCGAGATCGATTCAATGCCGTCCGAACTGGACGAGAAACTGCGCCGCGTCATGCAACTCCAGATCGAGCGCGAAGCTCTGCGCAAGGAGACCGACGAGGCCAGCCGCGAACGCCTGGCGAAAATCGAAGAAGAACTCTATTCACTTGAGAAAGCCGCCTCCAGCCTGAAGTCCCAGTGGGAGGGCGAAAAGGATGCGGTGAAGAAATTGCGCGACCTGCGCGAGCAGATCGAACAGACCAAGCATGAAATCGAAGTCGCCGAGCGCGCCTACGATCTCAATCGCGTGGCGGAACTCAAGTTCGGGCGGCTTCAGGGTCTCGAACGGAATCTGAAGGAAGAGGAAGCCCGGCTGGGCATGCGCGAAAAGCAGAACCGGCTTCTCAAGGAAGAGGTGGACGAGGAGGACATCGCCGAGGTGACCAGCCGCTGGTCGGGCGTGCCCGTCTCAAAATTGATGGAAGGCGAGTTGCGCAAACTGCTGCACCTTGAACAGCACCTGCATCTGCGCGTTGTCGGGCAGGACGAAGCGGTCCGCGTGGTCGCGGAGGCCGTGCAACGGGCGCGCGCCGGGTTGAACGACCCGAACCGCCCCATCGGCAGTTTCCTGTTTCTTGGTCCGACTGGCGTCGGCAAGACCGAACTGGCCCGCGCGCTGGCCGAGACCCTGTTCGACGATCCGCGCGCCCTCGTCCGCCTTGACATGAGCGAATACCAGGAGAAGCACGCCGTCGCCCGCATGATCGGCGCGCCGCCTGGCTATGTCGGTTTTGACGAAGGCGGCCAGTTGACTGAAGCGATTCGCCGCAGGCCCTATTCGGTGATTCTCTTCGACGAAATCGAGAAGGCCCACCCGGATGTCTTCAATGTCCTGCTCCAGGTGCTCGACGACGGGCGTCTGACCGACGGCCAGGGCCGTACGGTCGATTTCCGCAACACCATTCTGATCATGACCTCGAACCTCGCCAGCGATAAGATCCGGTCTTACTCCGGCGAAGGCGCCGGCACGGCTTACGAGATGATGAAGCTGGCGGTGCAGGAAGAGGTGCGGCGGCACTTCCGTCCGGAGTTCCTCAACCGCATCGATGAGACTGTCGTTTTCCATTCCTTGCGCGCCGAACACCTGAAACGGATTGTGGACATCCAACTCGGCCACCTCCGGAAACGGCTCGACGCACGCCACATCACGCTGGAGATCACCGACGCCGCGCGGGAACACCTGACGCGCGTCGGCTACGAACCCGATTTCGGCGCCAGGCCGCTCAAACGGGCGATCCAGAAGGAACTCGAAACCCGCCTCGCGCGGGCGCTGCTCGACGGCGCGATTCGCGACGGCCAGCATGTTGTGGCCGGCATGGTGAACGGCGGCTTGCAGGTTGAACCGCGGCTGGAAACCGCACCCGCGGCAGTCAACGCCTGAAACAGGCGGTTTCGCGGCACTGAAACGGACGAAGGAGATTCAATGACCGATCAGGAACAGCGGACCGCACTGCCGGTCCTGGCGCTAAAGAACATCGTTGTCTTCCCCAAACTGGTGATCCCGCTTTCGGTGGGAAGGGATGTGTCGCGCGCGGCCGTGGATGCCGCGATCGAGACGCATGACGGCGAAATCCTGCTGCTTGCGCAAAAGGACCCGAACCAGGAACACCCGTCCGCGGAGGACCTTAACACCATCGGCACGCGCGCCAAGATCCGCAAGGTCTTGCGCTCCTCGTCGCACTCGATCGAGATCATCGTTTCGGGCATGGAACGTATCCGCGCCGTCGACCTCCGCATGGGCGAGCGCTACTTCCAGGCCGAACCCGAGCCGTGGCCGCTGGAGATTGACGAGGCGGAGAACCGCGAAGCCCTCCAGACGGCCCTCTACGAACTGGCGTCCAATGCCATCGAAAAGATCAATCCGCAGGCGGCCGAACAGATCGCCGGCCTGCTGGCAACGGCGGACGATCCCGCACAGGTGATCGCCCTTCTGGCCACCGCCTTCAGCATGGATCTTGAAAAGCAGCAGGGCCTGCTCGAAGCGGCGACGCTGACCGAGGCGTTGCAACTCGCCGTCAAACACATCTCGCACGAAATCCAGTTGCTCGAGATGCGCCAGAAGATCATCAGCGAAGCCCACTCGGAGATCAGTAAGGAGCAGCGCGACTACATGCTGCGCCGCCAGATGAAGGCGATTCAGCAGGAACTCGGCGAAGAGGATCCGGAAAAGGCCGAAATCGCCGAACTGCGCAAGAGGCTGGACGAGACCGAACTGCCCGAGGCCGCGCTCAAGGAGGCCACCCGCGAACTGGGCCGCATGGAGCGGATCCCGTCGCAGTCGCCCGAACGCCACATCCTCCGGACCTGGCTCGAACTCGTTCTCGAACTTCCGTGGAACAAGTCCACCGAGGACCATCTCGACATCGCCCGCGCCCGCGACATCCTGAACGAGGACCACTACGGTCTCGATGACGTCAAGGAACGAATCCTCGAACATCTCGGCGTCCTGAACCGCAACCCAGACGCCAAGGCGCCCATCCTCTGCTTCGTCGGGCCTCCCGGCGTTGGCAAGACATCGCTCGGCCAGTCGATCGCCCGCGCGCTGGGGCGCAATTTCGAACGCATGAGCGTTGGCGGCCTGCACGACGAAGCTGAGTTGCGCGGCCACCGCCGCACCTATATCGGCGCCATGTCCGGCCGCCTGATTCAGGCTCTGCGCCGGGCCGGTTCAAAGAACCCGGTCCTCATGCTCGACGAGGTCGACAAGCTCGGCCGCGATTTCCGCGGCGACCCTGCGTCGGCGCTCCTTGAAGTGCTCGATCCGGCCCAGAATTCGACCTTCCGCGACAACTACCTGGACCTGCCCTTCGACCTGTCGAAGGTCATGTTCATCACCACGGCCAACACCCTCGACACCCTGCCGCAGCCTCTGCTGGACCGCATGGAAGTGATCCGGCTGGCCGGCTACAGCGAGGAGGAGAAGATCGCCATCGCGAACAAATACCTCGTCCCGCGCCAGTTGAAGGAGGCCGGGCTGAGCGACAAGGAGGTCGTCCTTGGCGACGATGGTTTGCGCAAGCTGATTGGTTCCTACACCCGTGAAGCGGGCCTGCGCAACCTGGAACGCGGCATCGGCCGGTTGGCGCGCAAGTCAACGCTGCGCATCGCCGAAGGCAAGGATACGCGGATCGAGTTGACGCCCGAGCGCATCGTCGATCTGCTCGGCCCGGAGGTCTTCCTGCCCGAGGAGAGTCTCAAAGAGCTTCCGCCAGGCGTGGCCACGGGCCTGGCCTGGACGCCCACGGGCGGCGATGTCCTCTACATCGAGGGCACGCTCCTGCCCAAGGGCAAGGGTCTGACGCTGACGGGCCAGTTGGGCGAAGTGATGCAGGAATCGGCCAAGGCGGCGCAGAGCTACCTCTGGGCTCATGCGGCCGATTACGGCATCGACGTCTCAGCGTTCAGCGATTACGGCGTCCACATCCACGTCCCCGCCGGCGGGATCCCCAAGGACGGGCCTTCAGCGGGCATCACGGCGGCCGTCGCTCTGGCTTCGCTTTACACCAACAAACCTGTGCGCGTCGACACGGCCATGACGGGTGAGATTACGTTGACCGGCCGCGTGCTGCCGGTCGGCGGCGTGAAGGAAAAGGTGCTGGCCGCGCGGCGGGCGGGGCTGAAACGAGTCATCCTGCCCAAGGCCAACGCCAAGGACCTGCGCGATCTGCCGGACCAAGTCCGGGAGGAAATGGAGTTCAAGTTCGTCGAACGGATCGACGAAGTTTTCACGGAAGCGATTCCGCTTCTCCCACGAAAGGCGAAGCCAGCCGAGCCGGTTTCTGTACCGGCCGGCTCGTGATTCGGTAGAATTTGAGTCCGGAGGGACTCTTCTTTTGGGATTGGCGGGCCGCCTGTTTGCATCTCTCATCGCCGTCGCCATCGGCTGGGCGGTGGGGAATGCAGTGACTGCCGGCCTTGTCCTGCTCCAATCGCCGTCGTTCGCGTGGCAAGGCTGGGCGCTGGCCAGCGGCGCGGTTTGCGCGGCGGCATGGGCGATGGCCGGCATCCCGCTTGCCTTCTCCGGCATCCGCTTCCCTGCCGGCCCGCGCAGGGCCAGGGCGATCCTCCTGACGGGCCTGGGCGCGTGCGGCGTCGTGTGCCTCTTCTTTGGGCCGGCGGCGTTGACGTCCGGCGCCGGCAGAGTCATGCTGCTGATCGCCGGCGGACAGGCCCTGACCACCGGCGGCATCAGCATGTTGGTCTACTGCCTGCTGGCGGGCGGCACCCGGCGCGCGGGCCGCGCCATCGCCAAACCGGCGTCTTAAGTCCCAAAACGCCCGGCCCCATTTCCCTGACTTTACACTCGCCGTTGTTATCCTGGTGGTCGTAAGTCCCGCGAGGAGGTGACGCATGTCCCACCGGATCCTGGCCATTGCCGCCCTTCTGGCCGCAACGGCCTTTGCCCAGATGTCGCCGTCGCAGCGGCGCGTCGACTTCGAGCAACTGGCCGGGTTCGCGGCCAAGAGCTACGCCCCCTACGAATGGAAGCGCGACGCGTTCGGCTTCGACGCGCTTGAGATCGCATCCTGGATCGGCCGCGTCGAAAGCGCCAAGTCGGATCTCGAATTTTTCGAAATCTGCGCCGAGTATGTCGCCAGCCTGCGCGACCTGCATTCCGGCTTCTATCTTCCATCCGACTTCCTGGCTACCATCCCCATCGGCGCGGATCTCTATGACGGCAAGGCCTTGATCGACTCGATCACCCGCGGCGATCTGCCGGCGTCGAAGTACCCCTTCGAGATTGGCGACGAGATCATCTCCGTGGATGGCGAACCGGCGCTCGCATGGGTCAGCCGGATCTCGCGCCAGCAGTCGTTCGCCAACGAGCGGGCGACCCGGCGGTGGGCGCTCGATCAACTGTTCTACCGCGACCAGGTTGTCCTGCCGCGGGCTTCCGAGATCGGCGACAAGGCCGTTGTCGTCGTTAAACGACGGTCGACCGGAGCATTGGAAACCTACGAGATTCCCTGGGACAAATCCGGTACTCCGTATGTCGTCGTCGGGCCTGTCCCATCGCCGAAGACACGCCTGGCCGTCGAGTCCGCCGAACCGCCCGAAACGTTCCAGCGCGGCGTCGAGCGGCTCGGAACCCGGCGCACGCCGAAGGCCAAGCGCGTCAGGGGATTCGGCAGCGTGACGCCCGCATTCACCATGCCTCAGACGTTCGCCTCCCGGGTTGGCGGCACCCAGGGCGCCTACATCTATTCCGGGACCTACACAGCGGAAGGCTATAGGGTCGGCTTCATCCGCATCCCGTCGTTCCCCTCGTCTTCGTTCGCCTCAGCGACGATGCTGCGCCAGCTCGACACGGAGATCGAGTACATGCGGCGCAACACCGACGGACTGGTCGTGGACGTGATGCGCAATCCCGGCGGCTCGGTCTGCCTGACCAACGAAGTGCTGCGGCGGTTCATCCCTTATCCTTTCCGTACGGTCGGCGACGAGTTCCGCCCGACGTGGGAGATCGTCCAGCAGTTCCGCTACGACCTCCAGGACGGCATCGACTTCGGCGCCAGCGACATTGAGATCTACCTGCTCGGCGCCTGGCTCAATAACATCGAAACGGCCTACTACGAAAACCGCGGCCGCACCGGCCAGATTCCCGCCTGCGGCTTCTCCGTGGACCTTCAGCCGCTCCGCGACACGGCCGGCATCCCGTGGGGCTACGACAAGGCCATGATCGTCCTGATCGACGAGTTCTCGACCTCTTCGGCCGATGTTTTTCCGGCTATCGTTCAGGACGCCGGGCGCGCCTTGATGGTTGGCCGCGCCACGGCTGGCGGCGGCGGTTTGTCCACCGAGAAGACCCTCGGCCTCTACTCCGAAACGATGGCGTCGATGAGCATCACGCTGGGCGTCAGGCCCACGGAGCAGAATGTGCCTGGGCTGCCGCCTTCGAACTACATTGAAAACATCGGCGCACAGCCGGATATCGCACTCGACATCATGACCGAGGAGAATCTGCTCAACAAGGGGAAACCGTTTGTCGACGGGTTCACGCGCGCCATCATCGATCACATCGTGCGGTCGCGCCAACCGCTGGAGCCGGTCAGTTCCGCCGCGCCCGCGATTCAGCCAGCATCTCCGACACCCGCGCCTGAAGCTCCGCCGTCAGCCGGCCGCGGTCCTTCAAAGTCAGACCAGTGACGGGGATCGGTTCGCCGACGATCACATCGACATCGGCCGGCCTGAAGTGAGACGACTTGGCGGCCAGGACATCTTCGGTCCCATGGATCGCCACCGGCACAGCCGGCACGCCGGATTGAATCGCCAGATAAGCCGCCCCATCCTTGAACGGCTGCAGCACGCCCTGCCCGCGCGTCCCTTCGGGGAAGATCAGCACCGAGAGCCTGCGCTCGCGGATCAGCCGCGCGCATTCGTTCATGCTCTCGAGCGATGAACGCAGGCTGCCGCGGTCCACCGTCAGATGCCCGCCGCGCTTCAGATACCAGCCGATGAAGGGTGTCTTCAGCAGTTCCCGCTTGGCAAGGAACTTGAATTCGATCGGCAAGGCGATCAGCATCAGCGGCGTGTCCATCAGCGACAGATGGTTCGCGGCGACGACGTAGTTGGCGTTCGGATCCAGCCGTTCGGCATGATGCACGCGGATCCGGGCTCCGGCGATGCCGAGCACCATCGACGCCCATAACCGGTAGAGGAACTTCTGCCACCAACCGGCCGGCGCGACAACGCTGGTGACGACGGCAAAGGTGATCATCACCGCCGTCACCGCCCATTCCAGGGGAATTGTAAAGAACCAGCTTCTCAGCTTGCCAAGACTCATACGGTCGAAATGCTACTTCGCTGCCGTGACCGTGACCGGCGCCTGGAGCTTGAATGTGAGCAGGCTCTCACTTGGCAGGACCGCGGCATCGCCGCGCGTCATCAGCACGGCGCCCGTGCCGGCCGCGCCGCCCGCGCCGGCGCCAATCGCCGCGCCTTTCCCGCCGCCGGCAATCGCGCCGATGGCCGCGCCGATACCGGTAGCGACGCCCACCTTAATGGCGTCCTTCTTGGTCGATTTCTCCGCCAGCAGGGTTTGGTCCGAGGAGTCGATCTTCACCACCTGTCCGCCCGCTGCTTCGAATGATGCGAGGCTGACGGTCAATGAAGCCACGCCCTGCACCTTTCCGCCGGGGTCCGACTGCGTGACGATGCCCTTCACCGTGGCGCCCTTCGCCGCGACTGTGTAGCCGTCGACGACGATGGGCTGGTGCAGAGCCGCTTCGAAGGGAGTGCCGCCGGCGGCTGTCTTGGTGGAAAGCGCCGTAATCGTACGGACACTGACCGGGGTGCCCGCGGGAACCGTGTAGGTCCTGAGCGGCGCGGGAACGGCGGCTTTAGGCTGGCTCGCATTCCCGGATCCCTGGCTCCAGCCCGGTTCCGGCTTTGGCGCGACTTCACGCGCTTTCGACAGGTCCTGCCTGGCCTGCGCCAACTTCTTTTCGGCTTCAGCCAGTTTCTGTTCGGCCGCCGCCGGCTCACGCACTTTGACCAACTCCTGTTGTGCCTCGGCCACCTTCTGTTCGGCCTCGGCCAGTTTTTGCTCGGCGGCCGCCTGGGCTTGAGCCGGCTCTTCCTTCTTCGCGCAACCGCTCAATACGACAAACAGAGCGGTGGCGCAGGCCATCCATTGAATGGTCAGTTTCACTGTCAATCCCTCCTCGCGTCTTTTCGTCCTAGACTTTCGGCTTCGGCGGAGGCAACTCCCTCGCCTCGCAAACCGAGTCGAAACCCTGTCTGCCATGGGTCCCGTCGCAGAACGGTTTGTTCGCGCTGAGCCCGCAGCGGCACAGCCCAATCGCGCTGCGTCCGCCCAGACCGTAAGCGTTGCCCTGCGGGTCCATGATCGTGAATTCGGCCGGATCCCCCTCGATTCTGATCGGGCCGTTGTTGAACACTGTCACTTTGACTGCCATATGAGCCGATGGTAGCAGACCCCCGAAACTCTATAATGGCCTCGTGAGGGTCTTGCTGCCGCTTCTGCTCGCCTGCGCCTGTGCCGGCCAATACTCGCCTACTCAGCCGCTCAGCGACGAGACGCTGCGTCTGGCAAGACTGCGGCTGGCGGCGTCGAGCCTGTTTGATAAGCTGCCCAACATCACATGCACGCTCACCACCGAGCGTTCGCGCCGGGAATCGACGCGCCGGAAATTTGAAATCATCGATAACCTCCGTCTCGAAGTCGGTCTCATCGACGGCAAGGAACTTTACGCCTGGCCCGGCTCGAAACGCTTCGACGACCGCGACCTGGTCGATATGGTCAGCAGGGAGGGCACCATCGGGAGCGGGGACTTCGCCATCCACGCCAAGAGCATCCTGCTGTCAGGCCGGACAGAGTTGAAATTCGTGGGCGAAGAGACCCTCGATGGCCGCCGCGCCGACCGCTGGCGTTTCCACTATCCAATGGCGACATCGCAGTACATGGTGCGGATGCCGCCCCTGGAGGGCATGGTCGGCTATAGCGGTTCACTGTGGGCGGACTCGACAAACCGCGATCTGCTGCGGATAGAGATGGAGATCAACGAGATTCCGTCTCATTTGCCGTTGAAGGCCGGGTCCAAGAACATCACCTATGAGCGGGTTCGAATCGGCGAAACCACCTTTCTGTTGCCGAAGGACTCCGACCTGACGCTGGTCCACGGCAACGGAACCGAGTCGCGCAACCGCACCAGTTTCGCGTCGTGCCGCCAGTTCACCGGCGAGTCCACGGTGACCTTTGATGATCCTCCCACCGATGCGGCTCCGAAGGCTCCTACCGTGGTCTGGACCCTGCCGGAAGAGCTTGCGGTTCATATGAAGTCCACCAGCGACGTGGATTTCACGAAAGCCGCGGTTGGCGATCAGCTCCGATTTACCGTCTCGAAGAACGCCACATCGGCTGGGCAGATCTGGCTACCGTCCGGCGCTCTGGTGGAGGGCAGAATCGCGTCGATTTTATGCACGGACTCGCCTGTGTTCCACTGCTTCGCGCTCATCCGGCTGGAGGCGTTCTCGTTCGACAACAAGGAGGGCGTCATGCGTGCCGGGTTGGAATCGCCCAGCGTCGATCAACAACTCACGATGGTTGCGACGATCCGGCGGTCACTGCTTATGCTCACCCCTTCCATTTATCTTGCGCCGGCTCCCGGGTTGGGAATGGTGTTCACCCGCGGAGGCAGGTGGCCCAAGTCGGCGGCTACCGTTTGGCGTACCCTGAAAGAGCCGGGAGGCAAGTAATCATGATCCAGTTCGAACCCGAGATTGAACGAGAGACGCTGGCGTCGGCGCTGGACTTCGCCGCCCGGCAGGTGCGGCGGCTGGCGGACACCAATCCCGGCTACTATCCCATCTACACTTCGGACGGCAAGTGGAAGCACGAAGGCCCGGTCTGGACCCACTGGTGCGACGGCTTCCTGCCCGGCATGATGTGGATCTTCCACCGCCGCACCGTCGACGGCGCCGAAAAGAGTTTCTGGATGGACAAGGCCATCGAATACTCGCGGCCGCTCGAAACCCGCCAGTTTGACAAGGACACCCACGACCTCGGCTTCATCTTCCTTTCGACCTACTACCGCTGGTACATGATCACGCGCGAGCCGCGCCTGAACGACGTTCTCGTCCAGGCCGGGCGCACGATGGCCGCGCGGTTCAAGGACAAGGGCCAGTACCTGTGCTCGTTCGTCTCCGAGGATTCGCTTTTCATCGACATCATGATGAACGTCGGCATCATCTTTTATGCCGCCCGCGAGACAAACGACCGGCGCCTGCGCGACATCGCCATGCGGCACGTGCTGACCACCCGCCGTTATCTGGTCCGCGGAGACGGCTCGACGGCGCATGAAGGCATCTTCGACCTTGATACAGGCGAGTTTCTCAAGAAGGCGACACATCAGGGCTACCGCGCCGATTCCTGCTGGTCGCGCGGCCTCAGTTGGGCGATGTACGGCTTTGGCATCTCCTACGAATACACGCGCGATCCCAGGTTCCTGGACACGGCCCAGGATTGCGCCGATTACTTCCTGACCCACACCAACTCGGACGGCATCCCGCCGTGGGATTTCCAGGCTCCCCCGGAGAACCGCAAGCTTGTCGATACCTCCGCCGCCGCCATCGCCGCCTCCGCGCTGCTGCGATTGTGCCGGATGCTGCCCGACCCGGTGAAGGGCTTCTACTATTGGTCGTGCGCCCTCCATATCCTCAAGACCCTCTGCGAGAAATACACCGCTGTCAACGACCCGGATTGGGAAGGCATTCTGAAAGGCGGCGTGTATCACATGCAGAAGGACCTGGGCGTCAATGAGAGTGTCATGTGGGGCGACTACTTCTTCTGCGAAGCGCTGGAGAACGCGCTGCGCCACTCGCCGGTGAACGAGAAGAAGACGAACGGCCAGCCCTGATCCAAAGGGTCCACGGCCCCGAGGCGAGCGCCTCCGGGAGGCCAGATGGCTGCTTTGGCCGGACTCCGGGCGTTAGCGCCTTGGACCGATTGCCGATTACCGTTGCTTGCCTTGGTGGAGGACTGGATATTTGCGGGTCAAGGGGGACCCTGGTGGGCGGGTGGTGGCGGCGGTTTTGGTTTTGGGGCGGCGTTGGAGGGATTTGAGGTGAGCGAAGAGGGGTTTGAGGCGGACTCCGGGGGGGATTTGGG
>CAMTUE010000045.1:0-18469 GCA_947084845.1 uncultured Bryobacteraceae bacterium | reverse complement strand
GCCCTTGGAAATCGCTGAAGCGATTCCCACATTCCCACAGCCTCGACGACGATGGATATATATTTCGAAGTCAAACCCAAAGAAAGGAGCCCCGCCCACCATCACTCCCCTTCAGGCTCATCCTTCGATGAGAATATGCTGTACGTCCTCCAGTTTCGCCTTCCGGTTCCCGTTCTTGGCCTCTATCCAAAGCCTCGCCAAGATCTCACCCATTTTCTCCTCAACGCCACCACAGTGCCCATTGTCAGTAGGGCAGTGCTGACGTGCTCGTGGGAAGGGAACGACCTCATTGAGCAGTCTCTTAACTTCATACAGCCTACTCCTCGCCTCAGTAATGCCGCGGTCGCCTCGAACGACAGCCAAGTTTTCCTCGACCATGAATTCGTAGATGATGCGCGAAAAACGTATGCGCGGCCAAGACCGGTTCAAATCACGAATCCACTCAATGTCTTCATCGTTGCTTTTGCGTCGGATCTCTTCATGTTGCTCTCTCCAATACAGATGCAACTTGAGGGCACCCTCGACCTCATCGAGGCGGAAGGCAGGGCAGTCAGACCTATGGACAGAAGGGCGCAGCGCCTTCAATGCCTCCTCAACGCGCTCCAAGGCAGAGAGGTGCTTAGGAAAGCGCCAGCATTCGAAAGCCCATGTCTTGACGCCCCACCAGAACCACCACGCGAGCAGGATCTGAGATACCTCGATAGAGCCGCCAAAGAACTTCTTTTCGATTGGGTAGGCGAGAGGTGTGCCAACCAACATCAACCCCAACATGATCTCGTCGAATCGATTAACAGATCGGCCTCCTACTGGACTCCTGAATATGACAGAGCGGGTCTGATGCAAGTCTGAGTCCTGACGATATCACCACGGCGCATGCCACTGCTGATCTGTGGCCGACCGGGCGACGGCGAAGGAACTCGGTCGTCCTACACAAGAGCCGGTGGTGTGATTCAGGCCCTGCGCATGGCGGCTGGGATGATGGCCGTGATTCGGACTTCAGCCGAGGAGACTGAGTAGTAGAAAAGATGCCGGCCGGCCACGAAGTAGCGATAGCCGCGCATTAACCCGCGACGGCGCAGCGGATAGATTCGTGGGAATGCGGAGAGTTTGTCGATGGCTCGTGCGGCCTGCTTCTTTGTTGGGTGAGGGAGTTCATCAAACGCCTCAGCCGCGCCCTCAATGAAGAGGATCGTCACACCCGGTTGCGCCGCTTGATATCTGCCCAGGGCGTGGCTCGATCAGGCTGGAATGCGCCTTCAGCGCGAACCCGCTGTGTCAGCAGCATGTCCCGATGGCGCTCTTCGTGTTCATCGAGAAAAGACTCGACGCTCTCGCGTGTCCGCAGCAGTCCAGCCAGCGCCTGACCCAGATTGCCCTCGTACTCTTGCGCCAACTCTTCAAGCTGACGGTCAGTCTCATCATCAAGCTCGATCTGCCGTCTCACCATGCAGCCAGATTACCACGGCGACGCGAGAATCCCACCTTCCGCCACCCTTGTGGCACGCTCTGATACGCTAACAGTTTCATCCCGCAGGAGGTACACGCATGAGAGTTGGCATGATCGGCACCGGCGCGATTTCGCATAAGCACGCGCTGGCTTACAAGAATATCGGGTTCACTTTGGCGGCCTGCACGGACATCAACGAGGCCGCTGGCCGCAAGTTCGCCGAGCAGTATGGCGGCGAGTTTGTCCCCACCTATGAAGAGGTCTGCAAGCATCCTGGCGTCGATTTTATCGATGTCTGCACGTTCCCCGATTTCCGCTTGCAGCCTATCGAAATCGCCGCCGCCGCCGGCAAGCACATTCAGGTGCAGAAGCCGATTTCCACCAACCTCGAAACGGCCCGCAAGATGATCGACGTGGCGAAGAACGCCGGCGTCGTGCTGGGCGTCGTCAGCCAGCACCGCTTCGACGATTCGACGATCTTCGTGAAGAAAGCCATCGCCGACGGGCGGTTGGGCAAGATTCTCCAGGCCGACGCGTATGTGAAATGGTGGCGGTCGGAGGATTACTATTCTCGCCCCATCAAGGGCAGTTGGGCAGTGGAAGGCGGGGGCGCGCTGATCAACCAGGCGGTCCACCAGGTTGACGTGCTGGGTTACCTGATTGGCGGAGTCGATGAACTGTTCGGCTACTGGCAACTGGCGGCGCGGCACAAGATCGAGTCCGAGGACGTCATCAGCGTGCTGATGAAGTACAAATCGGGCGCGACGGGCGTCATCCAGGCATCGACCGCGTTCTGGCCCGGATACTCCGAGCGCATCGAGATCCATGGGACCAAAGGAACGTGCATTTTCACCGGCGACAAATTGACGGCGTGGGACGTGATCGACGACGCGGGTGAAGCGGCGCCGGTGGAGAAGGAAGTGATGAGCGGGTCGAGCGATCCGATGGCGATTTCGCTGACTCCCTTTGAACGCCAGTTCGCCGACTTCGGCAACGCCTGCAAGCGCGGCGTTGCGCCGCTGGTGTCGGGCGAAGAGGGCTACAAGGCGCTCGAAATCGTCCTCGGCGTTTACGAAAGCTGCAAGTCCGGCCGCGCGGTCAAGATGTCGGCATGAGTTGGACTGAAGTACGCATTCCGGCCACCAGCGCCAACCTGGGGCCCGGATTCGACGCGTTGGGCATGGCGCTCAGTATCTATCTTGAGTGCCGTTTCCGGCCGTCTGAACGGCTGATCATCCACCCCAAGGGCCGCGATGCCCAGATGATCTCCCCCGGCGAGAACAATATGATCTGGCAGACGGCGCTTCAAGTGGCGCAACACGCCGGGCGGCCGATGCCGAAGATCGAGTTGGAGATCAACAACGACATCCCGATCGGCAAGGGACTCGGCTCGTCGGCGGCGGCGCTGGTGGCCGGCGTTGTGATCGCCGACGAAGCGCTCGGCCTCGAGTGGGACCGCCACAAGATTCTCGACGAGGCGGCGCGCATCGAAGGACATCCTGACAACGTTTCAGCTGCCGTGCTGGGTTCGATCGTCGCCTCCGCGATCGATTCGGAAGGCATCACGCGCGCCGTGCGGATGCAGTTGCCTGCACGATATGGCGTGGCCGTGATCGTTCCCGACTTCATCCTGCCGACGTCCGAGGCGCGTGCTGTCCTTCCGACCACCTATTCGCGCGCCGACGCCGTATTCAACATCCAGCGGTCGGCCCTGCTGATCGCCGCCATGCTGACACAAACCACGGAGGCCTTCCATGAGGGGCTCATGGACCGCCTGCATCAGCCTTATCGAGCGCCATTGGTGCCGGGGTTGAGCGAGATGCTGGAACTGCGGGCCGAGGGGTTGCTGGGCTGTGCATTGTCGGGCGCCGGGCCGAGCGTGCTTGTGTTTTATGAGCGCGGCTCCGAGTCGGTCTGCGAACTGATGCAGACCATCTTCCAGAAGCACGGCCACGGGAGCGAGATCATGTGGTCGCATATTCCGGACCACGGCTACGATCTGCTGCGCGGGTTGTAGGGGCCTACATCTCGCGGCGGTTTTCCAGCGATTTTGACATCGTCACCTCGTCGGCGAATTCGAGGTCGGAGCCGACGGGGATACCCATGGCGATGCGCGTCACCTTCACTCCGAGCGGTTTCAGCAGACGCGCCAGATAGACCGCGGTCGCTTCGCCTTCGACGGTCGGATTGGTCGCCAGAATAATCTCTTCGACATGACCGCCGCCGAGCCGTTCAAGCAATTCCTTGATGCGCAACTGCTCCGGTCCGATCCCTTTCAGCGGGCTGATCGAGCCGTGGAGAACGTGATAGAGGCCCTCGAACGAGCGCGTCGTCTCGACCGGCAGAATGCTGAGCGGCTCTTCAACGACACAGATCTTTGAACGGTCGCGATGCGGGTTGCGGCAGAACGGGCAGAGTTCGGAGTCGCTGATGTTGTTGCACTCGATGCAGAGTCCGAGTTTGTCCTTCACGTCGATGATGGCCGCTGCCAACCGTTCGGCGTCTTCGCGTTTCGCCCTGAGGATGTAGAACGCGATTCGCTGGGCCGACTTCTGGCCGACGCCGGGCAGACGTTTCACCTCGGCGATCAGGCGGGCAAGGGGTTCGGCAAAATCCGCCATCGTGGAAATCTAGAACATCCCTGGAGGCAGGCCCATGCCGCCGAGCATGCCGGAGGTCTTCTTCTGGGTCTCTTCCTCAACTTTGCGCACGGCTTCGTTGAAGGCCGCCATCACCATGTCCTGCAGCATCTCGGCATCGCCGGCGGCCTCGGGATCGATGGTGACGCCCAGACAGTTCTTCTGGCCGTCCATCTTCACAAGCACCATGCCGCCGCCCGCGGTTGCCTCGACGCGGATGGCGGCGATCTCTTCCTGAAGGCGCTGCTGCATCTGCTGCGCCTGTTTCATCATCGATTGCAGGTTGGCTCCGCCAGGCATCTTCATCGCTCTAGTCTACTCCTTCAAGTCCCTTACGCTTCGCACCGTCGAACCGGGAAACAACTCCTGCGCCCGCTGGACCTCGGGATTATCGAGCGCGCGGCGCGTCGTTTCTTCCTCACCAGCGGGCCTCAGTTCCGGACCCGCCGCAGCAGGGGCCGCCACGTTGTCGCTGACCGTCACCTTCGTCTTCACCGGCCTGCCCAGCAGGCTTTCCAGACACTGTCCAACTTCCGGTCCGCGCAGCGACAGCATGTGTTGCCTGGAGACGAGGAATTCGACCGTCCCGCCGCTTTCCACCATTTCGGCGTGCTCCACCGCGTCGGCGGTGAACACTTTTTTCTGGCTGAGCAGCGTGGCGACCAGCTTCTGTTTCAAGGACCCTTCAATGGGCGGCAGAGCAGGTTCGGCCGGCCTGGCAGCAGCAACCGGCGCGGACGCCGGCCGCGGCGGCGCGGGTCTGGACTGTGGAGCGGGCGAAGCGGATGCGCCCAATTTCTGCGCTGGCCGAATCGCGCCGCTGCCCGGCGTGGCGGGCGGGGCGGGAGGAACTGAACCGCCTTGGCTGAGGTTTCTGATCAGTTCCTCGATCGGTTGTAGACGGCCGGCATGGACCAGCCGCAGCAGGCCCAACTCCAAATGCAGGCGCGGCTGCAGCGAGTATTGAATCTGTGAATAGAGGTCGATTGTGAGTTGCAGCCAGCGGGTCAGGTCCTCTTCGCTGAACTTCACGGCGGTCTCGCGCATCCGCTCCTGCTCGGGCGGACCGGCGGCGATGAGCCGTGTCAATTCGCCGGTGATCCTGGCGACCAGCAGGTTGCGGAAGTAGCGCGAGAGTTCCCGGCAATAGTGCTGTAAGTTTCGGCCGGTGCTCTCGAGTTCCTGAACGATTTCGAGCATGGCGGTCGTCGAACCGGATTCGAGCGCGGCCGTCACCGCGCCCAGCGATTCGAGCGAGAACATGCCCAGCAGGCCGCGCACGTCCGCGCCCGTGAGCTTGTTGCCGCAACTGGCGATGGCCTGGTCGAGCGCCGACAGGGAATCGCGCACGCTGCCTTCGCCGGCCTGGGCGAGAACGGCCAGCGCTTCGGCGTCGGCTTCGACTCCCTCCTGCTGGCAGATCCACTCCATGCGGCCGACGATCTCCTGGAAATCGACCGAGCGGAAGCTGAACTGCTGGCAGCGTGATGCGATGGTCGCCGGAATCTTATGCGCCTCGGTCGTGCAGAGCAGGAAGACGGCCCACTCGGGCGGCTCTTCAAGCGTCTTGAGCAACGCGTTGAACGCCTCGCTGGTGATCTGGTGGGCTTCGTCGATGATGAAGACCTTGTAGCGGTCGCGCGACGGGCGGTAGCGGACGTTCTCGCGCAACTCGCGCATCTCGTTGATGCCGCGGTTGGACGCCGCGTCGATCTCGATCACGTCGGGAGCGTTATTCTGCGGGATCTCGATGCACGACGAACAGACGCCGCAGGGCGTAATGGTCGGCCCTTCGACACAATTCAGGCAGCGGGCGAGGATGCGCGCAATGGTCGTCTTGCCGGTGCCGCGCTGGCCCGACAGAATGTAGCCGTGCGCGACACGTCCCTGCTTGATCGCGTTCTGGAGGGTGGAGCGGACATGTTCCTGGCCGATGATGCCGGCAAAGACGTGTGGCCGGAACTTACGGGCGCTGACCTGGTAGGGTTGGGCGGTTGGATCGGGAGCGCTTGTGGCCACGTCAGGGACCTCTCAAATGCCAGACCCCGGGTGATCCGCGGCACACGGTTCGAACCACTACCGTTGCTTCCTTCCGGACCTGGCGGGGTTTGCGGCCTGCCGTTGCACGGAGCCCGAGGCCTGACAATCAACCATGCTACCATGGCCGCCCAAGCGGGCATCGAGCGCGGACAGCGCAGCCGGGAACACGTCGCGCCGTTGCCCGGTCCACAGGGGGCGTATCATCAAGGCCCGCGTGGTAAAAACTCCATTGCGGCCGTTCAGTTCGATTCGTGCATTGGCGCGCTTGGGGGCTTGCGCGGACCTTGTCGAATGCCGGTCGAAACCCCCGCTTGAATTCGGCTGCGGCCTGGACGCGCCATACGTGCAGACCTCGCCCGCGGCAGTCCGCAGGATGCTGCGGATGGCCCGCTCTCCGCGTTCGCCTCCTGCGCGGTCCGCGCTCCCCATTTCGGCCTGTGGCATCCGGATCTCGGACGCCGCCCACGCCTACAATAGAAGAATGTCTGATCAGCTTACGATTGCCGGGCGAACCTTTCGTTCCCGGTTGATGATCGGTACCGGCAAGTACCGCTCGTTTGAGGAGATGCAGCGTTGTCACGCCGCCTCGGGCGCCGAGGTGGTCACTGTCGCGGTGCGGCGGGTCAACCTGACCGACAAGACGAAAGAGTCGATGCTCGACTACATCGACCGCGACAAATACTTCCTGCTGCCCAATACGGCCGCCTGCTACAACGTCGACGACGCTGTCCGCACCGCCATGCTGGCGCGCGAACTGGGCCTGTCGAACTGGGTGAAACTCGAAGTGATCGGCGACGAAAAGACGCTGTTCCCGGACGTCTTCGGCCTCGTCGAGGCGACAAAGATCCTGGCCAGGGAAGGCTTCATCGTGTTGCCTTACACCAACGACGACCTCATCACCGCCAAGCGCCTCATCGATGCCGGCGCGGCGGCTGTGATGCCGCTGGCTGCGCCGATCGGCTCCGGCTTGGGCGTTCAGAATGTCGCCGCGCTTCAGATCCTGCGCGAACAGATCACCGAGGTGCCGCTGATCGTCGATGCCGGTGTTGGCACGGCGTCCGATGCCTGCATCGCCATGGAACTCGGCTTTGACGGGTTGCTGCTGAATACCGCAATCGCCGCCGCCAGGGATTCGGTGAAGATGGCCACGGCGATGAAGAACGGCGTCGACGCCGGCCGCCAGGCGTTCGAGGCAGGTCGCATGGAGCGGAAACTCTACGCGTCGGCCAGTTCGCCGCTCAGCGGGTTGATCCGGTAGGCGGCCCAAGCCCGCCACCCGCGCACCGCCTGCTTCGCTACCATCACCCGCAGCGACTAACATAAAAAGGTATGCCCACCTTCCGCGGAGTTGACTACCTCAATATCGACTCGTTCCTCAGCGAGGAAGAAATCCTCGTCCGCCAGACCGCCCGCCAGTTCGTCGACGAACAGGTCTCACCCATCATCAAGGACTGTTTCAACGAGGGCCGCTTCCCCGCTCATCTCGTCCGCCAGATGGGCGAACTCGGCTTCTTCGGCGCGAACCTCACCGGCTATGGCTGCGCCGAACTTTCCAACGTCGAATACGGCCTCATCATGCAGGAGATCGAACGCGGCGACTCCGGCCTGCGCAGCTTCGTCAGCGTCCAGGGCGCCCTCGTCATGTACCCCATCCACACCTTCGGCAGCGATGCGCAGAAGGACAAATGGCTCCCCCGCCTGCAATCGGGCGAGGCCATCGGCTGCTTCGGACTCACCGAACCCGGCTTCGGTTCCAACCCCGGCGGCATGACGACAACGGCCAGACTCGACGGCTCATCCTGGGTCCTCAACGGCGAAAAAACCTGGATCACCAACGGCGGCGTCGCCGACCTCGCCGTCGTCTTTGCCAGGACCGACGAAGGCTTCCGCGGCTTCCTCGTCGAAAAAGGAACCCCCGGCTATACAACATCCGACATCCACGGCAAGCTCTCCATGCGCGCCTCGGTCACCTCGTCGCTCATGTTCTCGGATTGCCGCATCCCCGCCGAAAACGCCCTCCCCGCCGCCAAGGGTCTCAAAGCGGCGCTCATGTGCCTTTCCCAGGCCCGCTACGGCATTGGCTGGGGCGTCCTTGGCGCGGCGATGGACTGCTACGAATCCGCACGCCAGTATTCCATCGACCGTAAACAGTTCGACAACCGCCCCATCGCCTCGCATCAACTTGTCCAGGCCAAACTCGCTTCGATGATCACGGAGATCTCCAAAGGCCAGCTTCTCGCCCTCCACTGCGGCCGCCTCAAGGATGCCGGCAAACTCGAACCGGCCCACATCTCGATGCTTAAAGGCTCGAACGTCGCCATGGCCCTCGACGTCGCCCGCACTGCCCGCGATCTGCTCGGCGCCAACGGCATCATCGACGACTACCCGATGATGCGCCACATGTGCAACCTCGAAAGTGTGAAAACATACGAAGGGACCGACCATATTCATACGCTCGTCATCGGCGAGCGCGTGACCGGCGTCCCGGCCTACAAGTGACAAGGAATGAAACGATGACGCGCCGAGCCATTCTGACCGTTGCCGCGCTCCTCGCCGGGTGCGCCGCGAAGAAGGAAACGGGCTTCGACTATGGCGAAGCCAAACAACGCTACGCCATGAAAGGCGAAGTCCTCCGGCTCAAACCCGATACGCGCGTCGCCGTCGTCAAACACGAAAACATCGAAGGCTGGATGGAGGCCATGACCATGGAATTCCCCGTGCCCTCGCCCGAAGAGTTCGCCAAACTGAAAGAGGGCATGACCATCACCGCCACCGTCGAGGTCAACGATCTCCACTATTGGCTCACCGGAATCAAGCCCCAATCCTAAGGACATACCCGAATGAAATTCCTGCCCCTGCTGCCCATCCTCGTCCTGTCCCTGCTCATCCCATTGACGGCCCAGTCGCAACAACCCGGCGCGCGCTGGGACGAAATCTACCAGGGCAGCGCCGTCAAGGTGCCCGTCAGCCCGTCCACGCTTGTCCTTGAAACCACCGCCAACCTGCCCGCCGGACTGGCTCTCGATATCGGCATGGGCAACGGCCGCAACGCCGTCTATCTTGCCCGCAAAGGCTGGAAAGTCACCGGCATCGACGTCTCGCGTGAAGCCATCAAACAGGCGCAGGCGCAGGCCGCCAAGGTCGGAGCCACAATCGAAGCCAACGTCGCCCGCTTCGAGGACATCCCGCCATCCCGCGCCCGCTACGACGTCATCCTCTGCATGTATGTCAGTCACGTCGCCACCAGGAATGCCGCCAAGATCGTCGACATGCTCAAGCCGGGCGGCATCCTCATCGTCGAAGGTCCCCACCTCGACGCCCGCACCTTGCCCGGCCAGGATGGTTATAAAACCAACGAACTCCTCCGCACGTTCGGCAAACTCCGAGTCCTGCGCTACGAAGACAAGATCATCCAAGCCGAATGGGCCACCACCGCCGATGGCCGTTCACCCACGGTCCGTCTGGTCGCTCAGAAAGAAAAGTAGCAGTCTCGCGTCACCGCCACTCGCACAACGACTCGACGTAACCAGCCGACCCGTCCCGCACCCACCCGTCCAACTGCGCGACATCCTTCAACTGCTGCCCGCGCAATCGCGGCACCGAAACATACCGGCAATCCAACTCCGGCAGCGCCGTCATATCGCCCCACAGCTTCTCAAACTGCGCCACCGGGAAGATATCTTCCTGCCCGCGCCCCCACCGTTTCTTGACGTCCTTGATCGTCACATACGACGGCATCCGCGCCGCCACCTTGCGCACCGCCGCGTCCACCGCCGCCATGCCGCCGAGCCCGGCCCGCGTCAGTCCAAAGACGCCCAGCATCCGGTCGATATCGATCCACATCGTGCCCGTGTTGTAGAACGACAGGTCGAATTCCAGTTCCTCATCCGGCAGCGCCATGCCCTCGACCAGCCGGATCCTGCCATCGACGCGCGCCAGTCCGCCGCCGCGGTCGTCGAGCAGCCGCGGGATCACCTCCACCGTCATCGCCGCGCCGGAGTCCATGTGGAATCCCAATAGTCCCGCATCGACATCCGCGCCCAGCGTATCGATGTTGTGCAACATCAGGGTCCTCAGCGACGGCCGCTCGGCCAGCAGTCGCGCCAGCACGCCGTTCCGCAGCATATTCGGCAACTCGAACCAGTGCCCCGTCGGATGCAGGCACTGCTGCGGCAGGTTGTCGCGGTAATCCGTCCCTTCGCCCGATGCCAGCGCCCACTGAATCAGCCCGGACCTCAGACTCTCCAGCACCTTCTGCTTCTGGACATCCAGCACCTGCTGCTGCGTCTCCTCCCACGCGAACCTCAAATCGCGCGCCATCGGCACGAATCGCAAACCCACGCTTCGCCCCGGCGACAGGCGCAGCGGCCCCTCATACCCGTACCTGTTCTCCCGCGCCAGCGTGCCCTCGAACGGCCCCTGTGTCATGTAACTCGTCGTGAACACATGTGGGATCGCCAGAGGATAAGCGCGCGACGCTCGCCTGCTCTTGGCCAGATGGATTTCGACAAACGAGCGGTGCCGCCCGCCCATCTTGCAGAACGGGTTCAGCGCCTTTACAACGCCCGCCCCGCGTGTCCACCGGCTCCCCGCGCCGCCCGCCAGGCTCACCGCCGCCACCGATCCCCGCCGCAACGCATCGCGCCCGAGGTCGACGAATCGCCCGTGGACGCCCGTTACCTCGGGCAACTCGCCCGGATCGACGTTCGTGATCCGCGCCGTCGCCGGCAGCCGGTTCTGCGCCAGTCCGATCCGCCCGGACTTCATATCCGCGCGGATCTGCTCGTGCTGTAACCTGTCGAATCCATGCGCTTCCAGCATCTCGTCCAACGTCCCTGAGACGCTCCGTGCCGCGGCCGCCTCCGGCAGCAGGTGATCGATCAGCGACGACCCCGCCACGCCCCACTCGCCGCCCCCCCGGCTGCGCGCGCCAAACTGTTCCAGATCGGCCCGCTGCGCCGGCGTCAGATTCCGCGACTCCCTCCTCAACAGCGCCGGAGCCGTCAGCACGTAATAAGCCGGCGGCATCAGCCCGTCGCCCGCCCCCGACATCTCCGACCAGCTCCCTCTCGGATTGATCCTGAAATCGTAAACCACCGGCTCCATCGCAAACGGTACGCCCCCCTCCAGCGCCCGTTTCGTCTCGCTCAGAATCTCCTGCATCCGCTTCTGCGCCGCCGCCTTCACTTGCGGGTCGAACAGGAATCCCATGCCCCCGCCCGCCATCCCGCCCAGCATCCAGAATCCCCAGAACCGCTCGCCAAACTCCGCCTTCGCGCGGTCGATCAGCAACTGCGTGTAATGATTCCCCGCCCAGGGAATGATTGTCTGGATCGGCGAATCGAAGTTCCGCTGCGTCAACCTTCCCAGACCCCGCACGTCGGCCTTCGCCAGCCTGTCCAGCACCTCGTCCAGAATCCCGACCGCCTCGCCCCGCGCCTCCCACTCCTTCGCCGAACGCAGCAGGTACTTCTCCGTCACCATCTCCAGAATCGGCCCCACATCCTGCGCCATCCCGCCATGCACCAGCACCAGCGAATCCTGCAACAACCGCCCCGCGGCTTCCGGCGCACGGTCTTCGCCCAACAAATCATGCCGCGGCAACAGGCAGCCCCGGCTCACGCCATGCTCCGGATCGCCCGCCTCCGCCCGCACTCCGCGAATCAGTTTCATCCCCGGCCACACGCCGCCCGAATCCTGCCAGCCTCCGCCCGATCCGCCCAGCCATTCGCCCAGAATCGCCCGCGCCGCCACCAGCCTCCTGTCCGCTTCGTCCATCGACCCCGTCAGACTCGCCACCTGGCTCGTCGCCCTCATGCACGCCGAAATCAGGCACGCCAGCAGGTTCGTCGACACCGCCAGCCGCGATCCCTTCGGAATGTCGTTCACCTTGCTGACAATCTCGATCCCATGCCCCGCGCGCCCAGTCAGTCGCTCCAGCACCGCCGCCAGCGGTGTCGCCGCGCCTTCCATCCCCGGCGGAACGATGCCCGACGCGATCACCGCCGCCTTCAACAAACCCAGGTAGTCGCGCGCAAAATCGAACACTTCGGAAACCGCGCTCAATTCCACCTGCGCATTCAGGTCCACGCTCACCAGCCGCAACACCGGCCGGTCGATCACTCTCAAATGCGCCTCCACCGGCGGCCTCGGCTCGCCTCTGCCGCTGATCGCAAGATCAATCGAAATGTTCAGAACCCGCGCACCCTCGGGATAATCCATCCCCAGGAAAAAGATGTCGCTCCACGCGCTGTGCGACAGATCCATCCGCACCGGCGTCGTCTCGCGCAGGATCGGAAACCGCCCGCCCTGTTGCGCCATCAACTCAGGCCGCAGCCGCAACGGATAGTCCGCCGCATGGCCGCAACGGAACATCCACTGGTTGCCCGCGATCGACCGCACACTCCGCCGCACCTGGTCCGCCAGCGTCTGAAACGCCAACCCGCGATAGGCCGCCGCCAGCGCGCTCGACACCGCTTCGCTCGGCCCATCCGTCCTCACCGCATCGAGCAGAATCGAAATCGACTCCTCGAACCGCCGCTCCAGCAACTGCTCATACGCATGGAACGGAATACGCCCAAACGACGGAATCGTCCCGCACGCCGGCAACGCATACCGGTGAATCGACGACAGAAAAAACAGCGCCCGCACCCGTTGATAAAGGTTCCCGGTCTCACGCCGGAATCCATCCAGCCGCGCGCACGCTGCCAGCAACTCGACGGCGCTCATCCCCTCAATCGCAGCGTCGAGCGGCGTATTGCGCACCGCCTCCTCACTCGACGTAATGATCCCTATCAGCCGCTCCATCACAGCCCGGCCTTTCGCGCCGGGTTGGCCGACAGCAACTGCACCAATCGCGTCAACACCTCGTCGCGGTCCCGCCCATTCAATGCCAGCGCGGCCTGCGCCGTGAACAGGCCATAACTCGCGCCCAGGTCATACCGCCGCGCATCCATCTGCAATGCCAGGTACCGTTCCCGCGCGGCCAGCGTTTCGAGCGCCGATGAGAACGACGGAGCCGCGCCTGAATTCTCGCCCAGCATCTCGTCCAGAATCGCCATCACCGCCGGAGTCAGCGCGTGCATCCCAAAGAAGCACAGGTAATGCCCCGTCCGCAGTCCCGCCACCACCAGGCTCCGCTCAGCCAGCGTCGGTGTCGGCTTCTCAACCACCCGTTCTATCGCGTACAGGTCCGTGTGCGCCGCCAGCGGCTGCCCGCCCACTGCGCCATAGTTCGGCAGCAGGCCCTCATGCGTCGCCTGCACCGCCGACACGGCGCACTTCTCCCGCGTTGCCGTTTCCACCAGCCGCGACGCGCACGCCCCCGCCTCGTCGCCGACATACAAATGGTCGCCCACCAGGTGTAGAAACGGCTCTTTCCCCGTAAACTCCCGCGCCGACCACACCGCCCGCGCATAGCCCGCCCCGCCCGTCTGTGGAATGAAATGCAGCTTCACCGGCGTGCCCTCCGCCGCCGCCGCGCACGCCGCCTCGTCGCCCGGATACACCACCACGGCCACTTCCTTCATCCCCGCCTTCGCCGCCTCTTCAATCAGGATCGCCAGCACCGTCCGCTCCTGCCCGTCGCGGTCGATCAGGTGTTGCAGCGGCAGTGTCCGTTGTGCAGGACCGGCGGCGGTGATGACGGCTTTGTCGATAATCATCCGGGGACTCCCTCGACTTATCAGTTTAGTCCGCGCCAAAGTATCATGACGGGTGATGGCGTCAACATAATCTCCCTCAAGTCCGCGAACGAAGTGCGCGGTCCCCCTTCCGCGATCTCAACACCCGCCGCGCCCCGCATTTCACCTCCCCCACTCCATCCCCCATTGAGCCCGCCTCCGCACTGCAATATGATTCATGTGAACCATGCGACACCACAGTAACCGCCGCGCCTTCCTCGGCACTGCATTCGCACTGCCCGCCCTCTCCCGCGCCATCCAGGCCCAAACAAATCCGCTTGGCCGCCCGAAACTCAAAATCACCGACGTCCGCACCGCCCAGGTCCGCGGTCACGGCCTTCAGTTGCACGTCCGCATCTACACCGACCAGGGCATCTTCGGCCACGGCGAAGGCACCGACGCCGTCGTCGGCGGCGCCCCCATCGTCCGCTCATTCCGCAATGCCCTCATCGGCCAGGATCCCCTCAACGTCGATCGCCTCTACGAACGCCTCCGCACCGGCGGCATCTTCGCCGGAGCACAGGGCGGCCAGTACGTCGCCGCCCTCACCGCCGTCGAGACCGCCCTTTGGGATCTCGCCGGCAAGGCCGTCGGCCTGCCCGTCTATCAACTCATGGGCGGCAAAATGCGCGACCGCATCCGTCTCTATTGCGACTCACAGGCCAATGACCCCAAGGACCCCGAGGCGCCCAAAAAACTCGCTCAAATCCGCGACATGGGCTTCACCGCCCTCAAAATCGACATCGACGACGGCCGCGATCCCAATCGCTGGGACCCCATGAACTGGACCGCCTCCAACGCCGAAATCGACACCATGATGGCCAAGGTCCGCTTTGTCCGCGAGTTCCTTCCCAAACGCGTCGATCTCGCCGTCGACCTCCACGGCCGTTACGACATGACCACCGGCAAGCGCGTCGCCAGGGAGTGCGAGCCCTTCCATCTCCTCTTCCTCGAAGAGCCGGTGCCCCCCGAAAACGTCGCCGCCATGCGCGACATCCGCCAGTCCACATCCACCCCCATCTGTTGCGGCGAAAATCTCTTCCTCCGCCACGGCTTCCGCGACGTGCTCGAACAGCGCGCCGCCGACATCATCATGCCCGACCTTCAGAAATGCGGCGGCCTCCTCGAAGGCCGCAAGATCGCCGATATGGCGCACACCTACTACGTCCCCGTCGCCCCCCATTGCGTCGTCTCGCCCATCGGCACCATGGCATCGGTCCATGTCTGCGCCGCCATCCCCAACTTCCTCATCCTCGAGTGGCACTGGATCCAGCGCCTCGAACTCTGGAAGAATTTCGTCCAGGAAGGCGAGATCATCGACAAGGGGTTCATCGCCGTCCCCGACCGCCCCGGCCTCGGCGCCACCATGAACGAAGAGGCGGCAAAAAAGGCCCAGGTCCCCAATACGCCGTGGTTCGAACAGGGCCTGTGACCTCGCCACTCAGCCCTGAACACCTGTAACAATACGAAGAACCGAGAAAGAAGGAACACCAATGACCCGCCGCCGCGCCATCCTCTTCGCCATCCCCGTCCTCTCCGTCCTCGCCCTGACCGGCTTCCAGGCCGCCAAACAGGTTCGGACTCTCGACGAACCCCTCGTCGCCGGTTTCAAGAAGACCACCGTCGCTTCCGTCGCCGACGCCGTCGATCAGGTCACGGGCCAGCGCGGCTACATGTCCCACAAGATCCGCCCCGCCGTCGCCGGACAGGTCGTCGGCCGCGCCCGCACGTCCATCGTCAAACCAACCACGCCCGACAAAGCCACGCCCGCCCTCGCCGTGAAACACTCCGTCGAAATGATCGACTCCTCCAAGCCCGGTGAAGTCGGCGTCATTGTCATGGAGGACGGTCTCGATGTCGCCGCCATCGGCGGTCTCATGGGGACCGCCGCCAAGGCCCGCGGCATGGCCGGCATCGTCATCGACGGCGGCGTCCGCGATGTCGCCGAACTCCGCGCTCTCGGCCTGCCCGTCTATTCCTCCAGCATCACGCCCGCCACCGCCGTCAGCCGTTGGGCCAGCGTCGCCAGCGACATTCCGGTTCAATGCGGAGGTGTCACAGTAGCCCCGGGCGACATCATCGTCGCCGGAGAAGACGGCATCGTCGTGGTCCCGTCGGCACGAGCCGCCGAGGTCCTGAAACGCGCCCAGGAAATCGATGAACGCGAAACCAAAATGGTCCCCTTCATCAAACAACACAAATCCCTGGGCAAAGTAATCGCCATCTTCAACCGCATCTAAATTGTGGGGCGGGCTTCAGCCTGCAAAGGGCTTCAGCCCGCAAGCGGGGCATGGCTTCGGCCCTGCAGCCGGTCTTCTGACCGGCTCTCCGAAAGGCTCCATCAGCGCCCCGCCGCACCCAGTGCAGCCCGTCGAAAACTCACCCCATCCGCAAACACATCCACCACCACCGAGCACTCTCCAGGCGTGCTCTCCACCAACCCCGCCAAAGTCAAAAAGTCCGTCGAGCGAATCCGTGTCCGCCCGCCCCGGTGGTCATGCCCGTTCATCCAGAACCTGACCACATCGCTCCTGCCGATCACCGCCATCGTCTGCTGCCAATCCCATAGCAAATGATCCGCCCGCGCCGATCCTTCCATCACCGGGTAATGGCAAAACAATCCCGCCATCCGCCCCCGCCGCGCCGCATCGGAGAGCGAATCCGCCAGCCACTCCCGCTGCGACGCCCCCAACCCCCCGTTCCACGACTGCGCGTTCGCCGCGCCCTTCTTCTTCAACTCCGCCAGCACCGCATCCCCCACCCCGCCATCGCCCGCCCTCACCGCCAGCCCATCCAGCACAATGAACTCCCACTCGTCCCAACTGAACCTGTAATGCGCCACCGGCATCTTCATCCGCTTGAGCCAGCCCTCGCGCGGCGTATCGTGATTCCCGATCACATGCCACACCGGCCGTGGCAGCGCATCCAACTCCGGCACAATCCGCTCCAGGTTGTCCAACCCGCCATCCACCAGGTCCCCCAGATGTACCGTGAACGCGCACCCCTGCCCTTCAAACAACCGCCCGCACTCCCGCACCTTCTTCAGCGATTCCCGGTACGCCCGCGCACCCGACGCCGCCTGGTCGGCATACTGAACATCAGCGATCGCCGCGAACGAAAATAGCCGTCCCACCCGCGGCGCACCCATCGCCGCCGCCGCCACAAACTCCCGCCTGCTGACAGCCAAATCTACCCCCTGACGCTGGCCGCCGGGATCTTCTCGGTCAACTGCTTGAACTCTTCAAAACTCTCGCTGCCGATCGTGAAGCAATCCATCACATCCGTATGCGCCATCGCGTATTGCAGACATTCATCGGTCCGGTTCCGCAACCTTCCCGCACCGAAAATCTTCATCCCGATCACGCCCTTGCCCGCCGCCTTCATCTGCTTCAACACTGCATACACCGTCTTCGGATCCGCGTCCATCGCCACGCCCGCCGGATTGAATCTCGCCTGGTCAACCTCCACCCAGGGCGTAATCGCGGCCGTCTTCAACGCCCCCAGCGTATGGCACGAAACGCCCTTCGTCCTCACGATGCCCTTCGCCTGCAATTCATCGATGTACGCCATCGCGCCCTTCTTGCGCTCCGGCCAGTCCGTGTCCATCATGCAGTGCAGCAGCAGGATGTCGATGTAATCTGTCCCCATCTCGCGCCGGAACCGGTCGATGTCGGCCTTCATCTCCGCCTCTGTCGAAGCGTGCGTCTTCGACTCAATCGCCACCGTCTCCCGCTTCACCGACTTCAACCCCTCTTTAACATGCGGGTGCGTCCCATACTGATCCGCCGTCTCCCAGAAGAAGACCCCGTTGTCGTGCGCCGCGCGGAACAGATCGCCCACGCCCTTCAATCCCAGCCGCTTCGTCTGATTCGAAGACCCGCCGCCGCCATTGGTCCCCGACCCCATCGCCAGCCGCGACACCTTCACCTTCCTCGGCCCCAACTCGATCACGTCGCTCGCCAGCTTCTTCTCCGCGCTCGCATACAAGTGATACGGAAACGCGCCCAGCGGCATCGCCGCGCCCATCCTCACAAAATCCCTACGGTTCATTCGTGCCTCTCCTTGCCCGCTTTCTTTCGACCATATCACACGCCGCCCATTTCATCTTGACCGTCGCGTAAACTTTCCGCCTCGCCCACGGACCATCGCTCTGCCGCCTTCCCGTGTTATAGCATGACACTGCTGTCCGGCTATAAGTCGAACAGATTCAATTGGTTAGAAAATAGGTCAAAATTTTCTTGGGAGTCCTGAAGCTGGAGGGCCTGCAAAATGGGCACTCGCTCGAAAATCGTGACGCTGGCGACCTGTAGGATTTGGTAGAGGCTGGCGGTCAGCTTCATCTCCTTCTTCGCGATGGCCACGAGTAGGTAGACCGACACGGCGATCCATATTTGGCTTCGCACGGCGTTCTCGCTGGTGCCGTAGAAGGCTTTGATTCGCAGATGCTGCTTGATCCATTTGAAGAACAGCTCCACCTGCCAGCGCGACCGGTACAATTCGGCGATCATGAGCGCCGGCAACTCGAAGTTGTTGGTCAGGAAAACCAGAAACCGGTTGTGCTTGGCATCGAAGTAGCGGACTCGCCTGAGCGGCGCTGGATAGTGCTTGGCGGAGCCTGGTGCCCCCAGCACAACAGTTTGGTCGCTGCGCACGTCAGTGGC
>CAMTUE010000044.1:0-70504 GCA_947084845.1 uncultured Bryobacteraceae bacterium | reverse complement strand
CCCGCCCAAATCCCCCCCGGAGTCCGCCTAAAACCCCTCTTCAACCACCTCAAATCCCTCCAACGCCGCCCCCGCACCCTCTCTGCCTCCACCTCGAACAAAACGAAGCCGTCCATCGCGGCCCGCGGCACCCGCTTCCCCGCCAAACCCCCGGCCCGGTTGCCACGCTGACCCGGTTTTGCAGGCCATAAGTGTGCCCCGCGATCACCCGGACCCGCCACCGCCTCGACCACCGCGCCAAAACCACGCCAAATCCGCGCGGCTACCTCGCTCTCTGCAAGGACGCCGGCTGGCACCATGTCTCCCGCCTCGCCGGTTGCCACGACTTCAGCACCCCGAGCCGCCCGCCCATCGGCAGGTTCGCGGATTTCCATGCCGCCATCCACATCGTCCGCGACGCCATCTACCGCAGCGGGACATTGATCCGCAAACAAAAGGGGAATTCCGGCCGGAAAGTGATCTGAACGAGGTACACCACAAAAAAGTTAGCCGGTCGTCTTGAGGTTGACGACCGGCTGGCAAGAGGATGAGGCGGAGTGGCCCCTGAGAGGTTAAGGAAGAAGTAAACCCGTTGACTCTCTCAACCTCACTCTACATCACCGCTCTCGTTGTTTCAAACAAAAAATAGTAAAAATGTTGTAACGTCCTACAACCTGCTGTATCCAAGTGGCTTATAGGTGCACATCTAGTATGCCGCTTGCCGCAAGCACCACATCCTGCGACCTCGAAGCTACACCGCCCAGGACGAATCCGACGTCATATCCATCGCATTCGGCTCCCGCTCCGCCAGCCGCAGCAGTTCCAGCCTCATCCCATCCACCAGCGCCAGCCAGCTCGCCTCCAACAGGTTCTCTGACACCCCCAGCGTCGTCGCCCTGCTCCCGCCCGCCTCCCACTCCAAATACACTCGCGCCTTCGCGGCCGACCCCTGTTGCGGGTCCGCCACCCTCAACTCGTAGTTCACCAGCCGTGTCTCCCGAATCGACGGGTACACCGGCGACAGGCACTCCCGCAAAGCCTGTTCCATCGCATGAATCGGCCCATTCCCCTCCGCCGTCGCCGACACCGCCGTCTCCCCCATGTCCAGCGAAACCGTCGCCGTGTTATGCGTCCCCGGAGCCCCCGACCCGCGCGTCGCCACCGCGTAGTTGCCCACCTCGAACAGCCTCGTGTCCGGCGCCGCCGCCTGTCTCAGCAACAGTTCCACCGTCCCGTCCGCCGCATCCAGGTCATACCCTTCCTGCTCCAACTGATGCACCCGGTCCGCCAGTTCCCTCCTCGCCCGTACGCCCAACCTGCCGGCGAAACCGTAGTGCGAAATCCAATGCTCCAGCGTCGCCGGATTCCGGCTCACCCCGCCGCCGGTAAACGCCTGCTGCGGATCGACGGGCACATGCGCCGCACCCGCCACGAACACAGCCAGCTCCCGCAACACCGGCGCGTCGCCGCCGCACGTCGTCTCGACGCCCATCCGCGCCAGGTTGCCCAACACAGCGATCAGATCGGCCACGCCGTTGCGCGCGCCATACCCATTCACCGTCCCTTGAACATGCGTGAAGCCCTGCCTCACCGCCGCCAGCGTATTGGCCACACCCAACCCGCATGCGTTATGCGCATGGATGCCCAACGCCCCGCCAACCGCCGCCACCATCTGTTCGCAGACCCGCTCCAGCCTCTCCGTCAGCGTCCTGCCCGCCGAATCGCAAAGCACCAGCAACTCCGCGCCGCTCTCCCGCGCCGCCCAAAGCGCCTCGATCGCCGCCTGCGGATTCGCCTCATACGCGTCGAAGAAGTTGGCTGCGTCGAAAATGACCTCGCCGAAATGCTGCCGCAGAAAAGCCACCGAATCCGCCACCCGCTGCTTCACCACGCCGTCGCCGGTGATCTCGAACAGGTTGGCGTAGACACTGACAACCGGCGCGCCCGTCTCCACCAGTGCCGCCAGATGCGGATCGTCCGAAGCCGCCCTCGACTCGGCCCGCACCGGCCCGAACGCAACCAGCTTCGCGTGCCTGAACGCCAACCCCTTCGCACGCCGGAAAAACTCGGCATCGTTCGCGTCCGACCCCGGCCAGCCGCCTTCGATATAGTCCACCCCAAACTCGTCGAGTTTGCGCGCCACCGCCAGCTTCTCGTCGACTGAGAACGAAATCCGCCCGCTCTGCACGCCCTCACGCAGGACGGAATCGAGGATGGAAACATGCATAATCGGAGATCTCCTCAGGCCTGCGCCGGCGGGCCGTGATTTTTCCGATAGTACCATCGCCCGGGCGGCATCATCGGCCGCTGAAGCGGACCCTGTTGTCGCAGCCCCCGCCGCCAAAATCTACCGGCAGACTTCTTCGTGCTCGGCCTTGTTCTGATGCGCCGCCTCGCGCCCAACCTTCAACGCCCGCCGGTCGATCTCCAGCCACCGCGACGACTTCACCAGATGCGCCAGCGCGTGGTCCACCGCATCCTGGCGCAACATGGCGGTCAGTTCCAGCAACGCCCCCAGCGACACGATGTTGCCCGCCTT
The DNA here is from genome assembly GCA_947084845.1 of uncultured Bryobacteraceae bacterium. Taxonomy (GTDB): domain Bacteria; phylum Acidobacteriota; class Terriglobia; order Bryobacterales; family Bryobacteraceae; genus PNKE01. The sequence goes on along the minus strand of CAMTUE010000044.1, from coordinate 67,986 downwards.
CGCCTCGCCCAGTTCATCGGCGAGTTGCGTGAACGGAATCGCCTGCAAATGGACGTCGTCCCTTGCCTCGATCCCTTCAGGCACTCTCTCGCCGTTGTACAAAACCCATCCGCCCGGCTCCACCGTCGGCAGAAACTTCTTCAGCGACGGTTCGTTCAACGCCAGCAGGACATTCGGCCGCGCCACCAGCGGCGACGCGATCGGATGCGTCGCAATCCGCACATGGCAGTTCGATGTGCCGGACCGCATCTCAGGCCCATACGACGGCAGCCAAGACACCTCCAGCCCTGCGTCCAATCCCGCCTCGGCCAGCACCTCGCCCAGCATCAGCACGCCCTGGCCGCCAAACCCGGCCACGCGAATCCGCCAATCGACCGCCTTTTCCGGCTTGGGTATCGTCGCCATTCCTTCGCTCGATTCGATCCCCAATATCGCCGGGATCGTCTCCAGCGGCGGCTCCGGCTTCGGCGCCGGGCGCGGCACCGCTTCCTTCGTCCGGTCCCTGTAGACGCCCAGCGGAAAGACCCGCGTCATCTCTTCCAGCACCAGCTTCTGCGCCTCGACGGGGCTCAACTTCCAAATCGTCGGACAAGGTGAGAGGATTTCAACCAGCGAGAAGCCGAGCCCCTGAACCTGATTCGTCAGCGCTTTCTTGACCGCCCGCGCCGCCCCCATGATCTGCTTCGTATTCCCCATCCCGACCCGCTCCAGATACACCGGAGCATCCAGCGCCGACAGCAGTTCGCAAACCTTGATCGGGTACCCGTCGTTGATCACATCCCTGCCGAACGGCGACGTCGTCGACTTCATGCCGACCAGCGTCGTCGGAGCCATCTGCCCGCCCGTCATCCCATAGATCGCGTTGTTGATGAAGAACACCGTGATGGGTTCGCCGCGGTTGGCCGTGTGCAGGATCTCCGCCGTCCCGATCGCCGCCAGATCTCCGTCGCCCTGATACGAAATCACGATCGCTTCCGGCCGCGACCGTTTCGCCGCCGTCGCCACCGCCGACGCCCGCCCGTGCGCCGCCTGAATGTTGCCCGTGTCCAGGTAGTAATACGCGAACACGCCGCAGCCCACCGGCGACACCGTGATCACCCTGTCCTGTATCCCCAACTGGTCAATCGCCTGCGCAATCAGCTTGTGCGCGATGCCGTGGCCGCAGCCGGGGCAGTAATGCGTCTGGTTCTGGAGTTCGCCCTTGCGCTCGTATTCGGGATAGAAGCTATGCGCCTTCTCGTGGAGGATCTTGTACTCAGCCATGGAAAACCTCCTCGCTCACCAACACCGTCTTAGACCTTCCCGCCACTTCGCGAACAAACTTCAGAACCTCTTCCTCCGACGGCGTGTTGCCGCCGCACCGGCCATAGAATTCCACCGGCTTGCGCCCTTCGAGCGCCAGGCGCACGTCCTCGATCATCTGTCCCGTCGACATCTCGACGCAGCAAAACACGCTCGCCGTCCGCGCCAGTTGCCGGATCTTCGCCTCCGGGAATGGAAACAGCGTGATCGGCCGCAGCAACCCGACCTTCATCCCTTCCGCGCGCAGTTGTTCAACCACCGACTTGCAGATCCGTGAAACGATCCCATAGGCCACCAGCACCACTTCGGCGTCGTCGGCCATGAACGCCTCATACCGCACGGCTTCTCTTTCGGCTCGCTTGTACTTCGCATCCAGCTTCAGGATGTGCGCCTCCAGCGCGTCCGGCTCGATGCGGATCGAAGCGATCAGATTCTTTCTCGTCGCCCGCGTCCCATCCACCGCCCAGGCCGGCGTCGGATGCACATGCGCCTCGGCTGCAAACACCACCGGCTCCATCATTTGGCCGATGAACCCGTCCGCCATCACGAACACCGGCGTCAGATATTCATCCGCAAGGTCGAAGGCCAGCGTCGTCAGGTCGGCCATCTCCTGCACCGAATTCGGCGCCAGCACCAGCACCCTGTAACATCCGTGCCCGCCCACTTTCACCACCTGCCGGTAATCGCTCTGTTCCGGCGCGATGTTGCCCAAACCAGGGCCGCCGCGCGTAATGTCGGCGATCACGCAAGGCAGTTCCGATCCGGCCAGATAGCTGATCCCTTCCTGCATCAGGCTGATGCCCGGACCCGACGACGCCGTCATCGCCCGGATGCCGGCCGACGCCGCCCCGTACAGCATGTTGACCGAAGCCACTTCGCTCTCGGCCTGAATAAAATGCCCGCCCGTCAGCGGGAAATAGTATGCGGCGGCCTCGGCGATCTCGCTCGCGGGGGTGATCGGATAGCCGTAATACGCCCGGCATCCGGCCAGGACCGCGCTCTTGACGATGGCCTCGTTGCCCTTGATCAGTTGCGGTTTCATGACTCGTCTCCTCCCCTTACGCCGCCTGCGGCGCAGCCAGCCTGTAGACCCGAATCGCGCCCGGTTCCGGACAGGCGTAGAAGCACAGGCCGCAGCCGTTGCAGCCATGGCCGGAATACTCTGCCGGGTGATAACCCTGGTGGTTCAACCAGCCCGCCAGCGAGAGAACCCCAATGTTGCAGGCCTCCACGCAAAGGCCGCAACCCTTGCATTCGCTCGTGTCGACTTCCACCATTCCCTTATCGGGCGCCGCTCCGGGTTGCATCTGTTCCGCCATGGCTTGTCTCCTACCGTTCCACCATTATTCTCTCTTCAATCCAGCCCTCGCGCGCGGCCGCTTCCGACAGCTCCTCCCGGAACGCCGGATGAGCGATGCCGATCAACGCCTCGGCCCGCCGCCGCAGGCTTTTCCCATGCAGATAAGCCGCGCCATACTCGGTTACGACATAGTGTACGTCGGCGCGCGACGTCACCACGCCCGCCCCCTGTTTCAGGAACGGCGTGATCCGTGAAACCCGCCCTCCGCAAGCCGTCGATGGCAGCGCGATGATCGGTTTCCCGCCACGCGAGCGCGCCGCCCCTCGAACGAAATCCACCTGCCCGCCTACGCCGGAGTACGGCTTTGCCCCAATCGAATCCGAACACACCTGGCCCGTCAGATCCACCTCGATCGCCGAGTTGATCGCCACCATCCGGTCGTTCTGTGAAATCAGGAACGGGTCGTTGACGTACTCGGTCCGCTGAAACTCAAACGCCGGATTCTCGTGGATGAAATCGAACAGCCGCTTCGTCCCCAGCACGAAACCAAGCAGAACCTTCCCCGGATGGACCTTCTTCCGCCGCCCGTTGATGACGCCCTTCTCGATCAATTCGATCACCCCGTCCGACACCATCTCGCTGTGAATCCCCAGGTCCTTGTGATTGCCCAGGAACGACAGAACTCCGTCCGGGATCCCGCCAATTCCCAATTGCAGAACCGAACCGTCCTCGATCAACGCCGCGACGTGAGAGGCGATGCGCTTCTGAACTTCATCGGGCGGCGGCGTTTGGAGTTCTAGCAGCGGCCTTGACGTCTCGACCACCGCCGACACTTCGGAGACATGCAGGCATGTGTCGCCGCACGTTCGCGGCATCCGGCTGTTCACCTCCGCGACCACCCGCTTGGCGCAGCGCGCGGCGGTCAGCGTACAGTCAACGCCCGTGCCTAACGAAAGATAGCCGTGCGAATCCGGCGCGGAGGTCTGAATCAGGGCCACGTCCAGCGGCATCTCGTGCGAGACGAACAGCCGCTCGATTTCGCTCAGAAAGATCGGCGTGTAATCGGCCCGGCCTTCGCCCACCGCGCGACGGACGTTTCCGCCCGTGAACAGGCCATTGTGCCGGAAACTTCGCTGCAAGCCGGGCTGCGTGTAAGCGGCCTTGCCCAGCGTCAGCATGTGGGTCACTTCAACCGATTCCAGTTCGCCCGCCCGCGCCACCATCGCGTCGATCAATGTTTCCGGCGTCGCACATCCTGCATGAATGTATACACGATCATGCGACTGGATCAGACCTGCCGCTTCCTCCGCCGTCCGGAGTCTCTCTTTGTACTGCTGCGACCAGCTCATACTCGCCTCAACAGGGACCGCCATCTCCATCACTAACGTAACACCACTGCAACGTGGGTCTATTTTATAAGTCCCTGTTATAAGTGTATAAGCACTCGAATCCGCTGTAAAGAGAAAACGGCACGGACCTCCGAATCTCCTGGCAGGTTCGTTTGGTTGCGATTTCCGGCTCTGTGTTTTGTTTGGCTTAGCGAGTCGGCGTCAACGGCAACCCCGTCTGCGACATCAGGAACGTCAGCACGTCCACCCCGTCGTCGATCTCTTTCGTCACCGGCAGACCCGTCGAATGCCCGACGCTCTTGTCGTAGTGCAGCAGCACGGGCAGACCCGACGACGTGGCCGGCTGCATCAGCGCCGTCATCTTCCGCGCATGGAGCGGCGCCACCCGCGTATCGGCGTCGCCGGTCTTGAACATCACCGCCGGATACTTCGTCCCCTGCTTCACATGCTGATAGGGCGAGTACCTGCGGATATAGTCGAACTGCTTCGCATCGTCGGCCGAGCCGTACTCGGGGGTCCAGAGCGGTCCAAGCAGAAACTTGTGGTATCTGAGCATGTCGAGCAGCGGCACCGCGCACAGCACCGCCCGGTAGAGTTCCGGCCGCTGCGTCATCGCCGCGCCCACCAGCAAGCCGCCATTCGAGCCGCCCTGAATCGCCAGCCTGTCGGGCGAGGTGTACTTGTTCGCGATCAGCCACTCGGCCGCGCCGATGAAATCGTCGAAGACGTTCTGCTTATTCCCGAGCATCCCGGCCTTGTGCCAGTCTTCGCCGAACTCCGATCCGCCGCGCAGATTCGTCACAGCCAACACGCCGCCGTTCTCCAGCCACGCCGCCCAACTCGCCGAAAACGACGGCTGCACACTCACCGAGAACCCGCCATAGCCATAAATGAGCGCCGGCGTCCTGCCGTCAAGCGCCAGCCCCTTGCGAGCCGCGACAAACATCGGCACCCGCGTCCCGTCTTTCGATTTGAACCAGACCTGCTTCACCTCGATACTCGAACCGTCAAACGGAACGGACTCCTTCGCCCACGCCGTCAGCTTGCCCGTCTCCGGCTCGAACCGCCAGAACTCCGACGGCGAGGTGAACGAGACGTAAGAGAGATAGACGTCCTTCTCCGTCCAGCCCGATCCGCCCAGCCCCACGTTGCCGAACGGCTTCAACCCGGCATCGGCCACACGCCCTCCATCACGGTCCACCACCTTCACCACCGACCACGCATCCCGGATGTATTCGAGAACCAGCCGCCGCCCTGCCAGCGTAAACGTCTCCAGACTGTCCGGCGCCTCGGGCACGATCAGCTTCCAGAAGTGCCGCTGCATCCGCGCGCAGTCCACCCTGAAGATCCGCCCCTTTGGCGCGTTCCAACTCGTCTTCAGGAACAGTTCGCCATTGCCGGCCGTGGCGGAGGTGACCGCATCCAGATCCCGCCCAAGCACGGTCCACTGCCCGGTCTTGAGATCGAGGACATGCACCCAGGCGCGGGTCCAGCCCTCGCTGACGTTGACGGCCAGATACCGCCCGTCGGAGGTGAGATCGATGCTTGCCGAGTACTTGTCGCCGAATTCCTGGCCGAAGATCTGTTCCGGTTCCGCCGCGGCATCGGTCAATGAACGCCGGAAGACGCGCGGGCCGCTGTTGGGCAGATCCGAGTAATAAACGGTGCCGGCTGACGGCGAGATCCGGATGTCGTCGTAGCGGCTGGATGGCAGATGGAAATCGAGTTCCCGGCGCGTATCCAGGTTAAGGAAATGGATGGTCTGTTCGTCCGCGCCGCCGGCCCGGATTCCGTATGCCAGCAGTTTTCCGTCCGCCGAAAGACCCTGGATCGAGACCGATGACATCTCGTCCCTGGTGAGCACGGCCGGATCGGCCAGCACTTGCTCGGGGGCGTCGAACCGTTCACGATAGCAGATCGACCAGCGCGTCTCCGACGCCGGCCGCTTCATGTAGAACAGGCGGCCGCCGCGCACGATCGGCGCCTGGATCTTGTCGGTCCGCATCAGCTCGGTCAGGCGTTTCCGCAACGCATCGCGGCCGGCTACGGGGTCGAGCTGCGAACGCGTGTATTTGATCTGCGCGTCCACCCACGCCCGGGTCTCGGCGCTGGTCTGATCTTCAAGCCAGCGGTAGGGATCGGTGAAGGTGACGCCATGCAGCGTCCCGGTGACGGGTCTTGCCGGCGACGGCGGATACGGCTGGGCGTTCATGATGGCGAATGCGATGGGGATGAGTATGGCTCGTTTGAACATGGCTGAATCCAACTCCTCCAGTTTGCCATGTGGCATAATCATGGCTTCGAGGCACACAATGGCGAACCCCAAGTATGCAGCAGGCGAAGGCGAGATTCCTCAGGCGGTCGACATCGGCGAATTGAGCGACGGGACCAAACTCCGCCGTCGCGCCCCGCGCATGAGAGCGTGCAGCCTGAAGGACGAAAAGGGCAAGCTTTGTGCCGGCCACCTGAAGCGCTGGTATTTCTTCGGCGAGGAGATTGGCGCGAAGTTCGGCGCGGAGGCGGAGGTCTACCGTTGCGAAAAGTGCAAGACGGTTTACCTGCCCAGTGAAGAGGAGTCGCCGCGTACCCCGATCCTCAGTTTCTGATCCGTACGGGATCGAAGCAAGTCTGCGGCACTGGTTCGAGGGAGGAAGAAAAAGCCGCATTGGACGTTCTCCAGAGAGGAGCGACTCGGTTTGAAGACGAGTCCAATGCGGCCAGCCCTGTTAGGGCTTGGCTGCGGCGACAGCGCACTTCCGGGACGGCGAAGCCTGTGTTCCCTACTTCCTGCTGGCGAAGACCGCGTTCCAACAACCCTTCACCAAACCGCCCGGCATGCAGCCGATACCCGCAACCTTTGGGGGAGATAAAACTTTCTCGATGAGATCAAGTCACTTCGAAACGCTGAAAAAATTACCCTCTGCCATCACACATAGACGATGGGACGAGTGGAAGAAAAATCTAACACCGGCTCCCGCAAGCACGACGTTCGTAACTCCATTCGCTCCCCTCGACGACCTGTCACAGCAGAGGGCAGGTTCAAAGAGAACTCATCAATTCGCTTATGAGTGTAGCAAATCGGGGGCCAGCCTCGCAGGCAAAGCAAGTCTTTTGTTTTCAATGCTGGTGACGACTTTGTCCAGATTCGCCGGGTCGTGTCGCCCAACTGGGTGTGTCCGCTTGACACGCTTTGCCACAGTCGTCCTGGCTGCCGTGCCGATCTGGTGCGCCGTTCCGGTATCGGCACAGGATATCGACTACATGGTCTACACCGAAAGCCCCCGCCTCTTTCTTCGGGAGCGCCGGTTGAAGCTGCTCAAACGTGAGCGCGAACGGCAGTCGATGCGTTGGGTCCAGTTCGAGACTCTCATTGCGGGAAAAGCAAGGATGGCCGAGCCAGGCTTCGCCTACGCCCTGTTTGGCATCGCGTCGGGCGAAGTTGAACCATGCAAGGCCGCGGCCGATTGGGCCGTCCAAACGGCCAACGCCAACAATCCGGACGACTTGCGTCAAATCGCGCTGGTGGCCGACTGGTGCCAGGCATCGCTCGGCGATGCTCAGTCGGCCCTGATCGTTCGAAAGCTGACGCCCTCGCTCTTAACCCGGCCCAAGACCCCTCAAGCCGTCCGTTCGGCCGCGCTGGCCGCATTCGCGGTGGCCGACTCCGAGCCCAAAGCCGCCGCCGCCTTCCTGCAATATGCGGTCGAGGATTGGTGGCGAAAGCAGATCCAGCCGCGACTTCGCGAAGGGAGGAACCCGTTTGAGCGTAAGGCCGATCTGATGGCCGCCGTCGAATTTCTCCACGCCGTCCGCGACAACCTGCGGGCCGACCTGAGGGAGGGATCGGTCAAGTGGTTCGAAAACCTGGCGCCGATGCTCGTTCTGTCTTACTACCCGGCGCCTTGGCCCTCGGCCGAAAACGAATACCGAATCCCGATGTACGAGGGGTCAGGCGAGCCCAGTTTGAGGGAAGCCGCCCTCGGCCGCGCCTCTGAACTGGCCCTGGTCGCCTTTGACACCAACGCCCAACCCAACCAGTTCCTTCAGGGCTGGCTGATCCAGGACCGCTTCCTCATGCGCAGTCCGTTCGGCATCACGCACGAGTTGCTGTGGGCCAACCCCTATTTGCCCGGCCTCAGCTACACTTACATGCCCGATCAGGTGCATATGGGAGGAATGCTGCTGGCCCGTTCGGGTTGGGACGAAGACGCGACCTGGTTCGGCTACATGAACGGGAAGGCGCAGATCTTTCGCAACGGCAGCCGGATGCAGATGAAACTCGATGGCAACGTCGCGCCGCTCACCCTCGGGGCCACGCGAATCTTCTTCGGCTCGTCGGGGCTGCGCTTCGAGACCGGCTGGCTGAAGACTACCCTGGACGACGAACGGCCGATGAGAGAGGAATACGCCTACGTGGTGGGACTGGCGCCGAATACGCTCTACGACGTTGAAGTCGACGACGAGGAACTGGCCGAAGCGCGGACCGACTCTGGCGGGATTCTGGAGTTGACCTTCGCAGTTGGGCGCAACGCGGGCGTTCGGATCAAGGCGGCATCTCCGTTGCCTAACTAAGGCCTGACTAAAGCGGCCTTGTTGTATTGCCGATAGCCAGGATGTGGGGAAGACCACAGAAAGCCGGCTCAACCTTGCATCCCGCTACCTGACGGTGGCGGTTTTCGTCACGTTCTGGATTGCCATAGGCACTCCCGTGGCCGAGCACACGCGCCGGCACGACTTCCTGAACCTGTATACAGGCGCCAGCCTCGCGCTCGAAGGCCAGTTTAGCCGGTTGCATGACACGGGCGTCCAACTGGCGCGAGAAAGGGAGTTCGTCCCCGAAACCAAAGTATTGATTCCATTCGTGCGGCCCCACTTCTACGCCCTGATGATCGCGCCGTTGGCGCTGGCTCCGTTTGGTCCTGCGTTTTGGATCTGGACAGTCGGGCAGTGGGTGGTCTATGCCGGATTCGGCTGGTGGGCGCAGAGGCGGCTTGGCGGTGACAGCCTGGTGTGGTGGTCGCTCTACGTACCTGGGGCGATTGGGATCATCCACGGCCAGGATAGCGCCTTGATGCTGGCGTTTCTGACGTTCGGCTTCGTCCTGTCGGAGAAGGGCCGGCCGTTCGCCGCCGGGCTCGTGTGGAGTCTTCTACTGATGAAGTTCCACCTCTGCTTTGGGTTGGTCGTGGCCTTGATGGCCGCGCGGATGTGGTGGCAGGTGGCCGGATTTGCCGCAGGCGGCATCGGTTTGGCGGGAGTGAGCCTGGCACTCGGCGGCGCGGCCGGCGCCGGGCGCTATCTCAACATGTTGACAAACAAAGACCTTGAACGCCTCTCGCCGGCTCCAGAGAAGATGCTCAACTTCCAGGGGCTGGCGGCCAATTTCGGGCTGGAAGGCGATTGGGTGCTGGCTGCGGGAGCCGTGATCGGGTTCGGGCTGCTGCTCGCCGCCGCCTGGAAGAGCCCGCCCAGAGTTGCGCTTGCGGCCGGGGTGGCGGGCGGCCTTTTCGCCGTGCCTCATGTCTACATCTACGACTTGACCTTCCTGCTGCTGCCGCTTCTGCTCGTCATGGACTACTTCAAGTCCGGACCTGTCAAATGGATTTCGGCGTTGATGCTGGCTCCAGTCATCACTGGCTTGGCGGTGTTTCGGCCTCCATTGTGCGTCGCCGGTCCGATTGGTCTGCTGGCCCTGCTGGCGAGCCTGGCGTGGGCGAGGCGGTCAGGCGATCTCGCCGAGGAACGGCACGCCTGACGGCACCGCTGAGCCGAAGTTCGCGGCGATGGTCTGGCCGGCATCGGCGAGAGACGCACGCGTTCCCAGGTTGACTCCCGCCTTGACACGCGGCCCGAAGGCGAGCAGCGGGACGTACTCGCGGGTATGGTCGGTGGAAGGCGTCACCGGGTCGCAGCCATGGTCGGCGGTGACCAGGACGAGGTCGCCGGGCTGAAGGGCGGCTTCGAGATTAGGCAGCCACGCGTCCACCTCTTCCAGTGCGCGCGAGTAGCCCTCGGGGTCGTTGCGGTGGCCGTAGAGCATGTCGAAATCGACCAGATTGATCCAGATTAGCCCGGCGGGGTGTTCCTGCATCGCCTGAAGCGTTCTGGCCATGCCGTCGGCGTTCGTTTTGGTCTTGTAGCCGGCGGTGATGCCGCGGCCGAGAAAGACGTCGGCGATCTTGCCGACGCTGACGGCCGGAATGCCGGATTCCGCCAACTGATCGAGCAGCATCCCAGGCGGGGGCGGGACGGCGTAGTCGTGGCGGTTGGAGGTGCGGGTGAAGGCGCCGGGCTCCCCGGTGAATGGACGGGCGATGACGCGGCCGACTTCGTGTTTCCCCGTCAGAATCGCGCGGGCGATCTCGCAGAGGCGGTATTGTTCCTCGATGGGGATGACGCCCTCGTGCGCCGCGATCTGGAATACGCTGTCGGCGGAAGTGTAGACGATGGGCTTGCCCGTCCTCATGTGCTCGGCCCCAAGTTCCTTGATGATCTCGGTGCCGGAGGCGGTCTTGTTGCCGAGCCAGCCGAGACCGGTCTTTTCCGAGAACGCGTCCATCACCTCGGGCGGGAAGCCGTTGGGATAGAGGGGGAAAGGCTGATCCAGTATGATCCCGGCCATCTCCCAGTGGCCTGTCGTAGTGTCCTTGCCGGGCGAGGCGAGGGCGCAGCGGCCGAAGGCGGCCTCAGGCGCGGCGGCGGGGTCGAGATCGGCGAAGGGCCGGATGTTGGCGATGCCAAGGCGGCATAGGTTGGGCAGGCGCAGCGGCCGGAGCAGGGCGCAGTTGCCGAGCGTGTCGGCGCCGGGGTCATCGCCATAGGCGAGCGAATCGGGCATGGCGCCGATGCCCACGCTATCGAGGACGAGGAGGATGATCCTCTGGAAACTCATGGGGTTAACGCTGTTCGAGCGCCTCTTTGATGCGCAGGCTGAGCATGTCGACGAAACGGCCGGCGATGAAGCCGTTCATGCGGCTGTGCACCTCGCCGGAACGGTCCAGGACGATGGTTGTAGGAATCGAGTTGATGCGGAACTCCTCCGACAAGCCATCCTCGAACCAGACTTCATGGGACCACTTGTTCTTTTCGAGAAACGGCTGGACGAGCGAGCGATCCTCATCGGTGGAAACGGCAAGAAAGACGACGTCGGGGTTGCCCTTGAACCGCGCCTTGACCTCCTCATAGAGCGGGTGCTGGGCGCGGCAGGGCCCGCACCATGTCGCCCAGAAGTCGAAGACGATCACTTTGCCTACAAGAGCTTGAAGGGGGAGCGGCTTGCCGTCGAGCGAGGTCAGGACGTGATCCATGGGCTTGCCGGCGAAGGCGTTGGCGTCGATCGCCGTAATGCGGGCGCGACGGGCGGTCAAGGCGTCCGCGGTGCGCTGATAGGCGGCGAGCAGAGCGTCGCCGGCAGGAACGCCGGCGGCCTGGGCGAGTTTGGACAGGTGGTCGAGATCGCGGGCGCGGGTTGCGGGGTTGGCCGGTTCAGAAGAGACGGCCAGGGCTCCGGCAAGCGCATCGAGGGCTTCGCGGGGGCGTGAGGAGGCCTCGATCCAGCGGGCGAGTTCGTAGCCGGCCTCGGATGAGGGCAGGAGCGTCCACGCCTTGCGCGCGGATTCGATGGCGTCCCCGGTCTGGCCGAGTTTGCCTTGGGCGCGGGCCTGGAACGTCAGGGCGCGTGCCATGGCGCGTTCGGTCTCATCGAGGCGCCGGCCGCGTCCGGGGAACTTCCCGTCATTCGAAGTCAGGCGGGCGAGTCCCTGTTCAAGCAGTTCCTTCATCGTGCCCGAATAGCGCAATGCGCGCTCCATACTCACCTTGTCGTCCTTGTCGAGCAGGGCGCGCGTGACGAAGTCGAGCGCCTGGGGATTGCGCAGTCCCGCGTCGATGGCCGGAACCCCGTAGAGCAGGATGCGGCGGTTGTCGCGCGCATCGACAGCGGCCTGGGCCAGAACCCGGATGAGTTCGGGCTTTTTCGCCGTCCGCGGGTATTTGTTCAAATGACGTTCAAGGGCACGGGCATATTCGACCGGACTGGAGCCGGCCTCGGCGAGAGCGTTCTCGAGGTCGCGATCCTCGCGATCTTCAGGCGTCTCCTTGGCCGGGGGAGCCGCCTGTTGCGCCGAGACAAGGGCGCAGGCCATGACACCGGCCATGAACAGGGTTCGGATCATTTGGCTTTGCTGTTCTCCTTGGCTGGCGCCTTTGGCGGCGGATCGCGGAAGATCGCGGCCAGTTTGGCGGCGCGTTCGCGGGACATGTTCAGGTAGGCGGACTGCCGTGCGATCTTGTCCAGCAGCGGCAGGAACTGGGCGGGACCCATCAGCCGGCCGCGATCCCAGGCCGCTTCCAACAGCAGTAGGGACCTGTTGACGCCCAGTTTGTCGAACTGTGCAACGCGTTCAAGGTCGATGAAACGGATTGCCGAATCGCAGACCATTTCGAACCGGTCGAGAAGCGCCTGGGCGTCGGGATCGAGCGAGTAGTTGAACTTCTGCTCGCGCGTCTCGGTTCCTTTGGACCAGCGAAAGGTCTTTTCGCCCATCCTGGCCACGGGCAGACCGCTTTCAAGGTTGCGGTCGAAGTGGCCCAGGCGGTCCGCGAGGGCGAACAATTGGGCGGTCTCGTCGGCGGTGAGTTTGAACAAAACCGGACTGTCTTCGCCTGGCTGTTCACGGTACTCGACTTCGCCGGCGTGGCTGAGTTGAACTTCCATGTAAGCCGGGCTGGAGCCGGGAAAGCTCTTGCTATAGAACAGCTTCGGCGCCGTCTGGGCGCACAGGCACAGGCTGGCGGCGAAAGCGATCAACGCGGCACGGATCATCTGGATGCTCCCAATTGCGCCGCCATCGGCCGGTGGACGGCATGGCAGACGGCGACGGCAACGGCGTCAGATGCGTCGGGCGTGGCGAACTCGCTCTCCTGGCCGAGCAGGGCGCGCAGCATCCAGGCGACCTGTTCTTTGTCCGCGCGGCCGTTTCCAACCACGGTCGCTTTGATTTTGGCAGGGGCGTATTCGCCGACGGGGAGTCCAGCTTCGGCCATCACAAAGAGTGTGACGCCGCGCACGTGGGTGAGTTTCAGCGCACTGCGGGCGTTGACTGCGTGAAAGGTATCCTCGACAGCGGCCTCGTCCGGCTTGAACTCAGTGACGATCTCGCGCAAACGCCGGCCGATATCGAGCAGACGGATGGCGAGCGGATCGCCGGCATGAGTGCGGATGATGCCGGAGGCGATGAGGCGGTGGGCGGTTCCGTCGCTCTCGATCACCCCGTAACCGGTGATCTGGCTGCCGCAGTCGATGCCGAGGATGCGCACTTTGTTGGATGGCGCTATTGCGGACTACTCGTGGAGGTCGGCCTCGTCGAAGTCGGCGTTTGTATAGAGGTGCTGGACATCGTCGTGGTCTTCGAACGTGTCGATGAGGCGCAGCATGCCGGCGGCGTGCTTGCTGTCCACCTTCAGGGGGGTCTTCGGGATCATGGCGATGGAGGCTTCGACGAACGGGATGGCTGCCTTCTGGAGAGCGTCGAGGATATTGTGGTGGGCGTCGGGGCTGGAAATCAGTTCCCAGTTGTCACCCGAATCCCTGACGTCGTCGGCTCCGGCTTCGAGCGCGAAGTCCATCAACTTCTCTTCAGTGGCCTTTTCCTTGTCGATATAGATCTGGCTCTTGCGGTCGAACATCCACGCGACCGAGCCGACTTCGCCGAGGTTGCCGCCCTGCTTGGAGAACATATGGCGCATTTCAGCGACGGTGCGGTTGCGGTTATCGGTGACGCAGGCCACCATGACGGCGGCGCCGCCGGGTCCGTACCCCTCGAACATCACCTCTTCGATCTGCGCGCCTTCCAACTCGCCGGTGCCGCGCTTGATGGCGCGCGTGATGTTGTCCGACGGCATGGACACGGCCTTGGCGGCCATGATGGCCGTGCGAAGGCGGGCGTTGGAGTCCGGATCACCACCGCTGCGGGCGGCGATTGTGATTTCCTTGATGACGGTGGTGAACGCCTTTCCGCGCTTGGCGTCGGTGGCGGCTTTCTTGTGTTTGATCGTAGCCCACTTGGAATGGCCGGACATGGGAAACCTCTTGTCGGTTGAACGGTTTCAGGGCGATTGAGCGGAGAACGCCCTAATGAACCAGGATAACAGGGGGCCGGGAGGCCAAACAAGGGCAAGCTTGCGCGGACCCGATGCACTGCCCGTTTGGAAGCCGTGCCGGATAGCACAATGAGCCGGGAGAGCGGATCAGGAACCCGCTCTCAGCGTTCGCGGCCTCAGGTTGGGGCGGCTAAACCGTTGTCTTCAGCGAATAGCTGGAGAGCACCTTCATGTAGTTGGCGCGCTCGAAGGCGGCCGGTTCGGCCACCGACTGCGAACTCATGCTGCCGCGCATTTGAAGGATGGACTCGTATTCGTGTTCTTCCATCCACTCGACGAGGTCTTCTTCGAGTTTGGCGGCGAAGGCCGGGCCGTGGCGGAGCAGAGCGGAAGTGGTCATCGTGACCTTGGCTCCGGCCATGACGCCCTTGACGATGTCCTCGGCCGTGTGGATGCCGCCGGTGATGGCGAGATCGGGCCGGATGCGGTTGTAAAGCAGCGCGGTCCAGTGGAGCCGGAGGCGGAGTTCGTGCGAATCGCTGAGGACGAGATTCGGCACCACTTCGAGGGTTTCGAGGTCGAAGTCCGGCTGATAGAAGCGGTTGAACATGACCAGACCGTCGGCGCCGGCTTCGTCAAGCTTCTTGGCGATATTGGCGAAGGCGGTGAAGAACGGTCCGAGTTTCACCGAGACCGGGATGCGGACGCTGGCTTTGACGTGGCTGACGAGGTCGTAATAGATCTCTTCCACCTTGCCGGCGGTCATGTCCAGATCGGTCGGGAGGTAATAAATGTTGAGTTCCAGGGCGTCCGCGCCGGCCTGCTCCATCATCTGGGCGTAGCGGATCCAGCCGCCGGTGGAGATCCCGTTGAGGCTGGCAATGACCGGAATCGACGTGGATTCCTTCACCTTCCTGAGATAGTTCAGGTAAGGCTCGGGGCCGAGGTTGTAGCTTCCCATTTCGGGGAAGTAGTTCATGGCCTCGCCGAAGCTCTCCGTGCCTTCAGTGAGGTAGCGGTCGAGTTCGCCGCTTTCGAGTTGGATCTGTTCCTCGAACAGCGAGTGGAGAACAACGGCTGAGACGCCGGCATCCTCCAACTTGAGGACGTTGCCAACCTCCTTGCAGAGAGGCGAAGACGAAGCCACGAGGGGCGTGCGGAGCTTGAGTCCGAGGTATCCGGTAGTCAGGTCGATCATGATTACTTGCCTCCTTCAACGGCCTTGTCCGCAGAACCCACGCCAGGCGCGGCCGCCATCTGTTCATAGAGGCGCCAGCGGTTCATGACGTCGGCCTGAGCTTCGGCCAGCAGCCGCCGGGCGTCTTCCGGACGGCTGTGGACCAACATGGTGTAACGGGTTTCGTTATAGATGTACTTGTCGAGCGGCAGGCTGGGAGCCTTGCAGTCGAGGACGAACGGGTTCTTGCCCTCGGCGGTGAGAGCCGGGTTGTAGCGGAACATGGGCCAGTGGCCGGTCTGGACGGCGAGTTTCTGCTGTTCGAGACCGAACTGCATGTCGTAGCCGTGGGCGATGCAGTGGGAGTAGGCGATGATGATCGACGGCCCGTCCCACTTCTCCGCTTCGACGAAGGCCTTGACGGTCTGCATGTCGCTGGAACCCATGGCGATGCGGGCGACATAGGCGTTGCCGTAGGCGACCGCCATCATGGCAAGGTCCTTCTTGGCCGAAGGTTTGCCGCCGGCGGCGAACTTGGCGACCGCGCCGCGCGGCGTTGACTTCGAGCACTGGCCGCCGGTATTCGAGTAGACCTCGGTGTCGAGCACCAGGATGTTGACGTTCCTGCCCGAGGCGAGAACGTGGTCGAGGCCGCCGTAGCCGATATCGTAGGCCCAGCCGTCGCCGCCGAGGATCCAGACGCACTTCTTTGCCAGATTGTCGGAGACGGCCAGCAGGTCGAGTAGGGGACCGCTGCTGCCGTTGGCTCCCGCGGCGAGCAGTTCGTTGACCCTGGTCTTGAGGACCTCGATCTTCTCGCGCACGGCGAAGATGCCGGCTTCGGTGGACTGATCGGCTTCCAGGATCTCCTGCGCCAGGTTGTCGCCGATCCTCGATGCGAAGCGCTGGACGAGCTCGCGGGCGTAAGCGGTCTGGTGATCGACCGCCAGGCGCATGCCGAGACCAAACTCGGCGTTGTCTTCGAACAGAGAGTTCGACCACGTCGGGCCGCGGCCGGCCTTGTTGGTCGAGTACGGGGTGGTGGGGAGGTTCGCGCCGTAGATCGACGAGCAGCCGGTGGCGTTGGCGATGAGGGTGCGGTCGCCGAACAGTTGGGTGAGCAACTTGACGTAAGGCGTCTCGCCGCAACCCGAGCAGGCGCCGGAGAATTCAAACAGCGGCTGGAAGAGCTGGAGGTCCTTCACCTGGGTTGTGGAGAGCTTGTTGCGGTCGAACTCGGGCAGCCCCAGGAAGAACTCCCAGTTGGCGGCTTCAGCTTCGCGCAGCGGCATCTGCGGTTCCATGTCGATGGCGCGATGCTTTGGATTGGTCTTATCCTTGACCGGGCAGGCCTGGACGCAGAGGGCGCAGCCGGTGCAATCTTCCGGTGCGACCTGGAGCGAGTAGGCCATGTCTTTATAGTCTTTCCAGCGGGCCTCGCTGGTCTTGAAGGTTGCCGGAGCGCCTTCGAGCGTGGCGCGGTCCACCACCTTGGCGCGAATCGTGGCGTGCGGGCAGACCAGGACGCATTTGCCGCACTGGATGCAGATCTTCTCGTCCCACACGGGGATTTCGAGAGCGATATTACGCTTCTCCCACTGGGCCGTGTCGGTGGGGAAGGTGCCGTCGACCGGCATGGCCGAAACGGGCAGGCCGTCGCCCTCTCCGCCGAAAATCACTCCGAGGACGTTGCGGACGAAGTCGGGCGCGGCGGCGGGGACGGGCGGTTTGAAGCCGACCGTCGACGTCACCGCGGCCGGGACCGTCACTTCCTTCAGGTGCTCCAGCGTCTGGTCGACGGCGGCGAAGTTCTTCTGGACGACGGCTTCACCGCGCGTGCCGTAGGTCTTCACGATCGACTTCTTGATCTCGGCGATGGCCTCCTCACGGGGCAGCACGCCGCTGATGGCGAAAAAGCAGGTCTGCATCACGGTGTTGATGCGAGTACCCATGCCGGTTGCCCTGGCCACTTCAATGGCGTCGATGACAAAGAACTTCAGCTTACGGTCGATGATGGTCCGCTGGAGGGGCGCCGGAAGCTGGTCCCAGATGGCATCGGGGCCGAAGGGCGCGTTGAGCAGGAAGGTCGCGCCGGGTTCGGCGTACTTCAGCACGTTCATCTTTTCGAGGAACGAGAACTGGTGGCAGGCGATGAAGTTGGCCTTCGAGATGAGGTAGGTGCTGCGGATCTGGTTGGGGCCGAAGCGGAGGTGGGAGACGGTGACGGCGCCGGACTTCTTCGAGTCATAGACGAAGTAGCCCTGGGCGTAGTTGTCGGTCTCCTCGGCGATGATCTTGACCGAGTTCTTGTTCGCGCCCACCGTGCCGTCGGCGCCGAGGCCGTAAAAGAGGGCGCGGACCGTCCCGGGATCGGTGGTGGAAAACTCGGAGTCGTAGTCGAGGCTGGTGTGGGTGACGTCGTCGTTGATGCCGATGGTGAAGTGGTTCTTGGGGTTGGGCTTGGAGAGTTCGTCGTAGATGCCCTTGACCATGGCGGGCGTGAATTCCTTCGACGACAGGCCGTAGCGGCCGCCGATCACCTTCGGCTGGGCGAAGGGCAGAGTGCCGGCGTCAAGGCGCTCGGCGATGGCGGTAAGAACGTCCTGATAAAGAGGCTCGCCGGCGCCGCCGGGTTCCTTCGTGCGGTCGAGGATGGCCAGGGACTTGACCGACTTCGGCAGAGCGTCGATGAAACCGTCGATCGAGAAGGGCCGGAATAGCCGGATCTTCAGGATGCCAACGTTTTCGCCTGCGGCATTCATGAAATCGACAGCCTCATGGGCGGCTTCGGCGCCTGAACCCATCAGGACGATGACGCGTTCGGCCGTCGGCGAACCGACGTAATCAAAGAGCGAATACTGGCGGCCGGTGATCGCCGCAAAGCGGTCCATCGCCTTCTGAACGATGCCGGGGCAGGCGGCGTAGAAGCTGTTGACGGTCTCTCGGGCCTGGAAGTAAACGTCGGGGTTCTGGGCCGTGCCGCGCAGGACGGGGCGGTCGGGGGACATCGCGCGCGAACGGTGAGCGCGGATGAGTTCCTCCGGCAGCATGGCCCGCATGTCCTCGACGGTCAACTGTTCGACCTTGACGACTTCATGGGACGTGCGGAAGCCGTCAAAGAAATGGAGGAACGGGACGCGGGCTTCAAGCGTCGCGGCCTGGGAGATCAGGGCCATGTCCATGACTTCCTGAACCGAGTTGGACGACAGCATGCCCCAACCCGTCGCGCGGCAGGCCATTACATCCTGGTGGTCGCCAAAAATCGAGAGGGCATGGGCGGCCAGACTGCGGGCCGCGACATGGAAGACGGTCGAGGTCAACTCGCCCGAAATCTTGTACATGTTCGGGATCATCAGCAGCAGGCCCTGCGCCGATGTGAACGTGGTCGTCAGCGAGCCGGCCTGCAAAGCGCCGTGGACCGCGCCGGCGGCGCCGCCCTCACTCTGCATCTCGATCACGTTGGGGATTGCGCCCCAAATGTTCGGCTTGCCTTCCGACGACCACTGGTCGGACCACTCGCCCATGGGCGACGATGGGGTGATCGGGTAAATGGCAATCACTTCGTTTGTCTGATGGGCAACGTACGCAGCTGCTTCGTTGCCGTCCAAGGTAACTTGTTTTCTGGGCATAGCGATCTCGCAATACTTATATAAGCAAGACCCGTGCCATCGGCGCAAATCAGATCCGTTGATCCGTAACTACTGATATGGTGGAACTTGGTAGTCGAACAGCCGGAACCCGGCGCGCCCGTGATGCGTCAGATGACCCAGTTGGAATCGCCGCGCGGTCGCCGTGCTGCTCAAGCTGTGCTGAATATGCCCCACCCGATCATGTCCCTAAACTTCTACTCTATTTGTCGTACATTCGCCTTCCTGGCCGTGATCCTGCCTCTGGCGGCGCAGCCAAAAGTGGGCTACGTGGAAGTCTTCGGCATTCGAAAACTGCCTAAAGAGAGGATCTTAAGGGCAATCGGAGCGACGCCTGGAAGCGAGTTGCCACGTTCCAAGGGCGAGGTGGAAGAGAAGTTGGTTGCGTTGGATGGGGTGGCATCGGCGCAGATGGAAGCCTTCTGCTGCGAGGATGGGCGGCTGATTCTCTACGTCGGGATACAGGAACGCGGCATGCCGCTGTTTGAATTCCGTCCTACCCCAACCGAAGATGTTTTCCTGCCTGACGAGGTGTCCCAGGCCTATGCCGAATTCACGGCCGCGCTTGGGCGGGCCGCGGCGGCAGGTGACCTGGACGAGGACCTGACGGCGGGCCACTCCCTGATGCGGAATCCGGACTGCCGCGCGATCCAGCAGCGGTTTGTTTCGTTTGGTAGTACCTATCTTGAACATTTCAGGGCAGTTTTATCGCGATCCGCCGATCCCGAGCAGCGCGCGATGGCGGCCTACATGATTGGCTACGCGGCGGACAAGAAGACGGTGGTCGACGACCTCCAGGCCGGTTTGCGCGATCCGGCGCCCGAGGTACGCTTGACGGCCGCACGGGCGTTGCGGGCCATCGCGGTGCTGGCTCGGGACAAGGCGCTGGGCATCCAGATCCGCGCGACATGGTTTGTCGAGATGTTGAACTCGGTCGCGTTGGCCGACCGCATCGAAGGGCCGCGGACGCTGAACCTGATGTTCGACGACTTGAGCGAAGGCGCCTTGGCCCAGATCAGGGAGCGGGCGATTCCCTCGCTGCTCGAAATGGCCCGGTGGACGCACTTGCCACACGCCCTGCCTCCCTACCTGCTGCTGGGGCGCGTCGCCGGCATCGCCGAGACCGAGATGTCGGCGGCATGGGAAGCGGGCAAGCGCGACGAGATGCTGGCGCGTGTTGAAAAGACGCTGTTGCCAAAGAGGAAGTAGGCGCTTTTTAGGCGTTCAGGACGACCATGCCGCAGGGGCGGGAACCGACCGCAATCATGGTGAACAGCGGTGCGCGCTTCTCCCTGCCCGCGGTGATGGCGGCGATTCGAATCACGGCCAGGTCGCCGGACCCGCGGTTGAGAACGAGCGCGTATTGCTGGTCCGGCGTAATCGAGATGGGTCCGGGCTGGGCGCCGACGCCGGTGACGGCGACCACCTTCTGGGTAACGATGCTGAAGACGGTCACCGAGCCGGCCTCGGGATTTGACACGAAGAGGTAGTCGGGCGCGACGGAATCGGCCATTTCGCCTGGGCGGCGGCCGCTGAGGAACGTCTGGGCAACCTCTGTGCGGTACGGGTAAACAATGGTGACGCCATCGACGCCGGCGCCGGTGATGAAGAGTTGCCCGCCGTCGCCTTTCATCCACATGCGCTCGGGTTGAAGGGCGAGTATCATCCGGACCATGACTGAGCGGGAGTCGATGTCGAGCGCGGAGAGCGATCTCGCCCTGGGCTCGGCGATGAGCAGGGCGTTGCCGTCAGACCGGAAGAGGAGGGATCCCAGATCCGGCGCGACTGCGATGGGCTTTTCCGCCGGCCCGCCATTGGCCGGAATCAACTGAACGCTGCCGGATTGGAGCGTGACCGCCGCCAAACCGCCGTGGTCGGAGACGTCAAGATCAATGGCCGGAGACCCCAATTGGATGGGGGGATGGTTCTTCCATTCCTTCAGGTCGATGATCCCCATCCAGTTCCGGTCTTCGGCGATCCAGTAGATGCGGTTGCCGGCAATCCGGACGGCCCGGGGCCGTGCGGGCAGGGTAATCCTCCGAAGCGGCGACGCAGCGAGAGGCGAGACCTCGGCGATCGCGGCGTGGTTGGCCATGACGACATAGGCCGTGTTGGCGTTGGGATCGGGATGAGCCGCCATGCTCGTCGGCTCAAACGGAAGCGGGATGGAGCCTTTTCTGGAAAAGGCCATGAGATCGACGATTGCCACGGACTTGCTGCCGGTGGCGGCGATGAGGGCATAGCCCGAGAATCCGGATCCGCGCTTCCGGCATCCGGCGGCGGCGGCAAGCACGAAAAACTGGCGGCGCGAGAACTTCACAAGCGGTTAGAGCAATGCGGTCGTCTTGATCCCCGAAATATCGAATGTCTTGCGGCACCGGGGCTGGATGCAAGTCGCCTTGTCGTCCAGCAAAACCATGTAGCTCTGAGACTTGGCGAACTTGGCGCGGTCGCGCTCATCGGCTCCGGCAGGGAGACGGTCCTTCTTCTCGCGGATCAGCCACCGAAGCTCATATTCCTCGACGCTACGGCAATAGGGGCAGTTCAACCGGGCCTTGCGGGTGCCCTGCTTTTCGGAGAAGAACTGGCGTTCGTCAAGAGCCACGGCGGCTTACCTCAATGGTGATGATCGCACAGTAAGCTGGATACATGCGTTGGATTCTGTTCCTCCTTCTTTGCGGCCGGCTCTGCGGCCAAACGATTACACCGGCGCTGGAAACGTGGAAGAAAGAGATCGAGCGCGCGGGCGTGCCTTTGCTGGTGGCCGCGGTGAATCACGATGCAGGCGGCAACACTTACTCGCTGGCTCAGGACATCAAAGACCGCGACCTGTTTGCGGAGTACTTGCAGCAGTCCGACTTCATCCAGCAGTTCCAGCACATGTACGGGGTGATGGTCCATCACAGGGGAGCCCGCGAGGCCTACCTGGTCATGCTGAACCTGGGCCGCGCCGCCGAGTATGAGGGGCATGAAGAGATAGTACTGGCGCATGAGTTCGGCCACGCGTGGATCAAGGCGAAGAAATACCCGACGCCGATTTTCCAGCCCGGCCTGGCCGGCTGTCTGGCAATCCAAACGGGAGACATCGCTCAGCATGTGCTGATTCGAAAGGAGTTGGATGCGCGCGGCTTCGATCACCGGACCTACTGGATTCGGGCGCTGGACCGGGCGGTTGCTGAATCGGCCGCGCTTGGCCGGCCGGCGGAAGACGACCGCTGCATCAGGGTCAGGCAGGCGGCCGAACTGGTGGATGTCCGGCTCAGCCTGGCCGGGGTCGATTGGCCGGGCAGAGATGCCTACGAGGCGATGGTGAAAAGGGTGTTCCCCGAGGTCGAGCCGACGGCAGCAAAGATCCTGGCATGGATGCGGTCGCACGAAATGGCGGACGTAGACCAGCACAGGCAAACCCTGGCGGTGGTGTTCGAGGAACTGAAGGCGCTGGCCTATGCCCGGAGCGGGGCCTACATCCTTTGATTTCAGAAGGTTTGAAGCTCCCGGCTTTCGGCGAAACAGGTTGGTGTGCTACGCTCAATGTGGATTCCGCATCAGCCTGACGGGCGTCCGCATTGAGTAAGCGGACGGGTCAAACCGGCGGCGGCTGGGGCGCGTCTGCACGGAACAAATGAACATCAGGTCGATTTTTAGTCTATTCTCATCCGATCTTGCCATTGACCTCGGGACGGCCAATACGCTGGTGTTCGCCCGCGGCAAAGGAATCGTCGTCAACGAGCCCTCCATCGTCGCCATTAATAAGATCAACGGCGAGGTAGAGGCGGTTGGTAAAGAAGCGAAGGAGATGCTCGGCCGGACGCCGGGCAACATCGTCGCCATCCGGCCCATGAAGGACGGCGTCATTGCCGACTTCAAGGTGACCGAGCGGATGCTGACCTACTTCATCCAGAAGGCGCACGGCCGCCGGATGCTGGTCCATCCGCGGATCGTCATCGGGGTGCCGAGCGAAATCACTCCGGTCGAAAAGCGCGCGGTCATCGATTCGGCCTACCGGGCGAAGGCCAGCGAAGTCCACCTGGTGGAGCAGGCCATGGTGGCGGCGATTGGCGCCGGACTGCCGATCACCGAGCCTTCCGGCAACATGATTGTGGACATTGGCGGCGGCACGACCGACGTCGCGGTGATTTCGTTATCGGGTATCGTCTATTCCCGGTCCGTGCGCGTGGCCGGCAACGAGATGGACGACGCGATCATGCAGTACCTGAAGCGCAAGTATAACCTGCTGATCGGCGAGCGGACGGCCGAGCAGATCAAGCTTCAGGTTGGCAGCGCGTTCCCGCTGGACACGCCGTTGACCATGGAGATCAAAGGCCGAAACTTGATCGAGGGTGTGCCCCGGACGATCAAGATCAGCGACGACGAGATCCGTGAGGCGCTCTCCGAGTGTGTCGCCACGATAATGAATGCGATTCGCGTGGCTCTGGAACGGACGCCGCCGGAGTTGAGCGCCGACATCAGCGACCACGGCATCGTCCTGACTGGCGGCGGCGCGTTGCTGAAGAACCTGGACAAACGGATTCGCGAAGAGACCGGGTTGCCGGTTTCGATCGCCGAGGATCCTCTGGCTTCGGTGGTTCTGGGCACGGGACGAATGCTGACTGACTTCAAACTGCTGCGGCGCATCGCAATCGAATAGCCAACCCGACCGGGATTCCGGACATCTCCGGTGATCTTCCATGGAGACTTTTCTTAGCCGGTATCGCAATATCAGCGTCCTGCTGCTCTTACTGGCGGGCCAGTTGCTCTTGCTGGCCTATCAGGTCAAGACGGGCCAGGATGTCAGGTTGATCCGGGTCTGGGCGGTGACGGCGGCGGCGCCACTGGCGAATGTCAGCGAGTGGATCAGGGAGCGGGGAGCGCGTCTGGGTGAGATGTTCGCGGTCGAGGGACTGCGGCAGGAGAACGCCCGATTGAAGGCTGAGTTGGGCCAGATCAAGGTCCAGAATCACCTGCTTCGAGCCGGCATCACCACGGCCGACAGGGCCAAGGCGCTTGCCATCTACGCGGAGACATCGCCATCCAAGTTGCTGGCCGCGAGGGTGATCTTCCTCGGGACCGGCGCGAATTCGAGGACTGTATTCGTGGACCGCGGTTCGCGGGACGGCGTGATGAAGGGGATGGCTGTGATTACTCCGGACGGAATCGCGGGCCGGGTATCGGCGGCTTACCCCACCGCATCGCTCGTCTCGCTGGTGACCAGCCAGGGATTCGCGGCGGGTGTAATCTCCCAGAAGCACAAGATTCGCGGGACGATGAAGGGCGTTGGTTCGTCGCTCTGTCCGGTGGACCATATCGAGAACCGCGACACGGTGGAAGCGGGCGAATGGCTCTACACCTCCGGCGACGACCGGATATTCCCCAAGGGCTTGCCGGCGGGGATCGTTCGGTCGGCACGCGAGGGCCGGGGTGGAAAAGACGTGGTGGCTGAACCTGTCGGGTTACGAGCCGGCGTCAACGAAGTCCTGATCGTAACCGGCGGGGTTCACGGGTTGATTCCGGACCCGTTGCCGCCCTCGTCGCCAAGCGTCCAGATCCTGCCCCCGCCCCCGCAGGAGGCCGGCGAAGCGCCGCTGGAAGATCCCGGCACGACGGGAGGCCCGGTGCGGACAGACGCCGACAGGCTGATGGAGAAATACCGGCGGATCGGCGAATCGCAGGGGCACACATACGGCGCCGGGCCGGGCCGGGTTCCCGATTTCAACCGGCCGCCAGCCGCCGCCAAGCCGGCCGTCCCGCCGCCGCAGGGTGAAGCCGCCGCGGCGCCGCCCGCCAGTCCGGCGAAACCCAATCCGGTGAAACCCGGACCGGTGAATCAACGATGAACCCGTTCGAGGAGAAGTTGCTGCCACGGAAGGCGCGGGGGGCGGCCAGTTCGAAGTTCAATCCGCTGGTGTGGATTCTGGCGCCGCTGGGGGCGATCGTCTTCCAGGTCTATGTCCCGAGGCTGATCGAGACCCTCTCCTACCTGGAACTGCCGTTGCTGATGACGGTCTACCTGGCGCTGATGAGGCGCAGTCCGATTGTGGGTGCGGCGACGGGGGCCGTGATCGGTCTGATGCAGGATTCGCTGTCCCACCAGTATCTGGGCATGTTCGGCATCGTCAAGACGCTTGTGGGTTACTTTGCAGCCAGCGTCAGCATGCGATTCGATGTGGAGAACAGCGCCCTACGGTTCCTGCTTTCCTTTTTCTTCTTCCTGTTCCACCAGTTGTTCGTTTGGTTGCTGACGCGGGCGCTGCTGGGCCAGCCGATGGAGTTGCAGATCCCGCAGACGGTGATCCTGGCGTTTCTGAACGCCGTGGTCGCCATTCCGCTGTTTCTGCTCTTGGATAGACTAAAGTCAGAGGCTCGTTGAGCCATGCGGATCATTCCCTCCGAGAGACAGCCCGATTCGAGCATCACTAAGCCCCTGGTGCGCGACGAGACGAAATTCGCCGCTGGCAAGATCGCGGCGTTTCAGTGGATCGTCGTCGGAGCGTTCTTCTTTCTGCTGACGGGCTACTGGGATCTTCAGGTTCGCAATGAAGAGATCTACAACGCCAAGGCGTTGCAGAATCAGATCAAGTCGTTGCCGATCCCCGCGCCGCGAGGCAAGATTCTGGACCGGGACAACCGCATCATCGTGGACAACCACGAAGCGTTCAAGCTGATCCTGTCCCGGGAAAACCTCAAGGAAGAGCACATCCATCCCATCGCGCTGGGGTTGGGCCTGGAACCGGACGTCCTCGAGGCGCGGGTGAAGCGGTACCGGTCGCGCCCGACGTACTTTACGATCCCGCTCAAGGAAGACCTGACGCGCGAGGAACTGACCTTTGTCGAAGCGCACCGCGGGGAGGATTCTTTCTCGGAGATGGAACTGATCCGCTCTCAGTTTCGGGTCTATCCCAAGGGCGGGCTGGCAGGGCACGTGATCGGGTATCTGGGGGAGATCAGCGACGCGGAATTGAACTCCCCCGAATGGGCGGCCTACAATCCGGGCGACCTGATCGGCAAGATGGGCATCGAGCGGTTCTACAACGAAGTGCTGAAGGGCGTCGATGGCCAGCGTCAGGTGCGGGTGGACAACCGGATGAACACGCGGGAAATCCTGGGCATCAAGGAAGCCGTGCCGGGCAAGGACATGCAGTTGACCATCGACCTCGATTTGCAGGTGGTGGCGGAACTGGCCATGCAAGGCCGCAGGGGAGCCGTTGTGGCCCTGGACCCTCGAAGCGGCGAGATTCTGGCGCTGGTTTCGGCGCCTTCCTACGATCCGAACCAATTCGTCGGGCGCGTGAATTCAAGGGACCTGGTGGCGCTCATGAGCGATGCGGCCAAGCCGATGTTTAACCGCGCGGTGCAGGCGCAACTGGCGCCGGGGTCGACGTTCAAGCCCATCGTCGCGATCGCCGGCCTCGAGGCGGGCGTCATCGACGAGAATACGACGGTGCACTGTTCAGGCGGGGCGTCGTTCTATGGCAGGTACTTCAAGTGCCACAAGAAGGGCGGTCACGGGACCGTGGATTTGCACAAGGCGCTGGCACAAAGCTGCGACGTGTACTTCTACACCGCCGGCAACCGTCTGGGGATCGACAAGATAGCGGAGTATGCGGAGCTGGCGGGGTTCGGCAGGAAGACGGGCATCGACCTGCCGGGAGAGAAGGAGGGCACCATGCCCTCTTCGAAGTGGAAGATCCGTGCGCTGCGCGAGAAATGGTACGCCGGCGAGACGATTTCCGTCGCCATCGGCCAGGGCGCCGTAACCTCGTCGCCGCTGCAACTGGCCCACGCCATCGGCGGGCTGGTCGCGGGAGGCGTTTGGATGCGGCCGCATATCGTGAGGGAGGCCAAGGCGGCTACCGCGGCGAGGAGGGCCGACCTGAAGACGGAAAACGTCATGAAGGTGATCAACGGGATGTATGCCGTGGTGAACGAAGGGGGAACGGGCGGCGCATCGCGCATCCCGGGCATCGAGTTCTGCGGCAAGACAGGCACGGCGCAGCGGATATCCAACAAGCTGATGGATCTGGGCAAACACGGAGACGAGTACAAGGACGACGCCTGGTTTGTCGGTTTTGCCCCGAGGAGCGCGCCGGAGATCGTGGTGGCGGCACTGTGGGAGAACGGGGTGCACGGCAACCTGGCGGGACCGATCGTCCGCGACATCATCAAAGCGTATTTCGACAAGAAGGCGCGGTCCGACAAGAAGCGGCCGCTCAATGTAGCCTCGGTTCAACCGCCGCCGGCGGGAGGCCGGTAATGGCGGCCTACCGCAGAATGCGGGATCTTGACTGGCCCATGCTGATTCTGGCGCTGGTTATCGCAGCGCTGGGGATCCTGCAAATCTACAGCGCCACACTCGATTCGAAGTTCGATACGGCGTGGTGGAAACAGGGGGTCTGGCTGGGTTGCGGGTTACTGGCCATGTGGTTCATGTCGCGAGTGGACTACCACACGTTGCTGGGGCAGGTGCCGGTTCTTTATGGGATTTCGATTGCGCTGCTGATCATGACGCCGCTGTTCGGCGCCATGGTCTGGGGGTCGAAAAGGTGGATTCCGATCGGGTTTGGCTTCCGGTTTCAACCATCGGAGTTCGTCAAACTAGTGATAGTATTACTGGTAGCACGCTACTTGGCCGAGTTGCGGAGCGACCGCCTGGAAACAAGGGATCTGCTCAGACTGACCGGGTTGGTTGGACTGCCGCTGCTGCTGGTGGCGATGCAGCCGGATTTGGGCACGTCGCTGACGTATATCCCAATTCTGGCCGTCGGGATATTTCTCGGTGGTCCGCGGTGGCAGCACGTGGTGTCGATTCTGGTCCTGGCGGCCGTATTGATGCCCGTGGGCTGGTTGGTGCTGAAAGACTACCAGCGGGCGCGTTTGGTGACGTTCATGGATCCAATGCGCGACCCGATGGGGAGTGGCTATCAGGTCATCCAATCGAAGATCGCCGTGGGCGCTGGTGGGATGTGGGGGAAGGGCGTGACGCGCGGGTCGCAGACCCAGCTCAGGTTTCTTCCCGTGACGCATACGGATTTTCTGATTTCGGCATTTGCCGAAGAGCATGGGTTTGTTGGCATGGTTGTGGTGTTCGGCCTGTTCTTTCTGCTGCTGATGCAGATCGTTCAGAATGCTCAGTCGGCGCCGGACCGTGCCGGTATGTTCATTTGCATGGGGGTGTGCGCCTTGCTGTTGTTCCACGCGATTGTCAACGCGGGGATGGCGGTGGGGCGGATGCCCGTAACCGGCATACCGATGCCCCTGATGAGTTATGGGGGATCAAGTATGCTGTCGATATTTATGATGCTGGGGCTGGTCAATAATGTCCGGCTCCGGCGTGTCGTTTCGTGAAGCGACCGAGTCAACGTGCGACCGGGCTGGAAGGCGTCCGGGAAGTGAGTTGTTGAGGAGACCCAAGAAGATTTGAGAGGGCCGGCAACGGTCCCTCCGGTTCCGCCCGGCGGGGTGAATGACATGACCCCCGTCAGAGGGCGGGGCAGTAAGATTGGACGGCAAGTCCAAAACAGCCGCATCCCCGTGGCGGCTCTCCGCCAAGAGGGATCCCTGGATGGGTGGCGGCGTATCTCCTTACACTCAACCTGAATCGCCAGTCCGCGCCTGCTCCGCCGTTGAGGCCGCTCCCGAAAATGGAGGTGACTGCGATGTCCTCATCGAAAGAGCTGGTGGTCAGTCAGAACCGCCATGCGACGAAGCTTGGCATCCTCGAGGATGGCCAGCTCGTTGAAGTTTATTTTCAGCGCGCCGACGAATACTCCCTGGCCGGGAGCATTCACAAAGGCCGCGTAACCCGCGTTCTGCCCGGAATGCAGTCGGCTTTTGTCGACCTTGGTTTGGAACGGGACTGTTTCCTCTATGTCTCGGATTTCTTCGACGAGCACGGCGAGGAGATTGACCGGGTGGAAGACAAACCAGCGGTCAACCGGGGCCCCAGCCGCGATCGGGACCGCGAGCGAGGCAGAGACCGCGACCCCAGGCGGGATCAGCGGCGTGAGCCTCTGGCGCCGCGCCCTGTCGTAGAAGCCGTCGCTCCGGTGATCGAGGCGAGTCCTGCTCTTTCTGAGCAGGAAGCAGCGCCGGGCGCCGGCGAAGACTCGGTAGACCCTCGCCGCCGGTCACGCCGGCGACGCAAGGGCCGTGGATTCCCGGAATCAAAATACGCCGAAGCATCCGACACCGCCGAGGCGGATCAGCCTGTGGACGAAGCCGCGGCTGACGGGGTTGGATCCCAGGGCCCGGGCGAGGCCCGCGGAATCGAGGATTTATCCAGCGACGTGATCATCCTGCCTGGAGAATCCCTGGCGAAGTACCGCAGGGCCGCAACGCGCCGCGACCCGGAGGTGGCGGACGAAGCGTCGGCCGCCGACGTTGACGAGGTTGCGTATGAGGCTGCCGCCGACGATGCCGTGGAGTCGATTCTGGACCGCATCGATGCGCTGGAACGTGGCGAGGAAGTCGACCTGCCCGCTACGGACGACGAGGAGGACGAAGACGAAGGGCCCCAGGATGAGGTCGAAGGAAGTCCTGACCAGACCGCCGGTGCCGACGATGACGAGGGCGAGGACGCCGACATCGAGGTAACGGCAAGCTTTGAGGTTGACGAAAACGACCTGGATGACTCTGCTGAGACTGATCCTGCCGGCGAGGAATCCCCGGTTCCTTTGGCCGTGGAGGAGGGCGACGAAGATGGCTGGGTAGGGATCAGTCTCGAAGTGGATTCCAGATCCGCCCGGATTGTCAGCCCTGAAGGGACCAGTGGCGAATTGGAGGTGGGCGCAGGCGATGCCGCCGCGGAAGTCTCCTCCGAGGAGACCGTGCCGGCTGAAGAGGGCGCCGAGCCGGCTCGGATGCCTGTCAGCCTGACGGCGACATTGAGAGCGCAGGGCGGACGCCTGGGCCACCGGACGACTCGCCGTTCGCGCCGCCGGGGCCGCGGTGGCGAGAGGGTCACGGTTGAGACTGCAATAGAGGCGCCGGAGGCTGAAGCGGGAGCCGCGCCCGAAGTGGCGGTCAGCGCCGAGCCTGCCGTCGTCACCCGCCCTCCGGCCGAAGTTCGGCTGCCGCGAGGCAGGGACCGCGATCGGGATCGCGAAAACGGCGAGAAGGAAAGACAGCCCACGTCAATCTCCGACCTGTTGAAGGAAGGCCAGGAGATCATCGTCCAGATCGCGAAGGAACCCCTCGGCCAGAAGGGAGCGCGAATCACATCCCATATCGCCCTGCCTGGACGCTATGTCGTCTACATGCCGACCATCGAGCATATGGGCGTCTCACGCAAGATCTCCACCGAGGAGGAAAGGCAGCGGCTGAAGAAGGTCCTTCAACGCCAGCGTGAAGGACTTCAGGGCGGCTACATCATGCGGACGGCGGGCGAAGGCCGCACTGAGGAAGAGATTGGCGCCGATATGCGCTATCTCGCCGCACTCTGGAAGGAGATCCGGGAGAAGGCCGAAAAGCGCCGCGCTCCGCTCCTGCTTCATCACGACGTCGAGATTGTCGAACGCATCCTCCGTGACCATCTGACGGGTGGGTTTAAGGCGATCTGGGTCGATCACGAAGAGCTTTACGAACAGGTTCTGCATACCGTTGAGCGCTTCTCGCCTCAACTCCTCAACCGGGTGAAGCTTTACACGCGTCCGGAGCCCATCTTCGACGCCTTCGGAATCACCCAGGAATTGGAGAAGGCGCTCCGTCCCAAGGTCTGGTTGAAGAGCGGCGGGTACATCGTCATCAACCAGACAGAGGCGCTGGTCGCCATCGACGTGAACACGGGCAAGTACGTCGGCAAATCGCACCGTCTGGAAGACACGATTACCAAGACCAATACCGAGGCGGTGAAGGAGATTGTCCGCCAGATCAGGCTTCGCGATCTGGGCGGGATCATCGTTGTCGATTTCATCGACATGGACGAGCGCAAGAATCGCCAGAAGGTGATGCAGGTGCTTGAAGAGACGATGCGGCTGGACAAGGCGCCGTATAAGATCCTCCAGTTCAATGACTTCGGTCTCGTCGCAATCACGCGTAAGAGGGTGAAGCAAAGCCTCGAACGCGCTCTTTGCTCGCCCTGCCCCAACTGCGAAGGCTCCGGCTATGTGAAGAGCGTGGAGACGGTGATCGGCGAGATCCTCAACCAGGCGCAGAAGTACGCCAAGGTGGTGGACGGGCAGGAGTGCGTGCTGCGTGTGAACCCGGAGGTTGCCGCGCTCCTGAAGTCGTTGAAGAACAATTATCTTGAAGAGTTGGAGGAGATTCTCGGCAGGCCGGTCATGGTGATCTCAGATCCGGAGATCCACCAGGACAAGTATGATTTAACCTGATCCCATGCCGCTCCGCTCCTGGGTCATTTTGAGCCTGCTGGCCGTGCCCGCCGCCGGCCAGCGTCTGCTCGTCGTGTCCGAATTTCAGCGGCTTCGCCCGGATGGGCAGATCGCGGCCGTGGATCGGGCGGTCCCGGGCCATGAATTCATCTCGCCGGCGATCCCGCGGGGTGGGAGAATGACTTTGCGCCTCGGCGTTGAGGCGCCGCAAGGCATCAGCTACTCGCTGTTCGTCGGCCAGAACCCGGACAACACGGCGCAGTGCCGGCTCTACCAGGAGCGCTACAGCCAGATTGGACAGGAGTGGCTGCCAGACGGGGCCGCCGCAGTCAATTTGCCGCATGTCGCGACGTTGTCGCAAGGGCAGTCGGTCCAATCGTACTTGCTGGACATTTACGTGCCCGCAACCGTGAAGCCCCATCGATTCCGTCTGGAGGTCCAGCTCAATGTTGGGGAGCGTTGGGTGATCTACCCGCTGGAGATGCGAGTGCGGGACGTTGTGGTCCGTGCCGAACCGGAACTGGTTGCGAATCCGCCGAGGCCGGAACAACGGGCCGATTCCTCGCTGCTCATCCCGTTGATGGGATTCGTCTGCGGGACCGCCTGGAAAAAGGGAGACGGGCAGTTGAGGCGTGCGGGCGACTTCATCACAAGGAATGTGATGATCGACCTCCTCCTGGCGCAGGAGCGTGCCAAACAGGAGACGCGGGACGGTGTCGTGGCGATGATCCTGAAGGCCGGCGGCTACCCGTCGCGCGAGTCCTTCTGCGCGCGGCCGAGTCCGGTTCCGGCCGGCGCCGAGTGGTGGCTCAGGGTGCGGAACTATTTGTACCAGGGCGTGCCGATCCACTGATGCCGGCATGATAAACTGTTGAATGCAGACCCTCGGCGGGCGGGCGGCCCCAGTGGCGCTGTTCATGCCTATGCCGTGTTCAGGAGAGGTGGCCGAGTGGTTGAAGGCGCACGCTTGGAAAGCGTGTATACGGGAAACTGTATCGAGGGTTCGAATCCCTCCCTCTCCGCCAGACCCTGCGTCGTTTGGCTCTCCCCTCATCACAGTCGGGGCTAGGCCTAATCGGCCGCTGACGGCCAACCTTCGAGTGCGGGCAAAGCCGGCATCTGAACCAAGGCCGGCAGTGTGACCAGCTTCGACCGGATCAGAATCGAAGGTAACTGAACCTGCCCACTCCCGGTCGTGGCTCTGATCGGTCAGCGAGCGGTCGTCCAGTAGAACCTGATCTTGCGGTCAGAACACTAGCGGCGGCGGCGCAGCAAAGCAAGCCCAGCCAAGCCCGCGCCCAGCAGCGCCAGAGTCCCAGGCTCCGGGATCTCGGCGGCGCCGGTGGTGAACTCCACCGAATACAGGCGGCCGCCTGGGTAAAGCCCGCCCGGTCCGGAAAGATCGCCGTCGCGGAATGTGTATGCTCCGCCGACAATGAGTGGCAATGCGGGCGTCGATCCGTACCACTCAAACCCTGGGACGCTGTCGGCTACATCGAACTCAATCACACCAGTGGTGCTGTCGAGCCAGCCGAATGTCGTGCTCGCACCCGTCAGGGCTGACCCAAATGTGAGTCCGAAGTCAAAACTCTGCAAACCCGATCCAGCACTGGTCCGAGTCGCGCCGATGCCGAGTAAGGTATAAGCGTTCGACGGCCCTACGCGATTGAGAAGCAGCGGCGTCACCGAATTCGTCGTTGCGCTGTAGAAGCTCCAGCCCGTCACCGTTTCGCCCGCATTCGGAAACGCGCCACGGTAGACGAACATCGTGTTCACGGCACCGTCAGTGATTGCCCGGTCGATCACCGGATTCCCGATCGTTGCTGCCGTTAACGGCAAAGCGAGCAGGGGTAGAAGAGTACACAAAATACGCATCAATACATCCTCCGTTGCGTAACCAGATCCAAGCTAGCACAGGCCGGGCGCGAGTTCAAGGCTCAAACGGCATCCGCATTTTTTCCTGTGCGGTCAGCGTAGAATGGCCAGGAGAGCCGCACATGGCAAACATACATCAGATCCTCCAACAATTAGGCATCCAATCCACCAACCCGGGCGCTTGCGGCACTGGTTGGATCGATACTTCATCCGGCGGCGAACTGGTTTCGCTTAACCCAACCACCGGCGAGCCGCTGGCCATCATCAACATGGCCACGGAAGAAGACTACGACCGCGTCTCGGCCGAGACGCACGAAACCTTCCTCCGCTGGCGGCTGCTGCCCGCGCCCAAGCGCGGCGAAATCGTCCGCCAGATCGGCGAAGAGTTGCGCGCCAACAAGGAACCGCTGGCCGCGCTGGTCACACTTGAAATGGGCAAGATCATCGCCGAAGGACGCGGCGAAGTCCAGGAGATGATCGACATCGCCGACTTCTCCGTCGGCCTCTCACGCCAGCTCTATGGCCTCTCGATGCATAGCGAACGCGCCGAACACCGGATGTACGAACAGTGGCATCCGCTGGGCATCGCCGGCGTGATCTCGGCGTTCAACTTTCCCGTCGCCGTCTGGAGTTGGAACGCCATGATCGCCGCCGTCTGCGGCGACTGTGTTCTCTGGAAACCCTCGTCCGACACGCCGCTGACCGCCATCGCCGTCCAGAACATCTGCAACCGCGTCCTTGAGCGCCACGGCTGGCAGGGCGTCTTCACGCTCGTCATCGGCAAGGGGCGCACCGTGGGCGAACGCATGTTGCACGACAGGCGCGTACCGCTGGTCTCGGCAACCGGCAGTTGCACCATGGGCTACCGCGTCGCCGAAGTCGTTGGCCGGCGCCTGGGCCGCACAATCCTTGAACTCGGCGGCAACAACGGCATCATCATCACCGAATCCGCCAACCTCGACCTCGCCCTGCGCGCCGTGCTGTTCGGCGCGGTCGGCACCGCCGGTCAGCGATGCACGACGATCCGCCGCATCTTCCTCCAGAAGAATATCGCCGCCGGCTTCATCGAACGTCTCCGCGCGGCCTACGCGCAGATCCGCATCGGCGACCCGCTGGATGAATCCATCGTGATGGGTCCGCTGGTCAATCGCGCGGCAGTGGATGAGATGATCGAAGGCATCGCCAAGGCCAAAGCCCAGGGCGGGGAAGTCCTTCATGGCGGCAACGCCATCGAACGCGGCGGCGGATTCTTCGTCGAACCCACATTGATCCGCGCCTGGCCCCACATGCCCGTCGTGGCCGAAGAACTCTTCGCGCCGGTCCTTTATCTGATGGAATACGACACGCTCGATGAAGCCATCGAATGGCACAACGCCGTCCCGCAGGGCCTGTCGTCCGCGATCTTCACTGACAGTCTCGCAGCCGCCGAAACCTTCCTGAGTGTGCGCGGCAGCGACTGCGGCATCGCCAACGTCAACATCGGCACCAGCGGCGCCGAGGTCGGCGGAGCCTTCGGCGGAGAAAAGGAAACGGGCGGCGGCCGCGAAGCCGGCAGCGACAGTTGGAGACAGTACATGCGCCGCCAGACCGTCACCATCAACTGGTCCAAGGACCTGCCCCTGGCGCAGGGAATCGAATTCAACATATGAAACGGATCATTCTCGTCCTGTTCGCGTCCTCGCTGATGGCGCAGTCGCCCGTGCGGCGCGTGATCGATCCAGGCGTCGTCACCACGCGCCAGGAGATCACGCCCGCAGGCGTGCCCGCGGTCTTCGAGGGCCGCGTCTTCGGCGTGGCGTTTGGCAGCGATTCCAGCGAGATTTACGTCCTCGCCGCGACGGGTCTCTATCGCTACGACTGGGCGAAAAACTCGGTCGTTCAACGTCTCGACGCCGGCCGCCGTCCGGCCCTCCAGGGCGTCGCATTCGATCCCTTCGCGGGCCAGGCGCTGTTCGCCGGAGTCGATCGCGTACCCGGCGTCTGGCTCGCCAGGGCCGCAACCGGCAAGCCGGTCATCGCGGAAAAGCTCGGCCTCAACCACGCCGGCGCGCCGGCCGTGGCACTGCGCGCCTGCAAGGACGGCGGGCGTCTGGCCGCGCTGCCGCTGATCTTCAACAACCAGGTCGCGCTGGTCGATCTCGATGGCGCAAAACCGCCAGTCCGTGTGGCCGTCTCCACCGCCCCCGCCTCCGTCGTCCTCTCCGATGACGGCTGCACAGCCTGGGTCTCGCACTGGGGCGGCCGCAAACCGAAACCCGGCGAAAAGACCGCGCCGACTGGTTTGTCGAAGACCGCCGACCAGGTCCCAATCGACGCCCGCGGCATCGCCGCATCCGGCACCGTCTCCCGCATCGATACCCAAACCGGCAAGGTCACCGTTGAAATCGAAACCGGTCTCGCACCCGTTTCGCTCGCCTGGGACCAGTCTCGCAACCGCCTCTACGCCGCCAACAGCAACGGCGACTCCATCACCGTCATCGACACATCGACAAACAAGGTCGCATCAACCTGGCCCATCGATCCATTCGACCAGTCCGCTCCCGGCATCGCTCCCACCGCCCTTGCTCTCGACGCCCGCGCCGGACGTCTCTATGTCGCCCTCGGCGGCATCAACGCCGTCGCCATAATCGATACAACCAACGGCCGGCTGCTCGGCATGATCCCGACGGCCTGGTATCCGTCGTCGCTTGCCCTCAGTTCGGATGGCAAGCGTCTCGCCGTCGGCGCGCTGCTTGGCGCCGGCTCCGGGTGGCGCGATGCGCCCGGCAAACGCTACGTCCACAGCTACCGCGGCTCGGCCGCCGTCATCGACATCCCCGACGCCGCCCAACTCGCCAACTACTCGACAGCCGTCGCCGAGAATACCCACCTTACGCTCAAAGGCCGCTCCGTTCGCCAAGCCCGCGCCGCTGGCCCGCGACCCGCTCCGAAAGCCATTCCGGTGCGCTCCGGCGACCCATCGCTGATCGAACATGTCGTCTACATCGTCAAGGAAAACCGCACCTACGACCAGCTCTTCGGCGATCTCCCGGAAGGCGACGGCGAGCCCTCGCTCGTCATGTTCGGAGAGGACGTCACGCCCAATCAGCGCGCCCTCGCCCGCCGCTACGTCCTGATGGACCGCTTCT
The DNA here is from genome assembly GCA_947084845.1 of uncultured Bryobacteraceae bacterium. Lineage (GTDB taxonomy): Bacteria > Acidobacteriota > Terriglobia > Bryobacterales > Bryobacteraceae > PNKE01. The sequence goes on along the minus strand of CAMTUE010000044.1, from coordinate 31,781 downwards.
TCGCCACCGGCGGCAACAGCGCCGACGGCCATCAATGGGCGACGCAGGCCAACCAGGTCGCCTACACCCTCTGGCCCGGCTATGAAGGCCGCAGTTACCCCTACGACGGCACCGATCCCATTGCCTACTCTCGTAATGGCTTCCTCTGGGACGCCGCCCTGGCAGCCGGCAAGACCGTCAAGGTCTATGGCGAATATGCCCCCCGTCTCAGCGAAGCCAAGCCCGCGCAGCGCGCCGGGTATTTCGCCCGCTGGCGCAAAGGCGAAGACTTCACGAAGGACTTCAAGGTCTCATCACCCATCCCGCCACTCGATGCCCTGCTTGCCCGCAACTACCCCACTTACACCAACGCCGTCCCCGACGTTGTCCGCGCGACCATCTTCCTGAAGGACGTCGAAGCCTGGACTCGCGAGAAGAAGATGCCCAATCTCGTCATCGTCCAACTGCCGTCGAACCACACATACGGCGCCACCGCCGGAGCGTCGTCGCCCAAGGCCATGGTCGCCGACAACGACCTTGCCCTCGGCCGGATCATCGAAGGACTGTCCGGTTCACCCTTCTGGAGTAAGATGGCCATCTTCGTCGTCGAGGACGACGCCCAGAACGGCGTCGATCACGTCGACGGCCACCGCACCGTTTCGACCGTCGCCAGCCCATACGCCCGGCGTGGTGCGATCGACTCCACGTTTTATTCAAACCAGAGCATCGTCAAAACCATCGGGTTGATTCTCGGCCTGCCCGCCCTGTCGCTGTTCGATCTGATCGCGAACGACATGCGGGCCTGCTTCCAGGACACGCCCGATCCGGAACCCTTCACGGCCCTGGTTCCCGCCCAGTCGCTCGACGACGTGAACCCGCCCGTCCAGGCGCTGCGCGGCAAAGCGCGCCAGGCGGCGATCGACTCGGCCAAGATGCGCTGGGAAGTGCCCGACGCCGCTCCCACTGAACGGCTCAACCGCATTGTCTGGGGCATGATCCGCGGCTGGAACACGCCTTATCCGCAGCCGCCCCGCAACGTTTTCGCCCCTCTTTCGCTTGATATCGACGACGACGACAGGTGAGAAGTTTTCTTCCGCCGCCGCACTACTCTTGTGTCATGCGCAAGAGTCTCTGTTCGGCCGCGGCGTGTCTGCTCATCCTGTTGCCTGTCTTCGGCGATCCGCCCGCCACGGTAGCCGAAGAGTTGCAGTTCACCGAACGGACGCTGGCCGAACTGCAGTCGCTCAAGTCGGACGTCCAGTCCCTGCAAAGCCGGCTGGACACTCTTATCACTGCGCTGAGCGAACGGCGCGGACAGTTGCGCAACGCGAAGCCGGTCCCCTTTGGCGGTGTCGCGCCTGTCTCCACCGTCCCCGACAGGCCGGATTCAAGACCCCCCACGGTCCGCTGCGCCGCATTGACCAAGGACGGAACCCGCTGTACGCGCCCTGCCCTTCCCGGCCAGCGCTACTGCAAGCAGCACGTCCTGGCGAAACAGAAATAACCCGCCCGCATTGAGGCCGCGAACGCGAGAGAGCGGGTTCCCAGCGCGGTTTCGAGCCGAGTGCCCGATCCGCCATCCGCCTCAATCTGCGCTCTTACGACTTCGGCGCGTAGTACCCCTTGCGTGACCGCACTTCCAGCCCCTTGCGATCCTTCAGCCGGATCTTCACCTCGTGATACAGCCCGTCGGTGTGCATCGGCTCCGGCCGGTACATGATGCTGTACTGGCTGCGGAGTTCGTTGGCCAGGTTTTCGAAGTCCTGCGTCAGGTCTTCCGCCTTGAACGGGAAATACGCCAACCCACCGGTCTCCGCGGCCAGGTACTTGAGCAACCTGTCGCCGTCGGTCTCGATCTTCGTAATGTTGGTCGAAATCGCATAAATCACCGCATCGGCCTTGTGGGCCATTTCCAGCGCCTGGTCGCGGGAGTTGCGGCTGGTGTTGTCTTCCCCGTCCCCAATCATGATGACGGCGCGGCGGAACTGGTGGCGCGGTTGTTCCTTGCCCAGATGGTCGCGGCAGGCTTCGGCCAGCGCGTCATGCATCGCCGTGCCGCCGCCCGGCCGCAAGTTCATGAGTTTCTTCTGCAGCAGGTAGGTATCGCTCGTCAGCGGCTGCACCAGTTCGGCCTGAGTGTCGTAGCTGTAGATCATCGCCTTGTCCTTGTCCGGGCGGATGACGTCGTTCAGAAACTCGCTGGCCGCCTCAAGCTGGAACTTGAACCGGGTCTTGATGCTGTTGCTGGTGTCGATCAGTAAGGCGATGCGCAGGGGCATGTCGGACTCGGCCAGGAAGTCCAGGATCCTTTGCTGTTTCCTGCCTTCAAGAATCTCGAAGTCGCCGCTCTTCAGGTCTGTCACAAACCGGCCCTTCCTGTCCGACACGGTGAACAGCAGATTGACGCGTGTCACCTCCAGGGTGATCGTCTGCGTGGGGTCGTGCGGCGGCTGGACCGCCTGTTGCCGCCCGAGCAAAGCTCCGGCCGCGGGCAGTCCAAGACAGAAGGCGCGTCGAGTTGAGTTCATCAGATCTCTCTGACTCGATTATAGGAGGCCTGATTTCCACGCCTCAAGCTCTTCCGGCACGCGCGCCTCGATTGTGATCTCCTGTCCGCTCGATGGCAGGGCGAACCGGAGCCTGAAAGAATGCAGCCACGGACGCCCTAAGTCCGCTCTGCCAGAGGGGTTGGCCGAGGCGCCATAAAGCGTGTCCCCGGCGACCGGGTGGCCGATCGAGGACAGGTGAACGCGGATCTGATGCGTCCGCCCCGTGCCGATTTTCACTTCCAGCAGCGTGAACCGGCTGAAGCGTTCAAGTACCCGGTATGCGGTATGCGCCTCACGGCCGGACTCCAGCCGGGCCGTCATGCGGGTCCGGCGCACCGGATCGCGGGTGATCTTTTTGTCGATTTTGCCCGTTTCCCGCTTCAAGACTCCTTCCACCAGCGCAAGATAGGTCTTCTCAACCGTGCGCGAAGCGAACTGCCGCGCCAACTCCCGATGCGCCAGGTCGTTCCTTGCCGCCAGCATCACCCCGCTGGTCCCCTTGTCCAACCTGTGAACGATCCCCGGACGCAATTCGCCGCCTACCTCGGAAAGCGTCCCGAAGTGATGCAGCAGGGCGTTGACCAGCGTCCCGTCATGCCTGCCCGCTCCTGCATGAACCACCATGCCGGCCGGTTTATTGATCGCCACCACATCGGCGTCCTCATAGAGAATATCGAGCGGGATCTCTTCGGCTACGGCCCGCAACGGCTTCAGTTCAGCCGGTTCCACTTCTATACGTTCGCCAGCTCTCAGCTTGTAAGACGCCCTTTTCGCCGCTCCGTCCACACGCACGCGCCCAGCTTCGATCCATTCCTGCAACCGCGCGCGGCTGTAGTCCGGCATCAACGACGCCAGATACTGGTCGAGCCTTGCGCCCGCCCGCTCCGCCTCTACCGTGAACGTCTCCACATCTAACAGACTACCCGTCATCGGATTCATTCGCCGCTGAATCTGAACCAGATTGTGGGTTTTTGGCATCAAACAGCCATGACCCGACTTCAATCCGTCCTTCTGGGAGCCACTCTACTCATGACACCCGCGTTCGCCGCCAACTCCGTCCACGAATTCACCATGAACGACATCGACGGCAAGCCGTTTGCCATGGCGCAGTTGAAGGGCAAGGCCGTGCTGGTGGTCAACGTCGCCAGCCGCTGCGGTTACACCCCTCAATACGCCGGTCTCGAAGCGCTCTACCAGAAGTACAAGAGCCGCGGACTGGTCATCGTCGGCGTTCCAGCCAACAACTTCGGCGGGCAGGAGCCCGGCTCCGATAGCGAGATCAAGCAATTTTGCAGCCGGACCTACAACGTCACCTTCCCGATGCTCGGCAAGGTCAGCGTCAAGGGCGACGGCATCACCCCGCTCTACGCTTATCTGACAACGGCGCAAGGCGGCGACGTGAAGTGGAACTTCACCAAGTTTCTCGTTGGTAAAGACGGCAAGGCGGTCCAGCGCTTCGAGTCCAAGGTGGCGCCGGACTCTGCCGAACTTGCCTCCGCCATTGAACAGATTTTGCGGTAGCCCTCCCGGCGGATTCTGATACCTTGGAGGTTCGGGCGAATCAACCGGCTCGGACCTCCTTTTTATGGCGCGCATCCTGGTCACCGGCGGAGCCGGTTATATCGGTTCCCACACCACGCACTATCTGCTGCGTCTCGGCCACGAGGCCGTGGTCGCCGACGACCTGTCGAAAGGCTACCGTCACAATGTGCCCGAGGGCCTGCTGAGGGTACTTTCCCTGCACGACCGCCCTGCGCTCGATGCCCTGTTTGCCGCTACCTCCTTCGACGCGGTCATCCATTTTGCGGCGTTCATCGCCGTGGGTGAGTCCGTCCGGGAGTCTGAGAAGTACTTCCACAACAACGTCGCCGGGACGCTGAACCTGCTCGACGCGATGCGGCGGGCGGGCGTGCGGAATATCGTCTTTTCGTCGACCGCGGCTGTGTATGGCGATCCCGACAGCGTTCCGATCGCTGAAACCGCGCCGCTCAAGCCGGTTAACCCCTATGGCGAGTCCAAGTTGATGGTGGAGACGGCTCTGGGCTGGATGGACCAGTGTTCGGGGCTGCGGCACGTCATCCTGCGGTATTTCAACGCCTGCGGCGCGGATGCCGCGGCGGGCATCGGAGAGGAGCACGAGCCGGAAACCCACCTCATCCCGCTCATCTTCAGGGCGATCCGGACCGGCAACCCGGTGACTGTCTTTGGCGGCGACTATGCGACGCCGGACGGGACCTGTATCCGAGACTACATCCATGTGAGCGATCTGGCTTCGGCCCATGCCGCCGGGCTTGACCATTTGAGCGGCGGCGGCGGGAGCGGCATCTTCAACGCGGGGACGGGCCGCGGGTATTCGGTGCGAGAGGTGATCGACTCGGCCGAGCGGGTGACCGGGGAAAAGGTTCCCTGGGTGATGGGCGAGCGGCGCGAGGGCGACCCGCCGGAACTGGTGGCCGACTCCGCTAAGTTGCGGAATCAATTGGGCTGGAAGCCGGCGATTGCGGGCCTGGATGAGATGATTTCAAGCGCCTGGGCGTTTGACTCCAAGGTCCGGGGCGCGGCATGAATCGGCGTCAGCCTGTAACCGAGGGGCAGGGGGCGAGCGCCATATTTTTGACGATTGTGAGCCCAAGCGCCGAAGGACACGTCTATTTAGGCGAGAGGCGCGATAGTGTGAAGAGGAAGGTTGCACGGCCCATATGGCTGCCGTGCAAGGAAACTCCAGGAGCGTAGAACCCCGTTATGTCGGTGACGAGCAACCCAACATCGAATCCAGGCGACAAGCCGGCCCCGCCGGAGAACGCCGGCAGACCGGTTTGGCTGAAGCTGGTTTTCTTCCTCAGCCTGATCGCTTTTGGCGCGGCGATTCTCTATTACTTGAACCGTCCGGCGCCTGTGCAGCAGGCGGCTCTTGCGACGGTGAGACTCGCGCCGGTGGAGCGTGGCGACATCGAGTTCCGCCTGCGGATCGTCGGATCCACGACGGCGAAGCGATATGCCGCCATTTCCGGGCCGAGACTCGACGGTCCGGACGGCGGTACAAACATGGTGCTGCTGCGGCTGGCCGATTCCGGCAAGTTCGTCAAACAGGGCGACGTGATCGCGGAAATCGATCCCCAGTCGGCGCAGGATCACATCGACGACACGATCGCCGGGCTCCGCGACAGGGAGAACGACGTCAAGAAGAAGCAGATTCAGCAGGAACTCGATACGGAGAACCTGCGGCAGAGCCTGCGCGTGGCCAAGGCGACTCTGGACAAGGCGAAGTTGGACTTCTCAGCCGTTGAAGTTCGCACTGTTGTGGACCAGGAATTGCTGAAACTGGCGGTTGACGAGGCCGAGGCATCCTACAAACAGATCAGCTCCGAAGTGGCTCTGCGCGAGGCGTCCCAGAAGGCCGACATGCGGATCGCATCCATCGCGCGGGACCTGGAAATCGCTCACGTCCAGCGGCACGAGAGGGACATCGTGAAGTATGTCATCCGGGCTCCGATGGATGGCATGATTGTCGTCGAGACGATGAACCGTCCGGGCGGCGACAGGGTTCAGATGGCTCCTGGGGACCGGGTGCATCCCGGACAGCCGTTCATGAGGATTGTCGATACCAGGCAGATGCTTGTGGATGCCACGGTGAACCAGGCCGAGAGCAACCTGTTTCGACTGGGGCAGAACGCGACCGTGAATCTGGATGCATTTCCGGAGGCCCGGTTCACTGGCAAAGTCGATTCGATCGGCGCTCTGGCCACGGGCGGACGGAGCCAGAACTTCTACATCCGGACGTTGCCCGTCCGGGTGGTGATGACGTCGAGCGACTCGCGGGTGATTCCGGATCTGTCGGCTTCGGCCGATGTTCTTCTCAATCAGGCGAAAGATGTCCTGACGGTGCCGCTGACGGCGGTGTCGGCGGAGAAGGACCAGCAATTCGTCGAAGTGAAGACGGCCAAAGGGTTTGAGAAGAGAGCAATCAAGACCGGTCTGAGCGATGGCGTCAAGGTGGCCGTTCTGGATGGCCTGAAGCAGGGCGAACAGGTCCGCCTCAACTAGTCAACCCATTCGAATTGACGCTTGCCGGCCGGGAGGAAGATCCTTCCGGCCGGTTTTTCATTGGGCGACTGGAGGACGATGGCGCGCGAGCGCGATTCGTAGTGGAGACGCCAACCGGCGGCGGTCTTTTCGACGCCGAGCAGGGTGGCGTTCAGATCGGCAATCGTTCGGCCGGCGGGCCCCGGACAGGGCGAGACACGGTGGCGGCCGGCGGGCAGCAGGATGTCATCTGAACCACCAATGGGCCAGCGCAGGCCGTTGACCTGGGCACAGCCGGTCCAGGGCAGGACGGCCGGCTTGCGCGCGTCCACTTCGACGGAGCCGTCCGGCAACTCATTCACACTGATGCCCGGGGCGGCGGCGGACGGCAGCAGGAACCAATCGGGGGCGAGGATGGAGTTTTCAAAGTAGAGGGCGACGCGAGGGAAGGCCTCGGCGGCGCGGCGGACCAGCAGCAGGAGTTCGCCGCCGGTCTGTTGTTTGGCGGGGTAAACGTCCTGGTAGCGTTCGACGATGTTGAGGTCGATGGCGAGCAGATCGGGGCGGCGGGCGAGCGGAGCGTAACGGCGGGCGATCTCGGTGTAACGGGACGGGCCGAGGTGCCAGACGGTGGCCGGGTCTTCAATGAGGAAAGTGGCATCGAGACGTTCGGTTTCAGGAATGAGAGCGGCGGCGTCGGCGCCGAGTTTGTCGCGCATGGTGGCGTCGAAACGGTCGTCGATGTGGGTGAGGACGATGTCGAGGCCGGGTTTGGCGGTACGGTAGGCGTCCAGACGCGCAAGCCAGCGTTGCTGAAGCGAACGGGCGAGCGCGGCGCGGAAGTCAAGGAACTTGCGCATTGGGGCGGCGGTCTGCTTATGGGAGAGGGGCGAGGACTCGTCGTACATTTCGGCCGGGTCGAAGCCGTGGGCGGCTTTGAACTGTTCGCGGATCGACGGGTGGAAGGGGGTGAAGCGGGCGGGGTTCAGGTAGCCTTCGAGGGATTCGAAGTAAAGTTCGGCGAGGTTGAGGCCGTCCCAATCGAAGCGGGTGGCGAGCGAGTTGAGGCCGGCATGGATGGCGCGGTCGCAGTCGGGGTCGGCGAGGTTCATGAGCTTGCGCCAATCGAGGTGGGCGTCCTGGCTGGTGGCGGTTTGCTCGCGCCACTGGGGATGGTCCTGCCAGAACTTCTCGCTGACGTGGGGGAATCCGATCCAGGCGTAGACGAGGATGGCGTTGTTATGACAGGCGTCGATGAGGGCCTTGAGCCAGGCGTCGCGCTGAGGGTCGGGTTCCCAGAACTGCCAGGCGGTGATGTGGAGACCGGCGATGCCGCCGCGGCGCCAGAGGGAGGCGAGGAATTCGGGATCGGCGCGGAGACGGTAAGACGCGTCGAAAAAGGCCCAAAGGTCGCGCGACTGGGCGATCGGTTTTAGGCCGAGAGAGACGACAGCCTGGAGAAGATAGGGGTAGCGCTCGTAGCCCTGATCGCCGATGGGCGTGGCGGTCCAGAAGACGGCCTTGCGGCCGGCGGTCCAGCCGGCGGCCAGAGGAGCGCCGGACCAGCGTTCACGGGTGAAGATGCGGGCGTGGGGGGGGAGTGCGTAGACGGGGATTGTGGCGTCGTGTTGCCAGACGATCTGGAGTTTGTCGTTGAAGACGTCGGTTACGCTGCGGACGCGGACGGTGGCATCGCCGGGTTGGATGCCTTGGGCGAGGGCTTGTTTTGATGCGCCTTCGAGGATGGTGAGACGGGTGGGGTCGATGTTGACGGATCTTAGGAGGTCGTCCCAGCCGGCTTGGAGGTTGGGCAGGAGGGCCAGGAGGAGGGCGGGTTTGAGGAGGCGATTAAGAGAGCGGCGTGCCGATGGGGTCATGGTCATTCCTGGGATTGCGGGCGCGGGCGGGCTGAAGCCCTTTTGCGGGCTGAAGCCATTTGCAGGCTGAAGCCTCTTGCGGGCTGAAGCCCTTTGCAGGCTGAAGCCCGCCCCACCGGGCTAGTGGGTGAAGGCATACCAGAGACCGGCGCGGAAGTCCCAGTAGTTGGGGCGCATGGGGTTGGAGGAATTGATGGTGTAGACGCCGCGGAGGGCGTCGATGCGGAAGGTGACGCCCTTGGGCAGGGTGGACCAGCGGAGACGGATGCCGGGACCAGTTTCGACGAAGTTGCCCCAGTATTGGCCGAGGCGGTCGGCGGTGGTCTGCCAGTTCCAGAGGATTTGGGCGGAGCGCGAGAGGGTGTAGCCGGTGCGGGCCTGGACATAGAAGAGCAAGTCGTGGCGGAAGCGGCTGACGTAGACCGAGTCGATGTTGGATTCGGAGAACCAGCCGGTGGAAGCGCCGAGCGGGTGGCCCCAGCCTTTGAACCAGGAGAGGCCGCCGCGGAAGTCGGGGCGGGAGCGCGATTCGTTGCGGCGGTTCATGTAGCCGACAGACTGGCCGGCTTCGCCCCAGGCGAGGAGGTTGCGGGCGATGGGGTAGGAGGCGCCGCCGCCGAGGATGACGGCGGATTCGGAGAGGTAGGCGGGGAAGTATGGGTTGACGCGGGATTCGGCGGTGCGGCCCTGTGTGTCGGCCATGACACGCATCGACAGGTAGGGGCGGAGCCTGGTGGAGGGGAGTTTCCATTCGCCTTTGAACTGGCCGTACATGAGAGCGCCAGACCAGCGGGAAGAGTAGAAGGGGAGCATCCAGGTGGTGAAGTGGAAGGGGGCCGAGGTTTCGTAGAGCCGGGAGTAAGACTGGCGGGCGTCGCGGGCGGCGGGGGAGTCGCCTGACTTGCGGGCGCGGTCGAGCCAGTGGAGGGCGTCGCGGTCGCGGCCGAGTTGGTTATAGGTATTGGCGAGGCCGAGCATGACTTCGGGGTCGGCAGGGTCATTCTCGTTGGCGGCGCGGTAGAAACGGAGGGCGTCGTTGAGAAAGCTGTTTTCGAGGCTGCGGCGGGCCATTTCCTTGTTGGAGAGTCTGGCCGCCGGCGGGGTCTTGCCTTCGAGGAGATCGAGTTGGCGGCGGGCGGTTTCGTCGCCGGGGTGGCGGCGGAGGAGGTCGGCGAAGGCGGCCATGGCGTCTGGCTTGTTATCCATTGATAGAAGGAGGAAGGCGTATTCGCGGCGGAGGTTGACGTTGTCGGGGTCGAGTTCGAGGGCGCGGACGAATTCGTAAGGATAGGGATAGCGGTTGGGAAGAAGGGCGCGGGCGGTCTCGGCGAGGCGGGGTTCGTCGGAGCGGGAAAGGGCGAGGCGGAGGGCGATGGCGTCCGCAGGGGTCGAGACGCGGGCGGCGTCGAGCATGAGTTTGCGGCGATCGGGTTTGAGGCGGAAGGCGTCGAGGTAGTGGGTGAGGGCGACAGCGGTTTCGTCGCGCTGCTCGGCGAGGTGGGCGAGTTCTTCGTGAGCCGAGTATTGGCCGGGGGCGGATTGGACCGCGAGGGTCCAGCGGGCGATGCCTACGCGCAGTGGGCGGTCGATGTTCTCGAAGGCCTGGGCGGCGGTGCGGCGGATTTCTTCATTTGACGAAGATTGGAGGCGGGCGAAGGTGCGGCGGGCCTGGACCTCCATTTTGGTTTCGTAGCAGAGGAAAGCGTATTCGAGGGCGGCGCTGTCGTCGGAGGGGTCGAGGCTGAGAGCGGCGAGGAACTGGTCGCGGGCGGACTCTCGTTCGCCGACTTTGAGGAGGGCGTAGGCGTAGTCCTTGCGGAGGGCGGGGCGGGCGGAGAGGATGGCTACGGCTTGACCAAACGAACTCACTGCGGCTGGATAGTTCTTTGTTTTCAATGATTCGTAGGCGGAGTTGGCGGCTGCTTCGGCCGACTGGAGGGTTTGCGGGGTGGCGGATTGGGTTGGGTCCGCGGGGGACGCTACGGGCTGACCAAACGAACTCTCTTGAGTTTCTGAAGAATTGTTAATGAGTACATTTTGATCCAGATGGACGCGCTGGTCCTGGGCGGACAGGGGAAGTGCGAGGGCCAGGAGCGCGACGAGTTGTTTCCCAATGGGCATAGACATCCTCTCGAAAGGAGTAGTGCCCGCAGGGGAGAGAAATTCTCTCGACGGGATGGAGAAAGTGCAGGCTGCTGGCTGGGCGGATTTTGGATAGGATGTGGGGGTGGCTAAGAGAGTTCAGGTGATTGCGCATCGCGGGGCGCATGAGGAGTTGCCGGAGAATTCCCTGGCGGCGTACGAGGCTGCAATTGGGCTCGGGTGCGACTACATCGAGGTGGATCTTCGGACGGCGGCGGATGGGCGGCTTGTGATCAAGCACGACGCGCTGAAAGAAGGGGAGACGCTTCCCGGATTTGACGAGGTGCTGGCGCTGGCGAAAGGGCGGATTCGGATCTACCTGGACGTCAAGCAGGCCATGCCGGCAGCGATCATCGCCGCGGTGGAGCATCGAGGGATGCGCGACTCGATCCTGACTTACGGGACGTTTCAAGTGTTGCGCGATCTGGTCACGATGCGGCCTGGTTGGCCGTGCATGCCCGAGGCGGTGAATCCGGAGTTGCTCAGGGAGAACCTGGCATTGCTGAAACCGCCCGCGGTGGCGTTCAGCGATTGGAATTTCAAGCCGGAGATGGTGAAGATGGCCAGGGACGCGGGATGCGAAGTGTTTCTCGACCGGCAGGGCAAGACGGATAACCCGCGGGATTGGCAGGCGGCAATCGAGGCGGGAGCGACGGGTATCCAGACGGACCGGCCCGGGGCGCTGCTGGCGTGGCTCAAGGGGCGGAAATGACGGGTTCAGCTTACTTTCTTCCGCAGGGAGGCGCGCCGGCGTCGTATGGTCAATAGTGATGCGAATCATACTCCTGCTCCTCATGCTCCCGCTCGCCGCGTCTCAGCAGCCTGCATTAACAGGAACCGTTCTCGATTCCTCGACCGGAGAGGTTCTCTCCGGCGTTCTCCTTGATACCGATTGCGCCGGTTCGGTTGCCCGCACAACCTCCAGTCCGGACGGGACTTTTGCCCTTGCGCCGCCGCCTGGGACAGCTTGCAGCCTCACGGCCCGTCTGATCGGTTACCGCCCGCTCCGCACCACAATCCGGCTGGCCGACCCGCCGCTGAAACTCGCCCTGACTCCCGACCAGATGACTCGCCGCGATACGGTCAACGTCGCCGCCGGCCCGTTCGAACTCACGCAACAGTCCAGCCCGTCGGAACGTACGCTGGGCGCAGCGGAGGTTAAGAACCTGGCCGGCCTGCTGAGCGACGATCCGCTGCGGGCGATCCAGGCGCTGCCTGGAGTCGCCTCGAATAACGACTTCGTATCCACGTTCACGCTGCGCGGATCGGGATTCGACCGTGCAGGGATCCTGTACGACGGGATCCTGCTGCACAGCCCGTATCACGCCGTCCAGACGCAGGTCTCGCAAGGGTCGCTGACGATGTTCAATTCCGATGTCGTCGAAGAGGTCACGCTTCATGCGGGCGCACCGCCGGTTCGCTATCCGGACCGTTCGTCAGGATTTGTCGATGTCGGTCTTCGCGAGGGCAACCGCCGCGCGCCGACGGTCCGCATCCAGGCCGGCGTTGCGGCGACAAGCATGGTGGCCGACGGTCCGCTGGCGCGGGGCAAGGGTTCGTGGCTTGCGGCCGCCCGCAAGAGTTATCTGCAATACCTGATCCGCCGCGCCGGCGCCGACACCTCGCTTGCTTTCGGTTTTCTCGACTTCCAGGGCCGCCTTGTCTACGACCTCTCCCCCCGCCATTCATTCAGTTTCACTATCCTCGATGGCCACAGCGACCTTGACCGTGAATTCGCCCGATCGAGCCTGTCGATCAACACGATCATGCTCGGCAGTTACCATACTTCCGTCGCCAACCTGGGCTGGCGCTACACGCCTTCCTCGACGGCAACGATTCAGAGCAAAGCCGCCTGGCTGCGCGAAGCGTTCGAGAACAGCAATCGCGACAGACTGCAGATGGCCCGCGGTCAATACGGGGAGTGGATCTCGAACACCGACCTGTCCTGGACCTGGGCGCGGCAGGCTCCGCTCACGGCGGGTCTGCAACTTCGACGTCTTCGCGATGACGGCGTCCTGCATCGTTACAGCATCAACCCTGTCGTCATCCGCCGCCGTGAGACCTGGCGCGGCAATGCCATGCGGCCTGGAGGCTTCCTCGAACAGGGCTATTCGACACCTGGCGGCCTGGTCACGTTAAGCGCCGGCGCCCGCCTCGACTCCCATGAACTTGTCACCGGCACGCCTGTCTCGCCGCATGCGTCGCTGATGCTCCGCGCCACGTCGACCACGCGGTTCCAATTCGCCTGGAGCCAGGCCGTGCAGTTCCCCGAGATCTCCGCACTCACGCTTTCGCTGACCGGCAACCGCGGTCTGCGCCCGCCCCGATCGACTCACGCCGTCGCGGCCCTGGAACAGCGTCTCGACGACCGGACCCGCCTGCGCCTGGAGGTTTACGAACGCAGGGATCGCCAACTGATCTGGCAACCGAGAACAGAACCCCGCCTCACTCCCGCCGGCGCCATCATCCCAGGCGCGACCGACCCCCGCTATGAAAATTCCCTTAGCGGCCGGTCCCGCGGCGTCGAAGTTTTCCTTCAGCGCCGTAGCGCGAACCGGCTCACGGGCTGGGTTTCCTATGCCTATGGCTGGACCCGAATGAACGACAGCATCCTCTCTGTATCATTCCCCTCCGATTGGGATCAGACGCACGGGGTCAATACATACCTCAGCTACCGTGTCACGCCGGGCGTCAACCTCAGCGCCCGTTATACCTATGGCAGCAACTTTCCGGTGCCGGGCTTTCTGCGGGCCGGGCCGGGCGGCGCCTACTTTCTTGACCAGCAGCGCAACCGGGTCCGTTTGCAGGCATACCACAGGGCGGACCTGCGTCTGAGTAAGTCGCTTCAATGGAAGAGTTGGCGTGCGACGCTATTCGCCGAGATCATGAATCTGACCAATCGGGACAACGAGCGATACGATTCCTTCGGCGGATACAATGCGCAAACCCGCCAGGCGTTTCCCCGGTTCGACAAGTTGTTCCCGATCATCCCCGCGGCCGGCATCATGTTTGAATGGGACGCCCTTGGGTGGAAGCGCTGAACCTGATCCGGCTGAAAGGGATTCGATCCGCGAGTTCAGGAATTGCACTGAGCGTCAGTCCGGCTCCGGCATGGGGCTTTGCGAAAAGGGCCCAAAGTACGCTAAGTTGGTAGGCGGTGAGGTGCGAGAGTGGTTGAATCGGGCGGTCTCGAAAACCGTTGAACCTTTGCGGGTTCCGTGGGTTCGAATCCCACCCTCACCGCCAGAATAGAATCAATAACTTAGCCGGAGACAGCCGAAACGGCGGGCAATGGTTGGCGATAGTGCCGCAATGCCGCCGTTCGCGATTGGGTCCCGCAAGGACCGGTGCCCCGACGGGACCCGGTCCCATTCTTCCAGATGGACGCGCTTCATGGATTGACGCGCGTCCGATTCCACGCTCAGCGCAGGTCGAAGCGGTCCAGGTTCATCACCTTGGACCAGGTCTTGGCGAACTCCCGCACGAACGTTTCCTGCCCGTCGGCCGATCCGTAGACCTCCGCCAGGGTGCGCAGCTCGGAGTTGGAACCGAAGATCAGGTCCGCGGGGGTCGCCGTCCACTTCAGCTTGCCGGTCTTGCGATCGTGTCCTTCGTAGACGCCGTCGGAGGTGGAGGACTTGCTCCACTTGGTGGACGTATCGAGCAGGTTGACGAAGAAGTCGTTGCTCAACGTCCCAGGCCGGGTGGTGAACACCCCGTGCGCGGCCTGTCCGGCATTCGCGTTCAGGGTTCGCATGCCGCCAACCAGAACGGTCATTTCAGGAGCGGTCAGCTTCAGCATGTTTGCCTTGTCGACCAACATCTCCGCCGGCGACACGGTCTGACCCGTGCGGTAGTAGTTGCGGAAACCGTCCGCCGCCGGTTCCAGCACGGCGAAGGAAGCCACGTCGGTCTGCTGTTGCGTGGCGTCCGTGCGCCCCGGAGTGAAGGGAACCTGCACGGTGTGGCCGGCGCTCTTCGCCGCCTGTTCGACAGCGGCGTTGCCGCCGAGCACGATCAGGTCGGCCAGCGACACCCTCTTGCCGCCGGTCGGCGCGCGGTTGAACTCCTGCTGGATGCCCTCCAGCCGCTTCAACACCTTGGCGAGTTCAGCCGGATTGTTCACCGCCCAATCCTTCTGCGGCGCAAGGCGGACGCGCGCCCCGTTGGCGCCGCCGCGCAGGTCTGTGCCGCGGAAGGAAGCGGCCGATGCCCAGGCCGTCCGGACCAGTTCAGGAACCGTCAAGCCCGATGCCAGGATCTTCGCCTTCAGCGCCGCAACGTCCTTCTCATCCAGCCGCGTGGTGCTGGCCTTGGGCAGCGGATCCTGCCAGAGCAACTCCTCGGCCGGAACCTCCGAGCCCAGATAGCGGGAACGCGGCCCCATGTCGCGATGGGTGAGCTTGAACCACGCCTTGGCGAACGCAAGCTGGAACTGCGCCGGATTCTGCCATAAGCGCATCGAAATCTCCCGGTAGACGGGATCGAACTTGAGCGCGAGGTCGGTGGTGAACATGATCGGCGCATGACGCTTCACAGGGTCGTGCGCGTCGGGAACCAGGTTCCGCGCCTGGCCTCTCGAGGGGATCCACTGGATCGCACCGCCGGGGCTCTTGGTCTGCTCCCATTCGAAGGCAAACAGGTTGTCGAAGAACTGCGTGGACCATTTCACCGGAGTGGCCGTCCATGCGCCTTCGAGGCCGCTGGTCACCGTGTCGCCGGCGTTGCCCGTGCCGCAGTTGTTCTTCCAGCCGAGGCCTTGCTGTTCGACGCCGGCGGCGGCGGGCTCGGGACCCACGCACTTGCCGGGGTCGTGGGCGCCGTGGGCCTTGCCGAACGTGTGGCCGCCGGCGATGAGCGCGACGGTCTCCTCGTCGTTCATGGCCATCCGGCCAAACGTATCGCGGATGTCCTTGGCGGCGGCCAGCGGATCCGGGTTGCCGTTCGGGCCCTCGGGGTTGACGTAGATCAGGCCCATCTGCACGGCCGCAAGCGGCCTTTCCAGCTTCCGGTCACCGCTGTAGCGCTGGTCATCCAGCCACTTCTTTTCGGGACCCCAGTAGACCAGATCCGGCTCCCAGTCGTCCGCCCGGCCGCCGGCGAAGCCGAAGGTCTTGAAGCCCATGGACTCCATCGAGACGTTTCCGGCCAGCACCATCAGGTCGCCCCAGGAGAGCTTCCGTCCATACTTCTGCTTCACCGGCCAGAGCAGCCGCCGCGCCTTGTCCAGGTTGGCGTTGTCAGGCCAGCTGTTGAGCGGATCGAACCGCTGTTGACCGCCGTCGGCGCCGCCCCGCCCGTCCATCACGCGGTAGGTGCCGGCGCTGTGCCAGGCCATGCGGATGAAGAATGGGCCGTAGTTGCCATAGTCGGCCGGCCACCAATCCTGCGACGTCGTCAGTGTCTTCTGGATGTCCTGCTTGACGGTCTTGAGGTCGAGGCTGGCGAACGCCTTGGCGTAATCGAAATCCTTGCCCATCGGGTTGGAATCGACGGAGTGCTGTCGAAGTGGCGAGAGATCGAGTTTCTCGGGCCACCAGAACTGGTTTGGCTTGGGTGTCTGAGCGCTTGCGGCTTGCGTCAACACCAGAGGCGCTGCCGCAACCGCGATGACAGTGATGAACGACTTCAGGGTCAGTCTCATAGGCTCAAGTGTAAGGCGGGTCTTGACATAGGTCAACACGATTGAGACTATCGTTCCTATCGGCGTATCCTATGGCACCAAAATCGCGGCTGCGCGGGTTCGACTTGAGGCAACTCGAGTACTTCTGCGCGGTCGCGCGGACGGGCAACTTCACGAAGGCGGCCGAGGACCTGGGCATCTCGCAGCCGTCGCTGTCAGAGCAGATTGCCAGGCTCGAGCAGGGCTTTGGCGCGGCGCTGTTTGAAAGGCTGAACCGGAGAATCGAGCTGACCCCGCTCGGCGAAGCGATTCTGGGCAAGGCGCAGGCACTGCTCGAAGACGCCGCGGCGTTGCCGGACTACTTCGAGCGGGCAAGGGAAGGGGTGCGCGGTCCGTTGCGGGTGGGAGCGATTCCGACGATCCTGCCGTACTTTCTGGCACCACTCTTGAAAGGGTTCACGGACCGCTACCAGGACATCGACTTGAATGTTCGCGAGGACACGACGGCGGAACTGGTCCAGCAGGTGCTCGATGGGATGATCGATCTGGCGGTGCTGAGTCTGCCGGTGGAGGGCGCCGGACTGGTGATGAAGGAACTGTTCCGCGACCCCCTTTATCTGGCGGTCCCGGAAGGACACCCGCTGGCCTCGGCCGAGACAGTGCAATTGCGCCGAGTGTCCGAAGAGCGGCTCCTCATCCTGAAGGACGGCCACTGCCTGCGGGATGAGACGCTGGCGGTCTGCGACAACGCAAGGGCCCGCTTTGCGGGACAGTTCGAGGCGGACCAGTTCCTGACGATCTTCGAATTGATCCGGGCCGGGTTCGGGGTCAGTATTGTGCCGGAGATGGCGCGGCGATTGAGCGAGGGCTGCAAACTCATCGAAATTGAACCGAAGGTCAGCCGCCGGGTCGGTTACATCCGCCTCGAACGGCGATATCTGTCGAAAGCCCTCGAGGCGTTCACGGGGTATTTGAAAGAGCTGGCGGAAAAGCGGGAGCCGCAACGGCCTCCGGACAAGTAACCTTAGCGCCGGCCTGATCGGGAAGGGAGGGCACGCGCGGACGGATCCGATCCCGGCCGGGGTGAAGCCGGCGACGGCGTGCAGAAGGGGATCGTCGGGCTCGATCAACTGATGCGGACAGATGGTGTGCGAATCGAAGCGGACAAGTTGAGTTACTACCGGCAGCGTTTTCTTGTCCCCGATCCGAGGTCACCTGTCGAGGACCTGTAACCTCGGGCCGGACGTCAACGCTATACAGTTAATCCCCGTTACGAGCAGCGGGCGCCGCACTCAACACCCAACAGGCGCCCGCTTTTTTCCCCTGTGAAGTCATGCCAAAAGAACCCCCCGACGGGCGGGCACCGGGCATCCGTCCATCGGGGGGCCACATGTTTTAGGGAACCGGCTCCCTTATTCGTTGAACATGCCTTCGAACAGCGCCGACGTCAGGTAACGTTCGCCGGCGTCAGGCAGAATCACAACGATGGTTTTGCCTTCAAATTCCGGTTGGTGTGCCAAACGAATGGCGGCCGCGGCCGCTGCGCCGCAGGAAATCCCGCTGAGGATGCCCTCTTCACGTGCCAGCCGGCGCGCCATCTCCATTGATTCGTCGTTGGTCACCTGCTCGACGCGTTCCACCACCGAGAGGTCCAGCGTGCCGGGGATGAAGCCCGCGCCGATGCCCTGGATCTTGTGTGGACCTGGTTGGAGGACTTCGCCATTTCGGGTCTGCGTGATCACCGGGCTATGAGCCGGCTCGACCGCCACTGAGAGGACGTCCTTTTTCTGCTTCAGATACCGTGTCACGCCGGTGATCGTCCCTCCCGTGCCGACGCCGGAAACGAAAACGTCGACTTGGCCATCGGTGTCCTCCCAGATCTCGGGACCGGTCGTCTCGAAGTGGATCCTGGGGTTGGCGGGGTTCTGGAACTGCTGCAGAAGAACGTAGCGGTCCGGGTCGGAACCATGGATCTCCTCGGCCTTGGCTATCGCCCCCTTCATCCCCTTGGGCCCTTCCGTAAGCACCAGGTTGGCGCCGAACGCCTTGAGGACTTTCCTTCGTTCAATCGACATAGTCTCGGGCATGGTCAGGGTGATGGGGTATCCGCGCGCCGCCGCGACAAACGCCAGCGCGATCCCTGTGTTTCCCGATGTCGGTTCCACCAGTTCCTTGCCCGGTTTGAGAAGACCCTTCTGCTCCGCATCCCAAACCATGGAGGCGCCGATGCGGCATTTGACTGAGTAGGCTGGGTTGCGACCTTCGATTTTGGCGAGCACCGTGGCTTTGGCGCCATCGGTGACGCGGTTCAGTTTGACCAGCGGCGTGCGGCCGATGCTCAGTGAATTGTCGGCAAAAACTTTCATAGACTCTAGATCTCCCAATTAGGTTCAAACCGGGACTGACGTTCACGCCAGGTGCGGGCCAGTTCAGCAAAACTCCTGTTGTCGATCACCTGCGCGATCGACCGGTCAACTTCCGCCCAGAGGAAGTCGACCGGCCCAGTTGCTTCAATCGAAGCCCTTCCGCTGCGGCTTCCCTCCAGTCCCCGGATGACCGCGCCCACGGTGATGGCCTCGGGCTTTTTAGCCAAAAGATAGCCACCTTCGGCCCCGCGGCGGGATTCCAGAAACCCCTGTTTCTTGAGGTCCGCAAGGATGGTCTCAAGGAATTTCTGAGGGATTGCCTGGCGTCTGGCGATGTCGGCGATCCGGACCGGAGAACCGGGCCCGGCCAAGGTCAGATCGAGGATCGCGCGGAGCGCGTATTCGCAACGGACGGAAACATTCATGAGGGTCTGCACGTAAAGTCCCTATTGTAAATAGAGATTATGGTATTTTCGCCTGGAAGTCAACTCTCCGCCCTGATGCGCGCCGCCGGATGGCCATAGCCAAAGCGCCGGACCGCTGCGGTGGCGGCGATCAGCGGGCGGCGAGGTAGGCGGTGAACTTGCCCGCTATCTTTGCGGCGAGCTGCCGTTCTTCCGTGAAGAGCGGCAACACGACGAGCGTTGCGGGCAGGGCGGCGAAGAAAAGAGCGGAAATGAGAAACGCGAGCGCGCCCTCTGAAGGTTGGACGGCCGATCGCGCCAGCACGAGGATGACCGCCAAGACCGGGTAGAAGATGATTTTGGTCCACGGGAACGGCAGATGACGTTGCTTTTGCGCCAGGAAGAAGGTGACGAAGAACATCGTTGAAAAGGCGAGACAGGTGGCAAATACCGCGCCCCAGACACCGAAGCGGGGGATCGCTGTCGCGTATGCGGCAACGCAGACCACAACTCCGCTCAGGGTCGAGATCATGATTTTTCTCGTCTTGGCCGCGACCAGAAGGGCCGACTGCATCTGATACTCAAGCGCGCTGAACGTGTAAGCCGCAACCAGAAAAGGGACATATTCAGCCGCTCCCCAGAATTTCGGCGTCGAGAGCAGCCTCACCAACGGACCGGCAAACAGCGACAAGCCAAAGGCCACGGTCACGAACAGGATCTCCAAATAACAAAAGACCCGAACGAAAATGCGGTCGCCGTCCTGGTTATCGACGATGTTATAGACCTGGGACCGCCAGAACATCTGAAAGGGCGAGTTGAGGTAGTTCAACGCCATCCCGAGTTTGTAGGCGAGGGCGTAAACGCCGATCTCCGCCAGTGAGCAGTAGCGGCTCAGAAAGAACCGGTCTCCATAATGGACCGACAGCATGGCGATGCTAGAAATGCCGATGGGTACAGAGTAGTGGGCGACCTTGCGGAGAATCTGCCAGTCGGCTCCGGCCCAGCCTTTCATGAGCCTCATTGAGTAGATGGCGACGCCGATGCATACAAGACCGTTGACCACCATATTGCTGACAAGGATGGCGTACAGCCCGAGGTCAAAGACGGTGAGCAGGATGACGTTCAGCAGGATCGCAGCGGTCAGCCGGATCAGCGAAACCGTCATGAAGACGGTGGTCCGCTCAATCGCCCTGAGGTAGCACAGGAAAGCATCGGTCGGTGGGCCGAAAAGAAAGGCGGTGGCGGCGATTCTCAAGGCTGGCGCATAAACCTCGGTCCGAAAGAACCAATGAGAAAGCAGCGGCGCAAAGACGTGAACCAAAACTGATCCCGTGACGCTTATCGCGATGGCGGCAAGCAGGACGGTCTGTACCGCGCGCCGCTTTGCGAGCCCGTCTCTCAAATGCGCATGGAAGTAGAACAACGCATCGCCCGCGATGCCTACCCCAATGACCGCCGCCAGCATGAACATCGTGAGATCGACTATCTCCAGCACCCCATAGTCCGCTGGCGTGAGGTATCGCGTGTACACCGGCAGCAAAATGAACGAGGCCATCCGCCCCAACAGCATGGCGACGGAGTACGCGGCCGTACCCTCAAGAATGCGGCGCCAAAGTGGTCGGGAATCGGGGATCATTCTGTGCCGGAACCGGTCAGGAGAAAAAGCCGGCCGTCCTTCAGGACGGCTGAAGCCTCGCCGGCACGTTGCTGATTTGGCGGAAGATCGGACCAGGGCGGGGCATGCACTTCTGTCATTGTATACTGACTTATTGATTTGACAGGGGGTTTGGGGATAATGCCGGAGTACGATGAGTAGTCTGACCATCAGGCCCTCCCAGGGCGCCGGTGATGAGGCGGCCTGGGACGTTTTTGTCAACGAGCACGAACTCGGCACACCGCTCCACCTGACGGCCTGGTGGCGCGTCTGCGGACGCACTTTCCCTTACAGGAACGAGTCCCTGATGGCGTGGCGGGACGGGAAGGTCGAGGCCGTGCTCCCGCTGTTTCTGGTCAGTAACCCGCTGGTCGGCCGCATACTTCTGTCGAGCCCATTTGCGGTGTACGGCGGGATTCTGGCTTCGAACATCGAGGCGGCCTCGGCGATGCGGGCGCGTGTCGAAGAACTGGGTCGAGATCTGAAAGTCCAGTATGTTGAACTGCGCAACTGGCACGAATCGCAGTGCGGCGCGTGGGCAAGGGTGTCGCGATACGTGACATTCCTAAAAGACATGGAAACGGACGGTGAAGCGATCCTGGGGGCGTTGCCCAGGGAGACACGGCGCATGACCCGGAGGGCGATCGAGAATGGCTTCGACATCAGTTTCACCCGTGACCTGACCGGCTTCGACCCGCTCTATGCGGCGAACCTGAGGAAATTGGGTACACCGGCTTTCCCGTCGAAATACTTCAGGACATTGCTCGAAGAGTATCCGCAGGCTGACGTCATGGAATTGCGGCTTGGCGAAAAGCTTGTGGCGGCGGTCCTATCTCTCTATCACGGCGACACGGTGCTGCCCTACTATGGCGCCTCCGACCCGGAGCAGAACAGGGCGAACCCCAATAACATGATGTACTTCGGGCTGATGCGGGAGGCTCGGGCGCGCGGCCTCCGCAGATTCGATTTCGGCCGCAGCAAGCTTGGGAGCGGCGCCCACCTGTTCAAGTCGCACTGGGGCATGGAGGAACGCGAATTGCCTTACGAGGTGCTGCTGGTGAAGCGGAGAGAACTGCCGAACTTCAGCCCGGCAAACCCCAAGTTCGACCTGGCAATTCGGCTCTGGCGGCGGCTCCCTCTGCCTCTCACCCGGATTATCGGGCCTTGGCTGATACGGCTTTTCCCCTAGGCTGAGTCTCCGCCTTGATGCTGTTACTCCACGTCGAGGGCGCGGAAACCGAGCCTTTGAACTCGTACGATCGCGGTACGAGGGCCCACTTCGGATTGGAACTTAGAGCGCTGAGGCCAGGGTAGTTATCACTCAGCCACTGATGGGCCGCCCGGCCGTTCATGGAGCCTTCTGTAACGTCTCCGAGGAAGGAGGCGACGGCCAATGAGACATAGCCGTAGCCCAGCTCCGTCTCTCCAACCGGATCGGACAGGAACGACTTGCGCTGCTGCGTGGCTGGCTTGAAGCCGCTCAGGACTCCTTTCCAGCCGTCATGAAATACCCTGTCCTTCGGCCCATTGCAGATGTCGATCTCGTCGATCATGTAGCGGTTGTAGTCCGGATTCGCAAGCTGGTTCAGCATCCCTCTCAACATGGTTCGCCGTAGCACGGTGGCTGGAAATCCAAGTTCCTCCACGTAGCCGAACATGACGTAGTTGAAGTTCTGCATCGGTGCCGACGTCCAGTTCGCGCAAGTAGCCGGGTTCAGATTCGTCCAATCGCCCGGCGGTCCGCTGCCGACGGCGGGCCACCAGGAATAGAATGGATTGACCATTCTGTAGCCGAGATCCCTCCATCCGTGCTGCCAAACCCCCTCGCGCTCAGGCGACTGCTCCACCAGGCCTCCCCGGATCGAGAAGCGGCCCTCAGCCGCCGCGATGCTGTTGAGGACCTTTTCGGTGAAGTAGTCCTTTTCCGGGCTCCCATCCGGCGCCAGTATCGCTGACTGGGCCACTGCGCGGAGGCCCCATGCTATGCCGCGAATATTGGCCCAGGCGTTCACGACTCCATAGATGCCCGGATTGTTTCCATCGCCGCCGCGACAGTAGTCGCAACTGCCCGGGTCGGCCCAGGCGACGTTCCAACTGGCCCAGAAGTACATTTCCTCGAGGTAGTACCAGTCGCCCGTGACCAGGTAGGCCACGAACGCGAACGATCCCTGATGCGCGAGGTCCGGCATCCATGGGCCCTGTAGCCATTGAAAATGATCGCTGGCCGGCGGCTTCGGGGTGAGAAAGACCGGCCTGTCCTGGTCGCAGGATTTCGCGGCGTCATCCCGTGAGACATAGCATGAACGTGCGTCGACGGAGACCACCCGGGAGTTCGCGTCCGCCGCCGTCTCGGCGCCGGAATGGAACACCTTGCCCGCGGCGGATTCGCGGACGTGAATGGGAACATGCCCGCTGACGTTGGCGTTGGCGATCATCACGTCATAGAGACGCGGATCGAATGTATACAAGTAGCGCACGTCCCAGCGGGGAAGCACCCCGATGTCAGCCCGCCCGCCCGAGGTCCCAAAGGCGGTGAACCACATGCAACTGCCCCCGGGTTTCGAACAGTTGTTCGGCCCCATGCCCGGGAAGTTGTCGCGCTCCTTGAAATACTTCAATTCAGCGTCGACCGCGGAGCCGCTCACGGTGCGGGAAAGGTCGAAGTTCGGGAGGATGCGGGAATAAACAAGGTATGCGAGGTTGTGGTTCACGTTGATCCTGCCCAAGGCGGGGCCGCTCCACGTGTCACGCCGCCAGCGGGTGCGGGGGATGTGCGTGTAGTCTTTGAGCTCATATACCAGTTCTTCTGAACCAGGGGCGCCGGTCCAGAGCTTGGCGGAATACTTGAGCCGCTGGAGCCGATCCAGCCAGGCAATCTCAGAAACGGCCTCCACGCGGACTCCGCGGTGGCCTGAATAGAATGTCAGGATGAAGATCGGGTGAATGCTGCGGTAGCCGGCGGCGGAGATGTCCTGGCCAGGAGCCACGCCTTGCTCCTCGACGATCACCTGTGTCACCAGTGGCCCCTTGAGCCAGTAGCGGAACATCCCGGCCTTGATCATTTCCCGCGCGTTAACCCATTGATAGCCATCGGTCGTTTCGATCTCCAGAACTGCGCTGAAGTCGAAATCCCTGGAGAGCATCCCCTCCACATCCAGACCCTGGCCGGCGGGCGGCTCCGCCGCGGGCACAAAGGCAACCTCCACCGGGTTGCTTCCGAACGTGGATCTGAATGTAAGGATCGCGTGCTGGAGACTTCCGTCCGGCCAACGGGTCTTGGCATCGCACTGGGTCGTTACCGGGTTGCCATCGACCACCGCGGAGGCGCAGGATCCGGCTGGAACCTCGCCCGGAGCGAAGAACCGGGAGATGGTCGTGGGCCGGCCGGTTTGGGGTTCGCGTTCGAGGTTGGAGATCGTAATCCGGTTGGCCACGGGAGGGATTCCCTCATTCGAGGGGGTCTTCATGAGGGCGCGGTCGACGGGCGCGCTGGACTGCCGCGCCTTGATCGAGCCTGCCAGCGGCTCCTCAGCCCGGTGATGCCGCCAGGCGAGCCCTACCGAGGCGGTGAAAAAAACAACCAGACACGCAACAAGCATCTGTGTCTTGCGCATAGTCCCCTCCATTCGATGCAGCCAGCCACTGACGGTTCCTATTATCGGACGGCACCGGTTGCGCCGGGTGAACCACGTTCAAGCGGAAAATCTGCCGGGCCCCATCTCTTCCCCCCATGTTAGACGCACGTCCGGGGGGCGTCAAGCAGTCCCCACGACCCCAAGGCTACCTCAGAAACGACCAAACGAACTGGCGTAAGCCGTTTCGAGTCAACCGGAGGGCGAGTGATTGTCGCGCCAAAAGCCGCGCGGCGGACCTGGCCCCAATGGCGCGAAGGTCGCCCGCGACGCGGGCCAGCATATACGCCTCGATGGCCGTGGCGGCGCGCAGCATGTACGGGCTTTGCAGGTGGATTCGGGCCTGCGAGAATGACATCGAGGCCATTAGGTCTCGTTCGATCGGCGGGAGAACATTGAACGCCCTGGGCCGCGGGGCCACATCGAAATCGACCACGGCTTCGCGCCGGTAGATCACTCCCGAGCACCTGTCGGCATATCGCAGGAAGAAGTTTATGTCCTCGCCAAGGAACAGTTGTGCAGTGAATCCGCCGATCTCCCGCGCCAGACCGGTATCAAGGAGCGCTGCGTCAAAGTGCGGGTAGCGGTGGGCGAGGGCCCTACTGAACTGCTCAACCGTTGCGCAGTAGACCGGCGGATCGCCGCAAACCTGAACCTGCGTCATTGGCTTGTCGACGACACGAATGCGGGCCTCCGATACCACGCGGTCGCCGTCCACTGATCGAATGTCCCCGAAGTAGAGGCAACGGGGATACTCCCGGTGGAACCGCACGGCGGTTTCGAGGTGGTTCGGCTCCGTCATCTCATCGTCATCATCAAAGAAGACGACATAGGGCGCTTGCGCCAGACTCAAGCCATGGTTGCGGGCGGCGCTTATGCCGCGAATCAGGCCGGGCGCCTCCGCGGCAAGGTGGTAGGCGACGCGCGAGCCGTCTGTCTCGCGCCCCTTCTTGTAGGCGTCAAGAGTGGGCTGTGACGACCCATCGTCGATGACAAGGATCTCGATTTCCTGCAAGGTCTGACTGAGGATCGATCGAATGGCCCGCTCCAAAAATGCCGGGCGCTCCCTCGTCGCAATCACGATGGTCACCAGGGGCTCTGACATCAAATCAGTCTCCTTCTTGAAGCAGCAGGATAGCATGGCGATCAGGTTCCACCCCAATGCCGCGATTCCCTCCCGCGCCTCGCTTTCGACGCCACGAAAGCGTCTTCAACCCATGCGGCAACCGGTTCCGTGCAGGGCTCTCTCCGTGGCTCACGATCCGGGACGGCTGCTATCATGAGAGATCTAATGGAGGACGATCTTCGTGTTTTTCCGGCTTCGGCGCTACCTGAACTACGCCAAATTCGACCGACAGACCCGGCGTGTCCTCGACACTCCGCCGATCCAGTACAGGGAGGCCCCGCTCGCCATCGTGAGCATGGTCTCGAACCTTGATCCTCAGATGTACATCATCGCCGTGAAGGCGCTCTACCGGCGCCTGGGTCGCGGCAAGATCGTGGCCATCGTCGATGCCGACATGCCGGAGGAGTCGCGTGATCTGATTCGCAAGCATCTGGTCAAAGTCGAATTCGTTCACCTTGAGGACATCAACCCGGGAAAATGCCAGAGGGGCGGAACCTGGGAGCGGGTCCATTACTGCGTGAGCAGGTCGGCCCAGGAGTATGTGATTCAGATCGATGCCGACACCATCTGCGTCGGTCTTCTCGATGCGGTCGTTGAGAGCGTGGACCAAAACCGGTCGTTCACTCTCGGCGAGGGCCTGCCGAAGAACCCGCTTGCCGAATGGGCCGGCATCCGGGCGCAGGATCCCGGCGGCCACATCGTGCAGGCATTCGAGCAGCGTTCCAAGGAGTATCCCGACGCGCGGAACCTGATGTATGTGCGCGGTTCTTCGGGCTTTGCCGGTTTCGCCAAGGGCGCCTACGACACGGCGCGGCTGGAACAGTTCCACGAAACCATGCAGGGTATCCATGGCGAGCGATGGAAGGAGTGGGGTACCGAGCAGATCGCCTCGAATTATGTCGTGGCGAATTCCCCGGATAGTATTCCCCTGCCTCATCCGCAGTACTCCACTTATGTGGGTGGGCCGATTCCCGTTCCTTGTTCCGCCCTGCATTTTATCGGTACGTTTCGCTTCGCGGGCAGGATTTTCGCCGGTTTCTGTAACCGCGAGATTGATCGTGAGATGGCGGCCCGCTGACAAAGGGGCGGCTCCGGATGCAAAATTCAAATGGGCGGCATCAGTCGCGTTTGGCGTAAAGGGACTTGATGTTGAACTCACGGCCGAGGATACTCAGCTTCACAACCGTCTATCCACGACCAAACGAACCAAGGTTTGGGGTCTTCGTCCGGGCGCGGCTTCAGGCACTGGCGGCATTGGCCGATGTCGTCGTCGTTTCGCCTGTCGCCGTGGTCCAATACGGCAACCCTAACCGGCGCTTGACTGACCTGTCCCGCATACCAAAGAGCCTCGCCGACGCAGCGCTCCGCGTCGAACACCCCCGCTGGTTCTACCCGCCGCTGATCGGCTGGGCAAACTCCTGGTGGCTGGCGAAGTGCTCTGAGGGTTCGTTTGGTCGCTTGCGGCGGGAGTTCCCTTTCCAGATGATCGACACCCACTTCGGCCACCCCGAAGCCGGTGCTGCTTTTCGCCTGGCCCGGAAGTTCGTTGTGCCCTTCACGGTCACGCTCCGGGGCAACGAGACCTTCCATGCTCAGGACCCTCGAAAGCGCGTGCGCATGGCCGAGGCGCTCCGGGCGGCGGCGCGCGTCATCGCCGTGTCCGAGCCGCTGAGGGATTTCGCCATTGAACTCGGGGTCGATCCAAAGCGAGCGGTTGTCATCCCGAACGGCATCGATTCGGCCGTCTTTCATCCCCGCTCCAGATCCGCCGAGCGAGGCCGGCTGGGCATGGACGACTCCGAACTGCACATCCTCTCCGCCGGCTATCTGATTGAACGCAAAGGCCATCACCGCATCGTTGAAACCCTGGCCGAGCTTCAACGCGACGGCCGCCCGGTTCGCCTCTGGATCATCGGCGACCCCGGCTCCGAAGGCGATTTCGCGGCCGAGATCCGCCGCCGGGTCAGCCAGTGCGGCGTCCAGGCCAATGTCACTTTTGTGCCTGCTGTTCCCGCTGAGGAGTTGGCCTGCTACATGAGCGCCTGCGACCTCTTCTGCCTCGCCACGAATCGCGAAGGCTGGCCGAACGTCGTCAACGAGGCCCTGGCCTGCGGCGCGCCCGTGGTCGCCACGAACGTCGGCGGCGTACCTGCCATGATCCCCGACTCGGGGTTCGGCCTCATCGTCCCGCCAGGCGACAAGGCAGCGTTGACCGCCGCCCTGGCTCAAGCCTTGTCGATGGAATGGGACCGCGATGGCATCTCCCGCCAGGGTCTATCCCGAACCTGGGAGCAGGTGGCCAGGGAAGTATTCGAGCAACTATCGGCTGTGGCGATAGAGAATAAACTGTAATGCGCATACTCGTCACCGGCGGCGCCGGCTTCATCGGATCGCACCTCTCCGAGCGCTTGCTCAGGGACGGCCATGAGATCGCTATCCTCGACGACCTGAACGACTATTACGCGCCCGAGACCAAACGATCCAACCTCGCTTCCGTTCAAGCCGCGGGCGCCTGCCGTGTCGTTGAAGGCGATATCTGCGACGCCACCCTCGTTGACTCCCTGGCGGATGAATTCAGGCCTGAGGCCATCGTCCATCTCGCCGCCCGGGCCGGGGTCCGGCCTTCGCTCGAACAACCCCTGCTCTACGAACGAGTGAATGTCGGCGGCACGGCGGTTCTGCTGGAAGCCGCCCGGCGGGTTGGATGCGGGAAGTTCATCCTTGCTTCATCCAGTTCCATTTACGGCATCGCCAACCGCGTCCCGTTTTCCGAGGAAGATACCTCGAACCTGCCGATCTCGCCCTACGCCGCCACGAAACTCGCCGCCGAGAAATTCTGCTACACCTACTCCCACCTCTACGGCATCCAGGCCGTCTGCCTGCGCTTCTTCACCGTCTACGGTCCCAGGCAGCGCCCGGACCTGGCCATCCGCAAGTTCATGGAGCGCATCGAAGCCGGCCAACCCATCCCGCTCTTCGGCGACGGCTCGATGGGGCGCGACTACACTTTCATCGAAGACATTATTGACGGCGTGGCCGCCTCGCTTGGCCTGGACACGCAGTTCGATGTCATCAATCTCGGCAACTCCAGCCCTGTCGGCCTCCTGGACATGGTGAAGACCATCGAAGGGGCGCTCGGCAAGCCGGCGCGCATCGAATGGAAGCCCGATCAGCCCGGCGACGTCCCGATCACCTTCGCCGATATCAGCAAGGCGAAACGGTTGCTCGGCTATTCGCCGGCGACCCCATTTGAGCGCGGCATCGAGCGGCAGGCGGCCTGGATGCGGTCGCAGCAGGCGCGGTCACGGCAATGAAACAGGCCCACCTCCTGCACGTCTTCCCGTCGTTCGAGACAGGCGGCGCGCAGGTCAGGACCGTCATCCTCATGAACGCCCTCGGCGCGGCCTACCGCCACACGGTTGTCGCCATGAACGGCGACTACAGCGCCGGCCGGCGTCTCGAAGCCGGCGTCGCCGTGGCCACTCTCAACCCGCCTCCACAGGGATCGGTCTATTCCACGGCCCGGCGATTCGCCAGCCTTCTTGACAAACTGAGGCCGGATCTCCTGCTCACCTACAACTGGGGCGCCATCGAGGCCGTCATGGGCAGCATCCTTGCGCCCGTCTGCCCCGTTGTCCATGTAGAGGACGGCTTCGGACCCGATGAAGCCGCTGGACTCAAGGCGAGGCGCGTCTGGACCCGGCGCGCCGTCCTGCGCCGGATCTCGACCATGGCTGTTCCCTCGCGAACGCTCGAACGCATCGCGCTGGAACAGTATTGGCTTCCGCGACACAAAGTGGAGTTCATCCCGAACGGCGTCGACACGGCAAGGTTCCCGCCCCAGTTGAACTCCGAACTCCGGGCTGCGATGGGATTGCCGGCGGACGCGTTTGTCGTCGGCACGGTCGGACGGCTGCGGCCGGAAAAGGACCTCGTCACGCTGGTCCAACGCTTCAAAGCAGCCGGCATCTCCGGTTCGCGGCTCGTCTTTGTCGGAGATGGACCGTCGAGACCTGAAATCGAAGCCGCCGCGCTGGCTCAGGGCATCGCCTCTCAGTGCATCTTTACGGGTGAACTCGCCGACACCTCGGCCTGCTATGGCGCCTTCGACCTCTTCGCCATGACGTCCATCACGGAACAGATGCCGATTGGTCTTCTGGAGGCGATGAGCGCGGGGCTGCCCGTCCTTTGCACCGCCGCGGGCGATACGGCGGACATCCTTGAAGGCTGTCCCGGCCCGCAGGTCCTGCCCGGACCCGAATCAGGTCAATACATGGAAGCGCTCCGCAGCCTGGCTGCCGACCCCGCTCTCCGGCAGCGCAACGGCGCCTGGAACCGTGAGCGGGTCGTATCCAATTACTCGTTAGCCGCGATGGTCCGCCGCTGGGACCATCTCTACCGGCAGGCGGCGCACATGGAACCGCCACCAGCAGGCCAGCATCAGGACGTTCCATAGCTTCCGAGAATGGTCGTGCAGGCCACTTAAGTGCTGCTCCAGCAACCGGTTCGCCTCTGAGGGTGCCACCAGGGCATCGGCCTCGCCCGACAAGACAGTCTGGCGGTAGACCGGAACAAGGCTGGTCCTGAACCAGTGAGCCAATGGGACGGAGAAGCCCATCTTCGGCCGGTACAGAATATCGTGCGGCACCAGGGGCTCGAGCATCTGCTTGAAGATGAGTTTGCCCTGTAAACCTTTGATCTTCCAGGCGGCTGGCATCCGCGCCGCTCGTTCGGCGATGCGGTAGTCCAGCCACGGCGACCGGCCTTCAAGCGAATACGCCATCGTCGCCCGGTCGGCTTTCACCAGGATGTCGCCGGGCAGATAGGTCTCCACATCGACCGCCTGCATCTGCTGGAGCGCGGGCAGATGCGCCACTCGCCGGAAGCGGTCCCGGTAAACCTCGCGGGGATCGTAGCCGCCAAGCGCTTCAACCAGCTCCGGGGCCAGAATCGCCCGCAGCGACTCGTCCCGGAACGTCGTCAGACTCGAATAGTACGCGTCTCCCAGGTCAAGCCCAAGGTTCATCAGCGTGGCCTTGGCGCGGAACGGCTGTGGAAGGTAGTCGAACTTGGGGTAGACCCGCCCGAGCGCCGCAGCCGCCTTGCGACCAAACGAACCTAGATACCTCCGCCGCACCCGCTCTTCCGCCACGCCGAACCGGTAGCGCCGGTAGCCGCCGAAGATCTCGTCGGCGCCGTCGCCGCTGAGCGCCACCGTGACGCGTTCCCGCGTCATGCGGGATAGATACAGGGTCGGCACGGCAGAGGAGTCGCCAAACGGTTCGTCAAAGTGGTTCACCAGCACGCCCAGCATCTCGGAGATGTCCGGGGTTACGGTTTTTTCATAATGGTCGGTCGAGTAGCGGCTGACGATCTGGCGGGCGTATTGGGTCTCGTCGAACTCCTTTGACGTGAACCCGATCGAAAAGGTCTTCACGCGCCCGGCCGCCGCCTGGCTCATGTAGGCCACCACGCCGCTGGAATCGACACCGCCGCTGAGAAACGCGCCCAACGGCACGTCGCTGATCATTCGTTTGGTCACGGCGTCGGCCGCCAGCCGGCCCAATTCCCCGACGGCCGCCTCACGGCTCGCCGGTTCGTCTTCGCCGAATTCCAGCGTCCAGTACCGCCGCAACCTCGGCCCGCCGTCGCCCAGCAGGAGCGTCGTCGCCGGAGGCAGTTTCCTGATCGACTTATAGATGCTGTCCGGGTCGGGGACGTAGGAGAAGGCGAGAAAATCGGCGACGCTTTCGGGCCGGAACGAATAATCGACGTTGGGGACGGCCGCGAACGCCTTCAGTTCAGAAGCGAACACGATGCGGTAGCCGGGGATCGACGTGCTGTAGTAGAGCGGTTTTTTGCCGAAACGGTCGCGCGCCAGGAAGAGTTCGCCCGCATGACGGTCCCAGATGGCGAAGGCGAACATCCCGTTCAGCCGCTCGGTCATCCGTTCGCCCTGTTCTTCATAGAGGTGGACCAGGACCTCGGTATCGGAGTGCGTGGTGAAGCGATGTCCCCGGCTTTCGAGCTCTTCTCGCAGTTCCAGGTAGTTGTAGATCTCCCCGTTGAAGATCACCTGCAAGCGGCCGTCTTCGTTGCCGATCGGCTGCCAGCCCCCTTCGAGATCGATGATGCTCAGGCGCAGGTGGCCGAGACCCACTGGCCCTTCCTCGAAATGCCCGTAGCCATCGGGGCCGCGGTGCAGCATCCGGTCGCACATGGCCCGGACGATGGCCGGGTCGGCCTTCGAGTCGTGATTTGTGACGAATCCGGCGATGCCGCACATGGGGTTAGTATTGATTCATGATAGCCCGCCGGCCCCGTTGAAAACGATGCCCGGCGGGGGGACGGGCTGAAGCCCTTCGCCGGCTGAAGCCCGCCCCACCACCGTCTGCCATCAACAGGT
>CAMTUE010000043.1:0-112783 GCA_947084845.1 uncultured Bryobacteraceae bacterium | reverse complement strand
GCGGCGGGACCGCCCCGCCCAGCGCCTGTCCGCACGAATTGCAAAACTTCAAGCCCAGCGGTGTGGCAACTCCGCACTTCGGACACTTCCCCCCGGCCGCAGGCAGAGGCGCCACCGGCAACGGTGCGGCGACCGGTTTCTGCGGAGCCGCGGGAGTCGCCGGTTGCGCGGCGACCGCCGCAACCCCAATCGCCCCGCCACACCCGGTACAGAACTTCAGCCCCGGCGCTACACTCGTCCCGCACTTCGGGCACGTCGTCCCTGCGGCCGGGGGTGCTGCCGCCGCCGGCGCGCCCTGCATCACGAGCCCGCACGAATTGCAGAATTCCTGCCCTGGCTGGGTCTCTCTCCCACAAATGCTGCAGCTTCCCATATCGCCTCCTCTACCCGCGTTCCATCCGCTACATCACGAAAAGTCCGAAAACTCTGTTATATTCCATGGCGCCCGTAAACACCACCGGAGAGCGAACTGCCCTTGTACGCCTCTTCCGGCCAGCATCCTCTTCCCGGCCATAGCTGGATGATCCCGGTCCCCATGATATCGAACCGCTTCGTGCTCTATGGCCTCGTCAAGCTCCTCTTCTGGACCGCGCTCATCATGGCCACCCTCATGTTCGTCATGCTGGCCGCCGCCGGCGGCTCTCACGGCTTCTCGAAAAACCCGCCTCACCGTCCTCCGCCTGTGCGCCTCCGTCATCGCCGGCTTCGCGGTCAAGTGCCTCTTCTTCGTGGACAGCGGACCCGAACGAATTGGGCGACAGTTGCGCTCAACCACCGGAGAAGCGGTAAATTTGGAGTGGACTGGTTTGATGAGCTTCTCCGGCTTGCTTGACGTGCTTTGGCGGGCCGGCCATTGCAGGCCCAGTTCCTGGGACTCCGGATGCACAAGCCTATCGGGCTTTGGAGGTAGATGATGAAAAGTGGATTCCTTCCGATCGTCGCGATCGCGTTCGCGGCGTTATGCCCTGCGCAGGAAATAGCCAAGAACACTGAGTTCAAGGTGAAACTCCTCGCCCCCTTGAGCACGGAGACCGCCCAGAAGGGCGACAAAATCACTGCCCAGGTCGTCGCGCCGCCTGATTTCGCCGGAGCCATCATGGAAGGCGAGGTCAAGGAGTCCAAGAGCGGCAACAAGTTCAAGGGCAAGTCCACCCTCCTGTTCACCTTCCAGACGCTGACACCGAAGTCCGGCTCTACCCTCCCGGTCAGTTCCGACGTCAAGGGCTTCACGAATTCCAAAGGCCAGCAGAACGTCGACGAGGAAGGCACGGTCGTCGAGAAGAAGAACAACCTCGGCAAAGTCGCCGCGGTCAGCGGCGCTGGAGCCCTTATCGGCGCGCTCGCCGGCGGAGCCAAAGGCGCGGCCATCGGCGCCGGTGTCGGAGCCGGAGCCGCCCTCGTCATCGTTCAGTTCGGGGCCAAAGCGCCCAACATCCGCTTCGACACAGGAGCCGAAATCCTCCTCAGCGTCAGCCCCCGCCGGGAAGATGCCAAGAAGTAGGACAGGCCTCCCGGCCTGTCGAGCTTGTCCATTCGCTGGGTCGCCTCGGCCAGGACAAACCCCTGGGCTTGCCGCCTGACACGTTGCCTCTCCGCACCCCGACTTTACTAACCCGCGCGCATTTGCCCGCCTCCCCTGCGCTAAGATCCTCTCATGCCAACCAGCAATCTCGGGCGCCGCGCATTCCTGCGCTCAGGCGCCGCCGCCACTGCCGCCACCGCATTCGCCTCCCCCGCTTTCTCCGCCAACGACCGCATCTCCACCGCCTTCGTCGGCGTCGGCACCATGGGTTCTGAAAACCTCAAGGCCGCCATGGACCAGCCCGGTGTCGTCGTCAGTGCGGTCTGCGACGTCTTCCAGCCCAATCTCGAACGCGCCGCCGCCATCGCCCGCCGCGGCGGCCATCAGCCAAAGGAGGTCCGCGATTTCCGCCAGATCCTGGCCGACCCCTCCATCGACGCCGTCTGCATCTCCACCCCCGACCACTGGCACCCCTACATCACCGTCGAAGCCTGCAAAGCCGGCAAGGACGTCTATGTCGAAAAGCCGGCTTGCGTCTCCATCGACGAAGGCCAGATCATGCTCCAGGCCGCCCGCAAGCACGATCGCGTCGTCCAGGCCGGCACCTGGCAGCGCTCCGGCGCCCACTTCCAAAAGGCCTGCGAGATCGTCCAAAGCGGCGAACTCGGCAAGATCGCCTTTGTCCGCTCCTGGATCTACAGCAATCAACCTCAAAAGGGGATCGGCAACCCGCCCGAATCAACTCCGCCCCCCGGCCTTGACTGGGACCTCTGGCTCGGTCCCGCCCAGGCCCGCCCCTTCAACCCCAACCGGTTCGGCGTCTACCCCGATTCCTACTCCTACTTCCGCCACTTCTGGGACTACGCCGGTGGCCAACTGACTGACTCCGGCATCCACATGCTCGACATCGTTCAAATGGCCTTCGGCGACCCGATGCCCCGCGGCGTCGTCGCCCTCGGCGGCAAATACTGGCTCCAGGACAACAGCGAAACCCCCGACACCATGCTGGCCACCTACGAATACCCCGGCTTCATCAGTTCCTGGGAACACCGCTCCAACAACACCGAACTTTCGACTAACCGCCTCATGGGAATCAACTTCCATGGCTCCCGCGGCACCCTCTACGTCGACCGGGCAGTCATCCGCATCACCCCGGAAAAGGGCTCCGGTCTTGAACCTTTTGAAATGAAGCGCGTCGCCGACCCCCATCCACTTCACTGGACCAACTTCGTCGATTGCGTCCGCACCCGGAAACGCCCCAACAGCGACATCGAAACCTGCGTCAAATCGTCGGTCACCTCCATCCTTGGCAACCTGTCGCTCCGCGCCGCAATGCGCCTCGATTGGGACCAGTCGAAGCAAACCGTCTCGCAGGAGGCCGCCCGGCCCCTGCTCCACCGTGAATACCGCAGCCCCTGGAAGCTTGAAGCATGATTCCCAGACGTCAGTTCCTCGCCGCCGCCGCCGCGCTGCCCGCTCTCGCCAAGCCCGCATTCCGGGCCGAGGTGGGCATCAATATCTATAGCCTCCGTTACGAAGCGGAGAAGGACCTGCCCAAAACCCTCGCCCTCATCCGTGAACTCGGCTTCCGCAAGGTCGAAGTCGGTAACCTCTATGGCCGCACGCCCGCCGAATTCCTGCGCCTGCTCAAATCGAACGGCCTCGTGGCCACCTCCATGGGCGCGGCCTACAAGTCCTTGAGCACGGATCTCACCGCCGTCGCCGCCCAGGCCAATGCCCTCGGAGCCGGTTACGTCGTCTGCGACACCATCCCCCACAGCGCAAAGCACATCGTGGCCAGGGACGTCACGTCCGCCGCCGCCTCGCTGAACCTTTGGGGCGAGCGTCTCGCCGCCTCGGGCCTGAGCCTCTGCTACCACACCCACGGCACCGAGTTCGACCCATCCCCCGACGGCACACACTTCGATACCCTTCTCAAACTGACAAACCCCAAGTTCGTCAACTACGAGATGGACATCTTCTGGATCGTCTACGGCTTCCAGGACCCGGTGAAGTTCCTTCGCCGCTACCCCGGCCGTTTCCCGCTGATGCACATCAAGGACATTAAGAAAGGGATCAAACTCGGCCTCACCCCCGCCGACGTCAATGAAGACGACAGCGTCCCGCTGGGGACCGGCATCGTCAATGTCGAGGCCGCGCTGCTGGCCGCCCAGGACACGGGAGTCCGGCATTTCTATCTTGAAGAGGAGGCCGTGGACGCCATCCCCCAGATCCGCCAAAGCCTCGAGTACCTGAAGACCCTCCGGTCTTAACCAGTCCGCCCGAGTCCGCGAACCCAGTCAGGAACGCGAGTCGCGCGTCATGAGCGCCAAGAGGCCCCCGCCGGCAACTCAATTGCAAGCACCGGGTTTACACAACCGCCTCGTTTTGTCATTTTTCGCGACCGCCGAAGTCGTCTCCCAGCGAGCCTCGTGCGTCAGCGCGAGGTACGGCACACCATACCGCCCCCTTACGGGAGCGGCTCGCCGAAAGCCCGCGTCACGTGCTTTGTTAAAAACACGAAAGGTACGGATACGCCTCATGGACAGAGAGCGGGTCCCGGGATTCACAACCAAACGAACTGGCAAATATCTAAGTTGTTATAAATAAAGGCTTTATCCTTCTGTGGGTTCGTTTGGTTCGGATTCGGAAGGCGCCTCAGGCCCAGGCTCCGGCTCCGCCGCTTTCTCCCGCGTGACCAGCCGGACCCCTTCCTGGCTCGACTGTTCCCGCACCCTCACCCGGATCTCAGGGTCGCCTTCTTCGATCTCCGGGACTATTAACCGGATTTCATAGATCCCAGGGAACCCCGGCATCACGCCCACATAGGCGAGCGCCTTCCCCGACAATTCCACCCCGCCGATCGTCACCACGACCTTGTCGCGAACCGCCACCTCGACCTCTTTGCGCGGCAACTCCCTGTAAGCCAACCCCGGATTCGTTTGGCCAAGCCCGGAAACATACACCCGGATCATCTCGCCCGGCTTGGCAAAGTTCGTCCGGTCCACCCACTCGAACGTCTCTTCATGGCGCGCCAAAACGACTCCCTCTTCCAGGCAAAACACCGCCGGCGCGGCCTCGACGACATTCAAATCCACCTTCGGGCCGGCCCGCCCGTTCATCACCAGACGGATTTCGGCCTTTCCCGGCAACAGGTTAGCCGGAATGAAGAAGTTGACCTGCTCCGGCGAAACCATCTCGATCGGCGCCGCCAGTCCATTCACTGACACAGTTACACCCGTGCCTGAAAGCAGGATAGGCAGAATGTTGGCGGTTCCATCGCCGCCGGGCCGGGCCGTGGTCACCCAGGCCAGTTCCTTGCCGAAAATCGCCATCAGTGAGTTTGGCGCCACCGGGCCGGGCGCAAGTCGGGCGAGTTGGACGACGCCGGCTTCGGTGTAGGTAGGCACCCCTTTGGGCGGATCCGAGGCTGCCGCTGACAGGCAAGCCACCGCCCAAGCCAGCACGCCCGCATTCAGGCGGGTCATGATTTGCTCTTCGTCAGCAGCTTATGTGAACCGGCGGTGCCTTGTCGATACCCCACGAATTCTCAGGGGGTACCCGCAGCGGGTCGCAGAGCCAGGGCTTTACGCGCCGTCGTGGCCAGCGGCAGCGACTCGAGTTCGTCCTGGTCCACCCAACGGTGGCCTCGTCCGGCGCGGGAGAGCGTGGCTGTGAAAACCTCAATCGTGTAGTCGTGGCGGGTGATCGAGTGTTTGAACTCGCCAAGCCTGTCGCCCCGCACCGAATGCGGCAGGTCGCGCTCCTCCGGCAGTTCCCAAAACCCCTGCAACCGGCTCTCATGCGCGCCCCGCTGTTTCAATAGGATATAGCGTTTCCCGCCGGACACGCGCTCGACCACCAGCAATGTCAGCAGCAACTTGACCGGCTCCCGCTTGCGTCCCTTGACAGGCAGTTCACGCTCGCGGCCCAGCGAGCGGGCCTGGCAGTGATCGCGCCACGGACAGAGCAGGCACTGCGGGTTTTTCGGCAGGCAGACTGTCGCGCCGAGTTCCATCATCGCCTGATTGAAGTCGCCCGGCTTGGCCGGATCGAGCAGCCGTTGCGCCTCCTCCTTCAACCGGACCCGGACCGACTGCGCCTGCACGTCGCGCGATTCGGCCGTGAACCGCGAAAGAACCCGGACCACGTTGCCATCCAAAACCGCATGAGGCGCGCCGAATGCGATGCTGGCGACGGCCGCGGCGGTGTAGTCGCCCACGCCCGGCAACATTGCTATCTCTTCATAGGATTCAGGAAAAGCGCCACGCCCGGCGATCGCTTTGGCCGCCCGCTGGAGATTCCTGGCGCGGGCGTAGTAACCCAGGCCGCTCCACATCGAAAGGTAGTCGGATTCCGGCGCAGCGGCGAGATCCTGCGGCGCCGGATAGCGTTCCAGGAATCGTTCGTAATAAGGAATGACTACGGATACCCGCGTCTGCTGGAGCATCACCTCGCTCAACAGAATCCGCCACGGATCGCGTGTCCGGCGCCACGGCAGGTCGCGCCGAGCGGACTGGAACCAGTCCATCAACAGTCGCCTTGCCTCTCGGGGGTGGATCATAGCCGGATTGGTACAATCTTAGAGGATTCCCCCGTCCTGCCTGAACATCCGATAAAAGTGGCCCCGAAAGACGATTTTCTGACGATCCGCGGTGCGCGGGTCCACAACCTCAAGAACATCTCGCTCGACCTGCCGCACGACAAGTTGACCGTCATTACGGGGCTCTCCGGATCGGGCAAATCATCGCTTGTCTTCGACACCATCTATGCCGAAGGCCAGCGCCGCTACGTCGAATCGCTGTCGGCCTATGCCCGTCAGTTCCTGGAGCGGATGGAGAAGCCGGATGTGGACGAAATCCTCGGCCTGTCGCCGCCGGTCGCCATCCGCCAGAAGAACACGACGCGCAATCCGCGCTCGACCGTCGCCACATCGACTGAAGTCTATGACTACCTGCGGCTGCTCTACGCCCGCGCCGGCGACACGTATTGTCCAGGCTGCGGCGAGAAGGTCGAACGAGACACCGTCGATCCCGTCGCCCGCCGCATGCTGGAGCAGCCCGACGGCTCGCGCTGGTATGCGCTGTTCCCGGTCAGGACGACCCACGAAGGCAACACCACCGAACTCCGCGACCACCTCTTCGACCTGCGCAAACGCGGTTTCGGACGGCTCTATCAGGACGGCAGGATCTTTGAGTTCTCGACTCCCGAATCGCTGCTCGAAATCGACTTCTCCCGCCCCGTCCATATCCTGGCCGACCGTTTCATCATCCGCGCCGGCGAGCGGCAGCGCGTCGTCGATACCGTCGAAACATGTTACCGCGAAGCCGGCGAGGTCCTTTTCGAACAGGCCGGCGAGGCCGAACCGCTGCGCCTGCGCTTCTCCGAGCGTTTCGCCTGCAAGAAGTGCGACATCGAGTTTCTGACGCCCGAACCGCCGCTGTTCAGTTTCAACAATCCCTACGGCGCGTGCCCGAACTGCCAGGGCTTCGGCAACACGGTGGATTACGACATGAGCCTGGTGGTGCCGGACCCGTCGAAGTCCATCGACGACGGCGCAGTCGCTCCCTGGACCAAGCCGCAACACGAATGGGGCATGGAGGAGTTTCTGGAGAGCAACCGCGGCAAGGTCCGAACGGATGTTCCCTATGAACAGCTCGGCGCGGCCGAGCGACTGGCCCTCCGCAAGGCGGTGCAGCGGTTCTTCGCCGAAGTTGAGAAGAAGAAGTACAAGGTCCAGGTCCGCGTCTTCATCAGCCGCTACCGCGGCTACACCGAATGCCCGGCGTGCCAGGGCGCGCGCTTGCGGCCGGAGGCGTTGAACATCCGGCTGAGCGGCAAGACCATCGGCGAGGTGAATGCCCTCAATATCGCCGAGGCGGCTGTTTTCTTTGACAGCCTCGATCTCGAACCCGAGCAGGCGGCGATCGCCCAGAAGGTGCTGGTTGAGATCCGGCAGCGGTTGAAGTTTCTCAACGATGTCGGGCTGACCTACCTGACGCTCGACCGTCTGTCATCGACGCTCTCCGGCGGCGAGGCCCAGCGGATCCAACTGGCAACGTGCCTGGGCTCGCGGCTGGTCGGCACCTGTTATGTGCTGGATGAACCGTCGATCGGTCTGCATCCGCGCGATACGGGCCGGTTGATCGCGATCCTCAAGGAATTGCGCGATCTGGGCAACACGATCCTGGTCGTCGAACACGATGCCGACGTGATCCGCGCGGCGGACCACATCGTCGATATCGGTCCGGGCGCGGGCGAAGCCGGCGGCCATGTGACGTTTTCGGGGACGCTCAAATCGCTGCTGGGCAACGGCGGCAGGAAGAGCGCATCGCTCACGGCGCGCTATCTCAAGGGCGAGTTGAAGACCTCTCTCAAGACGGTCCGGCGCGAGGTGAAGCCGCGACGCGTTGTCGAATTCGAAGGTTGCCGCGTCCACAATCTCAAGAGCATCGACGTCGGCATCCCGCTCGACATGTTGACGGTGGTGACCGGCGTGTCGGGATCGGGCAAGTCCACGCTGGTGCACGATGTCATTCACAAGACGCTCGAAGGACGCTATCAACGTGATCTTTCACGCGACGAAACCGGCGGCGAGGCGCAGCGTCTCGAACCCGCCGCCTGCCGCAAGGTGACCGGCGCGGGCCTCGTTCACGAACTGGTTCTTGTCGATCAATCGCCCATCGGCCGCACGCCGCGATCGAATCCGGTCACGTATTCGAAAGCGTTCGACGCCATCCGCGATCTGTTCGCCTCGACGCCCGAGGCTGCGCGCCGCGGCCTGACGCCGGGCCACTTCTCGTTCAACATCGCAGGGGGCCGTTGCGAGACGTGTCAGGGCGACGGCACCGTCACGGTCGAGATGCAGTTCCTGGCCGACGTCGAACTGATCTGCGAGGAGTGCCGCGGAACGCGCTACAAGGCGTCGATCCTCGAAATCCGCTACAAGGGGCTCAACATCCACGAGGTCCTGAACCTCACCATCCGCGAGGCGCTCTCGTTCTTCGCCGGACAGACCCGGCTCATCACGCGGTTGCAGCCATTGGCCGACGTGGGCCTCGGCTATCTGCGGCTGGGCCAGTCCGCCACGACGCTTTCAGGCGGCGAAGCGCAGCGCCTGAAACTCGCCAGCCACCTCTCGCAATCGAGCAGCAAGGGTGTCCTTTATCTCTTCGACGAGCCGACGACTGGACTGCATTTCGACGATATCGCCAAGCTGCTCGACGCCTTCGAACGGTTGATCCACAATGGCGCGAGCCTGTTGGTGATCGAGCATAATCTCGAAGTGATCCGGCACGCCGATTACGTCATCGATCTCGGTCCCGAGGGCGGCGGCGGCGGCGGCCGGGTGGTGGCCGAGGGCACGCCGGAAGAAATTGCGGACTGCAAAGAGTCCTACACGGGACGCCACCTGCGCGCACTCATCGACCAGGGGTAGTCCCAACACCTGAGGCTGCGAACGAAGAGAGCAGGTCCGGCTCGCATTCGAAGTTGCAGATCGGCGCCGCCTTGTTGCAGAACAGCCCGAAACCCGCTCTCTTCGTTCGCGGCCTCAGCGAGTGGTGGGCTGCATTTTCGTCACTTCAGGCGGCCCTATTGGGGCCATCAGACCGCTCACGTTCGCGGCCCGGGCGGGTGCGCCCCTACAATAGTAGGGTGACGTTTCGCCCCGTTGATGAACAGCTTGAGTACTTGAAGAAGGGTTTCGCGGAGATCATCCGCGAAGAGGATCTGAAGGAGCGCCTCGAAGAGTCCTATAAGACCGGGCGCCCCATCCGCGTCAAGACCGGCTTCGACCCCACGGCGCCCGACCTCCACCTCGGCCACACCGTCCTGATTCGGAAGATGAAGCACTTTCAGGATATGGGCCACACGGTCATTTTCCTGATCGGCGACATGACCGGCCTCATCGGCGACCCCACGGGCCGCAACATCACGCGTCCGCCGATGACGCGCGACGAGATTAACGCCAACGCGGAAACCTACAAGGAACAGGTCTTTAAGATCCTCGATCCGGCGAAAACCGAGGTCCGTTTCAACAGCGAATGGCTGGAGCCGCTGAACTGGGTGGATATGGTGAAACTGGCGTCGCGGTTCACGGTGGCGCGAATTCTTGAACGGGATGACTTCTCGAAGCGTCTTCGTGAAGGGACGCCGATTTCCATGCACGAGATGCTGTATCCGCTGGGCCAGGGCTACGATTCAGTCGCGCTCGAATGCGACATCGAACTCGGCGGCACGGATCAGAAGTTCAACCTGCTGGTCGGCCGCGACCTGCAGCGCGACTATGGGCAGAAGCCGCAGATCGTCGCGACAGTGCCGATTCTCGAAGGGTTGGATGGCGTCGAGAAGATGTCGAAATCCAAGGGCAACTATGTCGGCATCCATGAGACGCCCGAGGTCATGGTGAAGAAGCTGATGTCGATCAGCGACCTCATGATGTGGCGCTACTGGGAATTGTTGACCGACCTGACCCTCGCCGAGATCAAGGTATTGCAGGACTCCGGCCGCAACCCGCGCGACATCAAGTTGGATCTCTGCGAACGGATCGCCTCCGATTACCACGGGCAGCAGGCCGGCCGCGCCGCCAAGGACGCGTGGCTGCGCGACATCAGCCAGGGCGCAATCCCGGAGAATCTCGACAGCGTGACAGCGGCCGATCCGCGACTGGGCAAGATCCTGGCGTCGAGCGGTTTGGCCTCGTCCGGCACTGAAGCCGACCGGCTGGTGAAGTCCAATGCGGTCGAACTCTTCCGCGAACAGGACAAGGCGAAGGTTGACGTGCAGGGTCCTGGACAACGGCTTGAAGCGGGGACATACTTCGTCCGCGCCGGCAAGCGGTGGAAGCGCGTCATCGTCGAGTAAACCGCCGTGCTGGCATTCAGCGACACCCTCCGGTTGAGTAAGGACGCCCTTGGCAGCCACCGCTTGCGTGCCGCCCTCACCGTGCTCGGCCTGACCATGGGCGTCGCAACGCTGATCACGGTCATCACGATCGTTCAGGGCGCGAACCTCTATGTTGAAACGAAGGTAGCCAACCTTGGCGCCGATGTCTTCCAACTTGCGCGCATGCCGTTCGCCGTCACCGACTACGAGGTGATCCTGAAGGCGCTCAAGAACAAACGGATTCAGATGGAAGACTACGCCGCGCTACGAGAGCAGTGCGGCGAATGCGCGATCGCGGGCGCGTCCGGGTCGATGCAAGGGCGGGCGCGGCTGGGCGACGTGGAACAACTGGACGTGAACATCCAGGGGCAGACGCCGTCGATGGCCGAAATCGACACGCGCACGATCGAACTTGGACGTCCCATTACCGATCCAGAGGACGATCACGCGGCGCGCGTCTGCGTCATCGGGGCGACGCTGCGCGACAAGTTCTTCGGCGAAGCCGACCCGCTGGGCAAGACGTTGAAGCTGGCCGATCGGGAGTTCACCGTAATCGGGGTGGTCGAGCGCGGCGGCGCTGTGCTCGGGCAGGACACGGACAACTTCGCCATCATCCCGTTGAATACGTTTCTGAAGATGCGCGGCGCGCGCTACAGCCTGACCCTGAATGTGAAAGTGCCCAACGACAAAGCCGGATTCGAGCGCGCCCAGGACCGCGCGCGCCAGATCATGCGCGCCCGCCGCCACCTGCGGCCCTTGCAGGACGACGATTTCTTCATCGGCACAAAGGACAGCTACATCCAACTCTGGGGCCAGATCAGCGGCGCGTTTTTTGCCGTGTTCATCCTGGTCAGTTCCATCTCGGCGCTGGTGGGCGGCATCGTCATCATGAACGTGATGCTGGTCAGCGTCACTGAGCGGACCAAGGAGATCGGCATCCGGCGGGCAGTGGGCGCAAGCGGCGGCGATATCCTGTATCAGTTCCTCGTCGAGAGCGTTCTGCAATGCATCGCCGGCGGCGCCCTGGGCATTGCCCTGGGATTCGTTTGTGCGGAACTGCTGAACCGGTTTACGGCATTCCCCGCATCTGTTGAAACGCGCGTGGCTGTATTGGGGCTGGTTTTGAGTTCAGCCATCGGCCTTTTTTTCGGCATCTATCCGGCCACCCGCGCGGCGAAGCTTGACCCGGTTGAAGCATTGAGGGCGGACTAAACTGCGATGACCTGGGCTGAATTTAGCGAAAACCTGAACGTCTCGATGGACACGCTGCGGGCGCA
Source organism: uncultured Bryobacteraceae bacterium (assembly GCA_947084845.1). GTDB lineage: Bacteria > Acidobacteriota > Terriglobia > Bryobacterales > Bryobacteraceae > PNKE01. The sequence continues at coordinate 101,098 of CAMTUE010000043.1, read as the reverse complement.
CAAAGTCCGCAGCGGGTTGACGCTGCTTGGCGTCGTCATCGGCGTTACAAGCGTCATCGCCGTCGCCTCGATCATCGACGGGTTGAACAAGTTCGTCTCCGACAAAGTGGAGAAGATGGGTTCGCGCTCCTACTTCGCCATGCGCTTCCCCGCCGGAACCGATCCCATGCGCATGCCCGAGAAGATCCGGCTGCGACGGTACTTCGAATACGACGACGGCCGGAAGATCCGCGAACTCGCCCCATCCGTGGACCAGTTGATCGTGATGGGCACGCGGGCGCGGTTCTTCGGACAATCGGCCGAGGTCCGCTATCAGGGACAGCGGGTTGAGAACCTGATTGTGCGCGGAGCCGAACCGTCCTACATCGACGTGATCCCGATGTTCGCCGTCGAGCGCGGGCGCTACTACAACGAGGGCGAGGAGGCGCGCGCGGCGGCGGTGACCGTCATCGGCTCGGCCGTCGCGGAATCGCTTTTCGGCGCGTCGGACCCGCTCGGCAAGACGGTCTACATCAATGGCACCGCCTATGAAGTGATCGGCGTTTTCGCGCAGGAGCCCGGCCTGTTGGGCGGACCCGGAGTGGACCAGTTCGCCCTGATCCCGCTGTCCAATTTCCGCAAGCACAACCGCGACGTCAAGGAACTCATCATCGCCTTCACCATTCGTAAGGACGTTGATGCCGAGACGGGCCGCCAACAGGCGGAGGAAGCGTTGCGCCGCATCCGCAAGGTCGCGCCAAACAAGGAGAATGATTTCGAGATGATCTCCTCGGACTTTCTGAGCAACCTCTGGAATCAGCTCACCGGCGCCATCGTGATTCTGACCTCCGTCATCAGTTCGATCGGCCTGCTGGTTGGCGGCATCGGCGTGATGAACATCATGCTGATTTCGGTGACCGAGCGGACGCGCGAGATCGGCATCCGCAAAGCGATCGGCGCCAGGGCCAGTGACATCCGGGTTCAGTTTCTCCTGGAGGCCGTCACGCTGACGGTGGCCGGCGGGTTGATCGGCATCGCTATGGGCGCGGCCATCGCCTGGGCGGTGCGTTCGACCATGCCGTCGATCCCGGCGTCGGTTTCGATCTTCTGGATCGCGATGGGCACGGGTTTGTCGGTGGCGGTGGGACTGTTTTTCGGTTACTGGCCGGCCGATCGCGCGGCGCGGCTGGATCCAATCGTCTGCCTGAGGTACGAATGAGTTTGTCGTACCTGCGAAGATGGTAAGAGCAGATGCCACGCAGACTCGTCGATTGGAAGTTCAAGAAGCAGGTCCTCCACCTGGGGGAGCGCACGCTCATCATCGGAATCCTCAACGTCACGCCCGATTCGCCGGCCGACCACGGCCGTTACCAGGAACCTGAGGCGGCTTTCGCACGGGCTGTGGAGATGGCCGATCAGGGAGCGGACATTGTCGAAATCGGCGCTCAGTCGTGGCGCGCCGGCGCGTCAAGGATTTCAGAAGCTGAAGAGAAACGCCGCCTGATCCCTGTTCTCAAGCGATTGAGGGGGCGGCTGGGTGTGCCTATTTGCGTGGAGACCTGCACGGCCGCGGTGGCCGAGCAGGCCCTCGAAATGGGTGTCGAAATACTCAAGGATCCGACGGGGTTGATCGTCGAGCCAGCCTTGGCCAAGATCGCCCTCATGCACGACGCCGGCCTGGTGGTTCAGCATATGCGCGGGACGCCGGACCAGTGGGCCAAGCAGCCGCCGATCAAGGATCCGGCCGGCGCATCCGTGGCCGAATTGAGCGCCGCCGCCGGACGCGCCATCAGCGCCGGGGTGCCGAGAGACCGGATTGTCATCGACCCCGGCTTCGGCCTGGGCAAACGCAAAGAGCAGAACACGGAACTCCTGTCCAGGCTGGACCGCATCGCCGCGCTCGGCTTCCCGCTCCAGATTTCACCTTCGGGCAAACCCTTCATGACGAGTCCGCAGGCCGACACCACCGACTCGCTGGCCGTGGCCGTGGCCGTCACGTCGGTGCTCGCGGGCGCGCACATCGTGCGGACACCCGATGTCGCCGGCATCCGCGCCGCCGTCCTGCTGGCCGACGAACTCATGCGCGGCGTCTGGCACGCCGGCGAATGATGTTGCGCCGCGGCAGGAGTCGCTTATAATGCCCTGAAGGGCCGCGCGTCCATGGGGATGCATGACGCCGGCCGGAATTGCCTGGAGGTCAGCAGGGATCATGAGTCAAATTACTCTTGCCGTGTTGCTCGAGATGAAGGGTTCGGCCGTCTATTCGATCGCGCCGGATGCCTCGGTTCTGGATGCGATTCGACTGATGTCGGAGCGAGGCATCGGCGCCATCCTTGTCATGGATGGGGACGTGCTTGCGGGCATCGTCTCGGAGCGCGATTACACGCGGAAGGTGGCCATTCAAGGCCGCGCCTCGAAGGACACCCGCGTCGCGGAGATCATGACCGCCGAGGTCATAACCGCCACGCCGGAACTCACCCTGGATCAGGCCATGCGCCTGGTGACAGAACGGCGAATCCGCCACTTGCCCGTCACGAAGGACGGCAAGGTCGTCGGAGTTGTCTCCATCGGCGACCTGGTGAAAACCCTGCTGTCACTCCAGAAGGAGACCATCGAGCAGCTTCAGCACTACATCGGCGGCGGCTACATGGCCTGAGCGCCGGACTTGTCAGAGCACATGGACTCGATCTCCCGGGCCAGCGCCAGGTAGAGCGGGTGGCGGGCCTCCTGCTTGAGTTTCGCCGCGAACTGAGCCGCCCAAACGATATGGTCGCGGGCGAAAGCATCGATTGTTTCCACGGGTTCATCCGCTTCAATCAGCCGGGCATGGAAGAGCAGAAGCAATCCGAGGTGGTCGGCCGGCTCCTGCGGATCCTGAGGTTCGGCGCCGTAGCGGCGGAACCAGTCGAGAGCCGAGTGATGCGCCGGACCCAGTAACCTTGGCTGATCCGCGTAAACCGATTGCCACAGGTAGCATTCGACGCCAATGGGATTCAGGAAGAGCCGGTTGTATTCGAGTTCCGCCGCCTCCGGCGCGGCCTGCGCCAGCAGGACTTCATCAGCCAGGGTTCCCTCCGCCCCGTCGGGGACGGCGATGGTTCGGGGATCGGACTTCAGCAGAACTTGTCCGGCGAGAGCCATATTCAGGATGAGCGCGGAACGGTCAGGCATGTTTGTCATGGTAGCGAATGGGGTGGATAGGGAAAGGCCGCCGGCGCCGTTTCCGGTGCAAGCGGCCCTGATGAGCGGAGCGAATTACAGTGGGGTGAGATTCACAACGGCGTCCATGATGCAGGAGGCGGCGCCGAAGTTCCTCGTTGCGACGAAGTCGTCGATTTTGGCATAGGGGATGACGTCGCCGTCGCGGGCGCCCTTGCCGCGGGACTTACTGAGCAGTCGCGACCGGTGGCCGAAGCCGTGCGCGACCAGGACGGAATCGTCGCGGATCATTTCCGTGAACTTTGCCTTGAGTTCTATCTGGCCCGCGCGGGAGCGGATCAGCAGCAACTGGCCGTCCTTGAGGTTCAGCCTGGCCGCCAGTTTGGGATTGATGAGCGCTTCGTTTTCGCTCATCATCTCGTGCAGGACGGCGTTGTTTTGCGACGTGTTCCGCCGGTGCACGGCCGGGATGTAGGTCATGTAGTAGTAGGGGAAGGTGGCGTCGGGCTGATGCCGTTTCGGTCGCCACTTGGGCAGCGGTTCGGCGTTGCCGGTCTCGAAGGCCGGCACATAGATCTGGCACTTATTGGTTCCGCCAACGGTGGGGAAAGTGGTGCGCGGAACGAACGGCGCGGGCGCCTCAACGATGCCCTTCGACGCGAAGTCCGCGAAGTTCTCGCCCAGTCCGGCGCGCCTGGTCCTCTCGTCGAGCAGCGTGTTGAGGTTGATCCATGACCCGTCGGAAGCCTTGAAGTAATCCGGGGCAAGGCGCTTGCCGAGCTCCAGCGCCACGAAGCCGATACTCCTGACCTCGAACATCGGCGGAACCACGACCGAGCGTGCGAGGCTTTGCGGGAACCTGGCGTTGTAGTCGCGCACCATGATGTCGGAGGTCTCGAAGTTGACGGTGCCAGGCAGGACGATGTCGGCCAGCGAGGCCGTATCGGTGGGCAGGAAGTCGTAAACGACGCTGAACTCCACCGACTGCATGGCCTTTTCCATCGACGGCGGATCCGGGAACGCCAGCGTCGTGTAGTCGCGCCACATGGCGAACTTGATCATGCCGGGGAACTTGTTCAACATGCCGTCGGCCGTGGTCGAGAAGATGCCGGCGTCAACGGCGGCGGCATGCGGCAGTTTGTCGCGCCCGTCGACGCGGCGGCCCGTTGGAGCCGGGTAGGCCGGAGGCGGATAGACGGCGTCCATGCCCGGCACCGAGTGTGTCCGCGGGAAGTAGCGGCCGCCGGGCCTGTCGATCGTCCCCGCCAGTATGTTGAGGATCGCGATGGCGTGAACCAGTTGCGTCGCGTTGTTGTAGTTGGCGCAAAGGGTCTTCTTGTGCGAAGGAGCGATGGAGGCGTTGCTGGCGGCGAACTCGCGCGCGATCCGCGTGATGACGGCCGCCGGCACGTCGCTCAGGGTCTCGGCCCATGCCGGCGTGTACTCGGCGAAATGCGTCCGGATCTGGGTTTCGAACTGCGCGAAGTTGGTAAAACTATCGACGAACGACTTGTTGTAGAGGTTCTCGCTAACGATCACGTTGATCATCGCCAGGGCGACGGCCAGGTCCGAACCTGGCCGGATATTGTGCCATTCCGACGAAGCGCGCGAGGTCGCCGTGTAAGTGGGCGAGAAATGGACGACCTTCGCGCCGTTGTCGCGGGCGTCAAGAATGCCGTTGGCATAGACGAGCTTGGCCTTGGCCAGGATGTCCCAGCCGAACAGCAGGATGTACTTTGAGTTGGCGAAGTCGTTGCACCATGTTTTGCCACCCGTGGTATGCCTCAGCACGACCATGTCGGTCTGGAAGCACTCATCGCGGTGGTCGATGCGGTTCACCACCCCGATCGAGCGCATGAACCGCAGCCAGGGATCCGGGGAAGGCAGCGTGACGAACATCAACGACTCGGCGCCGAAGTTGGTCTTGTAATGGGTGATCTTGGCGGCGATCGTGTCCAGCGCTTCCGTCCAGGTGATCCGGACGAATCCTGGATCCTCGTCGAATCCTTTACGCGGGTTGGTCCGCTTCATCGGGTACTTCAGGCGGTCCGGGTCATAGAGGAATCCGGCGCCCGCCGCGCCCTTGCCGCAGAGCCGGCCGTTACTGTGGGCGTCGCCCGGCAACCCGTCGATGAATTGAATAACGCCGTCCTTTGTCCGCGCCAGCATGCCGCACGCCGGACTGCATGTGCCGCAGGCCGAAACCACGGTCTTCATATCGGCATAGACCGACCTGGCCGGCTGGAAGAAATCCTCGAATGCCTGCACGGGCGGCGCGGCCGCCAAGCCCGCGCCCGCCGCTCCGCTGAGACGGAAGAGATTGCGTCTGGATATTGACATGGCTGATTCCCCTTACTTTCTTCCAAACCCGTCCGTGATGAACCGCATGTGCGGAACCGTGTTCTTCGGGTTCGCGAAATTGGATACCTGCGCGACGCCCTTTCCCTTAACGTCGTCCCAATTGCCCCACTGCAAGGACCCGGTCGGGCAAAGCGTGGCGCAGGCCGGCTCCAGGTTCGCCGCGATCCGGTCCGTGCACATCGTGCACTTCTCGGCCTTGCGCACACGCGCGTCGAACTGCGGCGCCTGATAGGGGCAGAACATCGTGCACTGCGTGCAACCCACGCACTTGTCCCGGTCGATCTGAACCGTCTCGTCCGATGCCTTCCGGTAAATGGCCTTCACCGGGCAGGCCTTCATGCACCACGCGATTTCGCAGTGATTGCAGGCGCCGGAGAGCGCCATGGTCTGAGGCTTGGGCCAGGCCGAGGTCTCGTACGTTCTGACCAGCCGGTACCGGATTCCAACCCCGGTCTCGACCTTGTTCCATTGTTTGCAGGCAGCCTCGCAGGCTCTGCATTCGATACATCTCTTGGGATCGAATAACCATCCGTATGACGGCATAGTAAAAAAAACCTCCTGCGCGGTGACGCCAACGTGTCAGAACCTGCACGTTGGCGTCCAATTGGAATTTTATACCTTTTTATCGTGTTAGCCGTCAAGAAACAGCGCGGCTGGTCTAAACTCCACCAGCCGCGCTCTTGACTTGGGCGATTTCGCGCTACGCAGCCGTTGCGGTACGCAGGAGTTGCGCGGAATTCTGAAGCTAAATTGTCATCGCGCCGTAGCCGCCATCGACGCGGAGAATCGCTCCCGTGACGAAGCTCGATGCCTTGTCCGAGGCCAGAAAAACCGTCGCGCCAACCAGTTCCGAAGACTGGCCGTACCGCTTCATCGGCGTGTGGCCCATGATCTGGGCGACGCGCTCTTCGGTGAGCAACTTGCGATTCTGCTCGGCCGGGAAAAAGCCCGGCAGGATGGCATTGACGCGGACGCCCTGCGTGGCCCATTCGCGGGCCAGGAACTTGGTCACCTGGTTGACGCCGCCCTTGGCGACCGAATAGGTGAAGACCTTCGACAGCGGCGGATCCGAGGATGCGGACGAGATATTGATCACCGATCCGCCATGGCCGGGTTGGGTCATCCACGCGCCGAAGACCTGACAGGCGAGGAAGACGCTCTTCAGGTCGACGTCCATGATCCGATGCCACTCTTCCTCGGTGATTTCAAGGAAGGGCGTGCCGGAGTTGATGCCGGCGGCGTTGACCAGAATGTCGACGCGGCCCAGTTTTTCGATGATGACGTCCAGGGCCGCCTGCAGGTCGGCTTTCTTCGTGGCGTCGACTTTGATGCCGAGGCCGCGCCGTCCAACGGCTTCGATCGCGGCAGCCTTGGCGTTGGCGGCATCGAGGTTGAAGTCGAGGGTCGCAACGTCAGCGCCGGCCCTGGCCAGGCCCAAGGCCATCTCGCCGGCGAGCACGCCGCCGCCGCCCACGACCGCAGCAACCTTGCCCTCCAAAGAAAACATATCCATGAGAAACGTCCTTTCCGTTGAAGAAGATTCACTCAACATCTTACATGACGGCCTCCGGGGTACCAGTTCTCGTACTAGGACGAAGCGCGTTGCGGTTCCGTGACCGGCAGGACAGACTTGAAGATGACGGAGAGTGTCCCGCGACACCTCCAGAACGACCATGCAGCGTTCCGACTCGAGCCACTGGAGATCATCCGAGGTCGCGCGTTTGCTCGCGCTCGTCGAGAGCGAGCGCCGCTACTATCAGGATCTGTTCGCGGCGCTGCCTGTCGCCGTGGCCGTCGTCTCCGAGGATCAGACTCTGGCGGCGGTCAACCGCGAATTCCGGGTTCGCTTTGGATTGGTCCATGAGGACCTTTCACGGGTCCGGGTGGCGGACCTTTTACCTGACCCGGAGTTGGAGAACATGCTAACCCGGCTGTTGTCTGGAGACGGCCGGGAAGCGTCGCTCGAAATCCGGGTCGGACCGCGAAGGCTCAGGGTTGGATTGCGGCACACGCGGGGCTGGCAGGACTCGCCCGAGTCGGAAGTCCTCATGACGGTGGAAGAGGCGGCCGGGGAGGCTGATGCAGGATCTTCCCTGCCCTCGGTGGCAGGCGCTGTGGCCTGGACATTGGACCGCGAATCGGAGCAGTTCCGCTGTCTCTCACCCACGGCGGAGCAGGATTTCGGGTTTCCGCCCGAAGCGTGGCTGAGCTTGCAGGATTGGGCCGAAGCGCGCGTCCATCCCGACGATCGCGGGATGTTCCTCGCCTTCTACCGGCGGAAGGACGAGACCTGGCGCGGGGTGATCGAATACCGGTTGATGGACGCGGATGCGTGCGTGCGGCCGTGCCGCGATTCGGCTTCCGCCGGCGCGGTCGAGATTCTGGGATTGACGATCGACCGGACCGATGAGGTCCGCGCAGGTCGGAAGGCCCGTCTGAAGGCCCGGATGGAAGCGGCCGAAAAGCTCTCGGCGCGGCTGGCCCATGTGTCGAACAACCTGCTGATGATCGTCGGCGGATATTCGGCCGAGATCATGGACAGCCTGCCGGCGGATGACTCGCGCCGTGGCGATCTTGAAGAGATCCTGAATGCGTCGAACCGGCTGGCGAGGCTGACCGCGCAGTTGAATCCGATGCCCGCCCACGCCGCGGCAGCGGAAGCCGGGCGATTCGATCTCGCGACGTGGGCGGCCCAGCGTGCGCCCTCCGTCGAAGTTTCAGGACAGCCGGCAGCCGTCCTCGTTCCGAAGGCGGACGTGTCTGCGCTGACGGATTCGGTTCAGCAGGCGGCGGGAGAGGCGGTCCTATCAATCGACGGCCGGCCGGGAGAGGGCGAAGCGGAGTTCCGGTTTGTCTTCCACGGGCGGACGGAAGCCGAGGCGGAGAGTCTGCTGGATCCTTTTGCCGGGCCGAAGGTTGGCAGCGATCCGCCGTTTGGTCCGATGAAGGCGCTACGCCGGATGATCGAAGCGGGCGGAACGGCTTGGGTCGAGGAGTGCGGCGAAGGCGCCCGGCTGGTGGTCGTTCTGCCGGCAGAAGTCGCGGCTGAGCAGTTGGCGGTCCCTGAGACGCTGGGGACCATTCTGTTAGCGGAAGACGAGGACGGGCTGAGGGCGCTGATGGCCAAGGCGCTCAGGCGGCAGGGCTACGAGGTGCTGGAAGCGCCGGCGGGCGAGTCTGCCTTGGAGGCCCTCGAAAGCAGGAGACGAGCGGTCGATCTGCTGGTGACCGACTTGACGTTGCCCGGCATGACCGGCGGCAAGTTGGCTCTGGAGGTCCGGTGGCTGTACCCGGAGACGCCGGTGGTATTTATTACCGGGTCGTCCGAAGACGCCGATGCCGCCGGGCTGATTCAGAACCAATCGAACGTGTCGCTGCTGGTCAAGCCGTTCCCGGTCGAGGAACTGGTCCGGGAGGTGGACCGGATCCTGGGGCAGCCCAGGGCGCGCGGGGCGTCGGCGGACTAGGCCCCGGAAACTTTGACCAAACGAACCTCTTCTTGGTCTAAAGTATTGATTGTATAGGACTTAGCCTTCGAGGACGACGACTGTATCGATGGCGTCCCGTCCCTGTAAGGGGACGGTCAGGAGGTGGCCCTGGTCGACGTCACTGACAGTGACGGGTTTGCCGGAGGCCAAAAGTGAAGCTTTCTTCACCGGGACGGGCATCCTTGGAATGGCGAGTGCGACGTCGGGCCAATCCAGTATGTGGACGTACACTTTGCCTTTAGCCTGGGTGGTGACGCCCCACGGGCGGGGCGAAATCGGTCCGCCTCGGGTTCCGTAGACGCTTTCGCCGTTGACCTTGAGCCAGCCGCCGATCTCGCGGAGACGGGTGACAAATTCGTCCTGGATGGTTCCGTCTGGCTTGGGGCCGATGTTCAGCAGGAAATTGGCGTCCATGCCGGCGGCTTTGACCAGGTAGTGAACCAATTGCTTGGTTGACTTGAAGCGTTTGTCGGTGGCGTTGTAGCCCCAGGCGCCGTTGATGGTGTCGCAGGTTTCGAGCGGGAGAGCGCCGATTTTCGATTCCTCGTTGAAGCCGGCGGTGTTGGCTCCCGGGAGGTCCTTTTCGAACATCTGGAAGTCCTCGCCGGCGAAGGGGGCGAGGTGGTGGTTGTTTCCGACGAGGGCATGGGGCTGGAGGGAGTGGATCATGTCGTAGGTCTGGCGGAGACGCCACTCGGCGCCTTTGCGGTCCCAGATGCCATCGAACCAGATGCCGGCGACGTCGCCGAACTGGGTGAGGAGTTCCTTCAACTGGGCGTCCATGAAGTCGAGGTAACGGTTGAAGTCGCCCGACTCGGGACGGCCGGAGGCGAGGCCGGTGCGGCCGCGGGGGAAGTAGTCGGGATGGGTCCAGTCGAGGTGGGAGTGGTAGAAGAACAGGCGGATGTTCTGCTTGCGGCACTCCTCGGCGAGGGGTTTCAGGACGTCCCTGGCGTAGGGGGTGTTGTCGACGATATTCCACTGCTTCTGTTTGGTGCCCCACATGGCGAAGCCGTCGTGGTGCTTTGAAGTGATGGTGATGTAGCGCTGGCCGGCGGCCTTGGCGAGCGAGACCCACTCGGCGGGGTCGTACTTGACGGGGTTGAACGTGGGCGGGAGCTTGGAGTACTGCTCGACGGTCATCTTGTCGTTGTTCATGACCCACTCGCCCTTGGCAAGGAGCGAATAGACGCCCCAGTGGATGAACAGGCCGAAGCGGGATTCCTGGAACCACGCGCGGGACTTGAGGTTGGCGGGCGAGGGATTGTAGGCGTCGGCGGCGAGGGCGGCGGGAATCAGGGATGCCGCGGCGGCGGTTTTGATTGCATCACGTCTGGTCATCGAGGTACTCCTTGCGGACGGGTTCAGGCCTTGTAACGAGTTAGGTCCCACTGATGATGATATGCCAGCGGGAATCGCGCGAGGGAGAGGATACCTGCCGGTTCGATGGATGTTTCGGAACCGGCCAAATTAACTTAGCAAGAACTTGCATAAATGTCCGGTCAGGTCCATACTGTTACAAGAGGTCTCATGAAGCCGAGGCAGGCGTGGGAAGAGTAGATGCATTCAGTCTGGAGGGCCTGGATCTGTGGTTCAACTCCTCGGACCATCTTCCAGCGCACATCCACGTCGGGCGCCGAAGCGCGTGGGAAATCCGGGTCTACTTCCTCCTTTGCACCGAGGAAGGACTGGAGTTTGACCTCAAATGGGGCAAAGGCCCGCCGGCTCCGATCAAAGCCATGATCCTCGAAGCCGTGCTGGAGCATCGGGCCGCATTACTGATGGAGTGGGAACGAAAGGTCTGCAAGCCATGAACGAGACGAACACAGGTACGCCGGAACTTACCGTCCTCGCGCACGGCCGCCGCAGCGAGGCTGTGGTTCGCGGCAGGAGCCGGTTTCATATCCTGCGTTCGCCGGACCAGCAGAGCGCTGGGACGGCGCGCAATGTGTTTGTGCTTGTCTCCGCAACCGAACTTCCGTCAGTCGCCAGATTCATCTCGACCGTGAATCGCCGCAACCAACTTCGCGCACTTCTGGTGAGAGAGGACGTGGAGCCGGGCGCGATTCTTCAGATGTTCGACCGCGCCCATCTCAAGATGGTGCGGAATACGATCCTGCATCCCGATGACAGCGTGCCGAAGCGCCTGCTGACTGCCTGGGCTCACGACGCCCAGGACCAACTGATTGCGAAGGCGAGCGTTTCAGAGGATCGCCTGTTCGTGCTTTCGTGCGCGCTCAAGCAGTATGAGGTCGCGTTCGACGGGATGTCGGCATTGAAGAGCATGAGCAGAGAGGACCGGCAGAAGTTCACCGTTGCGGACGACGGGAGTTACATCCACTGGCCAGGGCCGGACATTCACCTTGATCTTGAAGCGATCCGCACCGCGATAGATCCGAAAGCGCGAGCCAAGGCACTGGCAGCCAAGATGCGACACGACGCCCGGTACGGCCAGGCGATCGCCAGAGTCCGTTTGGCCCACGGGTTGAGGCAGTCGGATATCGCGGGGCTGTCAGAAAGACAGGTGCGCCGCATTGAGAAGGGCGAAGGGGCAACGCCTGAGGCGCTGCGGAGGCTGGCCGCAGGGCATCAGTTGGACCTGGATGTGTATCTGAAGGAGATCGCGGAGAATCTCCGCGGCACCCTGTCGTAAGCAGCGGCGATGGTAGAACGGGAACACAAGGCCCCGTTCTTCTTACGGCGCAGGCCACAAGGGCATGGCTATCGAACGGGTCTTTTGCACGCTCAAGGGCAGATCGAGATCGAAGTACGGAGTTCTGCGCTACGGCTTTTGGTTTGCCCCCCGGAACGAGCGCGCAGGAAACGGGGTGGGGTGTTCTCCGTTTACAGGACGATAGCAACTGGAAGTCGATTCTAGCCTATGCCCACGCCCGATGCCCCGATGTTGATGCCTGTCTGACAACGCTCAATGATGTTCCCCGTAAGAACAATTCCGCGAAGATTGGTCGAGTTGGGCGTGGCGTCGAATAGAAATCCATCTGGTGTATAGAGTCGAACGGAGACTTCCAGTTCCACCGGCGTGCCTGGTTTTCTATGGACTTGGCACACGGCCTGTCCCGTGGCCTTCTCTCGAAGAGTGCATGCATCCGCCGAACCCTCAACCGAATAGAGTTCCTTCTGCCCTAGTGTTGTGTATATCTGGTTACGCTTCACGCTTGCTACGTGGCTTCCCTTCGCATCGTAGATCTCAAAGTAGACGCCTAGCTCGCCGTTCTCCTCGTGCCGCTTGAGCGTGACCTTTGTAGACGACCAAATTCGGTACGTCTATATAGGTGTTGCCACCAATCACCACCTTGAAATGATCCTCAACTATCCACATGCGCCCTCCGTTTCGATCCTAGCAGTTAGCGGGGATTGGCGAGCCAGGCATGTTGTCGCCTTACCTTGCGTTGAGTGGCGGGGGCGTCAAGCCGAGGCCACTAAGGAATGATTTGATGGACTGGAAGTTTTTCAGGTTCTCTTGCAGGGTGAAATTGCCGTGTTTGCCTCCGGGGACGGTGACCAGTTCGGTTTTGACTCCGGCGGCTTTGAGGGCGTTGGTGAGTTGGACTCCATGGGCGTAGGGGACTGTGGGGTCGGCGTCGCCGTGGATGGTGATTGTTGGGGGGAGGCCGGCACGGACGTAGGTCATGGGCGAGACTCGTTTGGCTATGGCGACACGGTCGGGTTGGGAGCCGAGCCAGGTGACGGCGTAGCCTTTCTGGTTCGGCCCTTCGAGAAGGTCGGCGACGTCGGTGATGCCGTACCAGTTGACGATGGCGGCGACCTTAGGTTCGGGACCGCTGAAACAATAGCGGTCGAGGCCGGCGGATTCGGGCAACATGCCGGTGAGGAGGGCGAGGTGGCCGCCGGCGGAACCGCCGGTCACGATGAGTTTCGAGGTGTCGAAGCCGTATTCCCTGGCGTTGGCGATGACCCACTTCAGGGCGCAACGGCAGTCCTCGACAGCGGCGGGGGCGAGGGAGACGCGGGCCAGACGGTAGGTGATGTTAACGACGTTATAGCCGGCTTCGAGGTAGGGCAGGACGAAGAGGCTTGTACCCTCCTTCGTGCCATTCACCCAGCCGCCGCCGTGGATTGCGATCACGGTGGGCACGGGGCCTTCGCCGCCGCGGCGGCGGTAGACGTCGAGTTTCGACTCGTAGTTGTTGGCGGTGAGGTAGGTGACGTTGGGGATCACCGAGTACTGGTTCCAGATGCGGACGGTGTCGAGGCCCTGGGCGAGGGCGGCGGCGGCGAGAACGATCAGCAGGATGGCGATTCGTTTTGTCATTTTGAATTACTCCATTTCAGATCAGGTGGTGGCACGGCGGATGATGGGCATCGGTAGGGCTTGCGCGGTCGAAGATGGAGCCCTGCACCCGCTCCGTCGCCGGGATTCTCGCGGGGAGACCCGCTCTCTCCGTTCGCGGTTGAAGGGGGCGGGGGGGCGGCGACCGGCGGGGAGACCCGCTCTCTCCGTTCGCGGTTGAAGGGGGCGGGGAGGCGGCGACCGGTGGGGAGACCCGCTCTCTCCGTTCGCGGTTGAAGGGGGCGGGGGGGCGGCGGGGAGACCCGCTCTCTCCGTTCGCGGCCTCGGGTTCGTTTAAGCACGCCACTTGAGGGTGACGGTTTTGCCGTTCTTTTCGAGGCTGCCGCCTACGGCGTGGAGGGTGAAACTGGCGCCGGTTGGGGTGAAGACGGTCTCGACCCAGCCGATGGGTTCGGTGTCGCGGAAGTTGTAGCCGACGGCGGGAAGGTTGACCAGGTGGATGCCTTCCCAGGTTTCGAACTTGTAGACGTGGGAGTGGCCATAGACGATGGCTTTGACGGCCGGGGCGGACTTGGCGATTTCGAAGAGCCGGGGCGCGTCGAGCAGCGAGCCGTCGCCATCGTCGAGGGTGTGGTGGACGCAGAGGATGGTCGGTTTGGTCTGCCTGGCGAGACGCTCCTTGAGCCAGTCGCGCTGGGCCTTGCCGAGGAGGCCGGGGGTGTAATTGGGTTTGATGAGGGAGTCGAGGGTGATGATTTCGACCGGTCCGGCGTCGATGGCGAGGACGTGACGGCCTTTGATGGGCTGGGCGCTTTTCTGCGTGGCGCCGAGGGCCTTGAGGAAATTGTCGCGGTCGTCGTGGTTGCCGAGGACCATGGCGAGAGGGAACTTGTTGGCGATGGGTTCGACGAGTTCGACGAGGGCATCGTAGTCGGGGGCGAGGCCTTCGAGGCGGGCGAGGTCGCCGCAGGCCATTGCCCCGTCGAGTTTGGCCTGTTCAAGTTGGCGGACGACCATGGCGAGGTTCACGACGGGTTTGGAGCCGCGGTATTCCTCGAGGGGATTGGCTGGGATGTGGGTGTCGGAGAACAGCGCCCAGCGGGCCTCCTTTTCGCTGGCGAGGAGGGAGACGGCAAGGGCGGCGGGCATGGCGATGAAGGAACGGCGGGAGAGTCCGGCGCCGGATGCGGCACGCGGGTTGGGCAAGGTAAGAATTGGCATTTTAGGACAAGTCTACTCCAACGGACGAGGGAAGGCGAGACAGGAGGACATGGTCAGCCGCGGCGGGTGAGGCGCGCGCCGAGGGCTCCTCCGAGGGAACTGACGACGCAGACGAGGAGGAAGTTGAAGACGAGCATCAGCACGACGAAGAGGATGAGGACCTGGGGGTCGCGAATGAGTTCGAGAGCCTTGTTGGAGGAGGCGGAATCGAGCCCGGCGGTCTTGAGGTTCTCTTCGAAGATGGGGACGATGCCCTTGCCGGAGATGACGAGTCCGGCGGTGAACAGAACGGTGCTGATGGCGAAGCTGAAGACGCCGGTGATCCAGCCCATGCGGGCGCCTTCCATTATTGAGGGGACGCGGCCGGCGCGGCGGCTGAACAGCACAACGGCGTAAGCGCCGCCGGCAGCCAGGACAAGGGGCAGGAGTTGCACGATGTGGGCCATGGCGACGAGCATCAGGACGAGTTGGACGATGGAGGCGGCGAGGAAACCGACGCGAACGGCGAGGGCCGAGCGAAAGCTGACCTCGATCATTGGGGGATCGGTGACCAGTTGCGGCTGATTGGATTCGAGTTTGACGCTGGGCCGGTCGATGTCTGATAACTCAGGTTCGGCAGGTTCGGCTTCATCGGGCTCGGGCGGGAGCAGAAGCGGGTCGTCGTCGCGCACGGGGCGTCCGCAGCGATGGCAGAAGCGCGCGGCTTCGGCGAGTTTGGCGCTGCAGGTGCAATGGCCTTCCACCCTTTCAGTGTCGTGGATTGACGAAGCGAAGGGCAAGCGGAGGAAGGCGCGGGACTGGAGAGAAAAATGACCCGGGCTGGGAGCGATCCGAGCCCGGGTCCGTGATGGGAAGGAAGAGAGTTAGAGTTCGTTCTGCTTGACGGTGACGCGGGCGCCGCGGGGGCGAGGAGTGGCGGAGGTCTCATCGCCGAGGGTGACGGTGAGGGGCATCTCCTTGCGGTCGCGGAAGAGCGAGACGACGATTGACTTCTTGCCCTCCTTGCGGGCGGCGCGGATGGCGGCGGTGATGTCGCGGGGGGCGTCGATGCTGCCGGCATCGACCTTTACAATGACGTCGCCGGCCTTGATGCCGGCCTTTTCGGCGGCGGAGTCCTTCGCCACGCTGCGCACGAGGACGCCTTCCTTGACGCCGAAGAATGCGGCGAGTTGGGAGTCGCCGAGAGGTTCGGCGACGACGCCGAGCATGGAACTGGTCCAGGACATGGTGGCCTTGGGGATGTCGGGCATGGCGAATTCGAAGCTGCGTTCGAAGTTGGGGCCAGTCCACTGCATGCCCTTCATGCCTTCCATGGGCGTGCCCATGAACACACCGGCGGACTTGCGTGAAGCGATGGTGGCGGAGAGGGTCTGTTGAGCGCCGTTGCGGACAAGGCCGAGTTGGGCGTTGCGGCCGGCCGGGGTTTCGCGGACCATGCGGACGAACTGTTCGGTGCCTTCAACGCGCTGGCCGTTATAGGACTGAACGACATCGCCGACTTTGAGTCCGGCCTTTTCGGCGGGGCTTGCCGGATCGACCTTGGTGATCTCGACACCGTATTCAGCGGGGAGTTTCAGCGCCTTGGCGCGTTCGGCGTCAATTTCGCGGACGCCAACGCCGAGGAAGCTGCCGGTCGCCTTAAGAGCGAAGACCTCGGGCGGGGCCATGGGCGCGCTTGGCGGCGGAGGGGGATCCTGCGCGAAGACGGGCAGGGCGCAGAGGGCGGCGATCGCCAGAATGTTGGTCGTAGACATAGTCGAACCTCGTTTGGATGAGAAAATCCGTGACAGATCAGCGGGTCCGTTTGACAAAGATCGAACCGCGCGAAACGGAGAGCATGAGCAGAGGGCCGCCACCGTTCAAATCGCCTTCGGCGAAGGCGGTCCCAAATCCGGAGGCGGGCTGGCGGGAGCGGAGTTCGGAGAAGTCGGAGACGATGCCGCGCCAATCGGATGATTCATTCAGAGCCTTGACCGTCACTGACATATTAGACGGAAGATAGACCGTGACGTCACCCGCGCCGGCGGAAAGAAATGATGTTGCAAGTGTTGCATTACGGGCAAAGGCGGCGACGATGGGACCGGTGGTGGTGGTGGCGCGCACGGGTCCGGAGATGGATTTGAGACGGATGCCGCCGCCAGCCGATTCGGCATGGACGCCTGGGGCGGAACCGACGACGATGGAGCCGCCGCCGTTCTCGGCCGTGACGATGCCGCGGGCGCGTTGGATTTCGATCAGGCCGCCCGCGGTATGCACGTTGACGGTCGAGGCGGCATCCTTGACCAGGATGTTGCCGGAGGTGGCGGCGCGCAGCGGGCCTTTGACGCGGCCGACGAAGATGTCGCCGCCGGCGGTCTGGATGGTGACTTCGGCTTCAGCGGACTCGACGCGGATGGCGCCTCCGCCGGAGCGGGAGCGCAGGGCGCCGCCGATGGAGGCGAAAGTCATTTCGCCACCGCCGGTGCGGGCGGAGACGGGACCGCTGATGTCGCGGATGTCGATGTTGCCGGCAAGGGTGACGGCTTCAAGCGCGCCATGGAGTCCGCGGACGATGATGGCTCCCTGATCCGAGGCGACGAACGCCTGGGCGAGCGAGGCGGGCAGGGTGATGCGGAGTTCGCCGGGCGGAGGCTGGGACGGCGAGCGGGCGGCTGAGATGATGCGCCACCCGCCGGAGGTCTTGAACGCGAGGGTGGCGGGTGTGCCGACCCAGCGGTATTCGATGGAGTCGCCCGTTGCGGCGGCGCTGACGGAGATGCGGCCGAAGGCCGCGATTTTGACACGCGTGGCGCCGGACAGAGCGATGGCACCTTCCGATGGCGGCTGGGCGAAGGCGGCAACGGCGGCGGCGATACAGAGGCAGATTGGCGCGACTGAAGCTCTAATGGCGGAGTAGCTAGAAAGTGTCAACTGACGCCTTCATTTCACGCAGGGCTTTCTGGCTGCGCGTACGGATGTAGCTGTTGTCCTCGCGCCGCATGAGTTCCTGAAGGAGTCCGACGACTTCAGGTTGGCGGTTTTCGAGGAGCAGGTCGATCGCCTGGACGCGGACGCCGGGGTTGTCGTCGTGCTGGACGACCTCGGCGAGGGCCTGGCGGGTTTCGGTCTCCCTGGCGTAGGCTCGCAGGCCGTCGAGTGCCTTGAGGCGGACGCCGGAGTTGGGATCGCCGCGGAGAGCGTGGAGGAGAACCTGGCGGACTTCGTCGCGTTCGCCGTGGTTCTTCAGCAGGTCCATCGTGTCGACGCGGAGGCCGGGGTCGGAGGGATCGGCGGCTGCGGAAAGCAGCATGTTGCGGATCTGGTCGTTTTGAAGAGAGCCGGTCATCTCGCGCTGGCGGATCTCGTCGTAGAGAACGCGGACCTGGCCGGAATCAGCCGCGTTGACCAGGCGGACACGGGCGATGGAGGCCGGCTGATCGGGGCTGGTGAATTTGGCGAGTGCGGAGGACTCGGGGACGAGCCGGGCGGCGAAGAAGCCCACGGCGAGCATGGCGAGAGCGCCGGCGGGCCGAAACCACATGGGCGGATGGACAACCCAGCGATTCCAGAAATCGACGAGGGAGAAGCGGCGCGCAGGGGCGGACTCTTCGATGATGCGGACGGCGAGGTCGCGACGGCAGCGGGCGAGCAAACCGGGAGGCGGATCGAGTTCAGCCTGGGCGAGAAGGGTCTCGAGCGAAGCGTTGCCGGCGCGCACGGCCTGGCATTCGGGACAGGCGGCGACATGGAGTTCGAGAGCTTCTTCCTCTTCGAAACTGAGTTCGCCGTAGCCGGCGAGAAGGAGGAATTGACGGGCGTCGTCGCAGTTCATAACAGGTCTCCCAAAGCCGTGCGCATCTTCTGTGTGGCACGGAAAAGGCAGTTTTTGGCGGCTTCCTCGCTGGTGCCGAGGACGTCGCCGATGGCGCGCAGGCGCATGCCCTGATAGTGGCGCATCTCGAAGACCACGCGTTCACGGGCGCTCATGCCGGAGAGAGCGGCTTCAATCCTGTTCTTGATTTCGGTGGAGAGGAGAGAGCGTTGGGGATCGGAATGGGGACGGGATTCGGGGGTGGATTCGAGGCGGTCGATTGTGCCTTCAGGGGTGTCGATGATGGATGATTCGGTCCTGTGGACCTTGCGCTTGCGCAACTGGTCGAGGCAGAGGTTGGTGACGATGCGGTACAGCCAGGTGTGGAAGGAGCAATCGAACCGGAACGAGTTGATGTTCTTGTAGACCCGAAGGAACGCTTCCTGGTAGATGTCGCAGGCGTCGTCGGGCGACCGGAGGAGGTTGGTGGCCAGTTTGAGAACGCTCTGGTCGTAGTTGCGGACGAGGCGTTCGAAGGCGTCGTGGTCTCCGGCCTGGGCGGCGCGGATGAGGGCGGCCTCATCCATTGCTCGCGTGTCTCCGGCACGTGCTCGCGCGTCTCCGGCACGTGCTCGGGCGGCGCCGGGCTGATCGATGGCGAAAGTTGCCGGTTGTGAGTTCATGCGGCGTGATTCTCGAAGATCCGAGGATGTAGACGGATGAGTCCAGGAAACGGTAGTCCGCCGAATAGAGAAATCCCCGCCTGGGCCCGGTCATCTTGGGTGAAGACGCCGGGAGCGGCGGGGAAGTTCCAGCGAATGAGTGGCGCGGGGCCGATGGTTGTGGCCCGCGGGCTAAAGCCCTTCGCAGGCTGAAGCTTGCGGGCTAAAGCCCTTCGCAGGCTGAAGCTTGCGGGCTAAAGCCCTTCGCGGGCTGAAGCTTGCGGGCTAAAGCCCTTCGCGGGCTGAAGCTTGCGGGCTAAAGCCCTTCGCAGGCTGAAGCCCGCCCCACCGGTGCTAGTCGGCCAGTTCGACGTCGATCTTACGGGCTTCAGTGTCCATGGCGGTGATCTTGAAGCGCCGGATCTGGTTGGGACGGATCCCTTCCTTCGAGGCGCCGGCGGACGATGGGCCGCTCTTCCAGCGCGAGGAGAGCATTGCGGCGAGATCGGTGACGTCGGCGGCCGCGGCTGCCTGCTGCTTGGCGGGCGACTCGTCTTTAATCTTGCAGCGGGCGTGGACGCCTTCGCTGATTTCGATCTTGGCGGAGGCTCCGTGAACTTCGACCACGCGACCGGAGAGGAAGTCGCCAAGAGCGTGTTCGGTGATGAAAACGTCGGCGGAAGTCGGCTCAAGCTGCTTCATCGACAGCCGGATGCGCTTCTTCCCTTTGTCCACTTCGACGACGGCGGCTTTGACGACCTGGCCGGAAGCGAGCATCTCCTTCGGATGTTCGAGGCGCTTTTCACGCGTGATATCGCCGATGTGGATCATGCCCTCGATGCCGTTGCCGAGGTCGACGAATGCGCCGAATGCGGCAAGGTTGGTGATGGCGCCTTCGACAGTGGCGCCCACGGGGTACTTCTTCTCGACTTCGTCCCACGGGTTGCCCAGAGCCTGCTTGAGGCCGAGCGAGATGCGCTTGTCGGCGTGTTTGACGTCGAGCACAACCACCTCAACCTGTTCGCCGGTCTGGAGGACTTCGCCGGGCTTGTTGATCCGTTTGGTCCAGGACATCTCGGAGAGATGGATGAGACCGTCAACGCCGGGCAGGAGTTCGACGAAAGCGCCGAAGTCGGCGAGGCGGACGACCTTGCCGGTGACGCGGTCGCCGGGCTTGAAGGACTCGACGGCGAGCGACCAGGGATCCGGCGTGAGCTGTTTCATGCCCAGACCGATCTTGTGGGTCTGGCGGTTGATCTTGAGGATCTTCACCTCGACCGACTGGCCCTGGGTAAGCACGCTGGAGGGTTTGTCGACTCGATTCCAACTGATATCGGTGACATGCAGGAGCCCGTCGACGCCCGGAGCGAGTTCGACGAAAGCGCCAAAATCGGTCAACGAACGGACGCGGCCCTGGATGACCATGCCTTCCTGGAAGGCGGCGAAGGACTCGTCCCGGGCGGCGTTGGCCTGTTCTTCCATCACCGAGCGGCGGTCGATGACGACGTCGGGCCGGTCGGGATTGGAGACGTCGAGCTTGGTGACGCGGCACTCGATGGTCTGGCCGATGAGGGTGGACATCTCGCCCATTTCGCGGATGCCGCTGCGGGAGGCCGGCAGGAAGGCGGGGACGCCGACATCGACGCGGAGACCGCCCTTCACCAGGTCAACGACGGTTCCCGAGATGACGTGCTTTTCGTCAAAGGCGGCCTGGAGCGCCGTGAAATCCTTGGGCTGCTCGACGCGGATGGTCGAGAGCGAGTAGTAGCCATCTTCGGTGCGGCCGGTGATGCAGACATGAATGATCGCGCCGGGGATGAGCGTCTGAGGCAGACCTGCGGCATCGGGACGAATCATGCCTTCCATCTTGCGGCCGACGTTGATCATGACGGCATCGGGGGTCACCGAAACGATGACGCCCTCGAGGATGGCGTCGGGGCCGGCGGCGTGTTCAGCCTCGAACTCTCGAAGGACATCGCCGAACGATTCGTCGGCGGCTTCGGGTTGCTCCGCCTCCGGATCGGCAGACACAGTTGGAGGTTCGGGCGACGCAACCGGGGGCTCAGCGACAGCGGGCGGCTGACCTGGGGGCTGTATGGCGGCGTCAGGGGAAGGCTCAGTGGACTGCTCGACCGGGGTGATCAACTCTTCGGAGGGCGCAGACGAGGCCTGGGGGGTCTCAGGGGTTTCCAGCGGATTCATGGGGAAAAACTCGTGAACGTTTATATTGTGGCACAGCGCGAGGGGTAAGATGACAGCGTGCGGGATGAAATAGGAATTCGCAAGGGTTCGTGGTGGCGGGGGCAGGACCTGGCGTGGCTGCTGTTGTTCTCGGCTCTGGCCGTGGTGAGTCCAAAGGCGACGGCCGAGGAGATCGCCATTCTGGCAGGGTTGGCCGTGGTGCAACTGGCGGCTCCGCGACTGGTGGCGCTGGAGACGCCGAAGGCGCGCAACACATTACTGGCGCTGAAGTTGGGGTTGGGATTCATGCTGATCGGGGTGACCGGCGGGATCCTGTCGAGCTACTACCCGATTCTCCTGTTGCCAGCCGTTTCCGCGGCCACCACCCTGGGTGCGCGCGGCACGGCGTTGGTGACAATCCTGGCAGCGGCTGCATACCTGGTGTTCCTGCCGATCGCGGCGGGCTTCGGCTATCCATTGCTGCCGGATACCATGCGCGAGGTCGCCCTCCGAGTTCTGTTTCTTCCGCTGGTGGCATTCCTCACGTACCAGATGGCCGCGGAGAACCGCGAACAGGCCAGGAAGGCGCAGCGGACCGCGGATGACCTGGCGGAGGCGAATCGCAAGCTAAGCGAGGCGGAGGAGACCGTCCGGCGCACGGAGCGGTTGGCGGCTTTGGGGCAGTTGACGGCCGGGTTGGCGCATGAGTTGAGGAACCCGTTGGGCACGATCAGGGCTTCGGCGGAGATGCTCGGCAAGAGGGTGGCGCCCGGCGACGGGATTGCCGGGGAGCTGACCTCCTACATTTCAGCCGAAGTGGACCGGGCCAATGCTCTGGTGGGCCGTTTCCTGGATTTCGCGCGGCCGTTGAGTTTACGCAAGTCCAGTTCGGATGTGAACGCGATGGTGGAACGGGCCGTTGGCGCGGTGGTGCGGGAAAAGAGTGAACGGGGCGGACTCATCCATAAAAACCTGGACCCGACGGTAAAGTTGGTGGACGCGGATCCGGACCTTCTGGAAAGGGTGCTGGTGAATCTGATCGTGAATGCGCTGGAGGCCTCGCCGCCGGACGCGACCGTGACGGTGAAGACGCGGCAGACCGGCGAAGGCGTGGAAATCACGGTCCTGGACCGGGGCGATGGGGTGGCGGCGGAGCACAGGGAGCAGATCTTCAATCCTTTCTTCACGACGAAGGCGACTGGCGTGGGCCTGGGACTGGCGATCTCGGCGCGTATCGTCGGCGAGCATGGCGGCACGATCCGGGTGGATTCGGAACCGGGGCGCGGCGCAGCGTTTACAGTGGCGCTGCCTGCCGGTCATCCTTAAGAAATGTAAACATCTCGGGCAATGCGGCAGGAAAGCAGACTTCGGCGTCACTTTTTCCGAACACTTCGCGTCGCTGACCGTCTATGTAACTTGAGAGGAGCAATCGACCAAGGATGCTCGCCGCCATAAAGCAAGCCACGATGCAGTCGAATCCGCGACTGACGAGGAAAGAACGCGAACTGCTGACGCTTCTCAAACAGAACCCCGGACGATGCATCAGCCGGGAGACCCTCTTGAGAACCGTCTGGAACTACGCGGAAGGCGCACGGACGCGAACCGTGGACGTCCATGTCCAGAGACTGCGCCGCAAACTCGGCGGCGAGGCCCAGTCGATAAAGACCATCGTCCGCCTGGGTTACTGCTGGTATCCCGATCCGGAAGCGCTCCAAGCCACTCCGGCCGCCTAAGCCGGTCCCGCCTCAATTACTGAATAAGATCCGCAACGCGAACAGCCCCCTTCCGCGTCTGCCGCTTTAGAGCGAAGATGGGAAGGAAAATGACGACACCTTCACGGGTCCTCATCGTCGAGGACGAGGACAAGCTGCGGCGGGTCCTCGAACTTCATTTACAGAGCGAAGGGTACGAGGTCACCTCTGTCGGCACGGCCGAAGAGGCGTTGCGGCGAACCGAAGGCGTCTCGCTGGTACTGACGGATCTCCGCCTGCCGGGCATTGACGGGTTGGCGCTGATGGAGGCGCTGCGCCAGAACACGGATGCGCTGGTCGTGGTCATGACTGCGTTTTCCAGCGTCGAGACGGCAGTGGAGGCGATGAAACGAGGCGCGGTGGACTTTCTGCCGAAACCGTTTTCCCTCGACCATCTTTCAGCCGTCGTCCGCAAAGCGCTGGAATTGCGCAGCCTGCGTGAAGAGAACCTCCAACTCAAGGTCGAACTGGGCAAACGGTTGTCCTTCGACAACATCGTCGGTCAGGGCCCGAAGATGCAGGAACTCCTGGGGGCGGTGACAAAGGTGGCGCCGGCGAGGACGACGGTGCTGCTCTGCGGCGAATCGGGCGTCGGCAAGGACCTGATCGCGCGGGCGATCCATCACCACTCGCCGAGGGCGGCGAAACCGTTCGTCAAAATCAACTGCACCGCGATCCCCGAGTCTCTGATGGAGAGCGAGCTTTTCGGCTATGAGAAGGGCGCGTTCACGGGGGCGGTGGCGGCCCGGTCCGGCAAATTCGAGCAGGCCGAAGGGGGGACTGTCTTTCTCGACGAAATCGGCGATGTTCCGCTGGCGATCCAGGTGAAGCTGTTAAGGGTCTTGCAGGAGCGGGAACTGGAGAGATTGGGATCGAACAAGACGGTCAGCATCGATGTGAGAGTGATCGCCGCGACGAACGTGGATCTGCGGCGGGCCATCGAGGAGCGTGAGTTCCGCGAGGACCTTTATTACAGGCTCAACGTCTTTCCCCTGACGATTCCGGCGCTGCGCGAGCGTCGCGAGGACATTCCCGCCCTGGCGGCGCACTTCCTGAAGCGGCTGGCGGCGCAGAACGGCAGACCGGTCCCGGAGTTGACGACTGGCGCGCGGGACGCATTGATGAACTATCACTGGCCTGGGAACGTGCGGGAGTTGGAGAACGTACTCGAGCGGAGTCTCCTGCTGTCGAATGGGCCGGCGCTGGAAGTCGGCGACATCCGGTTTGACGTGGCGCCGAGGGCCGCGCCGCAGGCCGGCAACGGGTTCCTGCCGGAAGGTATGACGCTGGACCAGCACGAGCAGGAGTTGATTCGCGAGGCGCTGCGAAGGTCCGGGGGGAACAAGAGCCAGGCGGCGCGCATCCTGGGGATGACCCGCAACGCTTTCCGCTACCGCATCTCTCAGATGGGTATCGACTGAGCGGCATCCAAAGTCGCCGTGCTTGGCTACACTGGTGAGAACCAAGTCCGGTCTGGATTCACGCTTATGCCAACACTGCGAGTCGTTCTACTGACTGTCCTGATGGTTGCCGCCGCCCTGCCGGGCCTGTGCGCCACAGGTTCGACAGACGTATTGGAGAGGATCGAGCGGCTCCGGAACACGGGGCGCGTGCTGATGATCGCCGCGCATCCCGATGACGAGAACACCGCCCTGCTGGCCTATTGCGCGCGTGGGCGGAAGTTGCAGACCGCGTATCTGAGCCTGACCAGGGGCGAGGGCGGGCAGAACCTGATCGGGAGCGAGCAGGGAATCCTTCTGGGTGTGATCCGGACCGAGGAACTGCTCGCGGCAAGGCGTTTGGACGGGGCGCGGCAGTATTTCACACGGGCGATCGATTTCGGCTTCTCGAAGACGGCGGAAGAAACGATGCGTATCTGGGGCAAGGAAGAGGTGCTGGGCGACATCGTCTGGACGATCCGGAAGTTCCGGCCCGATGTCGTCATCCTCCGTTTTTCCGGCACGCCGCGCGATGGTCATGGACACCACCAGGCGTCGGCCATGTTGGGCAAAGAGGCGTTCAGGGCGGCAGCCGATGGGGCGCGTTTCCCGGAGCAGTTGAAGGACGTGAAGCCCTGGCAGGCGCGGCGGGCGATGTGGAACGGATTCAGTTTCAACCGCGATCAGGAGCGGGATATGGCTGCAACGCCGAAGGGCGTGAAGGTGGATTCGGGCGAGTATGACGCAATGTTGGGCATGTCGTATGGGGAGTTGGCGAGCCGGAGCCGGAGCCAGCACCGCAGCCAGGGATTCGGCAGCGGCCCGCGCCGGGGGTCTCAGGTGAACTGGCTGTTCACGGTGGATGGGGAAGCGGCGCAAACGGATTTCATGGACGGAATCGATACCACCTGGGCGAAATTCGAGGGTGGAAAGGCCGTGGCTGCGGCGCTCGACGAGGCGCTTGCCGGCTTTGACATCAAGGCCCCGGAGAAATCGTTGCCGGGCCTGTTAAAGGCGCGGAAAGCGATGACGGGGATGGCCGCTGGCGAGGCGAAGGAGCGGTTGGCTGAGTTGGATGAAGCGATCGCGGCTGCCGCGGCGTTGTACTTCGAAGCCGCCACGTCCCAGGGCGAGACGGCGCCCGGAGGCGAACTTGAGGTGCTGTTCACGGTTGTTGCACGCGGCGCGGTGAAAGTGGACCTGGCTGGAATTGCGGTGGCCGGGGTCCAGGTGGAAGGCGGGGCGCTGGGGGCGAACACGGTTTGGACGAAGCGGCAAAAGGTGACCGCGCCGCAGTTGACATCGCAGCCCTACTGGCTGCGCCAGCGCGCGGGCATCGGGCTTTTCAATGTGAGCGATCGAGGGTTGATGGGAGAACCGGCGAATCCTCCGGCGATCGAAGCGCGCGGCAGATTCGTCATCGGAGACGTAGGAATCGAGTTGGTCCGTCCAGTGGAACGTGTCTGGGTTGACCGTTCGAAGGGTGAAGAGCGTGCGCCCTTGGAGGTGCTGCCGGCGGTGGCTGTCGAACTAAATGGAGCGGCGCTGGTCTTTCCGGACGCAAAACCCAAGGAAGTCAGCCTGGAAGTGGCCGGCGTGAGCGGGAATCCGGCGGGTACGGTTCGTTTGGAACTGCCCGCGGGTTGGACGGCCGCGCCTGCAACCGAGAAGTTTGAGATTTCGGGTACGGGGCGGACGACGGTCAAATTCAAGGTGACGCCGCCGGTTGGCGAAAGCACGGGCGTGATGAGGGCCGTGGCTTTGACCCGCAACACCGAATCCTCCGCCGGGTTGATTCGTTTGGCATACGACCACATCACGCCGCGGACGGTTGCCGTGCCCGCCGAGGCGGTCGTGATCCGGCAGGACGTAATGGTCCTGTCGAAGAGGATCGGTTATGTGATGGGCGCGGGCGACGATGTGCCGCGGGCGCTCATCCAACTTGGCTGCGAAGTGACTCAACTGGACAAGGCCGATCTGGAGAAGGGCGACCTTTCCAGGTTCGACGCCATCGTGACGGGCGTGAGGGCGTTCAACGTCCGCGAGGATCTGCGGCGGAATTCGTCGCGGCTGTGGGAGTATGCGCGCCAGGGCGGGACCGTCGTGGTTCAGTACAACGTGATGGACGGCCAGTTCTGGTCGAATGAGCCGGGGACGCTGAACAGCCTTGGCCCGTATCCGATCCAACTTTCGCGGGACCGGGTGACGGTGGAGGAAGCGCCGGTGAAAGCCGTCCTGCCGGATCACCGGTTGTTGAACAAGCCGAACAAAATCACGGAGCGTGACTGGGAAGGGTGGATCCAGGAAAGGGGTCTGTACTTCGCGTCGAAGTGGGACGAGAAATACGAGACGCCTCTGGAGATGAACGACCCTGGTGAGGCAGCCACACGCGGATCGCTTCTGACGGCTCGCGTGGGCAAGGGCGCCTACGTGATGACCGGCCTGTCCTTCTTCCGCCAACTTCCGGCCGGAGTGCCTGGGGCATACAAACTGTTCGCCAACCTGATCAGCGCCGGCAAGACCCAATGAGTGAAGAACGGCCACCTTTCGGCAGTTGGCGGCGCACTTACGCAGCGGTGATCTTCTATCTGATCCTGCTCATCGTGCTCTTCACCCTGTTCACCTGGAGGTGGAACCAGTGAGACCGGCCGACTGGGCCGTGCTGGCCGCCTCACTCATTGGAATCGTCGTCTATGGGCTCTGGAAGGGCCGTGGGAGCAATACGACGGCGAAGTACCTGCTGGCCGGCAAAACAATGCCCTGGTATGCCATGGCGTTGTCGATCATGGCCACTCAGGCCAGCGCCATCACGTTCATTTCAACGACGGGGCAGGCGTATGTGGACGGGATGCGGTTCATCCAGATGTATCTGGGACTGCCGATCGCGATGGTGATTATCGCGGTCTGGATCGCGCCGCGCTTCCACGAAAGCGGCGTGTACACGGCGTATGAATACCTGGAGGGGCGATTCGACGCAAGGGTGAGAGCGCTGGTCTCGGCGATCTTCCTCATCCAGCGGGGACTGGCTGTCGGGGTTGCCTTGTCCGCGCCCGCGCTTGTCCTGACCGTCATCATGGGATGGCCCGCCAGCGTGACGACGATGATGATGGGCGTCGTCGTGGTCGGCTACACGGTGGCTGGCGGGATCGCAACGGTGACCTGGACGGACTTCGTTCAGATGCTGATCATGACAGCAGGGTTGCTTGCGGCCCTGTTCTGCGCCATCTGGTTGACGCCCGTGAGCCTGGGCGAGGCGATGGACATAGCTGGCGCGGCGGGCAGGCTGAACACGGCCGTCTGGACGGTGAACTGGAACGACCGCTACAACATCCTGAGCGGATTGATCGGCGGCATGTTCCTGGCGCTGGCCTACTTCGGATGCGACCAGAGCCAGGTACAACGCTACCTGACCGGCCGGTCCATCACGCAGGCGAAACTCAGCCTGCTGTTCAATGCCGTCGCAAAGATCCCGATGCAGTTCATGATCCTGTTCACCGGGGCGATGGTGTTCGTCTTCTTCACCTTCACCAAACCGCCTGTGACATTCAACCCGGGCGTCGAAAAGCGGATCGAGAGTACGGCGGGTTATCAGGTGATGAAGGCCGAGTACGACGCCGCGTGGGAAGCGCGCAGGGCCGCGGCGGCGCAGGTTCCGGTTAACGCCGGCGAGTTCAAGGCGGCACAGAAACGGTTCGACGCCGCCAGGGCCAACGCGGGATCGCTGGCCGGAGTCGCGCCCGGCGCCGACACGAATTACATCTTCCTCAGCTTCGTGACGAAATACATGCCAGTGGGCATCGTCGGACTGATCATGGCGGCGATCTTCGCCGCGGCAATGTCGACGATTTCAGCCGAGATCAACTCCCTGGCGACCGTCTCGGTCGTGGATGTCTACAAACGGCATATGCGGAAGGAAGCGCCGGACCGCCACTATCTGGGCGCGGCGCGCTGGGCGACGGCGTTCTGGGGATTGTACGCCGTGGTGACGGCCCAGTATGCGGCCCATCTGGGGTCGCTGATTGAAGTTGTAAACAAGGTGGGGTCCTTGTTCTATGGGGGACTGATCGGAGTGTTCGTATTGGCGTTCTTCGTGCCCAGGGCGACGGCCCGCGGAGCCTTCTGGGGCGTCCTGACCGGAGAAGCGGCGATCTTCTACATGTGGGCGCGCACGGACATCTTCTTCCTCTGGTTCAACGCCCTTGGCTGCCTGGTGGTGGTGGCGGCGGGCTACTGCGTGAGTCTGCTCGAACGGGCGGACCGCCCAAGCCGGGCATAACTGGCGATTGAGCCGGGCCGGATTACAGATCCAGCGTGGCCAGGGCCACCTTGGACCGCAACCCCTCGACTACGACAATGCCCGACTCGGTGACGTGATAGCGCTTCCTGTCCTCCTCGAGGTCGTAGCCGATCACCGCATCCTCCGGAACAATCACGTTCTTGTCGAGGATGGCCCGTTTGATCTTGGCGCGGCGGCCGATGTCGCAGTTGTCGAAGACGATGCAATCGTCAACGGCTGCGCCGGTGTGGACCCTGACGCCGCGGCCGAGGACGGAGTTGCGAACCTGTCCCCCTGACAGGATCGAACCGGACGAGACGATGGAATCGATGGCCGATCCGCGGCGGCCTTCTTCGTCGAAGGTAAACTTCACGGGCGGGTCGTCATATCCGGCGGTCCGCAGCGGCCACCGGCGGTTATAGAGGTTGAGGGCGGGAGTCACGTTCCGCAAATCCATCGTGGCGTCGTAATAGGCGTCGATGCTGCCGACGTCGCGCCAGTAGCAGGCCGCGCCGACGGGATCGCCCGGGATACGGTTCGTTTGGAAGTCGTAGGCGTACACATCGCCCCGTTCGACCCATTTGGGCAGGATGTTCCGGCCGAAGTCGTGGGCCGTATCCTTCATCTTGGCGTCCTCATGCAGATAGCGCATGAGTGGCGCGGTGGAGAAGACGTAGTTGCCCATCGACGCAAGCACCATGTCGGGATTGCCCGGCATCGTGGGCGCATTGGGATTCTTCTCATGGAAAGCGAGGATGCGGCCGTCGGGGGCGGTTTCAATCACGCCAAACTCGGCGGCAAGCGCCTTCGGCACTGGAATGGCGGCCACCGTCGCCTGGGCCCGTTTCTGCTCGTGGAACTCGAGCATCGCCCGGATGTTCATGCGGTAGATGTGGTCGGCGCCAAAGACGGCCACCAGATGCGGGTCCGACTGTTCGATCAGGTTGACGTTCTGGTAGATCGCATCCGCCGTGCCCTTGTACCAGGTCTCGCCCGGAGTACGCATCTGCGCCGGAACCGGGATGACGAAGTGGTTCTTCAGCAGGCCCGAAAACTCCCAGCCGTCACGCATGTGCTGCAGCAGCGATTGGGACTTGAACTGAATCAGTACGTAAACCGAATAGATGCCTGAATTAATGAGGTTGGACAAGACGAAATCAATGATGCGGTACTGCCCTCCGAATGGGACGGCCGGCTTGGCCCGTTCCTTCGTTAGTGGATAGAGGCGGGTTCCCTTCCCGCCGGCCAGCACGAATGAGAGGACTCTCAGTTGCATAAAATACAGTCTTTCCTGACTCTGCGAAAAATGATACCACCTTCATCAAGATAGCTCCCCCGCAACCCCAAAACAGGACTCGTGCCACTTGATGGTGGGGGAAGGGTGTGATATCAATAGGTCAGACGGCCGTCAACCGTGAAGCGGATCGAAAGGTCCGAACCAGCTGGAGTCAGGAGCCCCCACTTGGAATCGCCCAATCGCCGATTGATTCGTCCGCCTCTTGCCCAGGTGGTCAAAGAGGCCAGTGGAACCCGCGCTCCACGCTCCGCCGCGGGACCGGTTAAGCCGGTTAAACCCAAACAGACACCCCCCGATACGACCAACGCCGAAAACTTCTATTACGTCAAGCAGATGCAATCGAAGACCCCAATGGTCATCGTGCTCATCGATGGGGAGGTGCTGCATGGCATCATCGAGTGGTACGACAAGCTGTGTCTGAAGGTGACCCGCGAAGAGGGTCCGAACCTGCTCGTTTACAAGTCTTACATCAAGTACCTCTACAAAGCCTGACCGCCTCACATCTAGAACTTTTTGCTATTCCGTACGTTTAGGTGTATATAAGTACAACACCCGAACGCGCCCAGGTGCGCCTGCACTCGGGCATCGGAGGAATGCATGAAGAAAGTGATCTTGACGGCCGGCCTTGTCGCCGTCGCCGCGATTTGTGGTGGAATCGCCTATCTGGGTCTGACAAGGCCGCAGATGAGGGCGGCGCCGAACATCAAAGTGGCGATGACGCCGGAACGGATTGACAGGGGGCGTTACCTGTTCGAGAATGTCGCCCACTGCGACGGGTGCCACTCGCCGCACGACTGGACAAAACTCATGGGCCCGGTGATCGAGCAAACGCGCGCATCCGGGTTTGAGTTCCCGCCCGAGTTGGGTTTCCCCGGAAGGATCGTGTCCTCAAACATCACGCCGGACCCCGAGACCGGCCTCGGCCGGTGGACCGATGGCGAGAAGATGCGGGCCATCCGCGAGGGCGTCTCCAGGGACGGGCACGCATTGTTCAAATTGATGCCGTATCAGGAATATGCGCACATGAGCGACGACGACCTGGAGTCGCTGGTCGCCTTCATGAACACTCTGAAGCCGGTCCGGAGTCAGCATGCGAAGACAAGCCTGGATTTCCCCGTGAAGTATCTGGTCAGGTTCACGCCAAGACCCGTCGAGGGGAAGATCGCCAACCCGGACAGGAACGACCGTGTGAAGTACGGCCAGTATCTTGTCGCCCTCGGGGAATGCGCAGGGTGCCACACCCCGAAGGAACGTGGCGAGAATATCGCCGGCAAGGAACTCGCGGGCGGAGAGGAATTCAGGATCGCCGGTTTTCTCGTCAGGAGCGCCAACATCACGCCGGATGAGGAGACCGGCCTCGGGAAGTGGTCGGAGGAGCGGTTTGTGTCCACGTTTAAGAGCCACGCCGATCGGACTGCCGGGTCGGCGCCAAAGGCCACTCAGGCGACCTTCACGCTGATGCCTTGGATGGAACTCTCGAAGCTCGAGGACAACGACCTCAAGGCGATCTACGCCTTCCTGAGGACCTTGAAACCGATCTACAATTCAGTGGAGAAACACCCGCCAGTCGCCAATTGAGCCCTTTGGCGGCAACGGGGGTACAATGGGAGAGTCGGGGCGTGGCGCAGCCCGGTAGCGCATCTGCTTTGGGAGCAGAGGGTCGTCAGTTCGAATCTGACCGCCCCGACCATCCCCTCCAATCGCCTGCGCGTTATTGCGCCAACCCCCGCCGGCCTCCCGAGTGCTTTGACCGCAAGATCAGGTTCTACTGGACGATTTGCTGAAGCGCGCGGCTCCGATCAGAGCCACGACCGTGAGCGGGGTGCTTGGCCCGGTCCTCTAACACACCCGCCACCCCATCAACCGCGAACAAAGAGAGCGGGTCGACGCGGTGACTTTCGAGAGAGCGGGTGCCACGGAGCCACGACCGTGAGTGGTCACGGACCTAACTCGTCCTCTCCCGCCACGCCGCCAGCCGCGCCGTCAATCGCTGTTTCACCGTGATGAACTGCTCATTGTCGATTTGGTTCGCCATTTCCCGCGGGTCGCTTCTCAGGTCGAACAATTCGTTCGGCCCTTCCCCGTCATTGCGCAGGACCAGTTTGAACCGGTTGTCCCGCGCCATCTCCGTGTTCCGGAAATGCCCGAAGACCATGTCTTCCCAGACCTCGCCCTTGGCCAGCGGCGAGTTCGTCACCACCGGCAGATAACTCCTTCCGCACAATCCCCGATCCGCCGGCGCCGCCACCCCTGCCATCTCGCACACCGTCGGCAGGAAGTCGTAGAAACTCACCATCTCCGGCCGCACCGACTCCACCGGCGTCTTCCCCGCCCAACTCCAGATCATCGGAACCTTCACCACTTCCTCGTACATATTGATCGGATCCGACGCCCACCCCTTGCTCCACAACCCGTGCCGCCCCAGCAGATACCCGTTGTCGCCCGTGAACACGATCACCGTGTCGTCCACGAAACCCTTCTGAGACAACTTCCGCCGCAACACCGCCAGTTGGTCGTCCAGCGCCGTCACCGATGCCGCGCACTTACGTAGATTACCCGCCATATCGTCCATCAGGCCCTTTTCACGAAGCGCGTTTGCCGCCGGCCGTTGGATGCCGAACGACTCGAACCTCGCGTCCCTGTACATGTCGTAATACTTCTGCGGATGCCCGTCATAGGGCGTGTGCGGGTTGAAGTGGCTGACAGTCAGGAAAAACGGCTGGCCCTTCTTCTGCTGGTCGATGTACTCGCAAGCCCGCTGCGTGATCAGATCCGCCAGGTACCCTTTCTCTTCCGTGCGATTCCCGTTCAGGTACATCGTCGGATCCTGATACCGGCTCGACCCGCCGTCAAAGGTGTACGTGAAGTCGTGGCCGTGGCCCGGCCTGGTGTCGTTGCCCATATGCCACTTGCCCGAGTAGCCGCAGCGGTAGCCGGCCTTGGCGAGCAGATCGGAGACCATCACTTCCCGGCTGAACGGCGCGGGCGGCTCTTTCTGCCCTTGCGGCGGATCGGCGATCGGCGTGGGCGTCAGGAAGTCGTGAATCCCGTGCTGCCTTGGCACCCGGCCCGTGAAAAGCGTCGCGCGGCTTGGCGAGCAGATCGGCGTCGCTACAAAACTGTTCAGGAACCGCACGCCCGACTTCGCCAGCAGGTCGATATTCGGCGTCTTGATCTCCTGATTGCCGTAACACCCCAGCATCCACGCGGCAAGGTCGTCCGCCATCACAAGCACCACGTTCGGCCGTGCGCCCGCGCCCTTCGGCGGCGTGGTCTTCTTCTCGTCTTTCTTGTCTTTCTTTTGTGCAAACAGCGGCGCCGCGGCGCCCGCCAGCACATGCCGCCGGGTGATGTTCATCATCTCTCTCAAATCCTCCAAGCCTTACAAAACATCGGCAAAACCCCGTTTCAGGTGCCGGAAAAGGACGCCGCCCAGGAAAAACGTGGCAACACAGATGGCGCACATCGGAATCAGTTCGGCCGCCGGCGGCAGTTCATAGCCCATCATCAGCTTTCGATACGCCTTCACCACCGAAGCCAGCGGG
The DNA here is from genome assembly GCA_947084845.1 of uncultured Bryobacteraceae bacterium. Lineage (GTDB taxonomy): Bacteria > Acidobacteriota > Terriglobia > Bryobacterales > Bryobacteraceae > PNKE01. Next base: position 67,676 of record CAMTUE010000043.1, on the reverse strand, counting down.
TTCAGGTGAACCAGAAAGCGCGCCCCTGCCGGAAACTGCGACTCGTCGATGAAAATCGGCGTCAACCAGAACCATCCGGTCAGCGCCACGATCGTCACCTGCGCCGCGTCCCGCAAATAGACCTGTAGGCTCGAAACAATCCAACTCAGGCCCAATGCAAAGACCCCCAACATCAGTGTGTAAAACGGCAGCAGCAGAATCAGGATGCTGAAGTGCTTCTGAATGGCGAACACCGCCGTCATCGCGATCACCATCGAGATCGCATGGCTGATCAACGACGACAACAGGATGGAAACCGGCAGGATCTCGCTCGGGAACACCGTCTTCGTGATCAGGCTCGCTCGCTCCGTCAACGCCGTCGTCGATCTCTGCACCGTGTCCTGGAACAACAGCCACGGCAGGTATCCGCAGAACAGATAAAGCGTGTAATTGCCTCCAGCCCCAGGGGGAGGCGGCACCTTCATGCAGTACTGAAAGACGAAGACCCAACTGAACAGCAGTACCGCCGGCTGGATGATCGTCCACAACCACCCCGCCGCCGACCCCACGAACCGCTGTTCAAAATCCCGCCTGACGAGCTGGTAGAGCAACGACCGGCGCTCGTACAATAAACGCGCGAAACCGAGTCCCGGAAGCCAAACAGGTAGCCGCTGTGTGATCGACGTCGCCAAACTTGAATTATACGCGCCGCCGCAACGCCCGCACCCGGTGGGGCGGGCTTCAGCCTGCAAAGGGCTTCAGCCCGAGCCAGCCAAATTCCGGAAAGCCCTCGCCCCAAGCGGTCTCTCCTGCGCGGCCTGGCGCGCGTCGGTCTATCCTGCGCCGGTCTATCCTGCGCCAGTCTATCCCGCGCCGGTCTCTCCCGCGTCGGCCTGGCGCGCGCCGGTCTATCCTGCGCCAGTCGCGCCGGACGCCATTGTCCGTCTTCACCCCCGCCTGTGATAAATTGATCTCATGCCGGAAGGGTATCTGCCCATCTTCATCTTTCTGCCGGTCGCGGTCGCCTTCCCCATAGTGCTTCTGCTCATCTTCCGCTGGTTGCGTCCCTCCGTCCCGGTCGGCGCCAAACTGGAAGCCTACGAGTGCGGCATCAAGGCGGCTTCGAACTCCCGCGGCCGCTACACCGTCCGCTTCTACCTCATCGCCATCCTCTTCGTCATCTTCGACGTGGAAACCATCTTCCTGTTCCCCTGGGCCGTTCGCTACAAGATGCTCGGCTGGTTCGGCGTCGCTGAAATCAGCGTCTTCCTCGCCATCCTCGTCGTCGGCTACATCTGGGCCTACAAGAAGGGCGCTCTCGAGTGGGTGTGACCTCCCGGCTCTATTACACAGACTCTTACCTCGCCCAGTTCGACGCCGCCACCACATCCCTCTCCCCCGACGGCCTCCAGGTCGAACTCGACCAGACCGCCTTCTACCCCTCTTCCGGCGGCCAGCTTCACGACCTCGGCGCCCTGAACTCCATCCCCGTCACCGAGGTCATCGAGACGCCCGACGGAGCCATCGTCCACCTCCTCGCCTCGCCACTCGCTCCCGGACCCGTCCATGGCATCATCGATTGGGACCGCCGCTTCGACTTCATGCAGCAGCATAGCGGCCAGCATCTCCTTTCCGCCGCCTTCGACGCCCTCTTCGGTTTCAAAACCGTCGGCGTCCACATGGGCGAGACGTCCTCGACTGTCGATCTCGAAACCGGATCGATCACCGCCGGTCAGCTTCGAGCCGCCGAGGACCGCGCCAACCGCATCGTCTTCCAGAATAGCCCCATCGCCATCACCTTCGAGGACGCCACCGAGGCCGCCGGTCTCCGCAAAGTCTCGGATCGCTCCGGCGAACTCCGCATCGTCGCCATCGATGGCCACGACCGCTCCGCCTGCGGCGGCACCCATGTCCATTCCACCGGCGAAATCGGACCCATCCTGCTCCGCCGTCTCGACAAGATCCGCGGCAACGTCCGCGTCGAGTTCCTTTGCGGCCTGCGCGCCACCCGCCGCGCCCGCCTCGACTACGACACCCTCGATGCCGCCGCCCGCGTCTTCAACGCCCAGCTTGACGCCCTCCCGTCGCTCGCCTCCGCCCTGGCCGAGCAGGCCAAGGAAGCGGAGAAGACAAGGCGAAAGCTCGCTTTGGAACTGGCCCAACTCCGCGGCCGCCAACTCTGGGAATCCCAACCCGTCTCCGCATCCGGCCGCCGCGTCTATCTCGACGAACACACTTCCGGCCCCCTCGATGACGAAATCCGCGCCCTCGCTTTGAGCTTCACCGCCCAACCCGCCGCCGCCTTCATCGCCACTTCGCCCGACCCGCCCGCCCTCCTCCTGGCCGTCTCCGAGGACACCGGACTCCACGCCGGCAACCTCCTGAAACCCCTGCTCGCCGAACTCGGAGGCCGCGGAGGAGGCAACGCCCGCACCGCCCAAGGCAGCCTCCCAACCCCCGCTTCACTCCCCGCCCTCCTAGATAAATTAAATCTCTAGCAAGTCTATAGAACTAATATAGATTGTTTATATAGAATGACTTACGAAGAATAGGTTCGTTTGGTCGAATCCCCCAGTAGGACAGGCCTCCCGGCCTGTCGGCACCATAGCGGGGCCAATCCAATACCTACCCCCGCACCACCACGGCCATCTCCCCCCGTTCCCTAACCCGCCCTATCACCCTGCCGGACGCCTTCTCCGGCGCCTGACTCAGCAGCAACCCGCCCGAAGTCTGCGGGTCGTAAAGCAGTGCTTCCAGAGCCTCATCCAACTCGCCCTCAATCTTGACCACGCAGCACGCAAACTCCCGGTTGTTCTTCATCCCGCCTGGCCGGGCACCGGCGGCCGAGTATTCCATCGCGCCGGGCAGCAGTTCGATCGCCGCTGCATCGAACTCCAGCGTCACCCCCGACGCCAGAGCCATCTCCCGCGCATGACCCATCAGCCCGAATCCGGTGATGTCGGTGCACCCATGCGCTTCGGCCTCGATCCGGTTCAGCCGCGTCATCGACTCGACCGCCGCCTCGACATGCTCGGCCCTGGCGATGCCGCGCTTCAGCGCCGTGGCAATCACCCCGGTCCCGATCGCTTTGGTCAGCACCAGCACGTCGCCCGGTTTCGCGCCGGCGTTGGTCCACACCCGGTCCGGGTGGACGACTCCGGTCACCGCATAGCCGAACTTGATCTCGTCGTCGCCCACGCTGTGCCCGCCAAGCACGACGCACCCGGCCTCGATCATCTTCTCCGCCCCGCCGTGCAGAATCTCCTTCAGATCGTCCAGATCGCCCTCTTGCGGGTAGCAGAGGACCGTCAAAGCCGTCAGCGGCCGCCCGCCCATCGCGTAGATGTCGCTCAGCGCGTTGGCCGCCGCGATCCGTCCGAAAGTCCGTGGATCGTCAACGATTGGCGTGAAGAAGTCGATCGTCTGCACCAGGGCGCACTCCGGGCTCAGCCGGTAGACGCCCGCGTCGTCCGCGGTATCGAAACCTACCAGCACGTTTGGATCAATGAGCCTCGGCACGCCGGGCAGAACCTGGTCCAAAACCTTTGGACTAAGCTTCGACGCTCAACCGGCTGCCTTGACGTGCGCTGTCAGTTTCTTCAGCGACATTCTGAGGTCAAGTCTATCAGGCTGCTAGAATAGTTCCTCGTCTGGAGGTATTTTGATTCCGACGGAGCCCACTCCCGAATCTTTCCGCTTCACCCACACCCATTCGCTGTGGCTGGTCTTGTTCTGCACGGTGTTCGGCGTCGGAGCGCAGTTCCTGATCAAGACCAGCGCCGACCAGATCGCCACCCTCAGCCTGGAATCCCTGCTGACAAATTGGGCGCTCTGGAGCGGCCTTGCTCTCTACGGCTTCAGCACGGGCTTGCTGATTCTCGCCCTGCGCGACGGCGAACTGTCTCTGCTCTATCCGGTCATCTCGCTCACTTACGTCTGGGTCACCATCCTCTCGGTGACCGTCTTCGATGAACGCCTGACGCTGGCCAAGGCCGTCGGCATCTCCGTCATCGTCCTCGGCGTCGGTCTGCTCGGAAAGGGCAAGAAGTGACCACGCCGCTTAACTCGATCCTGCTGGTCTTCCTGGCGTCCTTCATTGGCAGCTTCGGAGCCGTCTTCCTGAAATTCGGAGCCGGCCGGCTTCACCGCGACGTTCGGACGATCATTTACAACTGGCGGCTCGCCATCGGCATCGCCTTGTATCTGCTGTCGTTCATCTTCTACTACCTGGGTCTGCGCGAGGGCGAGTTGTCCGTGCTTTACCCCATGGTTTCGCTGGGCTACATCTGGACGTTGGTCTGGTCCAGGATGTTCTTCGCGGAACCGATTTCGCGCAGAAAAGTCGCCGGCCTGGCGCTCATCATCGCCGGCATCGTCATCCTGAATCTGGGCAACCGCTAGGCGGGCTACCTTGCAGTCCGCGCCGCGCGTGGAGCGTTGTGCCTGCCGGGGGGCGGCCTGACCGGTTCGGGTTCGGGCTCGGGCGGCGGCGGCGGCTTGCGGACCTTGCCGTCCAGATGGGCGGCGATGCGATCTTCCTTTGCCTTGGCAAAGCGGGCGTGGGACGGGTCGAGTCCGCTGATCTCGACCACTTCTTCGTCGGTCACGTCCATCGCGATGGGCAGATACTTCGCCAGGAAATTCTTGATCCTGTCCTGGACGATCCGCTCGCCGGACTGCAAGTGGAGCAGGAGCATCTCCTCGCCCGAGGCATGGATCAAAACGTCAAACACCAGCGACGCCTTGTTGAGCGACGCGGATTTCATCTTCGTCTCAAGCTTCTTGGCTCTGGCTTCCAGCTTCTGCCATGGATCCAGTTCGGCCTTTTCCATCTTCAGGGCCGAGATGAGAGCGGACTTTTCCTTCGGCGCCAGCTTCTGCATGAGGCAGTACAGGTTCAACCCGTACCAATCCACTTTGATCCCGGCGTCAAACGGGATCATCGCCTTGGCCTTGGCCAGTTTCTGAAACGCGCCGGCGTTCAGCTTGGGTCCGGCCAGCGCCGGCGAGAACAGGCCGAGAAGTCCCTCTGTTTCGAGAGACTGGAGGACGTCCAGCGGGTTGCTTTCGAGTGCGATCTGGCGAAGTTCCGCGTAAAGCGCCCGCGCCGGGATACTGGCTTCCACCCCGGCCTCGCGGGCATTACGGTACTGCTGTTCCGTGCGCGACTCGATATTGAAAGCGAACCGTGCCTTGAAACGGATCAGGCGCAGCAGGCGCGCCGGGTCGTCGTAGAGCGTGTAGTTCGACGTTGCGCGGATCTCCCGGTGCTCGATGTCGCCGGCGCCGTTGGTCGGGTCGATCATCAGGCCGCGCGAGGCGCGGTTGAGCGACAACCCGATGGCGTTCATCGTGAAGTCCCGGCCGCGGAGATCCTCATGGATGGTGGCCGGGGTGATCTGCGGACGCGCTCCGGGCTTGTTGTATTTCTCCACGCGAGCCATCGAGATCCCGCAGGATACGCCCGAGGCGAAGGCGATCTCGGCCGACTTTCGGTGGTCGTCGACGCCGGCCAGGGTCGCCTTTTGCGCTTTAACGATATCCTTGGCCAGTTTTACCGCGTTGCCCTCGACGATGAAATCGAGGTCGGTAATCGCAAACCCGCCAAGCATGTCGCGCATCGCGCCGCCGGTCAGGTAGAGGCTGACGTTGGCTTCGGCAGCCGCCGCCTGAACCGTGGCGAGAGCCGCGCTCTGCTCCGGGCTCAGGTGGCTCTCGAGGATGAACATGTAGTCGCTCATGGCCCTTCCGTTTCTGGTGCTTTCCTCAGGGGTCAGCTCCTCGGGTGGTGCCGGTCCACGGTTTCCCGCAACCGGGTCCGCACCACGTGGGTGTAGATTTGGGTCGTCGCGATGTCGGCATGGCCGAGCATCGATTGGACACTACGAAGATCGGCCCCGCCCTCCAGCAGGTGGGTGGCGAAGCTATGGCGGAGGACGTGCGGGGTGAGCCGGCCGGACAGTCCGGCCAGCTTTGCGTAATCGCTGAGATTCTTCCAAAAACCCTGGCGCGTCATCGCGGTCCCGCGGCCGGTGACGAAAATATATGCGCTGGATCTGGACTTGAGAACCAGGCCGCGGCCCTCCGCAACCCAGGTTTGAATCGCCTTCATTGCCTGCCTGCCGACGGGCACCATGCGGTGCTTGCCGCCCTTGCCGAAGACGCGGACGAAGCCCAGGTCAACGTTCAAGTCCTGCATTTTCAACGAACACAACTCGGAGACCCGGAGACCGCTGGCGTAAAGCAACTCCTGCATCGCCCGGTCGCGCTTGCCGAGCGGTTTCTGCACGTCGGGTTGCTCAAGCAGGCGCTCAATCTCATGCCGTGTGAGGTACTTGGGCAGGGTCTGCCACTGATGGGGGCCGCGGACGAGCGCCGCCGGGTCGCCTTCGAGGCGGCCTTCGTTCTGCAGGAATCGGAAAAAAGTCCGCAAAGCGCTCAACCTACGGGCGATTGTCCGGCTGGACAGTCCCTGGCCGGCGAGCCGGTCCAAGTAGCCGGAGACGACAGCAGCATCCGATCCGGCGATGGGGCCGGGACCGGCATACGATTGAAAGTCCTTGATATCAAACGAGTAAGCGAGAATCGAGTTTGCCGAGAGACCTCTCTCGACGCGCAGATAAGATAGGAAGGCGCCCGCGGCCGTGGCCAGCCATCCCTCTGTCTTCATCGGAGTAATGATACAATACTCGCGAAACTGTTTGTAAAGAAAAGGGATGTGGCGGAACCCGGCGTGACCTCATCCACGGCGAAGAAGATCCTGATTGAGCGCTTCGACCGCGTCATGATGCGCGGTTGGCTCCAGTCGTTGCCCGCCTCCAGCGAGGACCCGTTGGAAGTGATTACCCCCGACGGATCAGCGCTTTCCGTCCCCCTGGCGCAAATCAAAGCGGTCTGCTTTGTCCGCGACCTGGAAGGGCCCTCCATTCTGAAGGAACGGCAGGAGTTTCGCTCCCGGCCGAAAAGCCACGGACTATGGGTGGAGGCGCGCTTTACGGATGGGGGCAGACTCGAGGGCATGGCGCCAAACGATCTGAATGAGATTGTCGGCCCCGGCTACGCCCTGACGCCGCCCGAGATCGCCGGCAATACGCAGCGCGTCTGGATCCCGCGGACGGCGGTGGCGCAACTGGTCGTCCTGGGGGTGGTGGGCACAACCAAACGAACTCCCGCCCGCCGGGGGCCGGAGAGCCGGCAGATCAGTCTGTTTGTCGAAACGTCTTGATTCTAATCGGCTTACGCGATTCCTGCGGCAACCGGAGCGTCGAGATCGACCCTGATTTCAGGCATGACCCAACGCGCCTCTTCGAATCCTACATATTTACATATGTGCAAATTCTCATCTACAGATTCGAGGACATCACCGACGTCGAGCGATTCGGCGGTGCCGCGCAGATTCATCCAGGCGTCGTAGAGATTCGCCGCCGAGATCTCGCCCGCGTCTTCGAAGTCGCGGGGTTTGATCATCATCACGCCCGAGGTGTGCGGAGCGATGCGGAAGCTCTGCCGGACATGATTCTTCATCCGGTGGACTCGGTAGACCGCCATAGCCCATATTCTACCTGAACAAATCGGAGCGTGATTGTTTTATTAGTCCCACTGCTTTATCCGCCGGAGCACATCCGCGGCGTCCTGGCAGCCGAGTTCGACCCATTCGCGGGCCAGCGCGGGGTGCCAACGGGCCGAGTGGCGCAGGGGCCCGAGCGGGCGGGAGGGTTCGACCCAGACCACGCGCGGGTCGGCTCGGCCGCCGGTGGCTTCGGAGCGGAAACGGCTGAGTTTGCGCAGCGCGGCCCGGACTCCACCCAGCATCAGGCCGCTCGACCGCGGCAGGATGTTGACGGCGATCACCTTGTGGTATCCAGCGCGCAGCGCCGCCCAGGCGGGCACGGCGTTGAGCAGGCCACCGTCGGCGCTCCACCCTTCAGGCAGGCGGCAGGGCGGCATGATTACGGGCACGGAGCAGGATGCGGCGAGGTGGCGCCAGGTCAGGTCCGCGCCCGAGACGACGAAAGGCTCCAGGGGCCAAAGCCGGGTGACGACGACGGAGGCGGGCAGAACGGGGCGGAAGCGATCAAAGTGGCGGCGGAGGTAGTCGTTGAAGACATTCGTATCGAGACAGCCGGACCAGGGCGGCCAGGGGAGACGCCATTGGGCATCGGCGGCGGCGCGGAAGTCGAGCCACAGATCGACCAATTCACCCGCGGGACACCCGGAGGCGACCGCCAGTCCGTTGAACGCGCCGATGGATGCGCCGAAGACATGGGCGGGTTTGAACGAAGGCTGGAGACCGGCCCAAAGCCCGGCCTGATAGGCGCCGAACATGCCGCCGCCGCCAAGAGCCAGTGCCGCGCCGTGCCCGGTCATTGCACTCATTTTACTACCCCCGTTCACAAGCGCCGGGACGTGCCGCAGATCAACGACTCGATTGACGGGCGCACAAGGGAACCCGCCTTGTACAGAATTGCGGCGGGAACCCGATCCCCTGAAAATGACGAACAGGACCCGCTCCCTGCGTTCAAAAACCTGCTCTCTGTCCATGAGGCGTATCCGCAACTACCGTGTTTTCTGCACAACACGGGAGGCGGGCGCTCGGCGAGCCGCTCGCGTTCGGGGGCGGTATGGTGTGTCGTACCTCGCGCTTACGCACGAGGCTCGCCTGAAGACGGGGTATCTGTGTAACTCCAGTGCTTTCAAGAGAGCTACGGGCAGGCGCCTCGTGGTTTTCATGACGCGCGGCGCGCGTTTTTGACTTCGTTCGCGGTTGAAGTTTGGGACCCGCTCTCTGCGCTCAAAGACTCGCTCTCTGCGTTCAAAGACCCGCTCTCTGCGCTCAAAGACCCGCTCTCTGCGTTCGCGGTTGAAGGCTTTGTGGCTTGGGGGTTGGTCGCTGTGACGCTGTGGTTAGAATTCGAGTTTTAGGGCTAGTTGGATGACTCGCCAACTCTCGCCTTGGGGGAGGACGTTGGCGGCGGAGGCTGTCGACATTGTTGTGCAACAGGTTTGGCCGAAGAGGGGAGAGAGGATGTTGGGGGTTCCGGAAGAGGCGGTTCTTGGGTTTTCGAAGTTGGGGTGGTTGAAGGCGTTGAACATTTCGGTCCGGAAGACGAGGCGGGTGCGTTCTGATAGCTGGAAGGCTTTGGCTATGCCTAAGTCCATCGACTTGTAGGAGGGGCCGGTGAAGATGTTGCGGCCTGCTCCCAGGGCTCCCGGGGCGGGGATGGCGAAGCCGGTTGCGTCGGCGAAGAGGACCGGTCCGACGACTCCGGGTTTTGCCTGGAGACGGGATTCGGGCATGGCTCCGGTGATGGCGGCGCGGGATTGGGAGGCGGAGTTGGCCGTCTGGACGCCGGAACGGACGCTGAAGGGTTCTCCGGACATGTAAGTGGCGAAACCGTTGAGGCTCCAGTCGCCGGCGATGGCGTTCAGGGCCTTGCCCCAGGAAGTGCCGAAGCGCTTGCCGCGGCCGAAGGGGAGTTCGTAGATTCCGGTTAAGTTGAGGACGTGGCGGCGGTCGAAATCGGCGCGGCCGCGTTCGTTGGCGAAGTTGCGGGCGTCGGCGGGGGTGCGGTCGCTGGTGGCGGTGAGGGCGCCGGCGGTGGAGGAGCCGATGGGGTCGATGGACTGGTTGTCGATGGCTTTGCCGAAGGTGTAGGTGGCGTTGAGGAGGAGGCCGGCGTCAAAGCGTTTGCGGGTGGCGAACTGGAAGGAGTGGTAGTTCGAGTCGCCTCCATTGTCCATGTAGACGATGGTTCCGAACTGTTGATTGGGGCGGTACTTGCCGGCGAGGGTGGTCTGTTCGATGCGGGTGACGAGGCTGCCGGCTGCGTTCTGCGAGATCTCGGTGCGGGTGGTGGCGGTGTTGACGAAGGCGGCGGTGACGATGGCGTCGCGGACGATGGGGACTGTGTCGGGGGAGACGCTCGATGGGCAGCCGGAGCCGGAGGGAGCGCAGCCCTTGTTGACGTTCGATTGCATGGCGAGGAAGGACGGGAGGATGGGGGCGGCATCGATCTGGTTGATGTTATAGGAGCGATAGAGGCGGGTTCCGCGGCGGCCGACATAGCCGGCCTGGAGGACGAGGCCGCGGTAGATGTCGCGCTGGAGGGTGAGGTTCCATTGATGGACGGTGGGGACTTTGAGGTTCTGGTCGAAGACGGTGACGGCGGGGGCGTTGGCGAGGGTTTGGAGGGGGGCGGTGAGGAAAGTGGACGGTTTCAGTGTGGGGGTGGCCATTTCGGTGGGGAAGCCCTGGCCGAGGCGGAGATCGGGGGCGGGGGTGCAGCCGGGGGTGGTGGCGCCGCCGAGGGTGGACGAGCAGGTGTATTGCTGGCCGGGGACGCGGATGGCGGTGGCGGTGACCTGAAAGGACGATAGGGTGTCGAAGGCCATGCCGTAGCCGGCGCGGATGACGGTGCGGGCGGAGCGGCCGGGTGACCAGGCGAGGGAGAGGCGGGGGGCGATGGCTCCGAGATTGTTGTTCTGGAACCAGGATTTGGCTTTGACGAAGGAGACTGTGCCCTGGGAGCCGTCGATCATGCGGTCGGGGACCCAGACGCGGCCGGCGGCTTCGGTGGGGGCGGGGTTGATTTCCCAGCGGAAGCCGTAATGGAGGGTCAGGTTGCGGGCGAGTTTCCATTCGTCCTGGGCGTAGAAGTTGTATTGGCGAAGGCGCTGGCCCTGGACCCAGAGGGAGACGGAGTTGGGTCCGGTGCGGTAGGGGAGGAAGGTGTCGTTTTGGAGGTCGCCGAGGAAGAGTTGCTGGATGCGGGCGGGGATGCCGAGGAGGTCGTTAATGGCGTTGAGGAGGCGATTGTTGTCGGTTGAGGAGATGCCGGCTGCGGTTGAGGTGGCGAGGGCGGGGGTGGCGAAACCGGCGGGCGGGCGGATGGTGCGGGAGAGGGAGATGAAAGGGGTGGTGCCGCCGCCGCCGAGGTCGCCGCGGGTGTCGTTGTGTTGATAGAAGCGGATGTTGAAGCCGGCGCGGAACTGGTGGGCGCCGGAGACGATGCTGAGGTTGTCGATGTACTGGAAAGTGTTGATTACGCGGCTTGTACGGGGGAAGTTGGTGTAATCGACGTCGGAGTTGTTGAAGGCGAAGGCGGGCATGTCGGGGAACGTAGGGTTGGCTTCGCCGCGGGTGAAGAGGAACTGGAAACGGGCGAAGCCGGCGGTGAATTCGTTGACGATGCGGGGGGTGACGACTTTGCGCCAGGAGACGGCGGCGTTGTGGGCGGGGCGGAAGACTTCGCCGCGGGGGGGATAGCCGGGCAGGACCTGGGGACGGCCGTTGAGGGGGTCGCCGTTGAGGCTTTGATTGTTGCCGTGGAGGTAGCGGGCGAAGATGGCGTTGTTGGCGTTGATGATGTGGTCGAGGCGGGCCATGAGTTGGGGTCCGCGGACGCGGATGGGGGGATTCCAGGCGTAGACGCCGGTGTTGAGGCCGTCGCCGGCGGCGTAGGAGTTGGGGAGGGGGTAGGGGTTGAGGACTTTGAAGACGGCTTTGTCGGGGCCGATGGCGAGAGGGTCGGCGGCGAAGATGTTGTAGTTGGCGACGCAGTTGGTTTGGGCGGAGGAGGCGCAGTTGGCGACGCCGGGTTTGAGGGTTCCGGTGGAGGGGTTGACGAGGAGGGGGGAGTTTTGGGTGATGCGCTGGCCGTCGATGACGAGGGGGTTGACGGGGTCGGCGATGAAGTAGCGGAAGATGCCGGAGCGGGCGGTGGCGGTGTAGAGATCGACGGTCTTGCCGAAGACGCTGTCGACGCTTTGGGCGTAGTTGATGCGCTGGCCCTGATAGGAACCGAAGAAGAAGGTACGGTTTTTGCGGATGGGTCCGCCGAGTTCGAAGCCGTATTGGTTGAGTTTGATGTCGGGTTTTTGGCTGCCCTGGGCCTTGGCGAAGAATTCGCTGGCGTTGAGGGCGGTGTTGCGGAAGAAATGGAAGGCGCGGCCGTGGAGCGCGTTGGTGCCGGAGCGGGTGGCGATGGAGATGGATGCGCCGGAGTTGCGGCCCTCTTCGGGGGTGGCGTTGGAGGTGGTGACCTTGAACTCCTGGACGGCGTTGGGGGAGAGGCGGAAGACGTTGTTGACGGCGCTGGGGTTAGAGGATTCGTTGGCGTCGATGCCGTCGATGGTGACGTTGTTGGCGGCGGAACGGGCGCCGTTGACGGAGATGGTGTTGCCGGAGCGCTGGACGACGCCGGGTTCGAGGACGAGGAGAATCAATGGGTTACGGCCGTTTAGGGGGAGGTCGGCGATGGCTTTTTGTTCGATGACGTTGCCGAGGGCGGCGTTGGAGGTTTGGAGGGTTTCGGCGGAGGCGGAGACGAGGATGGATTCGGAGGAGTCGCCGAGGGAGAGGGCGAGGTCGAGGTTGACGGGGGTATTGACCTGGAGGGTGAGGTGGTCGCGTTTGAGGGTTTTGAAGGCGGGCTTTTCGATGGTGAGGGAGTATGATCCGGCGGGGATGGCGGGGAAGGCGAACAGGCCGGCGGTGGTGGTGGATTGGCGGAGGGTGGCGGCGGTGGCGCTGTTGGTTAGGGTGACCAGGGCGGCGGGGACGGAGGAACCGGCGGGGTCACTGACGGTGCCGGAGATGGAAGAAGTGCCGGTTTGGGCGAGGAGGCAGGGGAGTGAGGAGACAAGTAGGGCTAGGATGATACGGAATAGAGACGGCATGATACCCCCTGTTGAGGATGGTGGGATACCGAAGTGTAGCGTTAATGGGCAGGGGGCTTCAACAGGAATCGTCTAATGGTTCGCTGAGCGGGGCCGATAGAAGGATGTGGGCCGGATTGTCATTTCGCTCGTTTTGATCCAAGTCTGTTTCGCGCAGACGGGGGGAGGCTGGCTGGAGCGGCAGAAGGCGGCGTTGGCGAAGCAGAAGGAAAGTGTGGATGGGAGGGCGGGTGGCGGGGCCGGGTTTGAGGCGAGTATCGAGAAGCAGAAGCAATCGACGGGGAAGCAACGGGAGAAGGCGGTGCCCATGTCGCAATGGGAATGGAGTCCGGCGGCTAAGGCGATCCTGGAGGTATCCCCCGTGGCGATTGGGTGTAGCTCGTCGGGTCTACCGGCATACGACGGGTTGATTGACAAGCACGCCAGGCAGGCGGGATTGAGCGCGGCATTGTTGAGGGCGGTGGTCAGGAAGGAGTCGGCATTCAATCCGTGCGCGGTGAGCCGGGCGGGGGCTAAAGGGTTGATGCAATTGATGCCGGAGACGGCGGAGATGCTGGGGGTGGCGGACCCGTTCGATCCGGAAGAGAACCTGCGGGGCGGGAGCCAGTTTCTGAAGATGATGCTGGACCGCTATGGAGGGGACGTGGCACTGGCGCTGGGGGCGTATAACGCGGGGCCGGGGAGGGTGGACAAGTTGAGGAAGGTTCCGGCGATACCGGAGACGCAGGATTATGTGAGGACGATATTGGGGTCGATGAACGCGGGGTTGGTGGAGGAGAATTAGGGTATTGAGGCTGATTGGGGTTGGCGCGTTGGCAGTGCGGTGAAGGTCATGCGGGCTGCCGGGACCGACGCGGGCTGAAGCCCTTTGCCGGCTGAAGCCTGCCCCACCGGGGAGGGGGTTAGTCGAGGGCGGCGAGTTCGCCGGGGATGATTTTTCGGGTACGGGGGAGGATTCCGCGGTAGCTGAGGTAGCCGGCGAAGGCCAGCAGGCTGGTGAAGACCACCAATTCAAGGATGTCGGTGGCGCGGTTGCGTGGCAGCAGGAGGTAGAGAATCCAGACCGACGGTTGGGCGATGCACATGGCCCAGACGGTTCCGTAGAAGTAGCGCCGTTCGACGCCCTCGCCCTCGGTGGAGGGCTTGACGCGGGGGAGTTTGCCCAGGGCGCCGAGGATCCAGACCGTTCCGGCGATGGGGAAGTAGGCGTAGTAGTAGATCTGTTTCATCATCCACGTGCCGGTGAAGACGGCGACGAGAAGTCCGGTCATGTTCAAGAGGCCGTATGTGATAGCGGCGCTCCAGGCGAAGGTGTAGCAGATGCGGCGGTAGATTGGATTGGGCCGGTCCTCGGTGAACCGGATGATGTAGGGTGCGGGTTCGCAGCCGGGGAGTTTGCCGAGGAGGCCGGCGATACCGGTGCCGAGGAGGACGGCGGCGAGCCAGTAGGTCATCATGCCGCCGAAGCCCTGGGCGAACAGATGAAAGGTCAGGGGGCCGGGGATCAGGAAGAAGACGAAGATCCAGATGGGCCAGTGGTTGACACGGTAGTAGGTTTTATTGCGCGTGCGGATCTTCCGCTCGCTGGCTAGTTCGATTTTGACTGGGGAATTCATGCGATGGGGTGGAAAACACCCAGTTTCTCACACGATTGGGAGAGAACGGGCGCGAGAGGGTAGAATCGACTGCATGCATGTCGCGATGACAGGAAAGACAGCCTTTGTCACCGGTGGCGCCAACGGGATCGGACGCGCCACGGCGCTGCTGCTGAAAGAGTGCGGCGCGGAGGTTTGGATCGGGGATCTGGAGGGCGAGAATCCGGAGGCGGCGGCCGGGGCGATGGGCGTTCACGGGGTGGCGGTGGATGTGACGTTGCCGGATTCGATCGAGGCGGCTCTGGAGGCGATGGGCGGGGCCGATATTGTTGTCATCAACGCCGGCATGGCGCATTTCGCGCGGTTGCTGGATACGTCAGCCGAGGCGTGGGACCGGACGATCAAGGTGAACCTGTCGGGCGCGTTCCATACTTTGCGGGCGGCGGCGAAGCGGATGGCGGGACGCGGGGGCGGGTCGATTGTGTTGACGGCTTCGACGAACTCGTTCGATGGTGAAGCCGATCTGACAGCCTATAACGCCACCAAGGCGGGTTTGCTGGGGATTCTGCATACGGCGGCGAATGAACTTGGGCCGATGGGGATTCGCGTCAACGCCGTTTGTCCGGGGCTGATCCGGACGCGGTTGACGGAACGCGGCTTCAGAGATCCGTCGTTCACGAAGAACTACTTCCAGCACATCCCTCTGGGCCGGGGCGGCGAGGCGGGGGAGGTGGCGCAGGCGATTGTCTTTCTGGCGTCGGATGCTGCTTCGTACATTACCGGAGCGCATCTGTTCGTCGACGGGGGGCAGATGGCGGCGAAGTTCGGCGTCTGGAGCGAGGAGATGGGCGAGTTCGACGGGCAGCGGTGGGTTCGCAGGACGAGTTGAGCACGGGGGGGTGCTCCGTCGAGAGAGATCAGGGTAGCCTGTTTTCCCGAAGAAGTGGATGAAACACGCTCAGTCGAATATCACCCCGGCGACCCGCTCTCTCCATGAGGCTCTTGCGTAACTCCTGGGTTTTCAACAAGGCTATCGGCGAGCGCCTCATGGTGCTCATGACGGGCGCCGGCGAGGAGACCCGCTCTCTCCGTTCGCGGTTGAGGGGGTGGGCACCGGCTTGGAGACCCCCTCTCTTCGTTCGGGGTTGAAGGGGGCGGGCGCCGGTTTGGAGACCCGCTCTCTCCGTTCGCGGCTTCGGGGTTTTGGTTACTTTTTGGGGAAAGATGGGTTGTTCTTCACTTCAAGCATTTGATTGATGTGGCGCTGGGTGTGTGAAGCAAGCAGGAGGTAGACCTGGTAGCCGTCGATGGGGCCCAGGGCCGGGTGCTGGGCAGCATGGGCGCGGAGGGGGTCCCTGGTCTCGCGGAGATAGGTGATGTTGGCGTCACGGGCGAGTTTGAAGGCGGCGAGAAGGGTTTTGCTGTTGGGATAGGATTTCGTGGGGATCAGCGCCTCGGGGGCCTTGAACTTCTGATCGCGAACCGGGACCTGGGTGAGGATGGACTGGTCCTTGCCGGCGGCCTGCTTCACCATTTCGGGGTCGGTGGCGGAGGCAAGCGCCGTTGCGGCCATTTTCGGAATGAGCGACTCGCTGAGGACGATATGTTCGGCGATCTCGGCGATCGACCAGACATCGGGCGCGGGTTTGAAGCGCAATTGGGCGGGGGAGGCGGCGGAGACCAGATCGATGAGGGCCTTGCGGGTAGCGTGGAGTTCGCTCATGGCGCGGTCTCTTTCGCCTTGCGAGAGAGTTTGGGCCGGCAGAGAACCTGGGGCGCAGATAAGGGCAGCCGTAACGGCGAGCAGAAATCGGGACATGCTGACAAGATAGCATCCGGTCCGTCACGCGGTGTGAACGGAGGCTAAAGCGAGGAGCCGAACGGGCCGATAGGAGTGTGATGCCGACCGGACCCGGCCATATCGCAGACGATCAGAGACAGGACGCCAGCGGGGTGTTGCCGCCGCCGCCTGCCACGGTCGCGCGGTCGAACCGCGCAACCATCCTCGTTGTCGACAGCGTGGACTACAACCGCAAGTACCTGAAGGGGATGCTGAAGGCCGGTCCTTACACGATTCTGGAGGCAAGGAGCCCCGAAGAGGGCCTGCGGATGCTGTCAGAAGTGCCAACCGACCTGATCATCGCCGACCTGATGATGCCGGGCATAGGCGGGCTGGAGTTCTGCCGGTGCGTCAAAGGAAACCGAAAGACGCGTTTCATCCCGCTGCTGATCATGACGAATGTCCAGGGCATCGAGAATGAGGTGGCGGGGTTGGAGTCCGGCGCGGACGAGTTTCTGATCCGCCCGCTCCACCCGATCGCGGTGCGCACAAGAGTTCGGGCGATGTTGAGGAACAAGAAAGCGATCGACTCCCTGGAGGAGGCCGAAACGATCCTGTTTTCGCTGGCCCAGACGGTTGAGGCGCGTGACGAGGATACCGGGAATCATTGCAATCGGCTTGCCTCGCTCAGCATCGCGTTGGGCACAGCATTGGGATTGCCGGAGGAGGATCTGATCGCGCTGCACCGCGGGGGTTTTCTTCACGACATCGGCAAGATTGCGGTTCCGGACGCCATTCTCAATAAAGGCGGGCATCTGACGGAGCAGGAGTGGGACGTGATTAAGTCGCACACCTGGGTGGGCGAAGGCATTTGCCGGCCGATGAAGAGCCTGGCGCCGGTGCTGCCGATCATTCGCAACCACCACGAGAAGTGGGATGGGAGCGGGTATCCGGACGGGCTGGCGGGCGAGCAGATCCCGCTTTTGGCGCGGATTCTGCAGGTAGCGGACATCTTCGACGCACTGGTATCGAAGAGGTCGTACAAGGAACCCTTCACGACAGAGGAAGCAATAGGGTTGCTAAGTCAGGAGGTGGAGAACGGCTGGCGGGACGGCGAGTTGGTGAGCGTGTTCTGTGCGATGGTGCAACAGCCTGACTTCTGTTACGGCAGATCCAATCTGCTGAACGGATTCGGGCTTGGCTTGGCGGCTGAAGACGACGAATCGCAAAAGATGCGGGAGTCGTTGGTCAGGATGAGCCGGGAAGTGCTTCGCTAGGGACTGCGCCGGCGCCGGGCAGAGCCGGGCCGAACATACGATGGCGGAGTGAAAGAGGGGGTTGCGCTCCAGGCGCAGGCCCATCGCCTGAACGCGGTGAGGGTGAGCAGCCGATCAGGTCCAGGATCGAGTCGAAGGCGGCGGCGCAGGCGCGGACGAAAGGGCGAACAATGGGAGCAGTCGCGTCGTATCCTCTAGGGAATAGGAGGTCCACCATGACGGCAAGTGGTGCAGGTGCGGCGCTGGTCCTGATCGGCCTGGGTATTTCGGGCTGCACTGTGAACATGCGAAATGAAGGGAGGGAAGAGACCAGGACGGTCAACATTGACAAACCCAAGGCTGACCTGGTGGACGTAACGGTGGCGATGAGCGCCGGGGAACTTCGGATGTCGGGCGGCGCGGCGAAGTTGATGGAGGGGAAGTTCACGTTTAGCGGGGGGAATCTTGAACCGGATGTGCAGTTTGAAGATTCGAGTTTTCGCGGGCGGTTGAGCGTCAGGAACAAATCCCGAACGACTACGATGGGGAACCGTTCCAGGAACCTGTGGGAGATGAAGCTGGCCGATGACGTGCGGATGGATTTGAATGTGACGCTTGGCGCGGGCGAGAGCAAGCTGGATCTGGGCACGCTGACGCTGAGAAGCGCGAAGGTGCAGATCGGCGCAGGCAAGGTGGACGTGGATTTGCGGGGACCGAAGAAGACGAACTGCGATATCGAGATTCGCGGGGGCGTGGGCGAAGCGACGGTACTGGTGCCGAACGATGTGGGCGTGGTGGCGGAGGCGCGGGGCGGGATTGGGGAAGTGCAGGTACGCGGCCTTCGGAGCGAGGGGGGCAAGTGGATTAACGACAAGTACGGCAAGTCGGCGGTGACGATCCGATTGGACGTGAAGGGCGGGATCGGCCAGATCAACATCAGGGCGGAATAGAAGAGGAGAAAGGGGCAACGGCGCAGGTGGCGGAGACGAAACTGAGAGTCTGGAACCGGACGCGGGGGGGGCTAGTGGCCGACTCGGCCGATATCGCCAACACCAGCCGGAAGCGGCGCGACGGGTTGCTGAAGCGCACCGGGCTTGGTGCAGGAGAGGGTTTGTGGATCGCGCCATGCGAGGCGGTGCACTGCTTCTTCATGAAGTTCACGATCGACGTGCTGTTCCTGACGAAAGACAAGCGTGTGGCGAAGGCGAGCCCGTCACTCAAACCCTGGCGATTGGCGGCGTGTCTGAGGGCACATTCGGTGCTTGAGCTGGCCGAAGGAGCGATCGAGGCGAGCGGAACACAGGTGGGCGACCAACTGGAGTTCGAGAAGTTCGAAGTGGAGTGACGGGATCCGCGGTTTGCGGTTGCGGCAGGAAGGGGGTGGGAGAGACGCCTGTTCAGGGCCGGCAGGCGGCGAGAAGCGCGGACTTCAGCGTGGCGGCTTCTTCCCTGGCCAACTTCGAGCCCTGCTTTGTGACATGGAAGACATCGATTGCCTTGTGGGCCTCGGTGTCGACGAGGACGACCTCGATGTTGCAGCCGTGCCTTGAAATCGCCGTGGCCAAGCTATAGAGGAGGCCTGGCCTGTCCTGTGCGATGACCTCGAACAGCGTTGTGCTGGCGGCGCTTTCAGTATCGACAGTAACGGATGGCGCGATGCCGCCGGCACGGCCGGGAGCTTTGCGGGTGGGCCTGTGTTTGAGCAGATCTTCTGCCCGGGTGTCGCCAAGGGCCACCTTCTTGATGACGAGTCTGAGCCGTTCGATTTCGGACGGGTTCAGGTCGAGATTCCTTGCCGGATCAAGGAAAGAGAAGCAGTCCACGACATAGCCTGCGCGGTTGGAGAACGCCTCGGCGCGGACTATGTTGAGACCGAAGCTGGCGATGGCTCCGGCGAGCGAGGCGAACAGGAAGGGCCGGTCCTGCGCCAGGACGGTCAGGTTGAAGACGCCTTCCTGCCGCTGGATGTCCAGGGCCACGCCTGCGTCGCGAGCCTTCCCGTGGAGGAGGCAGTGGGCTTCGGCGAGCTGGCGGCTGTGGGTCCAGAGGTAGCGGAGAGGGATACCTTCGAGGAACTCCTTCAACTCGGGCGAGACATCACCGTAAGCGTTCGAGGCGGTGTCGAAGCGGAGTTCGCTCAAGGCCCCGGCGATCTGGCGGTGGCCGATGCGATAGAGGCGCATGAGTTGTTCGGCGCGCCAGGCGGTCATGGCGGTCGGGTTGACGCCGGCGATGTCGGCGTAGGTCATCAGAGCCAGCAGGCGCAGCCGCTCGTCGGTCCTGGTGAGCGCGGCGATGTAGCGCGCGGTTTCGGGGTTATCGAGGTCTCGAGATTGCAGGACGGTGGAGAGGGCGAGGTGGTTCTCGATGAGGAACAGGACGGTGGCGGCATCCACATCGTCCAGCCCGGTTCGTTCAAGGAAGCGGCGGCCCAGTCTGACAGCTTCCTGGCTATGGTCCTTGCCGCTACCCTTACCGATGTCGTGCAAGAGAAGGGCCAGTTTCAGCAGCCAGAGGTCGTTTTGGGACTGTTCGGCCAGGGCCGCGAGTTTCAGATCGCTGGTGGGGAGATCCCAAAGCGATTGGAGGGCCATGAGAGTATGCTCGTCGACGGTGTACTGATGGTAGAAGTCGCGAACGACGAGGTGTTCGATGCGTTCCCATTCGGGAATGACGGCGACGAGGAAGCCAGTGGCGGCCATGGCGCGAAGGGCGGGGACGCCATGGGGTTGGGAGAGGAAGTCCTTCCAGAAGGCGGCTTGGGGCGGGTTGGAATCGTAGTGCCTGGACCAACCGAAGACATGGTCGACGAGGCGCTTCTCGGTGGCGCGGGCCAGGGCGACGCCATGTCTGGCAACAAAGCGGATCAACCGCAAGGGCAGATCGGGATCGCTCTCCAACTGCCGAGGATTGCGAAGGAAGACGAGGTCGCGGGAGACGGTGAACTCGGCATTGGAGAGACGCGAACGCCAATCCCGGAAGTTGGAGAGAAGGCTGCGGTCCTGCGACTCACCGGCTTCGAGTTCAAAGACGGCCTTTTTCCAGATGGCGGAGGCGTGGCGGAAGTAGGCGCGCATCCACTCGGCCGGATCCTGCCAGGGGGAAAAGGGAGCGGAGGAGATCTCATCCTGGGCCTCGAAGCTGAGGAGGTTGGCGTCGCGGCCGGTGAGGTAGTGGAGGAAGCAGCGGACAGAGTAGAGGAAATGGCGTGACCTGGGATCTTCATCGGCGGTGCTGGGCTCCTCGCCGCGGACGAGCGAGAGCCAGTGGATGGTTTGAAGGTCGCGGAGGCCGCCTGGGGTTTCCTTCAGATCGGGTTCGAGACGATAGATCGTATCGTTGAAACGAGCATGACGGCTGCGCGCCATACGGCAGAGCCGGCGCGTGAGTTCGCGCTGTTCGGAATGGAGGAAGCGGCCAAAGCGATCATTGAGCGCGGTGAAAAGAGAGAGATTGCCGGCGAGGAGACGGCGGTCCAACAGGCTCACGGTCAGTTCGAAGTTGCCCTCGTGAAGGCGGCAACACTCCTCGACGGTTCTCACCGATTGGCTCACTTTGAGGCCCATGTCCCAAAGGAGGCGAAGGAACTCGGAGATTTCCGCCTTTTCCTGGGCGCCGTCGGGCGTCTTGACAGCCAGGAGCAGGAGATCGACGTCGGAGCAGGGGAACAACTCCTGCCTGCCATAGCCGCCCACCGCCAACAACGCAAACCGCTCCTTGAAGCCAGCCTGAATGGCCGTGCCGAAAGCGCCGGCCACGGCCTCATCGACGAGAGCGGATCTTTCCTTGAGAATCGGGAGCGGGTCGCCCGAAGACATGAAGCGCTGGCGCGCATCGCCGAGCGCTTTGGCGTAGGTTTCCTTGGTGAGCAGAGACACTTCCAGTTTCAGTTTCCGGCCGGCAGACTAAATAGGCGAGGGTTTGAATGGGAGTCGGGCTTGGATTCCCAGGTGATCAACTTCATCGTACACTGGCAACATGGCCATGTTTGCATCGAAATATTTGTAGGGTCCAGAGAATTTTTTGATGGACGGGACCGGATAGAAGTCCCGGCAAGGCCTACTGGGCTACCATTGAACTCAGGCGTCCGCCCTGGGGGCGAGAGGAACAGCTACAAGATGGAATTCTTCCCATTCGCATTACTGGGTCCCGGCGGCGACTTTGCCCTGGCTTTCGCGATGTTGCTTGTTTTCGGTTCGGCGAAGCTACTGGCTGAGATCGCTGAGCGTGCCCACTTGCCCGGTATCGTTGGCGGGTTATTGGCCGGGATCCTGATCGGGCCCTCCGGCTTTGGGCTGATCAAGTACAACGATCTTCTGCACGCGCTGGCGGAGTTGGGCGTGATGTTCCTCCTGTTCCAGGTGGGGCTGCACATCAAGACATCGGATCTGCTGAAAGTCGGACGGACGGCGATGCTGGTGGCGATCCTTGGGGTGATCGTGCCGTTTATCCTCGGATGGGCGATCATGTCCGGAGCGAAGCACCCGCAGATCGAGGCCATCTTCATGGGCGCGGCGATGGTTGCGACGAGCGTGGGGATCACGGCGGAAGTGCTGGCGTCAAAGGGTTTACTTTCACATCAGACAAGCCGCGTGATCCTTACCGCGGCGATCATCGACGATGTGCTGGGGCTGCTGGTGCTGGCGGTGGTTTCCTCGATGGGCGAAGGGCGGGGAGTGGACCTGGCGGGACTGGGGGCATCGGCGGCGGTGTCGATCCTGTTTGTCGGGTTGATGGTGAAGTTCGGATCGCCGACGGCCAACTTCGTCATGCCGAAGTTGCTGGCGAGACTGCGCTCGCAGGAGGCCGAGTTCGCCGTGGCGTTCAGTTTCCTGTTCCTGATGGCGATGCTGGCGTTGTACTCGGGCGTCGCCGCGATCATTGGCGCATTCCTGGCCGGTTTGGCGCTGAGCGAGACGATCGGCAAACGGACGCACACGCTGGCTTCCGGCGCCGCGGAACTGATGGTACCGTTCTTCCTGGCATCGATTGGGCTACAGATGGATCTGTCCGTATTCCTGAATCCGACCGTGTTCTGGCTGGGCATCGCCATTCTGGTCGCCGCCATTTTGTCGAAGGCGCTGGGATGCGGACTGGGCGCATACTCGATGGGATGGAAGAATGCGACCCGCGTGGGGATTGGCATGGTGCCTCGGGGCGAAGTCGGCATGGTGATTGCGCAGGTCGGACTGGTGAAGGGCGCGATCAGCCAAGAGGCCTATGGCATAGCCGTCTTCATGGCGGTGGCCACGACGATCGTCGCACCGCCAATGCTTTCTTACGTTTATAAAGACATGGCCCACGCGTCGCCTGAGCCCGGTCCTGAGGAATTGGGCATCCCCACGCACTTGGGATAGCTGGCCGCGCCCGCCGTGTCTTCAATGCGGACGGGAACCCGCCGTGTCGAGAATCATCCCGGCGACCCGCTCCCCTGAAGATGACGAACAGGACCCGCTCTCTGCGTTCGCGGCCTCAGGTTTCGGGCTGTTTTCATGGCTTGTTGCGGCTGGCAACGGCCATGTGGAACTCAGTCGAGAATCACGCCCGGCGACCCGCTCTCTGCGATCGCGGCCTCCGTGTGGAGGGGTGATCCGCTAAAATTATTGATATGTCAATCAGAGGGCTGGTTCTTTTTGTCTTCGCGGGCTGCCTGGCCGCCGCTCCACCTACCTTGCCGGAGCCGTATCAGACGCCGTCGGCCTCAAATGCGCCCACCGTGATCGCGCGCCCTGGGGACGCGCAACTCAGGCTGCCGGCGGGTTTTTCGATCAAGGAATATGCGGGCGGTTTTGAGCGGCCGCGTTACATGATCCTGCTGCCGGCGGGCGGCATATTGTTGAGCGACTCCACCCGCAAGGGAACGGTCTATGCCCTGTTCGACAGGAACAAGGACGGCGTTTCCGAAGAGCGCAAGGAAGTGATCACGGGCCTCGACCGGCCTTTCGGCCTGGCGCTTTGGAAGGAATACCTGTACGTCGCCGAAGCGACTTCGGTGAAGCGGTACAAGTTCAACGCGTCCAGTTTGCAGGCCGGCCCGGGCGAAGAGGTCGTCTCGCTGAAGGAGTTCGGCAACGGCCACTGGACGCGGACGATTCGCTTCACGCCGGATGGATCGAAGTTCTACCTTACAGTGGGTTCGGCGTCGAATGTCAGTCCCGGCGAACCCGAAATGCGCGCAGCGATCCTGCGGTTCAATCCAGATGGCACGGGCATGGAATTCGTCGCGCGCGGGACTCGCAACGCAATCGGTCTCGATTTCGAGCCCACCACGGGCAAGTTGTGGGCCGCGGTCCAGGAGCGGGACGGACTGGGCGACGACCTTGTGCCGGATTACTTCACTTCGATCAAAGAGGGCGGCTTCTACGGCTGGCCTTACGCCTACATCGGCCCGAGGGAGGAACCCAGGACCAAGGGCCTGCGTCCTGACCTTGTGAAATCGACGATCGTTCCGGACGTGGTTCTCCCGTCGCACGTGGCCGTGCTCGACTCGCGGTTTTACAGGGGATCGATGTTCCCGGCGCGTTACAGGAACGGGGCGTTCATCGCGTTCCACGGGTCGTGGAACCGCGCACAGCGGATCGGCTATTCGGTGGTCTTCATCCCGTTCAAGAACGGCCAGCCGGCGGGACCCGTTGAGGACCTGCTCAGCGGCTTCATGCTGGATCCAGGTAAAAAGGAAGTGTGGGGACGGCCGGTTGGGCTGCTTGAGTTGCCCGACGGCAGTCTCCTGGTGTCAGACGACGGCGGTAACAAGATATGGCGCATTACTCACAAACAATAGCCCTCGCTGCTCTTTCGATTCTCCTTGTCCAGGGGGCCGCCGCCCAGCGGCCCTTCTCACACAAATACCACGTGACCCAGGTTTCATCCTGTCAGGGATGCCATACCGACGCCGAAACATCGGAAAAAGCCGCGGACAACATCCTGCCATTCCACGTCACGGCGTGCGCGACGTGCCACGACGAGACCCATATCAAGGAACCTCGGAAGACGCACGTCAGTAAGTTCTCGCACGCGCAGCATGTCAAGATGAACCCCGGCCCCATCATCGCCGCGGCGATCAAGAGCGGAACGTGGCTCGGCAAGGAGTCGGAGAAGCCGGCCGAGATCAACACCAAGGACGCCTGCGTGGCATGCCATCACGGGATTGAAAAATCCGAAGCCATCAAGGCGGACGACGGGTACAAGCACTTTCCACGCATGGCGGACTGTTTGACCTGTCACAACAAGATCAACCCGCCCGAGTCCTGCAAACAGTGCCACGATCCGGGTGCTATGACGCTGCGCCCGGCGACGCATACAGCCGAGTTCACCGACGCTCACGCCGTGAAGGGAAAGGTCGCCAAGGCCGACTGCGCTTCCTGCCACGGGAAGACGTTCACCTGCAAAGGCTGCCACTGATCCGCCGGGGAGAATTGAACCGCCGCGACTCCGTGCCGGCCAGGACGCGGGCGTGGCTCGCGCCGTGGGCGGTGTCAGGGGTATTCTGAACACGATCGGATCAGAACAGGAGTACTTGATGCCAGGCAGTGCGGCCAGCCGGGAATGCGTCTTGGAGGCGCTGGCGCATCGTCAGCCGGACCGGTTGCCCGTGGATGTGGGCGGTACGACGGTCAGCGGGATTCACGTCAGTTGTGTAGCGGCGCTGCGACAGCATTTTGGCATCGGCAACGGCCCGGTCAAAGTGATCGACCCTGGACAGATGCTGGGGGAGGTGGCCGGCGACCTGAAGGAGATCCTGGGCATCGACACGGAAGGCGTATTCCGCCGCATGACCCGATTCGGCTTCCCGCTCGAAGACTGGAAGCCGTGGCGGATGTACGACGGGCTGGACGTGCTGGTGCCGGGCGGGTTCACCGTGACCGTGGACGGGAACGGCGACACGCTGCTCTATCCGCAGGGCGATCTCGATGCGCCGCCCAGCGCGCGGATGCCCAATGGCGGGTATTTCTTCGACAGCATCATCCGTCAGCCGGAGATCGACGAAGACAAACTCGATCCGAATGACAACCTGGAGGAGTTCCCGCCGATATCGGAGCAGGAACTTGATCACCTGGAGCGCTCCGCCAGGCGGGCGGCGGCGACGGGGCGGGCGGTTGTCGGCAATCTCGGCGGGACAGGATTGGGCGACATCGCCTGGGTTCCCGCGCCGGGATTGAAATACCCCAAGGGGATCCGCGATGTCGCCGAGTGGTATATGTCGATCCGGTCGCGGCGCGAGTACGTGCGGCAGGTGTTCGAGCGGCAGTGCAGGGTGGCTCTTCAGAATCTCGAACGGATTGCGGGGCGGGCCGGAGACAGTATCGACGTCATCAACATCTGCGGGACCGATTTCGGCACGCAGACGTCTTCGTTCTGCTCGGTCGAGACGTTCCGCGATCTCTGGCTGCCGGTCTACAGGGTGATGAACGACTGGGTTCACAGGAACACGCGCTGGAAGACGTTCAAGCATTCCTGCGGGGCGGTGGAGAAGTTCATCCCGTCGTTCCTGGAGGCGGGTTTCGACATTCTGAACCCGGTGCAGTGTTCCGCCCAGGGGATGGACCCCGAACTTCTGAAGTCCACCTACGGCGAGCGAATCGTGTTCTGGGGGGGTGGCGTGGATACGCAGCGCGTGCTCCCGTTCGGGACGCCGGGCGAGGTACGCGAGCAGGTTCTGCGCAGGTGCGAGGTTTTCGCTCCGGGCGGCGGTTTCGTGTTCAACACGATTCACAACATCCAGGCGCAGACGCCGGTGGAGAACATCGTGGCGCTGTTCGAGGCGTTGCACGAGTTCCGGGGCCGGTAGCACCGCGCGCCGGGACTCGCCTATACGCCGTCTTTCCGCCTCAGCGCCAATACCGTGATGTCGTCGGCCTGCGGCATGCCACCGGCGAATTGATCCACGGCGTCGCAGAGATTCTGTACCGTCTCCGTGACCGGGCGCGACAGGCTCTGGATGGCAAACCGCCAAAGCCGTTCATCGCTGAACTCCTCGTAGGTGGAGTTCACCGCCTCTGTCACGCCGTCGCTGGTGGCAATCAACAGGTCGCCCGGTTCCATCCTGACCTTCGCGGAACTGTAAGGGGCCATCCCAATCAGGCCCATCACCGGCCCGCCGACGTCGAGATGCTCGACGCCGCCCGAAGCCCGCACCAGCAGCGGCGGGTTGTGGCCGGCGTTGGCGTATTCGATCTCGCCCGTTTTCGTGTCCAGATACGCAACAAAGACGGTGACGAACCGGTTGCCGGGACACTTCGCCGTCAGGCCGCGATTGAGCCGCGCCGCCATCTCGCCAAGCGGCATCCCTTCTTCGAACAGGGTCAGCAGCCGCGCCTGAAGGCACGACACCAGCAACGATGCGGGCACCCCTTTGCCCGACGCGTCGGCGACGACGAAGGCGAATCTCCCATCGGGCGCCCAGGCGTAATCGTAGTAATCGCCACCCACGGCGCGACAGGGAATCGTCGCTGCCGCGATCTCAAACGAATCGAGCGCGGGCGTCTCGGCGGGCAACAGGCTGCGCTGGATCTCGGCCGCCTGCTCCATGTCGCGTGCCATCACCCGCTCGGCCTGCTCGATTTCGGTCAGACGCGCGTGTTCCAGACGGACCGCCGCGATGTTGGCCATGACGGTGAGCAGGTTCAAGTCTTCAGGGGTGAAGTCCCGCACGACGCCCGGCGAGTCCAGATAAACCAGTCCGATGACATCGTCCTTGGTTTGCAGAGGGGCCGCCATCAGGCTCTTCACCTTCTGCACGACGATCGTCATGCTGCTGGCCAGCGCGCTGTCGACGCCGGTGTCGCGTACCAGCATCGAAGTCCGTTCACGGATCACCTGCTCGCTGACCGCACGGCTCACCTTCAGCCCTTCGCCCATCACCGCCCGCGGCGTCAACACGCCGTCGGACCGCGTGATCACCATCCCCCGCGACGCGCCCACCGCCTTCGCCGCAAGTTCGAGGATCAGCGGGAAAAGCTCGTCCAGCGGCCTGTGTCCGGCCAACTCCCTGCCGGCTTCGATGAGCGCTTCCATTCGTTTGGCCGCATCGGCCTCGCGGCCAAACGCCGGAGCGGCGGACCCAGGACCCTTGAACAGGGTGTCCAGCTTCACCGCGAAGGTCATGTCCGCCCGGAGCGGATGTTCGGTCTCGTCGAAGAAGGGGAGTTTCGACAAGGGCGCAGCCTCGCCGAACTCGACCGTCAACTGGCCCGCGCTGAGACGGTCTCCGGGACTCAGGATTCTCGCCGCCGTCAGCCGCTCCCCGTTCAGCAGCGTCCCGTTCTTGCTGCCCAGGTCGCTGACCGTCCACCCGGCGGGATTCGGTTCAAACAGCAGGTGCCGCCGCGAAAGGCGGGTATCGGCGGGATAGGCGAGGTCGTTGTCCGGTGAACGTCCCAGTGACAGGGGATCCTGACCCAGCGCCACAACCCGCGTCGACCCCGCTGAATCCGTAATCTCGAGTCGCGCCGTCATGTCATGAAAAGGTACCACGGATCATGGCCCGGGGCGGAATCCGGGGCAGGCGTTCCGGAGTCGAGGTTGAATCGAGATACTCTACTCTTATATAGTGGGTCTTGGGTCACTCGTCATCTTCAATTTCAGACCTTAAACTCTTCGATGGGCCGGCCCTGCCCATCGGGAACCACAACCAACACCTCCGGGAGGACCTGTCCATGTTTGGCTCCGATTGCGCGCCTGCTCGAATGCTGCGGGCGCTGTCCAGTTTCTCGACCAGCTCGGCGAAGCCCCTGCTGCTCGCGGCGATGATCCTGCTGGCGCTGACCGCGCCCGCCATGGCGGCGCCTGAACACAAACCGGGCGGCGAGGCCAACCTCGTGCTTCCCAACCTCAATGCCGCAACCTTCTTCGGCGACTCCGTCGGCGGCCACGACCTGCTCATGGTCGGCCTCGTCGTCTGCGCGCTCGGAATGGGCTTTGGCCTCATGATGTATGTGCGGCTGAGGAACCTGCCCGTTCACAAGTCGATGCTCGAAGTCTCCGAGCTGATCTATTCGACCTGCAAAACCTACCTGGAGACCCAGGGCAAGTTCCTGCTCATCCTCGAGATCTTCATCGGCTCGATCATCGTGTTCTACTACGGCGTCCTGATGCAGTTTGACGCCCTGAAGGTCGCGATCATCCTGCTGTTCTCGCTGGTCGGCATCGCCGGCAGCTACGGCGTGGCGTGGTTCGGCATCCGCGTCAACACGTTCGCGAACTCGCGCTGCGCATTCGCCAGCCTGACAGGCAAGGCGTTCCCCTGCTACGCGATTCCGCTCCAGGCCGGCATGAGCATCGGCATGATGCTGATCTCGGTTGAACTGGTCCTGATGCTCGTCATCCTGCTGCTGGTTCCGCGCGACTACGCCGGCCCCTGCTTCATCGGCTTCGCCATCGGCGAATCGCTCGGCGCGGCCGCTCTGCGCGTCGCCGGCGGCATCTTCACCAAGATCGCCGACATCGGCGCCGACCTGATGAAGATCGTCTTCAAGATCAAGGAAGACGATGCCCGCAACCCTGGCGTCATCGCCGACTGCACCGGCGACAACGCCGGCGACTCGGTTGGACCCTCGGCCGACGGTTTCGAAACCTACGGCGTCACCGGCGTCGCGCTGATCGTCTTCATCATGCTCGCCGTGAAGGATCCGATCGTCCAGGTTCAGCTCCTGGTCTGGATCTTCGTCATGCGCATCATGATGGTGGTCGCATCCGCCGCCAGCTACTTCATCAATGAAGCCTTCGCCAAGGCCAAGTACGGCAACTCCGCGAAGATGGACTTTGAAAGGCCGCTGACCAATCTGGTCTGGCTCACCTCGATCGTCTCCATCGTCGCCACCTACATCGTCAGCTACTTCACTATCCCGGCTCTCGGCGGCGACTCCACCCTGTGGTGGAAGTTGGCAACCATCATCACCTGCGGCACCCTCGCCGGTGCGGTCATCCCGGAATTCGTCAAGGTCTTTACCTCGGTCAATTCCCGCCACGTCCGCGAAGTCGTCACCGCCTCTAAAGAGGGCGGCGCCAGCCTCAACATCCTCTCCGGACTTGTTGCCGGCAACTTCTCGGCTTACTGGCTCGGCCTGGCCATGATCTTCCTCATGTCCATCGCCTACTTCGTCTCCGGCATGGGCCTCGGCTCACTGATGCTGGCCGAAGCGGTCTTCGCGTTCGGCTTGGTCGCCTTCGGCTTCCTCGGCATGGGCCCCGTGACCATCGCCGTCGACTCCTACGGCCCGGTCACCGACAACGCCCAGTCCATCTTTGAACTTTCCACCATCGAACAGATGCCTGGAATCGAAGCTGAGATCAAGCGCGACTTCGGTTTCACGCCCGACTTTGAAAAGGGCAAGGACAACCTCGAAGAGAACGACGGCGCCGGCAACACCTTCAAAGCCACCGCCAAGCCGGTTCTCATCGGCACCGCCGTGGTCGGCGCAACGACCATGATCTTCGCCATCATCATGGCGCTCACCCAGGGCCTCAAACCCGAACTGCTGGCCAACCTCTCCATCCTCCACCCGCCGTTCCTGCTGGGCCTCATGATGGGCGGCGCGGTCATCTATTGGTTCACCGGCGCTTCCATCCAGGCCGTTTCCACCGGCGCTTACCGCGCGGTCGAATTCATCAAGGCCAACATCAAGCTCGACGATGGCGCAACCAAGGCCAGCGAGGCCGACTCCAAGAAGGTGGTTGAGATCTGCACGCAGTACGCGCAGAAGGGCATGTTCAACATCTTCCTGGTCGTCTTCTTCTCGACCCTCGCCTTCTCGTTCTTTGAAGAGTACTTCTTCATCGGCTACCTGATCTCCATCGCCCTGTTCGGCTTGTATCAGGCCATCTTCATGGCCAACGCCGGCGGCGCATGGGATAACGCCAAGAAGATCGTCGAGACCGAGTTGAAGGCCAAGGGCACCGAGTTGCACGCGGCTTGCGTGGTCGGCGATACCGTGGGCGATCCTTACAAGGACACCTCTTCGGTCGCGCTCAACCCGATCATCAAGTTCACCACGCTGTTCGGCCTGCTCGCCGTCGAGCTCGCCGTCTCCATGCGCGCTGAACAGGGCACGACGCTGCCGCACATCCTGGCGGCCATCTTCTTCGTCATCTCGCTGGTCTTCGTCTACCGTAGCTTCTACGGTATGAGGATCCCGACCGACGCGAAGTAACTCCCCGGTTCTCCCGGTTCAACAAGAGGGCAGGTCTTCGGACTTGCCCTTTTTCTATTCCCAGCCACCCTTGCTCTCCGCCCCGCCCGGGGCTATCGTATGAGACAAAGGAGGATCCCGTTGAAACTCAAAATGAGTGCGCTCGTCGATCGCCTCGCCGTCCCGTCCGGCGGCAAGAAGATCTCCATCATCAAGGACTACCCGCCCGACTGGACCCCGAAGGGCATCGACAAGGACCGCGCCACGGAACTGCTCGCTGCCGGCGTCGCCAGCCTCGCCGATCTTCAGGACAAGCTCTATGCCCAGGACACCCACGCCCTGCTCGTCATCATCCAGGCCATGGACGCCGCAGGCAAGGACGGGGCAATCAAACACGTCATGAGCGGCGTCAACCCCCAGGGCTGCCAGGTCTACAGCTTCAAAGCGCCATCAGCCGAGGAACTGGACCACGACTACCTCTGGCGGTGCATGAAGTCCCTGCCCGAGCGCGGCCGCATCGGCATCTTCAACCGCAGCTACTACGAGGAGGTCCTCGTCGTCCGCGTCCACCCCGAGATTCTCCAGAAGCAGAAACTCCCCGCCCAATACAAGGGCGGCAAGATCTGGAAGCACCGCTTCGACGAGATCAACAACTTTGAACGCTACCTCGTTCAGAACGGCGTCGAGGTCGTCAAGATCTTCCTCAACGTCTCGAAGGACGAACAGAAGCGCCGCTTCCTCGACCGCATCGACCGGCCGGAGAAGAACTGGAAGTTCTCGCTGGCCGACGCAAAGGAACGCGCCCATTGGGATGAGTACATGGCCGCCTACGAGGACGCCATCCGCTCCACCAGCACCAAGTACGCGCTGTGGTACGTCATCCCCGCCGACAACAAGTGGTTCGCCCGGCTGGCTGTCGCGGCCGTCATCAATCAGAAGTTGAAATCGCTGAAACTCGCCTACCCCGGAGTCGGAGACGAGCAGAAAGCCGCCCTTGCCGAGACCCGCAAGGCCCTTGAATCCGAATAGTCCGGCCTACGCCTTCAGCGCGGGCAGTTTCAGAATGCGCGCCGCGTTGTCGTAATAGACCTTCTTCAGGATCGGGGCCGGCAACCCGATGCCATAGATCCGCCACCGTCCCTGCGGCGGGACCGGCGCGGGCGCGTAGTCGAAGTACTCGTCCTCGGTCTCGAGGAAGCGGTAGTAGATCTTGTACAACTCATCGCCGAAGATCTGCTGCGGCGTCGAGAAGCCCTTCGGAATCGCGTCGGTTCCGAACATGATCCGGTCCTGATACCGCTCGAAGAACTTCCTCGACGTTCTCGGCTGGCGTCCCAACTCCCCGACCCGCGCGGCAAGCTCGACATGCATGTTCGGGAACCGGTCCAGCGACTTCGAAACGTGGCCCAGGTTCTCGGCGAAATGCCCGACGTGCAGGGCGATGAACTGCGTCTTCGGATGGCGCGCGAAGACGCGGTCGCGCGCTGCGAGAAGTTCTTCGTTCGAGGGGAAATCCTTGCCGTGGAACGACCAGTCGGGATGGTTGTTCAACTCTTCGAATCGCTCGTTGTACTTGTCAGTCGGCGTGAAGAACGCCGCCGGATCCGATACGTGAATCGCCACCGGGATACCAAGCGACGCGCACGCTTCCCACATCGGGTCGAATCGCCGGTCGTCCACTTTGATCAGTTTGCCCGCCGCGTCGCGCACCCCGAGTCCGAGATTCTTCAGGACCTTCAAACCGCGGGCGCCCGCCTTGTGCGCGGCGACGATCTGATCGGCCTGCGACCTGGCGTAGTCCGGCTCGTTCACCTGCGAGTATGCGGGTTGCGTAAACGTCAGAAACCGCCCTGGATGCGCGCGGTCCAACGCATCGACGTAGGCTTTCACGCCCGCGCCGGCGCCGCCCGTGAGGTTCACCATCAGCCTGATGTTGCGCCGGTCCATCACCTGCAACATCTCTTCCGGCGGAATTGCGAACGATACTTTTTCGGTCCGCCCGCCGCCGAACGTCAAGTGGGTGTGGATATCGATCACCGGGTAGCGGGACCGCTCCACCGTGTGCTCTTCCACCACCAACATGCTCTTTGGCTGAAACTCCTGGATATCCAGAGGCGTCGCCTTTTTGCTCTGAGCCATCGCCAAAGGGGCCGCTGCGCCCAAGCCTGCCATCCATCCTCGCCGGGTTGCCTTCATGCCGTCCATATTATCTGACTCGGTTCCTGCGCGCCGGCGCGTGGCCCTTCGTGAACCATTCCGGCCGGCGGACGGACGAGTCGCGTGAGTTTACGGAGAGGGCCGCCCGATTTTTCTACAATACTTATAGGAGCATCACAGCATGAGCGTTTCCGAACGGATCAAATCGAATCTCGCCTACGGTAAGGAGTTGGTGGAGTCGGGCGTCGAGGGCGCCAATGAGGCCCGGCGGGCCACACTGGAATCTGACGAGAACACCGGCATGGTGACCGCGGCAGCGCAGGAGTCCTGGCAGGCCGCGGCGATCGGCGCGCTGGCGGGCGCGATTTTGGGCGTGATCGCCGACGACCGGAAACCGGTGCGCGGGGTGATCGCGGGCGGTCTTCTCGGCGCCGCCGTCGGCTTCGGCGGGAGTTTTGCCTGGAAGACCCGGCCACTGACCGGAGCGATGGCCCGCGAAGCCGGCAAGAGGATCGGGGCGGCCAGGGACGAGCGCTGGCTGTCCGAGAACCCCGTCAATTACGGCTGATCGTTCGGCCCCATCTGAGTTGCGCGGCAAGGGAGAGGACAATCGTCCCCGCCGTACATGGCCCCCGCCGGCGTGGTGGGGGCTTGTTTTTGGTTGAGTTGAAAGATAACGTAGGTTCCAGCCAGGAGCGTGAATTCATGTTTGACGCAACACGAAGAGCATTCGTCATGACGGCCGCCGCGGCCTCACGTGTCTTGGGGGCAGGCGATCGTGTCCGGATCGGGGTGATAGGCACTGGCGGCCGCGGGCAGTATCTGATGAAGGAACTGCTGCGGATTGGCGGCGTGGAGATCGTTGGTGTTTGCGACATCTATGATGTTCGGCGCGACCAGGCTTCGCAGTTGGCCGGAGCCCAGGCCGAGAAGTACCACGACTACCGCCCGATGCTCGAACGCAAGGATGTCGACGCCGTCATCGTGGCAACACCCGATCATTGGCATGCGCCCGCCGCCGTGGACGCGCTGAATGCCGGCAAGGACGTTTACGTCGAGAAGCCGATGGTCCACACTCCGGCCGACGGCCAGGCCATCGTGAAGGCCGTCAGGGCAAACAAACGGATACTGCAGGCGGGTACGCAAGGCCGGGGGATGCAGCAGTTTGTCGAAGCGAAGGAGCGCTTCGTCGATTCGGGCGTGATGGGGAAGACGGGTTTTGCCCGGACCTGGTATCTGTCGAATTCGGGCTACGTGCTGGAAGCGCCGAAGGGTTTTGAACGAAAACCGGAGGGCTTGGATTGGGAGCGCTGGCTGGGGCGCGGTCCGAAGATTGCTTGGGATCCCGGAGTCTACTTCAGCCCCTATAAATGGCTCCACTATGACGGCGGGATGATCATGGGGATCGGAATACATGTCGTGGATTCGGCGCACCACATGCTGGGCTTGAAGGCTCCCGCATCTTGCGTTGCCGGCGGCGGGATCCATTACTATAACGACGGCCGCGATACGCCGGATGTAGTTACGGTCATCCTGGAGTATCCCGAAAAGCTGACGGTGACGTTTACGGCTGAATGCCTTTCGGCGCCCGGCGTGAGGACCAGTGCGGGAGTGGAACTCAGGGGCACTGGCGGAGTCACGTTCATCGAGAGGTACGCGAGAGCGGGAGAGACGGCATGGACTTACCGGCCGAACGCCAAGTTTTCAAAAACAGCCGAAGCACAGGGCGAGGGGGGAGGTCCATCGGCCGAGTTTATCCTTCGAAACTGGATCGAGGGGATCAAGACCCGGAAACGGACTGTCTGCAATGAGGAAGTGGCCTACTATTCAACAATGGCCTGCTACATGGCACTGGAAGCGTTCAGGACCAAAGGAAGGGTGGACTGGCAGAAGGCCTGGGATCTGCCGGCTTGAGGGCGGGGGTTCCAGTGGCGCGACGGACGCCGCCTCGCAGCAAAGTCGCCTGGAATCAACGAAGTGCCAAACGAACCTCCCCTGGCTGAAGGTCAAACTGGGCCGGGGGATCTATTTAGTAACGAGAATTCATTCTTAACAATAGACCGTAGTGAGGCTGTGGTTCGTTTGGTCAGGCAGGCCGATCCCGTGTGTGGCGCTGGGTTTTCGGATTCTGTCGAATCGTGCCAATTTCGATAAGGGCGCCGCACAAAGTTGTTGATGAGCGGGCGTGATCCTGATAGGGTGGATTTATGTCTGACGTAAGCTCTACACTCGAGAAACTCAAGAAACTTGACGCCGAAAGAAAGACTCTTCTGGACGCGTCGAAGAAAGAAATACTGGAAGCGGTCGACGCCCATCTTTCATCGCTGCGTGATCTCGGCTTCGATTATGCACTAGTGGAATCGGGTGGCCGCGCCGGATCTGGCCGGCGTGACCGCAAATCTGGTGGACGAGTGTGCTCTGTTTGCCATAAGCCAGGGCACAACAGCCGGACCTGCCCCGAAAAGTAGCCGGAGATCGTGCGGGCAGGACGAAACGCAACTTCGGCTCAGATTGAGCCGATTTTATGTTAGTGCCTGATAATCAAAATCGCTCGCCGCAGGGGCCGGTCCAGGATCCTAATCAGGAGGATTGCATTTGCCTGAAGGCCTTGCGGGCGAGCAGAATTGACCCAATCAAAACTGCCAGTTTGGCATAGAACTTCGGGTCAGCCAGGTTCACCTGGTCTCGAATGGACGACTCGGGTTCTACCACTGGCGGCTGCGTGCCTGGTTCGTTTGGCTCCGCCGGCTGCGACTGCGGCGCCTGATCCAGATTAGAAGGCGTCAATCCGCCCTCCTGTGCCTGCGCGTAGAGCGCAACCCCGCTTGCCAGGGACAGCCAACAAACCAGCTTGATTTTGAGCTTCAACTGCCTATCCTAATCCATCATTGCGCTGGCGATCACCTGATCAGGTGTCCATGAACTCCGCCGTGGCCACGCTATCAGCGCTTGGGGTCAACCTCACCCAATGCGCCGAGAAGCCGGCCGGGAACTCATGATGGACATATCGGCCGCCCGGCAGGGTTTCATAAGTTTCCCACGACCCGTTCCCCAGGAAATCAACCTCCACCTTCATCTGGCCCGCCCCCGCGACAAGGTGGAGCACTTTCTTATCATACCCGGTCATCAGGAACGGCGCGCTTGCCTCGCCGGTTGTCGATTGGCCGTAAGTCATTGTGACAAGAGTCCCGTCCGGGAGCTTTTCCAGGCCCGGATAGCAGCAGTCGCTGCCCTTCCTTGCCCTGGACGACGTCCTCGTTACGGCCCACCCAGGCTACCCAGTCGCCCTTGGCCGGGCTTTCGCGGTGGCCGGATGCCCAAGAATAGCGGCCGGGTTCGCGATCGACGACCAGCACCGGGCGGGAAGTCCCGGCAGACAGGTCGATCAGCGGTATCGAATACCCCCGCAGTTGAGCCGGCATCAACACGGTTGCCGTGAGCATCACAAAGGCGAGGCGCGAGATGGCTGGGATTGTAGCAACCCGATCAGGCTACGATAGAACGAAGGAGCTAATCATGAAGGGCAACGAGAAGGTCATCGCGGAACTGAACGCGGCGCTGAGCAACGAACTGATGGCGATCATGCAATACATGGTCCACGCCGAGATGCTGACCAACTGGGGCTACCAGCGCTATGGCGGCATGGTCAAGAAGCAGGCGATCGATGAGATGAAGCACGCCGAAGGCATCATCGAGCGCATCCTCTACCTCGATGGCATTCCCAATGTCCACATCAAGCTGGACCCGAAGATCGGGAGCGACGTGAAGTCCCAGATCGAAAACGACCTGGCCGCCGAAATGAAGGCGGTCGCCGAGTACAACAACGCCGTCAGGGTGTGTGTCGAAGCCGGCGACAACGGGACGAGAGAGATCTTTGAGCGGATGACCATGGACGAGGAACAGCACGTCGACTTCCTGGAGGCGCAGCTCGACATGATCAGCCAGATGGGTTTGCCGAATTACCTCGCCCAGCAGATGAAGGCGTAGCTCCGGCGGGTCACCGCCGCACCACCATCGGCCCCCGAAGAACTCGGGATCGCGGGCCTTGCGCCCATCCGGCTGTAGTTTCAAGACCAACGGCTCCGCTGGAGAGCCGGTGATCGCGCCTTCAGCCCAGAAGTAGGCGTCGATTCCTTGCCACGCCGCCGCTTGCACCCGGTATTCCGCTCCGGCAAATCCAGCGAACGAGAATTCGTCGTTCTCCGGCCCGCTCTTTGTTCGGGCCACTACTGAGCCGGTCGACACCCTCACTACCCTGACCCGGACGCCCTTCGCCGGCTTGCCGTCCGGCCAGACGACGCGGCCCCGTAACATCCTCTGCGGGAGGCGCTCCGGCATCTTCCATGGCGGCATTTCGGCCACCTTCCCCCGTTCAATCACGATTCGCCGCGCCGACGCCAAGTCCGAAACGCCAGGGAAGTAAACAGCCGGATAGGGCGAGTCGACGGGCTGGGCGGCGAATGGGCTGATGGAGATCGGACTAGCATTGATTCTAAGGACGTATTCTCCTGGTTCGAGGCTCTTGACCTGGAATCGGCCCTTGGCATCGGCGCGCGCCCATTTCAAAACAAGATTGCCGTCCGCCAGAACTGGAATCACCTCCACACGCAGGCTCGCAGGCAGGGTCTCACCGGAGTGGACCATGAGTCTCCCCAGGATCTCCCCCTGGTCCTGTCTCATGTAGACATTCACGCTCGCGCAAGGCCGGCTGGATAAGTCGCCGACGAGATCCGGACCCGTCGGATCTTCTACCCTCCATCCATTCAGCGGAACACTGATCGTGTAGCGCCTCCGGTCCCAATTGGAAAAGAGGAAGTTACCCTCCGGATCTGTCGTGGTTTCTCGCTCCTGTCCTCCAGCGGCCCGCAGAATCACTTTGCGCCCTGCCATCGGAGAGCTGTGGAACGTTGCCTGGTCCCTCCGCTCAGTCCAATCCGCGACACTGCCATAGATATGCGGGGCCAGAGTCTGTCCGCTCTTCCATGCTCTGAGTGCGCTGACCTCGTTCGCGGAGTACTTGAGGAGGTTGGTACCGTTGCAGATATCTGTACTCCAGCGTCCGGAGGCGGGGACCTGATACGCAAACACCAGCCACTCGTGGCCCTCTCTGAAGCGGACTCCGCAGTCACCCGCCCCCAAGCCGGTGAAGAGCGCGAACGTCTTGCCGCTGTCGCCTACGAAGCTCTCCACAACTGTCAATCTGATCCTTCGCACGGACGACCAACGCATTTCATAGAAGAGCTTGGGCAGGCTCTCCTCCGAATCGGCCTTCTTTATTCCCTCCACTTCGTCGCGTGACAGGGATTCAGCCCACACCTTCAGGAGACGAGCCTTCCTATCCCCGAAAGTGACCGGCTTGTAGCTGCCATCCCGGTTACGCGACGGGTTGCCGTACAAGGCGCTGAAGTAGCTTTGGAGGTCCCCTGAATCCGGATAGACTTGCGTCACCCTACCAACAAACACGGCAGTTCGTGGACGCTCCAGATCGGATAGCCGGGCGCATAGCGGGGCGCGAGTCACGCAACTGCAGGCATCCGCCATGGACGGCGCCGCGACCGCCAACATCACCACCATTATCGTTCGCATCATACAGAACTGACTCGATCATACACGCGAACCCGCAAGAATTCAGCGGTCAGTCGCGGCTCGTGGGCTTCTCCAGAAACGCCTCGTCGACGGGCACGCGGTAGCCGTTGGCGAGGCGATTCGTTTGGTTGGCCAGGGCGGCTACGGCGAGTACTTCGCCGAGCATCTCCTCGGTCATGCCTTTGGCTCGGGCGGAGGCGGTGTGGGAGTGGGAACAGTATTCGCAGCCGTTGGTCGCGCTGACGGCGATGTAGATCATCTCCTTGACCAGCGGGTCCAGCGCGCCGGGCGCCATCACTTCCTTCACTTCGGCCCAGATGCGCCTGAGCGTCGGGGGGTGGTTGGCCAGCATCATCCAGAAGTTATTGACGCGGTCCACGCCTCGCGTCTGCATAATGTCATTAAAGACCTCGCGCACCTCGGCCGATGCGATATCGTAGTGGATCATTGTTGAGACGGACATAGAGTCTATCTTGACGCAAGGCAGGCAAGGGTGAACCCATTCGGAACTTCCAGCATGGCTGAAGGCTACGCTACGGCGCGGCCGCCGGTGCACGCGTTTGTCCTCGACCGGGTTAGACAGACGCTCGGAGAACGGCTCAATCCGCGCAGGGTGTTGGATGTCGGCTGCGGCGCGGGTTTGTCGACGAAACCGCTGGTAGGAGTTTCCGAGTTTTGTCTGGGGATTGAACCGGTGGAGGCGATGCTGAAGTTCGCACCCGGTGTCGCGCCGGGCGCGAGGTTCATCGCCGGAGCGGCCGAGGCGATGCCGGTCCGCAGCCATTGGTTCGATCTGATGACCGCCGCCGGATCGTTGAACTATGTCCATCTGAGCCGTTTCTTCCCCGAGGCCGTGCGGGTGCTGGCACCGGGCGGCTATCTGGTGGTTTACGATTTTTCGCCCGGCAGAAGTTTCCACTCATCCGAGGAGTTGGACCTGTGGTTCGGCCACTTTCACGCCCGCTACCCGGTCCCAAGCTACGAGGCCATCAGGCTGACCCCGGAGATCCTCGAACGGCTCGATTCGGGCTTCCGGCTGAAAGACCATGAGTATTTCGAAACCGGGATCCGGATGACGCCGGAGGCCTACGCAGCATACATGATGACCGAGACCAACGTGGCGCTGGCAGTGCGAGAGGGGACGCCGGAAGAAGCGATCCGCGGCTGGATTCAGGAAACGCTGGCGCCCGTGTTCGGCGGTCCGGAACGCGAGGTCCTGTTCCGCGGGTACTTCGCCTGCATGCAGCCGGTCCACGGACGAAGTTCGAGGCACTTCCAGGAGTAGCGGGGTGGACGGCCGGGATTGGGTGAGTTTCCACTTTGCGTTCCCGCCAGATTAGTGATACACCTCAGTTAGAGGCCGTTTTGTGCAAGGAATCAGTTCAAAGCGGTCGATAGATGGAGGAAGGACCCGATTTCATGCTTCTCCGGTTTCGATTCAAGAACCACCGGTCATTCAGAGACGAGCAGGAACTCTCGATGGTCGCGAACAAGTACTCGGACCCAGATGGCGTCGTGCGGCGGTTCCAGAAGCTCAGTGAAGGGGTGCTGCCAGTGGCGGCAGTATATGGCGCGAACGCATCGGGGAAGTCGAACCTACTGAAGGCCATTGCCTATTTTCAAGACGCAGTTCTTGATTCCCATAGCCAGTGGAAGCCAGACGGAGGGGTTCCTAGGGACCCTTTCCTGGGCGGGCATGGGAGCGAAACCGCATCTGAGTACGCCATTGACTTTCTCCTCGAAGAAACGCGATTTCAATTTGGCTTCAGTGCGGATTCGAAAGTTATTAAGAAGGAGTGGTTGTACGCCTTTCCCTCTCGAAGAAGGCAAGTGTGGTATGAGAGGAAAGCAGGCGCAAAGATTGATTTCGGCACCATGATGCCTGGGGCCAAACGAACCATCGAGACGCTGACCAGGCCGAACAGCTTGTTCCTATCGGCAGCAGTTCAGAATGCGAATGAGACCCTGAAGCCGATCTACAGGTGGCTGACCAGTTCGCTCTCCTTCGCTGCTATAAGCCCGGTCCCTTGGAGCGTCCTGCACAGCGGCCTTTCCCGTCTTATTCAGGAGAACAAGGATCTCGGAGTTGCGTTGCTCCCTCTGGTCCGGGGTGCCGATCTGGGCATCGAACAGATTCGAGTCGTTGAGGAGACTATGCCGCCCGAGGCCGCTGAGAGGTGGGGGAGCATCATGAATGCGATACGCCGGGTTAGACCCGAGGAGGATGTCCCAGACCTCCCTAACTCACAAGCCGAGTTGCGCTTCGTGCACCGAGGCGGGCATGAATTCAGATCTGAACAGGAGTCAAATGGGACACTCTCTTACTTCGCACTTCTGAGTCAAGTGCTGAGAGCATTGGGTGCTGGCGGGACGTTATGTGTTGATGAACTCGATTCCAGTCTTCATCCCCTTCTCGCCTTACGGATTGTCCGGCTCTTCCAGAGCACGGAAAGCAATTCGAAAGGAGCTCAGTTGATCTTCAATACGCACGATACGAACATCCTGAGCCATGCGGGGCTCAGGCGCGACCAGATATGGTTCTGCGAGAAAGCTGGAGACGGCGCTACCACGATCTACCCTTTGAGCGACTTCAAGCCAAGGAAGGAGGAGAATCTGGAGGCGGGTTATCTGCAGGGCCGATATGGGGCGATCCCATTCTTGAACGAGGAGGCTTTCGAGGCGGCACTGGGCGGGCCAGATGCGAACACGTGAAAATCTGAGCCGTCGCAGGGCGCAGAAAGACCCTTACCCGAGAGTACTGGTGGTCTGCGAGGGCGAAATCACAGAACCATGTTACTTCAAGGACCTCCGGCATGAGTGGAGAAGCCACCTCAATCTCGTGGCCTTGGGTGTTGGCGTGCCTCTGACCGTTGTGAAGACTGCAATAGCTCAGC
Organism: uncultured Bryobacteraceae bacterium; assembly: GCA_947084845.1. Lineage (GTDB taxonomy): Bacteria > Acidobacteriota > Terriglobia > Bryobacterales > Bryobacteraceae > PNKE01. The sequence goes on along the minus strand of CAMTUE010000043.1, from coordinate 26,624 downwards.
GGGATAGGGCCGTGAAGGAGGCGAGGCGCAAGCGCGATCTGAACCTCGCCTTCGACGAGGTTTGGTGTGTATTTGACCAGGACGAACACGCGAACGTCTGCGAAGCATTCGAGTTGGCGGAGCGGAACGATCTCAAAGTCGCATTTTCGAACCCCTGTTTCGAGCTTTGGCTCCTCTTGCATTACCAGGACCAGAGACCGCATCTCGATCGCGGCAGAGTGCAGGCGCAATGCCGAGAACTCGTTCCTGGGTTCGAGAAGCGAGTGCCGATCGAACGGGTGATAGATCTCTATGAGCTTGCGAAAGACAGAGCCATCCAACTTGAGCGGTGGCAGTGCGGCAGAGATCGCGCGCGAGCGAATCCGTGGACGGATGTGTATCTACTGACGGAGCGAATCAGGATGCTTGGTGAGGCGGCCAGAGCCAGACGCCGCTGATGGGCGCGGTCAACTCAATTGAAAGAACTTGCGCAGCCCACCGGTCTGGCTACGGGACCGGGATGGACGGGGCGGAGCAGGAATCGCCCCAGGGGGCGAAGCTGAGGTTCAGGTCGTCGCGGTTGACGTAGAGGTGGATCATCTCCTTGTTCGGAAGGAGATCCGTTCTCACGATGCCCGAGGCGCAGTGGCGGACGACAAGTTTGCTGGCCTGGTGGGCGGCTGCGTTGGGGCTGTCAGGACCCCAGTCCTCGATGAACTTCTCGTAGGCGTAGTCGCGGCAGGGGCGCGCCTTGTCGCAGCCCCACATGCTGTAGGCCTCTTCGTAGCGCTCGCCGGCGAGCGCGCTGTAGAACGAGCGGACGCGCCATTGGGCGCGGAAGTCGCTCAAGTTCTCTTTGCCGAGCCGGGCGAGCGTCCAATCCAGGCCCCAGAGGAGCACCAGGACGAGGATCGACAGGAAGAACCACTTGACGGTCTTTTCGCGCCAGTTGCTCCTGGTTTCGTACTGTTCTAAGAAGCCGGCCATGGAGGCCTCCGAATCTACTTCTTCACGGGATAGGCGGCGTCATAGGCGGCGGTGACATCGGCGGAGATGTCAAGCGCCGGCTTGGAGTAGAGCGAGGACTGGGCATCGACGACGAGATCGAGCGCTTTGGCCTCAGCCACCTTTTTCACGATTTCCTGGAGGCGCTGGCCGACGCGGCTGAGGATGTCCTGGCGGTCGCGGCTGACTTCATCCTGGAGGGCCTGGGCGTTGCGTTGGTACTGGCGCTGGCGTAACTGGATGCGGGCGGAGAGATCCGCCAGGGCAGCTTCAGTGTACTTGGACTGGTTGGTTTCGAAGTCCTGTTGCAGCCTTGCGAGTTCCTTTTCCGCTGCGCCAAGATCGTCCTGGCGCGGCCCGAATCGGGTCTTCAGGTCGGCCTCGGCCTGCTTGATTTCGGCGGTTCCCTGGAGGACCTTCTGCAGATCCACGACGCCCACCTTGAGTTGTGCATTGGCGGCGCCCGTGGCGACCAGCATGGCGGCGGCGAGCAGGAAGGGCCGCATAAGATTGTTTCTCATCATCGATCTCCGTTCTACTTCAAACTCTTGGCTGGCCTAGTCCAGGATCGCCAGGATCTCGTCTTCCCTGAGGATCAGGTAGTCCTGGTCGTCGATTCTGGCTTCCGAGCCCGCATATTTTCCGAACAGGACTTTGTCGGCGGCCTTCACGTCCATGGAGGCGCGCGACCCGTTCTTCAGCATCTTGCCGATGCCGGTCGAGATCACCTCGCCCTGCTGGGGCTTTTCTTTCGCCGTGTCAGGGATGTAGATGCCGCCCACGACGGTTTCAGTTTCCTCGATACGCTTGACGAGCACACGGTCGTGCAATGGCCGCAGGTGCATTGGATCAACTCCTTGGGATTAGACGCCGGAAAAGCCGGTTTGGGTCCACCGGCGCACAGAGAGTTGCTCAGGCAGCGCACACGAACCCACCTTCCGAATTGTAGTCGATGATGGGGAACCAGTGTCAAACCGGGCGCGGGGCGGACTGAAGCCCTTTGCAGGCTGAAGCCCGCCCCACCGGGTTTAGACGGTGCTCTTGCGCGGTCGGATGGTGAAGACAAACGCGACCAGGACGATGGCTCCGATGGCGAACAGGGTGTCGCCGGGAGCTCGCAGCCAGCGGAGGGTCTGCATGAGGGGTTGCTGAAGGAACTCGGGGCTGCGGGCGTACCAGTAGCCCTGATCGACGCTGGCCCAGGTCTGCATGAGGCCGACCGGGAGCAGGCTGAGGAGGCACATCGCCATGAGGCCGATGTTCATCGACCAGAAGGAGAACTTCAGCCAGCCCTCGCGCCAGTGCTGTTCGGGGTTCAACGCCCGCAGACAGACCAGCATCAGGCCGATGCCCAACATGCCATAGACGCCAAACAGGGCGGCGTGGCCGTGGAGCGGCGTGGTGTTGAGTCCCTGCATGTAATAGAGGGCGATGGGCGGGTTGATCATGAAGCCGAACAGTCCGGCGCCCACCATGTTCCAGAAGGCGACGGCGACGAAGAAGTAGATGGGCCACTTGTAACGCGCGGCCCAGGGAGCGGAGCGGCCGCGGCGCAGGTCGTCGATGGCGGCATAGGCGACCAGGGTGAGCGGGACCACTTCCAAAGCGCTGAAGACAGAGCCCCAGGCCAGGGCGACCATGGGCGTGCCGGACCAATATAGATGGTGGCAGGTGCCGATGATGCCGCCGGCGAGATAGATGGTGGCGGCAAGCAATGCGCCCTGAGCGGCGAGGCGGGGACGAATGAGTCCGAGGCTCATGAAGAAGAAGGCAATGACGGTGGTGGCGAAGACCTCGAAGAAGCCCTCAACCCAGAGGTGGACGACCCACCAGCGCCAGTATTCGACGATCGAGATATGGGTATGGTGGCCCCAGGTCAGGCCGGCGCCATAGAAGAGTCCGATGGCGGCGCTGGACATGAGGAACAGGGCGAGAAGGGGTTTCTGCTCGCCGCGCTTTGACAGGGGCGGGTCTGAGAGGGCGGGGCGGACGGCCCGGACGACGAGGAAGAGCCAGATGAGGAGTCCGGCGAAGAGCAGTATTTGCCAGGCGCGGCCCAGGTCGACGTATTCGTATCCCTGATGGCCCCAGTAGAACGACTGCGAGTCGGTCATCTTGTTCATGATGCTCATCCACTCGCCGGTGAGAGAGCCGGCGACGATCAGCAGCAGCGCGCCGAACAGGACGTTGACGAGCAGGCTCTGGAATTTGGGCTCCTTGCCGCTGACCAGGGGTCCGATGAAGAGGCCGGCAGCGAGCCAGGCTGTGGCGATCCAGAAGATGCCGAGCTGGACGTGCCAGGTGCGGGTGACCGAGTAGGGCAGGATCTCGGAGAGTTTGATGCCATAGAAGCCGTCGCCTTCGACGCCGTAGTGGGCGGTGATGATGCCTACTGCGATCTGGACAAGGATGAGCGCGGCGACGACCCAGAAGTATTTGAGGGTGCCGAGCTGGCTGGCGGTGGCGCGCCAGCCGGCGAGAGGGTCGGTGGCGGGGGCCGAGGCAGGTTCGCCTTCGTGTTTCTGGGAGGCGTACCACCAGACCATGGCGCTGATGCCGCCCAGCAACATGATGATGCTGACGCCGGTCCAGATGACGCTTTCGCCGGTCGGACGGTTGCCAATCAGAGGCTCATGGGGCCAGTTGCCGGTGTAAGTAATGTTGTCGTTGGGGCGGTTTGTCGAGGTGGACCAGGCCGTCCACCAAACGAAAGAGGAGAGGGCGCGGGCGCGTTCAGCATTGGGAACGGCGCCGGAGGGGATGGCGTACTCGGGTTTGCCATCGCGGAAGAGGGCAGTGTAGTAGGCGACGTTGGCACGGAAGGCTTCGGCGCGAACGGGATCGATGGTGATGACGCCGGTATCAGGGTTGTAGCTGTTGGTTTTGTAGAGCGCCGTGAGGCGGCCCTGGAGTCCGGCTTTGTGCTCGGCGTCAAGTTGGTCGTAGGGCTTCTGGTGTTCGTTTTGGGACCAGCGATTCAGGACGAAGACGAGTTCGCGGTGCAGCCAGTCGGCGGTCCAGTCGGGCGCGACATAGCTGCCGTGGCCCCAAATGGAACCGACCTGCATGCCGCCCATGGACTGCCAGACGTTCTGGCCCTTCTCGACCAGGCCGGCCGGGATGACGGTTTCGCCGCCAGTGGTGAGGACGGCAGACGGGATGGGCGGTTTTTCCTGGTAGATGCGGGTTCCGATCCAGCCGAGAACCGCGAACGAGAACACAAGGACCGCCGCGAAACTCCACCACAGTCGTTTCATATGTCGAAAGGCTCCTTCCGGCGTCCTGAGAGGACGCCCACAGGCCGAGGCTACACCCCAGGATTCTGAAAGAGTATGACTTTAGTCACTTTGGGGTGTCGCGGACAAAGGAGTTTTGTCTCACTACCGGGGCAAGGCGCCGCGGGAGGGATTACCGTCGGGATCCGGAGTCCGGCGGGGACGATGGTGTGCGCCTTTCTTTACGCCTTGCGCTGAGGTTGGGGTTGGGGCACTAACAGCACTTGGCCCGCTGGTACTTCTGCCGGAGCCGGCACTCGGCGAAGCGCCTGTATTCGGCGCCGGAATGCGCGCAACCGTGCGACGCGAGATGACGCTGGTAGGCGGTCTCGTCGCCGATCTCACGCAGGATGCCAACGATGATCGAACAGAAGGCTTTGAGCCGGGCCATCTCAGATCTCCTCCGGTCGCAGGGCCGTCGCCACGAAGGGCGTCTCGGTGGTGGCGCTGGAGCGGGAGCCGTTCAGGATTCCTGTCCAGACCCGGATTGAATCGACGAGGATCGTCGTCACAAGGATGAGGAAGATGCCGCATACGGCCGCGTCGAGACGGTTGTTGAAGATCAATTGCTTGATCGTCGCGGACTGCGGACCCGCTTCCAGGACCATGGCCTGGGCCAGGAATCCGATGCGGGGCGCGTCGGAGAAGATCTTCTGCCAGGCGGCCGTGTAGGTGACTATCACGAGCCAGGCGAGCGGCGTGAGCGTGATCCAGGCGTACTTCAAACGGGACGCCTTGATAAGGATCGTCGTGGCCACGCAGAGCGCCACGGCCGCCAGCAACTGGTTGGCGATGCCGAACAGGGGCCAGAGGGAGTTGATCCCGCCGAGGGGATCGAGCACGCCCTGGATCAGGAAGTAGCCCCAGGCCATCACGATCAGCGCCGAGGTGACGATGACGGACGGCATCCATGAGGTCCTGCCGAGCGGTTTCCAGAAGTGGCCGAGGAAATCCTGCAACATGAACCGTCCGACGCGTGTGCCGGCGTCGATGATGGTCAGGATAAAGAGCGCTTCGAACATGATGGCGAAGTGGTACCAGAAGCGGAGGACGGCCTCGTTGCCGGCGATCCGGGAGAAGATGTGCGCCATGCCCAGGGCAAGCGACGGCGCTCCGCCGGTGCGGTAGAAGAGCGTCTCTTCGCCGACGTGGCGGGCGAGGTCGGACATCTGTTGCGGCGTGACGGGAAAACCCCAGGACGTGATCGTCGCCGTGGCCGCCGCCGGGGTGGCTCCGACGACGCCGGCCGGCGAATTCACCGCGAAGAACACGCCCGGTTCGAGAGAGCAGGCGGCGATGAGAGCCATGATGGCCACGAAACTCTCGAGCAGCATCGAACCGTATCCGACCGGCAGGATGTGGCCTTCCCGGGCGATCATTTTAGGCGTCGTCCCGGAACTGATCAACGCATGGAAGCCGGAGATTGCACCACAGGCGATGGTGATGAAGCAGAACGGGAAGATCGTCCCGGCGAAGATCGGCCCGCTTCCGTCGGTGAACCGAGTCAGGGCCGGCATTTGCAATTCGGGGCGGACAAACAGGATGCCGGCGCCGAGCATCAGGACGACGCCGAGTTTGACGAACGTCGAGAGGTAGTCGCGCGGCGCCAGCAGCAGCCAGACAGGCAGGGCGCTGGCGAGGAAGCCATAGATAATCACGCAGAGGGCGAGCGCCATGCCGCCGAGCGTGAACCAGGGACCCAATACCGAGTGGCCCGCCACCCATTCGCCGGCGAAGATGCTGGCCACGACAAGGACGAAGCCGATGAGGGAGATTTCGAGGACCTTGCCCGGCCGCCAGTAGCGCAGGTAGAGTCCCATGAAGACGGCGATGGGCATGGTGGCGGCGATGGTGAACGTGCCCCAGGGGCTGCCTTTGAGGGCGTTGACAACGACCAGGGCGATGACGGCCAACAGGATGATCATGATCAGCAGCACGGTGAGCAGAGCGGTTGCGCCGCCGATTTTGCCGATCTCCTCGCGGGCCATCTGCCCGAGGCTCTTGCCGTTGCGCCGCACCGAGGAGAACAGAATGATGAAGTCCTGCACGGCCCCGCCGATGACGACGCCGATGATGATCCAGAGCGTGCCTGGCAGGTAGCCGAACTGGGCGGCGAGCGTTGGCCCGACGAGCGGGCCGGGGCCGGCGATGGCGGCGAAATGATGGCCGAAGACGATCCACTTGTTTGTGGGCTCGAAGTCGTGGCCGTTGCGGAGCCGTTCGGCGGGGGTGGCCCGGTTGTCGTCGAGCGCCAACACCTTGGCGGCGATGAAAGCGCCATAGAAGCGATAGGCGGCCAGGTAGGTGCAGACGGCCGCAAGGACAAGCCATGCGCTGTTGATCGCTTCGCCCCGGTACAATGCCACGCCGGCGAGCGAACCCGCCCCGGTCATAGCCACGGCGACCCATGCCAATGTTGCCAATCGTTTTTTCATGAACTAACGATTGTATCGGGACTGTGAGCCGGGATTCAGAACTTCGGCAGCGTTCGCAGCATCGAAACGGTGGTCGCGCCGCGCGCGAACTCGACGTAATGCATAAGCTGCCAGTCCTTCTTCTTGTCAGTGGAGTAGCTGAGCGTGCCGATGTAGCGCACGGAGTCCTGGCCGGTCCCCATGAGGATGATGGCGTAGCCGCGGTCCTTGTAAGTCATCGCCCGGTAAAAGATCTCGCCCTCGGACGCTTTATAGCGATCGAGCGACGGATTGCCCAGCTTCCGCACGACGGCATGGAAATCGTCGTCGCGCGTCAATTCAAGATAGGCCTGATCCCTGGCAACGAACGTCGGCTTTGCAGCCGGTGTGAACTCGACCAGCGCCCAGATCAGCAGTCCGACAAATGCAATGCCGCCAAATACCGTGAGGATCATGCGGCTGATTCGCGTGTCGGTACCGGAATCGCCGAAGCCGGCGATGGATTTGAACACGCCGGGCGATTTCGGTTCATGACCGGAGGCTCCGGGCTGACGGCGCATGGGAACCACCTTGCCGGGCATGGAGAAGACCTTGCGTTCGGCCGGCCAGACTGAACCGGTCTTGTATTCCAGTTCCTTGGTCAACCCCACGATCATCACCGGCTCTTCCACCCGCGACACCTGGCCAAAATAGCGCCGCGGCACGGCCACGACCAGGTCCGACTTTGTGTTGGCCACCACCATCTCAGACCAGGTGGCTTCCTTGAGGGTCCACTCATTGTGCTCGACATTCAGAATGGGCGGATAGAAGGAGAACGGTCTCCCTTCGAGTTCATCCACCGGCGGTGTGATCGGTTCCGACATATCGTTGAGCAAAATTCTGGCCCCGGCAAGGGCTGCGTGCTTCCAACTCTAGTTCAGTATGCAATATCAGCGCGGCCGGAGTTGGCCCGGATCGGAGCATCGCCTCTAGATGACGACTCCGACAGCCGAAAGGTTGCCCGGCAATGGCGCTTTCAGCCGCATTGCGGACAATTGCGGACATCGGCGCTGGCTTTTCCGCTCTGTCAGGTATAGAACAGATATGGAAAGGAATCACTCATGTTGATTCGAAAAGAAGAAGCGCTGGCCTACCATTCCAGCGAGCCCGCCGGGAAGGTTTCCGTCACACCAACCAAGCCATGCCGGACACAGCGGGAGCTGAGCCTTGCCTACACGCCCGGCGTGGCGGTGCCTTGCCTCGAGATTGCAGAGGACCCGCAGGCGGTCTACAAGTACACGTCCAAGGGAAACCTGGTCGCCGTGGTCACCAACGGCACGGCGGTTCTTGGGTTGGGTAACATCGGCCCCGCCGCGGGCAAGCCGGTCATGGAGGGCAAGGGCGTCCTGTTCAAGAGATTCGCCGACATCGATGTGTTCGACATCGAACTGGCGACCGAGGATCCGCAGGAGATCATCCGCACGTGCCAGTTGCTGGAGCCAACATTCGGCGGCATCAATTTGGAGGACATCAAGGCCCCGGAGTGTTTCGAGATCGAGGAAGAGTTAAAGCGGACGATGAAGATCCCGGTCTTCCACGACGACCAGCACGGCACGGCCATCATCTCCGGAGCCGCGCTGATAAACGCCCTGGAAGTTGTCGGCAAGCCGATCGGGGAGGTGCGCATCGTGTTCTCGGGCGCCGGCGCATCGGCGATTTCGTGCGCGGACCATTACGTCCGGCTGGGCGCGAACATCGAAAACATCCTGATGTGCGACACCAAGGGCGTCATCTATCAAGGCCGGACAACCGGGATGAACAAGTACAAAGCCCGCTTCGCCCGCGAGACCGAGGCCCGCACGCTCGAGGAGGCGATGCGCGGGGCGGATGTGTTCATCGGCTTGTCTCAAGCCAACTGCGTCACGCCGGAGATGCTGCTGGCGATGGCGGACAAGCCTGTCGTGTTCGCGCTCGCCAATCCAGATCCGGAGATCAGTTATGATCTGGCCGTGGCGACGCGCAGTGACATCATCATGGCGACGGGCCGCTCGGACTATCCGAACCAGGTCAACAACGTTCTTGGCTTCCCGTTCATCTTCCGAGGGGCGCTGGATGTGCGCGCCACGGCGATTAACGACGAGATGAAACTGGCGGCGACGCATGCGCTGTCGGCGTTGGCCAAGCAGGATGTACCCGATTCGGTCCGCAAGGTGTACGGCGCGGAGAATATGGAGTTCGGCCCGCTGTACCTGATCCCGAAGCCGTTCGACACGCGCGTGCTGACGTGGGTGGCGCCGGCAGTGGCCCGCGCCGCCATGGAGACGGGCGTGGCTCAACTGACGGTGGAACTCGAAGCCTACAGGGAGAAGCTGGAATCCCGGTTGGGCAAGAGCCAGGAAGTGATGCGGATGTCGATCCACAGGGCGCAGCGGCGGCCCAAGCGGGTCGTATTCCCGGAAGGCGAGCAGGACCGCATTCTGCGCGCCGCGCAGATATTGGTGGATGAGCGGATCGCCCGTCCGGTGCTGATCGGCGACGAAGAGCGGATCCGCCGGCGCGCCGCTGAACTCCACTTGCACTTTGGCGGCAACATCGACATCGTCGATCCAGTTTCGTGCGCTCGCGGCGGCGCCTATCTCGACGAGTTTGTCCTGCTCCGCCACCGCAAGGGAGTCACTCCCAGCGAGGCGCCGCGCCTTTTGCAGGACCCGACGCGTTTCGGCTGCATGATGGTCCACATGGGCGATGCCGACGCCCTGATCGGCGGCGTCACGCAGCACTATCCGGAGACCATTCGCCCGGCGCTCGAGATCATCTCGCTGCGGCCCGGAGTGAAGCGGCTGGCCGGCATGTACATGCTGATCATGCCGAAAGGCCAGATCTACTTCCTGGCCGACACGACGATGAACATCGAGCCGACCTCGGAAGACCTGGCGGAGATCGCCGTCCATACGGCAGAGGCCGTCAGGGCGTTCAACATCGAGCCGCGCGTGGCAATGTTGTCGTTTTCGAACTTCGGATCGACGCGACACCCGCTGGCCGAGAAAGTCCGGCGGGCGACTGAACTCGCGCGCAAGCAGGCGCCGTGGCTGGAGATCGACGGCGAGATGATGGCCGACACGGCCGTCACGCCGGAACTGCTGGCCGAATACCCGTTCAGCAAACTGACCCAGCCGGCGAACGTCCTCATCGCTCCGTCGCTTGAGTCCGGCAACATCGCCTACAAGCTACTGATGCGGTTGGGCGGGGCGGAAGTCGTCGGACCCATTCTGCTGGGCTTCTCGAAGCCCGTCGCGGTGCTGCAACGCGGCGCCGAGGTGAATGAGATCGTCCACATGGCGGCGCTGGCGGTGGTGGAAGCGCAGATGCAGGAGGCGATCCCGGCCGGCTGAAACTAGAGGTCAATCGACGCGAGCAACGCCGCGATGCGTGAGGCCGGCACCCGCACCGGTTCCCGCATCGCGGGCGGCGTGCCGCGCTCGTCGAACGCTTCAAAGAGGGCAAGCTTGGCGACGGCGTAGCGCTCGGCGCCGTTCAGTTCCCTGCCTTGGTCCTGCTCCCAGGCTCGTATTCCCTCGTCCTCCACCACGACCTCGAGTTCGAACCAGGATTTGCGGTCGGCCGACACGTTAAAGAAGTGGCCGCGCGTCTGCGATTCGTCCCTGTAGCCAAGGTAGACGTATTCGTAGACGTAGCCGCTCAGCGCCGTGTAACGCTTGATGCGCGCCGTCGCCGGCGTGCCCTTGAGCGGCTCAGGCGGAGCGGGCACACGCTGGAGGAACCGGGTGACCCAACCTTTCATGACAGCCCCATGATCGCCTACCCGGATGCGTTTTGTCGCCGCCGGAGCGCTGGTCCGCCATCACGCTGTGATATAAGTTGTGGCGCATGCAGGTCCCATGGCATACGAACTGACCAACCCTGGGTATGAAATCTACTGGCGCCGCTTGCAGCAGATCGGCCTGAACGCCTATGAGGCGAGGTCGTATCTGGTGCTGGTCGGCCATCCCCGATTCAAGGCGCTGGAACTGGCGGCGCGGTCCAATGTGCCGAGGCAAAAGATCTATGAGGTTCTCGACAGCCTTGTGGAAAAAGGCTTCGCGCAGGTGATCCAGGAAAAGACCAAGCTGTTTTTTGCCGTCGAGCCGGGTCTGGCGATCCCGGCGTACCTCGAGCGGCAGAAGGAGGCCGTTGAACACGAACTCGAACAGCAACGGCGTCACGGACAGTCTCTGGCGCACGAACTGAAGGTCTCCTACGCCGCCGGCCAGGACGGGCGCGGCAACCTGGACTACTTGCGAATTGTGAGCGACCCGGCTCAGATCGCCGTTCACTACCGGTCCATGTTGTCGAGCGTCGAACGGGACTATGTCGAGTTTTCGCGCCCGCCCTATGCCGTCGACCCGTTGGACGAGCAACTGGTGAAACAGTGCTGCGCGCGCGGCGTCCGCTGCCGTTTGCTGGTGGAGCAAAACCCGGCAGACCGGACGCATTCCTCACGGCTGGATGAGTACCAGCAGGCCGGGGTCGAGGTGCGCGTGGTGGCCGAACTGCCGATGAAACTGGCCGTCTTCGACGAGGCGCAGGGACTCGTCGCGCTGCTCGATCCGGTGACGACCAGGCCGGCCTGGACGGCGGTCGTCTTCGATCACCCCGGGTTCGCCGGCGCGATGAGAACGCTTTTCGATCAGTGCTGGGAGCAGGCCGGGGCGTTGCAGGCGGGCGTGGCTGTCTAGGCCTGGCGGATCGCGGCGACGCACTCGATTTCGACACGGACGTCGCGCGGCAGGCGGGCGGCTTCCACCGTGGCCCGGGCCGGCGGGTTCCGGGAGAAGTAATGGCCGTAGATCTCGTTCATTTTGGCGAACTCGGCCATGTCTTTCAGAAACACCGTCGTCTTCAGGACATGGGCCAGATCGGAGCCGGCCGCCTCAAGAACCGCCTTCAGGTTTTCAAGGACCCGCTCAGTCTGTTCGGCAATGCCGCCATCGACAAGCTGGCCGGTGGCAGGATCGAGCGGGATCTGGCCTGAGAGGTACACGAGGCCGTTCCAGGCGACGGCCTGCGAATAGGGCCCGATGGCTTTGGGGGCGTTCTCAGTCGAAATGATCTGCTTCATGATTCCTTCTTTCCCCAATTGAGCGTTCCGGTGAGGGATTGGACGCTGGTGATCTTTTCATTTTGCAGGAAGGCGTCGAGTTCGCGGGCGATGCGGACTGGAGCGCGCGGGTCCCAGAATGTCGCGGTCCCAACTTGAACGGCCGAGGCCCCGGCGATCATGAATTCGGCAGCGTCTTCTCCCGAGCCGATGCCGCCCAGACCAATGACGGGGATCTTCACCGTGCGCCATGCTTCGTGAACCATGCGCAGGGCAATGGGCTTGATCGCCGGGCCGGAGAGTCCGCCAAAGCCGGCTCCGAGGCGGGGTTTGCGGGTGCGCACGTCGATGGCGAGAGCGATGAAGGTGTTGACCAGCGATATGGCGTCGGCGCCGGCCTCTTCGGCGGCCTTGGCGACGGCCGGGATGCTGGCAACGTTCGGCGAGAGTTTGACGATGACCGGACGGCGGGCGATCTGCTTGACGGATGAGACGAGCTGGGCGAGCAGGGCGGGGTCGGAGGAGAAGAAGATGCCGCCGTGTTTGGTGTTGGGACAGGAAACGTTGAGTTCGTAAGCGGCGATACCATCGGCATCGTTGAGGACGCGAACGACTTCGGCGTAGTCGTCGATTTCGTAGCCGAACACGTTGGCGAAGATGGGCGTCGAATAGCTGCGCAGTTGGGGGAGTTTCTCAGCGACGAAGGCGCGGACGCCGATGTTCTGGAGGCCGATGGAATTGATCATGCCGGCCTCGGCTTCATAGACGCGCGGGGCGGGGTTACCGTCCATGGGCGAGCGGGAGAGGCCCTTGACGACGATGCCGCCGAGCTGTTCGAGATTGAGGACGGAGGCGAATTCGATTCCGTAAGCGAAGGTGCCGGAGGCGGCCATGACGGGGTTGCGCAAAGGGATGCCGCAGATTTGGGTGGCCAGGCGCGAGGAGACGGAAGAAGGCACGACTTCGCACTATTGTACGCAGTCTGGGGGGAGGGAAGAGCCAAAGCGGAGCGGATGGCGGGATAATGGCGTTGACGAACGGCAAGCCCAGATATCCTGGCGAGTAGGATTAAGGGCAGACCCCTTGCAGTAAGATCAGACACGGACGAGAATGTTTTAAAGGCACCTTATCCAGATCAACGGCATGGACACCCTCACCCAGGAAGAGCGCAGCGAACGGATGAGCCGAGTCAAGGCCAAGGATACCAAGCCCGAAATGGCGGTTCGAAGCCTTGTGCACCGACTCGGTTTCCGGTACCGGCTTCACGATCATAATCTGCCGGGAACGCCAGACCTTGTGTTCACCCGAACGATGCGTTTGGTCTTTGTGCATGGCTGTTTTTGGCATCGGCATAAGGGTTGCGCGCTGGCCCGAATGCCGAAGACGAGAGTTGCGTTCTGGAAGCGGAAGTTGGAGGGGAATCGCAAACGGGATTCAAGGAACCAGAACAAGCTCCGAAAAGAAGGGTGGAGGCTGTTGGTCATCTGGGACTGCCAGTTAAAAGACGTGGCCGCGGTAACGAGAACGGTGAAACGTTTTCTCGGACGCACGCGGTCGCGAGGATTGGGTGCTCAAGTCAAGAGTACACGGCGGTAACTGAATGGCTGACGAACAGAAGATTGGGACGAACTGGCAAGACGACGAACTCGATGCGATCGTCGCCGATTACTTCGCAATGCTCTCATCAGACCTTTCCGGGCACCCATACGTCAAGTCCAGGCATAGCGCTGCTCTCATGTCCCAGATTGGGCGGACGCACCGCTCGGTTGAGTTCAAGCACCAGAACATTTCGGCTGTGTTGGATGAACTTGGTATGCCCTGGATTCCCGGCTACAAGCCGAAACGGAACTACCAGGAAGCCATCTTCGATGCCATAGATCGCTACGTCACTCAACACCCGGCCATTCTTGAGCTTGTTCCGGCCTCGCCGGAGGCAACGCCTTTAATCGCTGAAATCTTCGTGACCCCGCCTGCTCTCACGGCGGTCAGCGAGCCGGTGCCAGAAGGCCTACGGCGCCTCATCCGGAAATTCGATCCGGTGGAACGGGACTATCGCAACCGTTCCCTTGGCAAGGCTGGAGAAGAATTCGTTGTCGAACTTGAGCGGTGCCAGCTTTCCGGATCTGATCGGCGGGACCTGGCCCGGAAGGTCCGATGGGTTGCCGCCGAAGACGGGGATGGGGCGGGATACGACGTTCTGTCTTTTGACGTGACCGGCCGCGAGCGATTGCTGGAGGTGAAAACCACCAATGGCTCTGCGCGAACACCGTTCTTCCTGACCCGCAACGAGTGCGACTTGGCGATGGAGCGCCCGGCAGACTGGCGCATCTACCGCGTTCACCTGTTCGCCAAGGAACCACGCATTTTTACCATCGCGCCGCCACTGGAAAACGCGGTGAATCTCAGTCCGGAGACATGGCGCGCATCTTTTTTCCGTCGCACCCCCGGGCGGGAGCCAGTTGCGTAATCTGACTTAAGATGGAGCAGAGGCATGCCGGAAGACAGCCACACCTGAGACGTCGAGAAATTGTCGCAGCCCTCAGGCACCGTGCGCGACCGTTAGTGAAACCGTAGTTTGGCCGGCCGAGGTCAGCCCCCCTGTCAACACACGCGACCTGTCAACCGGAGAAACTTGAGAGTTCGCAGGTGAAAACGTGGGGTTCGGGCTCAACCCTAGGGGTTGAGCTTGCACTCCCGCGATGCCCCTCCTCCAACCGGAGAGACCGCGCGGCACGACCCAGGGAAGGGACGATATCAAGGCCAGATGCCATCGTGGTATGTGCTGCATCCGGGGCGGATCTGGGCGGGGAAGCTGCAGCCGAGCAAGAAATCGTAGGCCGAACTGGCAAAGGCGGTGACCGACTACCTCAAGTCTCAGCCGCAAGACTGATCCACTCTCCTCCAGTTGCCGAGGATGTGAATGGGATGGGGCCATCAGTGCGTGGGATCAAGGTCCGATGAATCGACGTGAACTGTCGGTCAAAACTGACCATCAATAGAGCCGGAGGATTTCGTCGGCGACAAGATCGGGGCGGTCGAGTTGGACCCAGTGGCCGGCGTCCTGGGCGGTGATGTGGCGGGTAGCGTATTTGGCGTGGGCGGCGCGCACGTCGCCGGTTGAGGTCGATGCCGTGATGACTGTAACGGGGAGGGTTTCCAGGAGTTCGATTCTCTCCGCTTCCTCGCAGGTCGCAGGGAGACGGGTCAGGTACTCCGCCATCGTCCCGAAGCTCTTGGGCACAGACCAATGGGCGCGGATGGCCGGCCAGATTTCCGGGGGCATCTTGCGGACTTCGCCGACCAGACGGTCTGTCACCGAGGCGCCCTTGCCGCTGGTGACACGGGCGAGGAGCTTTGGGATGAAATGAGAGCCGGCCGCCAGCAGATCGAGGGCGAAACGGACGACGCCCAGCCGTGCCAGGAACGCTCCGCGGCGGGAGAGCATCACGCCCTGTGCCAGACGGGCCGATTGCTGGGGCGTGGCCGGGTGCCATTCGAGAGATTCCAACGGGTCGAGCAGGAGGAGGGCGGCGACGCGGCTAGGGTGAAGCTGGGCGAAGCGGCGAACGATGAGTCCTGCGAAGGAATGGCCGACGAGAATAACCGGTTCATCGACGTCCGCCAGGTCGAGGACGGTGGCGAGGTCGGCGACAAGGTTGTCGAGGGTCCGGGGCGAAGGGGCGGGCTGGCTCCAGCCGAAACCGAGACGGTCGTAGGCGAGGACGAGGCGGTCTTCGGGGAGTTGGCTGAGGACGCCGGACCAGTTGAGGCTGGAGGCGGCGATGCCGGATTCGAAGACGACTGCGGGCGCCGTACGGCCGCGCCGAACAATGTGAAATCCGCCGAGGATCTCGCCGGGCGGGGGCAGGCGGCGGGCATCACGGCGAACGCCGGCTTTCTGGTAGAGCCAGCCGCAGAGAGCGAGACCGGCGCAGACGAGCGCGATGGTGATGGCGGCGTTCAACGGAGGTGTGGCAGGATCACTCGGTCGAGTTCAGCGTCCGAGATTTCCTTGATGGCGCTGTTCTTGTGCAGGCTCCAGCGTTCGATGTGTTCAACCGTCGCGCCGCCGGGGACCTTGGTGATGGGGCCGCAGGTCTCGATTTCGAGGAAGTCCTCGTTGGTGAATGTCTCGTAGGAGGAACCGAAGTCGGGGTAGGTCAGCAGGGGGTTGGCGTCGTATTCCTTGATGAACATTTCGCCGTTGCGGATATAGGCGCCCCAGGTCTTGGGGTTGAAGTGGCCGAGTTTCTGGCGGTTGGTATTGCCGGGTTGCTGGGTCAGCGTCATGTATTTCTTCGTGAACTTCCAGCGCGGGTCGGAAAGATCGGTAAAGGCCCACATGATCAGCGGATTGGTGGGCGGCAGGACGTCGGGATGTTTTCCGCGGGGCGGGAAACCCGTAACGCCCACGCCGCCGGAGGCCATCATCGTCAAGGCCCACGGGGCGAATTCCAGGGGCATGATGCCGCGATTGGTCAGGCGGTGGATGACTGTGACGTTGGTCCCCGTGGGCGAAAGCCGGACTTCAATCTGTTTCTCAATCCCCGTCTCCTTCTCAACCGGCTGGGTGGCGATCAGCGATGTGCCGCGGATCTCTATCCTGATGGGCCCATTGTCGGGGGGATAAGTAAACTTGACGTCTTCGGGTCCGATCCAGATACGGTGGCCGCCGCGCAGGATCCATTCGGGTTCGCCGGACTTGCCCTGTGTGCCGGCCTGTTCCCAGAAAAAGTTCTGCCCGCCAACGAAACCATAGCGCATGACGCGGGGGCCGATGTCGGAGGTGACGATGAGTTCGGCTTCGCCGTTGGAGATGCGGTAGCAGTTGGGCCAGCCGTTCCAGGCGGTCTTTTCGATTTTCACGGCAGCGGACATGGTGAGGGATGCTCCGAGGATGAGGATCAGCGCGGCCAGAGGTTTCGCCATCATGGCGTTATTGTTTCGTGACGGGGAGGACAGCGTCAAGGGGCGGCCGGCGGGGCGGGGCGGAAGCGGGGATGGTCCAGTTGTGATTCGAATGGGGCTCGGGGCGGGACACTGCTGCGATCTATTCAGAAACGGGGGAAGATAGGGCGGATCTGGAAGGGAATAAGGTCTTTGCCGGATACATACGGACCATGGAACAACCGAATGAATGAGAAGGAACAAACGAAGGTACTGAGTGCGGGGACCGAGGAAATATAGATCAATCGCCGCGAAGGTGAGCATCTTCACGGGGCTACTCGTGTCGTGGGCGGTCATTGTGTCGATCGCGATCTACCGGGACCAGACGCTTCTGGGCATGGGGAAACCGGTGGCAATCGGCTGCGCGATACTCCTGGTGGCGGGCGGGATCGCAAAGTTCACGTCGCGACTGCTGGTGAAACCCTTGTCGTTGCTCGAGCAGGGCTTCCGGGATCTCGAGGCCGGCAAAATCAGTCCGATCACGCCGGCGCGGACAGGGGACGAACTCGAGTTCCTGGGGGAGAGCTTCAACCAGATGGTGAAGGCGTTGGCGGCATACCGGCAGGCGGTGGTCCGGTCGCAGGATGTGCTGGAACAGCGCATAAGGGAGCGTACGGAGGAACTGGAACGGGCGTTGAACTCAACGGTGTCGGCCAGCAAGGCCAAGAGCGAGTTTCTGGCGAACATGTCCCACGAATTGCGCACGCCGATGAGCGGGGTGATCGGAATGTTGGAGATGCTCTCCGAAACCGCACTGACTCGAGAGCAACGCGACTACCTGGGTACAGCGAAGAACTCGGCGCATTCTCTGCTGGCGCTGGTGAACGACCTGTTGGACCTGTCGAAGATCGAGGCCGGCAGAATGGTGCTGGAGGAGATTCCCTTTGAGTTGAGGACGCTGGCAAGGGAGTGCGTGAAGGGGAGCCTGGCGGCGGCGGCGGCGAAGCGGCTGACCCTTGACCTGGAGGTGGATCCCGAGACCCCCCAAAGGCATCCTGGGCGACCCGCTTCGTTTGCGGCAAGTGCTGGTGAATCTGGTGAGCAACGCCGTGAAGTTCACCACCAGCGGAGCGGTTTCGGTCCGGATCTGGCGCGAGGGGGGCAGCGGCGTTGGCTCGATGGACACGCTGAGGATAGCCGTGTCCGACACCGGCGCGGGAATTCCCTCCGACAAACTGGAGGCGATCTTCGAGAAGTTCACCCAAGCCGACACGAGCATCAGCCGGTGGTATGGCGGGTCCGGCTTGGGCCTGGCGATCACAAAGAAACTGGTGGAATTGCAGAGTGGGCAGATCCGGGTGGACAGCGAGTTGGGCATGGGCAGTTGTTTCTATGTCGATCTGCCCTGCAGACCGGCATCGCTGCTGGCGGGAGCCGACCGGGAATCGTGCGAGCGGGCCGCCCCAGCCGCCGGCGCGGCAGGCGGGCGAGGCCCGATCCTTTTAGTGGAAGACAACGCAGTCAACCAAAAGGTGGTGCTGGCGCTGTTGCGCAAGAAGGGATTCGCCGTGGATGTGGCCGGCTACGGGATGAGGGCGATCGAGGCGCTCGATGAGCGTCCCTATGCGCTGATCCTGATGGACGTTCAGATGCCGGTCCTGGATGGGCTGGAGACGACCCGGCGCATCCGGGCTGTTGGACGCTTTGAGTCTCTCCCGATCGTGGCCATGACAGCGCACGCGATGAGCGGGGACCGCGAGCGCTGCCTGGCGGCCGGGATGAACGCGTACCTCTCCAAGCCGGTGGACCAGCGCAATCTGATTCGAGTCATCGAAGAGTTGCTGGTCAGCCCATTCACGGAAGCGAAAGCCGCTCCGGCATCGGCCGACGCGGTGCGGATTTCGCGACTCACGGAAGCCGATCCCGCGATTGCGTCACAAATGGTAAAGCTGTTCCTGCAACTGGCGCCGGAGCGCTTGGAACGGCTGCGTGCATCCACCGAGTACAGGGACTGCGAAGCGTTGAGGCGCGATGCGCGAAGGCTGCTGGGGGCTGCGCAGAGCATCGCCGCGCTCGATGTCATGAAGTCGGCCGAAGAGGTCCACAAGGCCGGCCTGATGGCGGATTGGGACAGAGCCGCAAAGAACCTGGCCGCGCTCGAGCTCGAGGTCAGCCGGTTACGCGCGGCTGCGGCTGCAACGCAGTAGTCGCAGCCTGCTAGCCGACCAGCGACAGGAGTTTGCTCCAGACCAGGTGGATGTCCTCGCGGGTGGTGCCGATGTTGCCGATGGCGAAACGGAGCACAAAGTGCCCATCAAGGACATTCCCCGAGAGGAACGCATCGCCGGATGCGTTGATGTCGTCAAGGAGGCGGCGGGTGGCCTCGTCGCCGGCCTTGAGGCGGAAACAGACCAGTGAGAGCGGCGTAGGAGCGCACATTTCGAAGCGGGAATCGGCTTCGACGAATGAGCGGAGTTCGGCCGCCCATTCGATATGGGACCGGATGATTGAGATCACCTTCTCGCGCCCGAACCAGCGCATGATGAACCAGAGTTTCAACGCCCTGAAGCGGCGGCCAAGCGGGATGCCGTAATCCATCAGGTTGACGGCCACGTTGTCCTGATTGGTCTTGAGGTATTCGGGCACGAGGGCGAAGGCCTGACGGAGAACCTCGGGGCGGCGGCAATAGAACGCGCTGAGGTCCATGGGCGTGAACAGCCACTTATGGGGGTTGATGACGAGCGAATCGGCGCGGCCTGCGCCATCCAGAATCCAGCGCATCTCGGGGAGGATGGCGGCGGGACCGCCATAGGCGGCGTCGATGTGGTGCCAGAGGTGGAACTCGCCGGCGACATCCTGGACGGCCGCGACAGGGTCAATGCTGGAGACCGACGTGGTGCCGGTGGTCGATACGACGCAGAAGGGTTTCATGCCATTGGCGAGGTCCGTGGTGACGGCTTGGCGCAGGAGGGCGGGGTCCATCCGGTACTGATCGTCGACGCCGATCCTGCGGACGTTATCGCGGCCCAGGCCGAGGCTGAGCGCGCCCTTCTCGACGGAAGAGTGCGCGTGCTCGGAGGTGTAGAGAACAAGTCCGGAAGCGGCGCCTTTCTGCCGGAGATCGGGGTCGGCCACAACGCGGGCGGCGGCGATGGCGTGCAGCGTGGACAGCGATGCGGTGTCGTGGATCATGCCGAAAAACGAGTCGGGCAAGCCGATCCACTGGCGGAGCCACGACATGACGACGCCTTCGAGTTCGACCGATGCCGGGCAGGAGAGCCAGACCATGCTGTTGACGTTGAGGGCGGCGGCCAGCATCTCGCCCAGGATGCCGGGGGCCGACGCACTGACGGAAAAATATGCGTGGAAACGCGGATGGTTCCAATGCGTGACCGCCGGCATCACCTGGCTCTGAAAGTCGGCCAGGATGGCTTCCATGGACTCGCCCTGCTCGGGCGCGGAGGCGGGGAGCGAAGCAGCGAAATCGCCCGGTTCCACACGCGGGACGACGGGGTAGTCGCGCGTGTTCTCGAGATAGCCGGCGATCCAGTCAACCACCTCGTGGCCGTGGCGGCGGAACTCCTCAGGGGACATGTCGAACGGTCTCATTTGACCTCCAGCAGGGCGGGATCGGCCTTGGCTTTCAGTGCCGCGAGACGGCCGTCCAGCAGCGTCTCGCCCGTGGAGGCGTTGAAAAGCAGTATGTCGCCGTCGGCGCGCATCAAGGTGCGGAGGTTGGGCGTGATGATCCGCATGATGCTCATGGACGGGTCCGGGCGCTCGGTCCAGAAGGGAGCGCCCGAGGCGATGACGAGGCTGCGGCCCTCGGCCGGGGATGCAACGGCTGCGATGAGTCCAATGGCGGAGGCGGCCGTGGAGTTGAGCGAAGCGGGAATGCGGTCGGCGAACTTGCCAACGACGCGGTTGGTCTTGGCGTCGCCTAGCAGGATCAGGCTGAAGTTGGCGATGTCGGCGTCGGTCACCTGGCGGTCGGCGATGATGCGCGGGGTATAGCTCAGGCGCTGGCTGCCGCCGAAAAAGTCGGATGCGGCGAGGGCCTGCTGGCGGCGTTGGAGGACTTCACCCTGGGACTTGACGCCCTCGGTGCCATACACCCAGATGTGACGCTCTTGAAGGATGGATGCAATCGAAAGCGGGCGCTTGTCGATGCGTCCGAAGACGAACGCCTCGGTGGGATTGCGCGTTTCCGCCACGCCGTTCAGGACGACGGTAACGGGCAGTTTGGGGTTGTACTTGGGATGCCCCTTCAGAAGCAGTCGCACACCGGCGGCTCCGGTCAGTGTGGCTTCGATGCGGTTAATCCCCGTAAAGCGGGCGTCGAGCGAGGCCGTCTTGCCGTCTTCGAGCGATTCGATTTCGACCCAGAACGACTGACGGTAGCGCCATTTCGAAGTGACGAACCGGACCCGGTCGGGATATGGATTGCGAACGTGCGGCGCGAACCAGGCGAAGATGCGGCCGTCCTTGTAAGCGTTGTCCCAAGCGTTGTGGCCGACGCCGGGGTACTCCTCATACTCAACCTTCATGCCGGTTTCCTTCATCGCCTTCACCCAGCGGCGGCTGATTTCGACGGGCACCGTGCGGTCCGCGTCGCCATGGAAGAAATGCACGGGCATGTGGGTGGCGTTCACCGCGAACGTGGTATCGAAGCCGGGGTCGGCCGGACAGACCGCCGCAATGGCGGCCCAGATGTCGGGACGGTTCAAGCCAAGCAGCAGCGTACCCATGCCCCCCATGGAAAGCCCGGTAAGGTAGACGCGGTTCTCGTCGATTGGGAAGCGCCGCTTAACGTCTGCCAGCATTTCGAGGACATCGGTTTCGGCCATACCCTGATAGGTCATCGTGCCACGCCCATAGGGGGAGGCGACGATGAAGTCGACATCCTTCCAGGGCGGGAACACAAGCGTGGCGGCTGCGTCATCCTCGCCCGGACGGTTCCCTTGCCCGAAGACGCGGCGCAGGTTGAGGCGGTGGTTGGACCATGCGCCATGGAGACTGACGACGAGCGGGTACTTCTTCCCAGCGATAAGCTTGGGCGGAGAGTAGAGCGCGTAGGGCTGCTCGGAGTCGTCGATGGAGGAGAAAAAGGAAAGGACCTGGGGTCCGGCGGCGTGCGCGACAGTGATGCTGGCGAGCAGCAGGATGAGGACGGCGATTTTCCGGGTCACGCTATTAGATATACAATGGCAAGCGACCGAGGTGCCGAAACTATGGACTTTACTAAACTGAGAACTCGCCGCTCGATGCTCACCAGCGCACCGGCTCTGGCGACCGCATTCACGATCATGAAACCCGAACTGGTGCGCGGCTGGGATCCGGCGCGGCTGAAGGCCGGGCTCATCGGCTGTGGCGGCCGCGGCACCGGGGCCGTGCTGGATGCGTTTGCCGGCGATCCGGCGATTGAACTGCACGCCATGGGCGATGCGTTCGAGGACAAGCTGGAGACCAGCCTGAAGAATATACGCGCGCGCGCTGAAAAACTCGGCGCCGCCGACCGGGTGAAGGTGGATCCCGACAAGCGCTTTGTCGGCTTCGAAGCGTTCAAAAAGGTGATGGCGACGGATGTGGATGTGATCTTCCTCGCCGCGCCTCCAGGATGGCGGCCCTTGCACTTCGAGGCGGCCATCGAGGCGGGCAAGCATGTCTTCTGCGAAAAGCCGTTTGGCGTGGATGCGACCGGTGTGCGGCGCTGCATGGCGGCAGCCAGGAAGTCGGTTGAAAAGAAACTGACGGTGGTGAGCGGGGCGCAGCGGCGCAGCGACGATTTCTACATCAACGCGGTGGCCGACCTGAAGAGCGGCAAGCACGGCGACGTCCTCGCTCTTTATGCATATTGGGTCGGCAGTCCGGTGATCCAGCAGCCCAAGGGCAGGGACCAGAAGTGGGGCGAGTTCGAGTGGCAGCACCGCAACTGGTATTCAAATCTTTGGATCTGCGGCGACCAGATCGTCGAACAGCACCTGCACAACATCGACGTCTGCAACTGGATCATGGGGAGCCACCCGGTGAAGGTTCATGCCTCCGGCGGCGCGTCGTGGCGGCCCCAGGACGAGGTCCATGGGAATATCTATGACCACCTGAGCGCCGATTTCGAGTATCCGAACGGCGTCAGGATGTCGTCCTACTGCCGGCAGTACCCCCGCGGATCCTACCAGCAGGTCAACGAGATTGTGGCATGCAGCAAGGGCCGCTTGACGCTGGACCAGTCCAAGGGCGCTCCAGGCTACCGGAACGAGCACACGAAGCTTTATAAGTCGATCCGCGGCGATGGGCCGTATATCAATGAAGCGATGGAGGTCGCCGAATCGACGCTGACCTGCATCATGGGTCGCGAGTCGGCCTATTCGGGCCTGCAACTCACCTGGGAGCAGATCATGAACTCGCAGCAGGATCTCACGCCCAAGACCTGGGAGTACAATGCAACGAATCCGCCGACTCCGTTTCCGGTGCCAGGCAAGTATAAATTCGTCTAAACGCGATAAACGGGTCCGATAAGAAAGCCGGGGGCGCATCAACTGCGCCTCCGGCTTCTCGTTATGAAGATTGGACTCGTGGAACTTGAAAGCCGGTATACCGGCAGCCTGCTGGGCCTTGCGTGCGGCGACGCGCTTGGCGCCACGCTGGAGTTTTCCAGCCCTGGCAGTTTTGAACCGATCTTCGAGATCCAGGGAGGTGGACCCTTCCAGTTGCCTGCGGGCTACTGGACCGGCGACACCTCGATGGCCATGTGCCTGGCGGAGAGCCTGATGGAGCGAAGCGGGTTCGACGCGGCGGACCAGATGCAGCGCTACGTGAAGTGGTGGCAGCAAGGGCACTGGTCGTCGACGGGGCGCTGTTTCGACATTGGGATGACGACCGCTGGTTCGCTGGCAAGGTTCGTGGAGACGGGTGAGGCGATGAGCGGGCCCAGGGAACCCAACACGGCGGGCAATGGGTCGCTGATGAGGTTGGCTCCGGTGGTTTTGTACTACCGGGCGGATGCGGTCGAGGCGATCCGGCTCGCCGCAGAGAGCTCGCGAACGACTCACGGAGCCAGGACGTGCGTCGATTGCTGCCGCTATATGGCGGGGATGCTGGTGGGGGCGCTTGAGGGATTCAGCAAAGAGGAGATCTGCGCTCCGAAGTTCACGCCGGTAGTGCGCGCATGGGATCGCCAACCGCTCCACAAGGAAGTGGAAGAGGTGGCATTGGGGTCGTTCAGGCGCCGCAGTCCGCCGCACATCAAGGGCAGCGGCTTCGTGGTGCGGTCGATGGAGGCTGCGCTGTGGGCCTTCTTTCACAGCGAGACATTTGAAGTGGGCGCCCTGAAGGCCGTCAACCTGGGGGACGACGCCGACACAACCGGGGCGATCTATGGTCAGTTGGCCGGCGCCTACTACGGCGAGGAAGCCATCCCGGAACGGTGGCGGAAGAAGTTGCACCGCGGTGGGGAGATCCGGGCGATGGCGGCGCGGCTGCTCAGGGCTGCGGTCGAGCGCCAGGCTGGGGTGTAGAATGGGACTTGGCCATCTCTTGTAGCCAAAATCCCCCCCGGAGCAAGCACTCATGACTGAGATTGTTGACATCGTATCGCGCGAGATTCTGGATTCCCGCGGGAATCCCACGGTTGAAGCCGACGTTTACCTGAGCAATGGATCGATGGGCCGCGCCGCGGTTCCGTCGGGCGCCTCGACGGGCGAGAACGAAGCCGTCGAGCTTCGAGACGGCGACAAAGCCCGCTATCTCGGTAAGGGCGTCCTGAAGGCTGTGAATAACGTCTCGGACGAGATCCTGCCGGCGCTGCTCGGCATGGATGCGGCCCAACAGCGCGTGATCGACGGCAAGATGATGGAGTTGGACGGCACGCCGAACAAAAGCCGGCTGGGCGCCAACGCGATTCTGGCGGTCTCGATGGCGTCGGCGCGCGCCGCTGCCGATGCATTCGGCCTGCCGCTATACCGCTACCTCGGCGGCGTCAACGCGCGCATCTTGCCAGTACCGAACATGAACATCATCAACGGCGGCGCCCATGCCGACAACAGCGTGGACTTCCAGGAGTTTATGGTTTCTCCGCACGGTGCCACGACCTTCTCCGAGGCCATCCGGATGGGCGCCGAGGTCTTCCACCATCTGAAGTCGGTGCTGAAGGGCAAGGGCTATTCGACCGCGGTCGGCGACGAGGGCGGATTTGCCCCCAACCTGAAGTCCAACGATGAAGCGGTGGATGTGATCCTCGAAGCCATCGTCAAGTCCGGCTACAAGCCCGGCGAACAGATCTCGATTTCGCTCGATCCGGCGGCCAGCGAATTCTACGACCGCGACAAAAAGAAGTACGTCTTCAAGAAGTCCGACAAGCGTGAACTATCGTCGGACGAAATGATCGACTACTGGGCCAACTGGTGTGCGCAGTATCCGATCCTGTCGATTGAAGACGGCATGGCCGAATTCGACTGGGACGGCTGGAAAGCGATGACCGACCGGCTGGGGGCGAAGATCCAGTTGGTGGGCGATGACGTGTTCGTGACGAACCCATCGATTCTGGCCGAGGGCATCGCCAAGGGCGTGGCCAACTCGATCCTGATCAAAGTGAACCAGATCGGCACGCTGACCGAGACGCTGGATGCGATGCGGATGGCGGCCGAAAACGGCTACACCTGCATGACCTCCCACCGTTCGGGCGAGACCGAGGACACCTTCATCGCCGACCTGGCCGTGGCAACGGGCTGCGGGCAGATCAAGACCGGTTCGGCATCGCGAACCGACCGCATGGCGAAGTACAACCAGTTGCTCCGCATCGAACAGGAACTCGGCTCGACCGCCAGCTACGCGGGCCGGAACGCATTCAAGCAGTAGGGCGGGGAGAAAACAATTATGTACAAGCTTGTTTTGATCCGCCACGGCGAATCGACCTGGAACAAGGAAAACAGGTTCACCGGCTGGACCGACGTGGACCTGAGCGAGAAGGGCGTAGCCGAAGCCATCGAGGGCGGCCAGGTGTTGAAACGCGAAGGCTATGTCTTCGACATCGGCTACACATCGCTGCTCAAACGCGCCATCAAGACCTACAACCACGTGACCGAGCAACTGGACCAGTTGTGGATTCCCGTTAAACGGTCGTGGCGGTTGAACGAGCGTCACTATGGGGCGCTGCAAGGTCTGAACAAGGGCGAGACGGCGGACAAGTACGGCGAGGACCAAGTGAAGATCTGGCGCCGGAGCTACGACATTCCGCCGCCGGTGTTGACGGTGGACGACGAGCGCTATCCCGGCAAGGATCCGCGGTATGCGGATCTGACCGCCGCGGAACTGCCGTTGACCGAATGCCTGAAGGACACCGTGGCGCGGTTTCTGCCGTTGTGGCACGACGAGATCGCTCCGCTGATCAAGTCGGGCAAGCGCGTGCTGATCGTGGCGCACGGCAACAGCCTGCGGGCGCTGGTGATGTATCTCGACAGCGTCAGCGAGGCCGCCATCATCGAACTGAACATCCCCACCGGGATGCCGCTGGTCTACGAACTTGATGCCGATCTGAAGCCCATCAAGTCGTATTACCTGGGCGATCCGGAGAAGGTGAGGGCGGCGATGGACGCTGTGGCCAAGCAGGGCAAGAAGCAGGCTTAGAAGAGTCGATTGGAGGCCGGGGCCGGTAGCGATTTACGATCGTTGCCGGCCCCGGCCGTTTTTCAGGTCCGGGTTTCATCGCATCGTTCGCAGTCCCATTCAAAATCCCCCTCCCCTCCCTCGCAGCCCATGTGGTCCTTCGAACAGGGCCAACCACCGGCTGGAAGTAGGCCAGCGAACGAATCGGCGACAGGGGTGGAAGGTCGGCGGGCCTCATCAGTCGTCCGACGGATCTTCCCCCTCGCATTTGAACTGAAGTAGCTGACGGCAACCGAGTTAACCTCGTTTTCGTTTATCAAATGTAGTCATGTAATAAGTATTTGCAATGCGATCTATGTTGCTTTTTCGTGATAGTCTGTGGTTATG
>CAMTUE010000042.1:0-44714 GCA_947084845.1 uncultured Bryobacteraceae bacterium | reverse complement strand
TAACGCCAAAAATTACTTCACATCCGCGGTGAGATCGTGTAGTTCCACTTTGGCAGGACGCCCGATGCCTAAACACCCAGACGTCCAAGAGGCTCTCAGTGCAATCGGTCAACGGGACCACTCCATCACTGGGGAGTACCGAATCTTCGGCCCGCCGGGCACCGGGAAGACCACCAACATAACCAGGCAAATCCGGCGCGCCGTCGAGCGATTCGGCAAGGACTCCGTGCTGGTGACCAGCTTCTCACGGGCGGCATCCGCTGAACTCGCCGGGCAGGACCTCCCAGTCAGTTCTGATCGTGTTGGGACACTACACTCGCATTGCTGGCACGCGCTGGGACGTCCCGAAATTGCTGAAGTACACCTTGAGGAATGGAATCGGGCGAATCCCCACCTGCGAATCACTCCGGTAAAGAAGGACCGGAAACTGGACGGCGAGGAATCCGAAGAGGAGTCCGTCGACGACGTGCGGAGTGGCGACTACTGGCTTGGTGAGTTGAATTGGTCTCGGGGAATGATGCGGCCCATCGAGGTCTGGCCGGCGGCGCTTCGAGATTTCGCCGCCAAGTGGAACCGCCACAAGGCTTCGTGCAGGGTGATGGACTTCTGCGACTTGATCGAGACCGCAGTGCGGGAGATCCGCATCGCACCTAAGACGCCCGACGTCATCTTTGCCGACGAAGCGCAGGATCTCAACCCGATGCAGTTGACGTTGGTACGGAGATGGGGTGAGAACGCGCAGTATTTCATCATCGCGGCCGACGACGATCAGACCATCTATAGCTGGTGCGGCGCGACGCCGGACGCGGTGCTGGACCCCGAGATTCCTGAAGACCACAAGATCATCCTCAAAGAGAGCCACCGAGTACCCCGCAACGTTCACGCGCGGGCGAACCAGTTGATCCACCAGGTTACCCGTAGGCAGGAAAAAGTCTACGAACCGCGACCTGACGACGGTATGTGCATGCACCTCTCGCGAGGCGGCTACAAATCTCCTGAGTACTGGATTCTGAAGACGATCATGCAGCACCTGGAGAAAGGGCAGAAGGTGATGCTGTTGGCGTCGTGCTCCTATATGTTGCATCCG
This sequence comes from uncultured Bryobacteraceae bacterium, assembly GCA_947084845.1. Classification (GTDB taxonomy): domain Bacteria; phylum Acidobacteriota; class Terriglobia; order Bryobacterales; family Bryobacteraceae; genus PNKE01. The sequence goes on along the minus strand of CAMTUE010000042.1, from coordinate 43,627 downwards.
GTGATCGCGGTGCTACGGCAACAAGGCATCCCCTTTCACAACCAGTACCGGAAATCCCATGGCTACTGGAATCCGCTGCGGCGTGGACGCAAAGGGTCCTCGGTAAACCGGATTCTGTCTCTGCTAGGCGACCAACCGTGGAACCACCGGGATCTCAAGTTGTGGGCAGAGTGGCTGAACCCAAAAGGCATTCTGAGGCCGGGCGCCAAAGCTCTGATCGACGAATCCGACGATTCGCTTCCAGTCACGACCGAGCGGCTCCACGAATTGTTCGAGTGCTCCGCGATTGAGGCTCTGCTGGCAGCCTCCAGCGATCCCCGACAGCTACTCCAATGGTGGACCCGGCGCGTCGCGCCAGCGTTCCATGGGCGCGTGCAATTTCCGGTTGCGGTCGCTCTCGCCCGCGGACCGAGCGCGTTGGAGGAATCGCCTCGCGTAACCGTCGGAACGATCCACTCGGTAAAGGGCGGGGAGGCGGATGTCGTCTTTCTGTTTCCGGATCTCAGTCCAGCCGGTGACGCCGCCTACCAGAGGCACGGACCACAACGAGACTCGGTGATCCGGCTTTTTTACGTCGGCATGACGCGCGCCCGGCACACGCTGTACGTCTGTCAAAGAGAATCCTCGATGGCGGTTGTTATCTGACTGCAAGTAATTGAAGACATGGGACTTGATTGATGCTTTTGAACGACGGTAACCTTCAGGCGCTGACTGGAGGCTTACGATTGAAAATACGGATTCAACACCCTGGTGTTCACGAGCGAACGGATCGCGGAGGCTCGTACTGGTATTTCCGCTATTGGGAAGATGTCCTGCAGGCGGATGGCACGACGAAGGCCATCCGGAAGTTCAACACCCTCGGTCCGAGCAAGGGCGAGAACCGGCTCACGAAGAAACAGGCGGAAGTTGAGCGTGATAAATTCCTGACGAAGATCAACAAGCCCACCGTGCAGGAGAAGGTCGCCGACGGCTTGGCCCTCTTCAGCAAGATGGTCGAAAAGTACAGGGCCGCGCACGTTGAAGCGGAGGTCGCCGGGCGCTTCCTGCTGGCGAAGCCGACGCGAGAGAAGTACGTCATCCACCTCGAGCAGCGCATCGTCCCAAAGTGGGGCACGCGCCGGTTATGCGAAATCAATCCAGACGAGGTCCAACAGTGGCTCTTTGAGAGCTGCGAGTCCTGGCACATGATGAACGATCTGCGAGGAATCATGTCCGGCATCTACACCAAAGCCGAGGAGTGGGGCTACTGGCCGGAAGGACGTCGCAACCCAATGTCGCGCGTCAAGATTGGGGAGAAGTGGACCGTGCGGCCGGAGCGGATTCTCACGGAAGACGAGACGGTCAAGGTGCTGGCGCGTTTGAGCGACCCCAACTTGCTCATCATCGAAACCGCGCTCGCCACGGGCGCGCGCATCTCCGAGATCCTGGGCCTGACGTGGCAGCACCTCGATCTCAACGATGGCGTGATCCGAATTGTGCAGCGCAACTGGCGAGGCGACATCGACGATCCAAAATCGAAGACCAGCAAGCGGCCTCTTACCTTGGGCAACTTGGCGGAACGCTACCGAATGAAGGCCACTGCGGACAAAGCACAGCCGAACAAGTGGGTCTTCGCCCGAACGGACGGCACTGGCCTCCCGCTCTGGGATTCCGGAGTGCGCCAAGCCTTGAAGAAGGCGGCGGCCGCCGACGGCTGCGACTTCCCTGGCCTCGGACCACATTCGCTTCGGCGGGCCTACATCACCTGGGTCCAGGAGGCTGGCGGATCAAGCATCGAGGCGTCGAAGATGGCTGGCCACAGCACGGTACGGATGACCGAGGGATACACGAAGATCCAACTCAACCGGCAAGCGGATCTCACGCGCCGAATCCAGGAGAGGCTGGCGAGCGCGGGCGAGAAACTTGCCGGCGAACACGGGGCCGACAGCGAGATCCAGGCACCGCCTTCCGCGAAGTTCGCCGAGCTGGATGGCACCGTCGCCGGACCCCAGACCATCCACTAAGCGCACGCCCGGTCCGCCCCAAGTTCCCCCGCCCAAAACAAGGGCCGCATCGCGTTCCGCGCATTCTCGCGCGGGAATTCAGTCGTCAAGGAATTCTTGACAACTGTGCCCGGCGGCACCGGCGACGTTGAAGTCGCGAAACGGCAACTCCACATGGGCATCATCCTTATAGAGAAATCCTTTGTTGTCTGCTCCAGCAGACAACAATCACAACAGCCTGCAACCGCGCGCGTAAGAGCACGCAGGGTGCCGTTTCGGGTGTGGAGTCCTGGAGTCCGCGTGGAGTCCAGACGCCCAAAAAGGACGCCCGTGGCGTCCACTGGCGTCCAAATGGCCGTCTGCTAAGTCTTTTGTTTCTGGTGGAAGTGTCCGTAAGTGATTGATATTTCTTAAATGGCATGGAAGAGGTCGTCGGTTCGAACCCGACCAGGTCCACCATCCCCCTCAAAGCAAACAACTTACGCCTTCCGAGAGTCAATCTCAGCACAGGAGTTTGACCTCTTCCATGGAAGATTTCTTTGCGCGGTTCGTTCGGGAACGTAAGTACCTTTTGAACGTCTCCCCTTCCACACTCGCCGCCTACCACTGGGCATGGCGTGCTTTCGTCCCTGTCGTCTCTGGCCGAAATGAAATTGTCAGGGCCGATGTTTTCCAGAGAATCTCGGAACTTCTAGAGGCGGGTCTGACGGCGGTGACGGTCAATACCTACGTCCGCAGCATCAACGCACTCCTGCGCTGGCTTCATGCTGAAGGCCGCACGTCTCAGGCCCTCGTCATCCCTCGGCTCAAGGAAGAGGTGAAGGTCCTCCCCATCTTCACCGGGGCCCATATCGCGCGCCTGCTGGCCTTCAAGCCCACCTTGATGAGGGAGCGGCGGTCCCAGGCCATCGCCCTGTCGGTCCTCGATACGGGGCTCCGCATTGACGAAGCACTGAGCCTGGATCGCCAGAAGGACATCGACCTCGACCCTCTCGGGTCTTTCCAGGTGGTGGACTCTTGAGGACATGGCGAGGCTGACGACGCTAGCGGACAACGATTCTTCGGGAGGAGCACTATGCAGCGTCGAACCCTGTCCTAGTGGCCCGTTCCTCGTCGCGTCAGTTTCGTGGCCGTACGCATCCGGGTAGCGCGCATCACTGTCGTTGCGGTAGGTCCGTGCGGTTGCCGATTGCCTGGAGTTGGCATTCCCGCGGCCGGCAGTGCCCGCGAGAAACCGAACGGATGTCTCTGCTGCTCACCGTCACCATCGCGTCGGCATTGGCCGTGCAACTCGCTAGCCCGGCTCTGTCCGACGAAGTACGTGTCGCCAACTCCGGCTCTCACACACTCGTCATTGGGCCTGACGGAACCGTGCTGTGCCAGGGCCGAAACCAGCACGGCGTGTGTGGAGCGGATTCGACTACTCAATTCGTCGAGAAGTTATCCCCGGTGCCCGGCGTTCCCAAGGGACGGGCGGTGGCAGTGGCTGACCCTTGGACCAGCATGGTACTGGGCGAGGATGGCAGGGTCTACGTATGGGGCCAGAACAACTTCGGTCTCTTTGGCGGTACGGATCGCGGGCCTGCCTATGTTCGACAAAAGCCCACGCCACTGACGTCGCTCGACCGCGTGATTGGCATCGCCGCTTTCGAGCACGGCGGCGCGGCATTGCGCGACGACGGCACGGTGTGGATGTGGGGCGAGGACAGCGAGGGCCTGCTGGCTACGGGTGCTCTCACGCAATCATGGAGATCCGGCAAGCAGCAGTTCACACCGCAGCGCGTGGCGGGCACTGATGGAGTGGTGCAGATCGTAGGAGGCTCGAGGCACATGCTCGCCCATAAGTCGGACGGCACAGTGCGCACGTTGGGCGGCAACTCATTCGGGTCGCTTGGTACCGGTGGCGGCGTGGACGCGCAATCATCGCGCGGAGTGGTCGTGCGGTCAATCTCGGGCATCGTGCGAGTGTGGGCTGGCGGCAACCGCGACCTCGCGCTCAAGTCGGATGGCACGCTCTATATGCGGCGCCCGTCGGGTTCGGAGGAAGCCGGGGTGTTCCGCGTGCCGAAAGTAATGGCGACATTCACCCTCGGGACGCCTCGCAAACCGTAGGGCCGCGGCCTGGACGGCAGCCTTGCGGCCGGAGCCCTTGTTCAGAGTCTCCCAGAACTGGCGGGGACTTACTTGGCCTTGCGGCGGCGGAAGAGGAGTCCGGACCAGGTCGCATCGATCGAGCAGATCTTATAGTCCACCCAGCCGAGATCGATGGCCGTCTGCCGGATCGTGTTCTGCGTCAAGCCGGTGAACTGAGGCGAGGTCTGTTTGGGCCATACGATCCAAACCGGACTGGTGGCGGCGAGTCGAAAGACGCTGGCGACGGCAGTCTGGAAGCCGCCAGGGTCGGTGGCGAACCAAACGAACAGGTCGCCCTTCTGGCGTCCGTGGACGATAGTGGCGCCGTCAGGCAGCGGCTCGATCAGCGATTCGGCGTGGCGCGGCGCGTCGATGAGGACGACCTTCATGTCCGGCTTCACGCCAAGCTTGTCCACCAGCAGCCGCCCCGGCTTCGAGATGGGCATTTCGGGCGGGACCACCGGTTTGCCGGGCGCGTTGCCGACGGCGTGACGGATCGCGTCGCCGATGGATTCCCATTCGCAGTACATGGCGTCGGGCAGCAGGGCGCGCACCCGGTCAACCTTTTCGGGAAGTCCGCCGGCGAAAAGCAGCGGGATCAGTCGCGTCGACTTGCGGCAGCGTAATGCGTGGCCGATGTGGAGACCGTGCGAGGGCAGGCGCGTGAGGTCGATCACGATCGCCGCGGGCGGCATGGCGTCGATTGCTTGGAAGAGTGGCGTGCTGGTGATGGGGTCGTAGAGCGGTTCGAAGCCCAGTTTTCGCAGTGCCGCGACGCGGGGCGCCGCTTCTTCAGCGCGTTGATGGACAAGACGGACGAGAAGGCCCGCCCACCTCATCGCACATCCCTCCAGCCGGGCAGCGAGACGGTGGTGCGGTAGTTGGATTCGTTGAAATCCGGATTACGGATAGGGGCGTAGATCCGCTTGCCCTTGAACGGCTGGTCCTGGGTGTAGATCCAGATGCGCTGCTGGTCCCAGAGGATGATCTCGTCGCGAGCGTCGCCAGTGAGGTCGGCTGTCATCGAGGCAAGATCGGGGTGGCCGTCGTCTGGGAACATGACGACGCGGCGGAAGTGGCCGTCGATCATCCCGCCCTCGCGCGCGTTGCCTGACAGGAGCGAGTATTCGATGCCGTCACCGCGCCAGTTCACCGGAAGCAGCGGACTGCCGGAGTGGATCGGTTCGGCCTGCCTCACTATATTGCCCTGGGCGTCGATGAGCGTGAGGATGCCGGGATTGCGCCAGTAGTTGATGGTGAGGAGTTGGAGGCCGGGGATGTCTTCACGGTACTTGGCGACCGACGGGCTCTGGGCGTGGCCGATGCGGAGGTGCTTCAGGACCCTGCCCTCGCGATCGAAAAGGATGAAGCCTTCGTCGCTGCCGCAGGCATAGACCAGCGGCGGCGCTTTGGGGTCGGCCGAGAAGTTGCCGATTGTGATGCCGTCGGCGTGGTCGCGAAGCGCTTCGTCCTTGGACCAGAGGCGGCGGCCGTCGTGGGACCAGAGGGTGTAACCCATGACGAACTCTTCCTTGCCATCGCCGTCAACGTCATAGGGATAGGGGAAGTGGCCGGTTTGGCCATCGCCTTTCCACAGCAGTTTCAGGTCGCGCGAATAGATCCAGAAGTACTTGTAGCGGTCCTTGACCATGATTTCGGTCGCGGTCTTGCCGCCGGAGAGGTTGAGGAATGCGATGGAGTCGCCGCTATTGAGTTCGTAGGGGCGCTCCTTCAGGGAGTCGTCCATGGGCGGCAGGAAGACGGAGTTCTTGCGCTTGCCTGTCTTGCCGTCGAGGATCTGAAGTTGGAAGTCGCGGACGAGGACGACCTCGGCCGCGCCGTCGCCGTCTATATCGTGGACCTGGAACGGCATGTCGTTGGTGAGCAGTCCGCTGCGGGGATCGGGTTTGCCGATCTGCCAGAGGATCCTGCCGTCGAGATTCATGGCGGTCAGACAACTCAGATGAGAAAAGGCGTCGCCGCGGACGCGCGGGATGTTCTGGCCGATGAGGATGTCGAGACGGCCGTCTCCATCGAGGTCGCCGAGGCGGATGTTGCGGCCTGCGCCGAAGCCGGGGGTGTCGATCTTCTTCCAGACGACGGGCTTGGGATTGGCGGCGCGGAGGCGGGCCAGTTCAGCCTCGCGGGCGGCGATGCGGGACTTGATGGCGGCGATTTCGGAGTCCGGGGCGGTGACGGCGAACTCCTGGAATCGGGCTGGAAAAGTCGCCGAGACGCCCGCCTTGCCGGCCAGGATCTCGCTGTCGGTGGCTTCAAGGATGAGCTTCCCGTCGATATAGGCTTTGATCCTGGGGCCTTCGTTGACGACGCGGAGATGGTAGTAGCGGCGGGTGTCGTAAGTGAACTCAACGGAGCCGAGGTCGCGCCAGGCGGAGCGGCGGAACTCCGTCTCGATGGGCAGTCGCAGGCGCAGGACGGCGCGGTTTCCGCCGACGAGGGCGAACTGATAGAAGTGGCGGTTGGTGTGATAGCGGAAGACGATGCCGGCGGGGTAGCGGAACGAGAGTGGCTTCATCCGAACCTCGGCGACGTAGTTCGACCATTCCTCATCGCCTGTGATCATGAGCGCGGTGTACCAATCGGGCCAGTCGGTCATGAGGTGCTGTTCGAGGTAGGGTTTGCCGTCCTCGTCGCTGACGATCCAGGCGTCCTGATGGTTGATCGGGTTGGCCCAGGGTCCGAGCGGCACGCCGCGGTGAGGCAGGTAGTGATACTCCTGAATCGCCGCGTTCAATTGGCCGACAGGTGTCGAAAGCCAACCCGCGGGGTAACGGGAGAAGTCGTCGCGGAAGAGGTCGCCGGCGGGAGACGCGGCGGCGAAGAGGATCAACAGGCAGAGGAGTCGCATGGGCTAGAAGCCCAGTATTTCACCTCGACCGCCTGTTGAAAAGGCTATTCCACCGAAGCCGGTGGCGGGAGCGCCGGGATCGGGACGAAGTACACCTTCATCGTGCTGGCGTCGAGAACCTGGGCAGGCGCTTCGCCGGCCGAACCCGAGGCCAGAAGGAAGACCGACCCTGTCGGTTCCAGGCTCACCGGGATGAAGTCGAGATCCACAACGGCTTCAACCGTGAACCGTTTGGTGTGGACGGCAACCACCTGGCGCGTTTCGCCGTTGGCGACGAGCAGCAACTCGCCCCCGGAGGCAAGCGCGATTCCGACGGGACTCGCCACGCCGTGTGCGGCAGTGGCCACAATGGTTACCGACAAGCCGGAATCCCAATCCTCCAAGCGGATGACTTCATTGCGCTCGAGGTCGGCGGCATAGAGGGACTTGCCGCTCAGAATGAGATTTCCGGCGCGATTCAATGCCACCAGCATCCGGGGGCTCTCGCCGGCCTTCAGAATGTAAAGCGCACCGCTCTCGCCCGTCTCGATAGCCGCGAATGCGGTCCTGCCGTCGGAAGAGACGGCTACCGACGTCAGCCTGCCCTCGACCGGCGACAGATCGATCTCAGCGGCAACCTCGGGAGCATCCTGCATGCCGGCCCACAACTGGAGACGCGACTCCGCCGGGAAATACAGGGCGAGTCCCTTGGCGTCTTCGCTCCAGGCGGCGCGCCCGATTGCGGCTGTGTTCTCGCCAAAGCCGCGCCACACGGGGTGGCCCGAATCCAGGCGCCTCAGCAAATAGAGTGAGGAATCCCTGGAGACCAGTGCCGTCTGGCCGTTGTGCGCGGCCAGCGCGAAATCGGCCTCGCGGACCGCGGACTCGCCGGCGTAGGCGGACCCCGGGATTCCCACGATGGGCCGTATCGCACGGGTTTGGGTGTCCACGATCAAGCCGGACACGGGTCCCCGCATCTCATCGCTCGCGCACCAGCCGGCCGATGCCGTCAACAACAATGAAGCAATCAGCGTTCTACTCACTTTGCCCTCCGTGCCGTCCATTTAGCCTTGTTTATAGCATGGATTCGTTCACGCGGCGTGGGGTACCCGGCTCTCCCGCAAATTCCCCCTCCAGTTTTCAGGAGGCGGCTCACGGTTATTGTCCAGCGCCACCCCGAGTCAGGAATCCGTTGAATCCGCGCCACTGGGCTCATGCGGAGCCGCCTCTGTGCCCGACCGGATGTCGACATACTCCGAGCGGCGGTAAATGCTCAGGTACAAACCAAAGAAAGTGATCAACAGCAACCCGACTCCCACTGAGAACATGATCAATCGCAGCACGCCGCGGGTGGCCGCAAAAGCCTGCTGCGTGTCCTGCGCCAGCACAACGGTCCAGTCCAGATTGGGGAAAGAGGATTTCAGTTCCGGCGCGGCGAAGGCGATCAGGGACATCGCTCCGCTGCCAAGGCGGGCCATCAGGAATCCCTTCCTGCGGCCGGCCACGGAAGTTAGGGCGTCCTTGACCTCGGCGAACTCCTCCGACTTAAGATTAGCGGAGAGATTGATGTTCGGGCCTGAGATGATGGTGCCGTCAGGCTTGACCAGCAGGGCGCGCATGCTTGGCCCTTGTTCAATGCGGCGCAGGATCGGGAAGATGGACGATACCTCGATCAGGGCGTCCAGGGCGCCGATGAATGTGTTGGTCTCCGGGTCCATGATCGGCACGCCGAGGCCGATGTAGTTGGACTTGGTGACGTCGTCGTAGAGCACATCGGTGAAGTGGATGGCGCCGCGTCCGTTGGCGAAGATGCTGTTCCAGTAGTCCTCGTCGCCCTGGAAGTAATCCAGGGTCTTGTGGGTGGCGGCGATCACGACTCCGTGGGAGTCAGTCAGAGTCAGGCGCAGGAAGCGGCGGTCGATCTCTCGATAGCGAAGCAGCGCACGGGAGGCGGGTGTGCTGAGCATCTCCCGGATGACCGGTTCTATCGCCGGGCTGTTCCAGTTCTGCTCGCGGGCGAGAATATGGGCCTTCCACGCCGCCTCGCTCCATCCCTGATGGGCGCGGTTGGCGTTCAGGGCGGCATCGACGATCACCGAGTTGGCCGCAAAAGTGCCGACCGAGACGACGCGGTCGCTAATGAATGCTTCGACCTCGCTGGCGGCGGTGGCGGCGATCGTCTGGAAGTGGGTCCCGATGGTGGCCTCCATGGCCGTTTCGGCTTTTTGGATCGTGTAGAGGCCGAGGATGCAAAAAGGGACGAGCGCAACGAGGAGTCCGATGAAGAGGCGGGTCGTGGGAACTCTGAGATAGGAACGCTGCGAGGGCATGGAACATCTCCTGGACGGGCGGCTAAGTCACCACACTGCCAGCCAGGCGAAGCGTCCCTCGTTCCGGACCGTCAACCGCCTGGCCGGAAAGCACAAAGAGCGTGGACCGATTACTACTGTCCGCCACCAATATAATCCCGTTGCCGCCAGGATAAAAGGCAATTCGGCCGCGAATCCCGCAACCTGGCCGGCCGTTAGCGCCCCTCCGGCCTGGCATCAACCGGCAGCAGCGACCGGTAAGTCCGGCCCTGCATGATTCCGTCGAATTCCTGACGGACGTCTATGCGAAGCCGTTCATTCCCCATAGCTTCGACGGCAGACAAGGCGATCGCCTTCGCTGCCACCACCATACCCTTGCGCCCGGCGCTCGTCCCGGCGCAGGCCGTGGACTGCCAGGTGTGCAGGGGCACGCCGGGGAAGAATGTCGCGGCATACATGTGCGCCGTCGGGACGGTCCAACTGACATCGCCGACATCGGTCGAGCCGGACAGAAGCGCCGTGCGCGGCGGCAATATTTTCGCCGCCTCTTCGACTGGCCGCGGCTGATCCAGGGTCTTCTGAAGACGGGCGGCGAAGGCGCGTTCGGCTTCGTCGTAGGTCACGCCCCCGGCCGCCTTCAATCCGCGGTCCATCAGCGAGACCAGCGCGGGTACGGGGACGAGGTTGGCGTAGCTGGACGTGATCCGGATGGCTACCTCCGTCTCTGTCGCAAGAGCTCCAGCCTGGGCGCATTTCTTCACGCGTTCCCAGATCGACTCGACCGTTTTCAGGTCAGGATGACGGGCGATGATGCTGATCTCGGCGAGGTCGGGGACGATGTTGGCGGCCGCGCCGCCCTTGGTGACGATGTAATGGATGCGGGTCTCCTGGGGAACGTGCTCGCGCAGCATGTTCACGGCATGCAGCGTAAGTTCCACGGCGTCCAGCGCTGACCGTCCGGCGTCCGGCGCGGCGGCTGCATGGGCTGGACGGCCGGTGAATGTGATGCGCGCGGAGATGTTCGCCAGCCAGGAGTTGTTGTCGGCCGCGTTGAAATCCGCCGGATGCCAGGCGAACACCATGTCAACGTCACGGAACAGCCCCGCACGAATCATGAAAATCTTGCCGCCGCCGCCCTCTTCGGCCGGCGTGCCGTAAAAACGGACGGTTCCTTTCAATCCCTTCGCCTGCATCTCTTCCTTCACCGCCACTGCCGCCAGGGCCGACGCGGCGCCAAACAGATTGTGTCCGCATCCATGTCCGGGCGCATCGGCGACCCGCGGCGAACGATCAGGCACATCGTTCTGCGAAAGGCCGGGCAACGCGTCGTATTCGCCGAGGATCGCGATGACGGGCTTGCCTGCTCCCCATTCCGCGACGAACGCGGTCGGCAGGCCGGCAACGCCTTCGGTGACGCGGAAACCCGATGCACGCAGTTCCGACGCCAGCAGCGCCGCACTCTTCCCCTCGGCGAATCCCAGTTCCGGGTTCTCCCAGATCTGCCGGGAGATGCGCCCGAACCGCTCGGCATGAGCATCGACGCGTTGAGCGGCGCCATCGGCCGCAAGGCCGGCCATGGCGGCGAGAAAGAAGACAGTGAGCGTTCGCATTTACCCCTCTTGTGTGGATGATCCCAGATGAGTCCGGCCAATCCGGCAGTGGAGAAATCCCTGCCTTCCGGGCCGTCCTCGGATCTTTGCATTGTAACTGAACGTCGATTGCCGGAATCGCCGCTAGCCGGTCCAGCCGAAGATCTTCGCGTAAGTACGGCGGAAGAAGCCATCCGTCATTCCGGCGATATAGTCGCAGACGACACGTTCCAGCGCCAGTTCACCGGCACGGCACTGATGGCTCTCCGGCAGTCCTTCAGGATGCTCGATGTAGTGGTCGAACAACCGGCAGATCTCTTCCATCGCGCGACGCCTCTCCAACTGAAGCGGCTCAATCGAGTAGACACGCTCGAACAGAAACCTCTTCAACTCGCGATTTGCCGATGCCGGCCCCGGCAACATTTCGACCAGCCGGCGTTGCGTGCGCCGCACGTCCCCCAAATCGCGGCACCGGCTGCGGGCGACGGCGTCAATTGTGCCCTCGATGAGCCCGGACACGAGCAGATTAATCAGTTTTCTAAGCGTCTCCTGAAAGAGGATGCCGTCAGGAGCGCCGGGGTAGCGGCTGCGCACCCTGCCGAGTAGCGCGCCGTACTCCGAGATCTGTCCGGCGATCTCATCGAGTGAAAAGAGCCCGGCCGAAAAACCGTCATCCAGATCGGCCGTGTTGTATGCGACCTCATCGGCCAGATCGATAATCTGCGCTTCGAGCGGTGGCTTCAGCCCTGGCAGATACTCGTCAAACTCCGGCCGTTCTCCCTGCTCGAAGTCCCGCGAGTGCTTCAACATGCCCTCACGGACCTCGAACGTGAGGTTCAAACCCGGAAACCGCGCGTACCGCCGCTCGAAATCCTCGACGATGCGGAGCGCGTGCAGGTTGTGGTCGAACCTGTCGCCGAAGCGCGCCATCGTACGATTCAGCGCCTCTTCGCCGGCGTGGGCGAACGGAGGGTGCCCTATGTCGTGAGCCAGTGCGAGAGCCTCGGTGAAGTCCTCATCCAGGGACAGAGCCGATGCCACGGTGCGGGCGATCTGCGCCACCTCAATCGTGTGGGTCAGGCGGTTGCGGAAGTGATCCGAGAAGCCTTCGCCAAAGACCTGTGTCTTGTCTTCGAGCCGGCGGAACGCGCGGGCATGGACAATTCGATCCCGGTCTCTCTGGAACTCGCTGCGGTAGGGGTGGGGCTCTTCGGGATAGCGGCGCCCGGCGAGCCGGTCAATCGGAAAACGGAGAGCTACAAGGCTCACTTGCCTTTGTTGAGTTCAGCCAGCATGGTAAGTGCCGCACGGCTGGCAGCGCCTGACTCGGTGCGCAGAGGTTCGAGAAGCTTTCGGGCTTCATCAGGTTTCGTGGGCGCGAGAATCGTAGCCAGGGTGATGGTGGCCTGCTCCTTCCCAACCAGAACGGTGGGGTTGGCGATGAGTTCCCGCAACAGTTTCTCGGCTTCCGCTGTCTTGCCCTCGGCGGCGTCTATTCCGGCCAGGGCGAGTTTGGCGAGCGACCCGTAGTCCTTGCCGCTGTCCTTGATGGCCGCATCGAGATACCGGCGGGCCTCGGGGATATTGCCCTGGTCGGCTGCGTTGGCGCCGAGCAGGTAACTGGCAACGCCTGCCTCCTCGCTGCCGGAGCGCTTGGCGACAAAGCCGGTCAATTCCTTCTTGAGTGCCTGCTGGCGCTCCTCTTCGGTCTGATACTTGTTCGACCGGCTGGCCTCTTGCGGCCCCACGCCCGCGTTGTAGACCAGCATCGCGGCGGAGAGTTCGGCGATACGGGTTTCCTTCCGGACCTTCATGAAATAGGAGAGCCCCGCGCCTGCAATCACCAGCGCAAGGGCAAGCGCTCCGTAGCGGATGGACTGGCTGCGGTGCTTGTCCAGGAACTCGATGATATGCGCAACTTCCAGGACGAATTTGTCGGACTTCAAATCATGACGGGTAGTACGGTCCACAGATCACTCCAAACCTCTGAGTTTAGCACGAGGGGCGCACTCCTCCGGGGCCGGAGAGGCGCTCAATGGGTGATGATCTGGCGCAGCAAGGCGAACTTGACCAGCCCGGCCACATCGAAGATGTCCAACTTCCTCATCAGGCTGGCACGGTACGTATCAACCGTCTTCGTGCTCAGGTTCAACCGGGCCGCGATCTCCTTTGCCCGGACACCCTCGATGAGCAGGCTGAATACCTGATACTCGCGAGCACTCAACGATTCGATGGGGTCGGCCGGTCCGCCTCGGCCTTTCTCCGCGAACAGGGCCTGGACATCGACCTCGGGCGAGACATACACTCCGCCCTCTGCGACCCGGTCCAGGCAATCGAGCAGCGCCTTGCCGCCGGAATTGCTGACAAAGTACCCCTGCGCGCCCGCTCGCAACACCTCGATGACGGTCTTGCGGTCCGTCCGCGGCGACATGATGACGATCCGCGTAGCGATGCCTTCCTCGCGCGCCGTCCGCACGGCTTCGATCGCGAAGAGCCGCGTCAACGAGAACCCCAATATGGCGAGTTGAGGCTTCAGCCGGCGGATGGCATCGAGCGCGGCTTCTCCGTCGGCCACCGCGGCCGGCACTCGGAACCGCCCCGAAGCCTCGCAAATGCTCACAATGCCGTCCCGTAGCAGCGCGAAGTCCTCGGCCACGAGGACTGTCGGCAGACCCCCAGGCGGCACCTGACTACTTCTGGAAGCTGGCCAGCCCGGCAGCCTCGTCGTCGTAAACCTCGAACACCGTGTATAGCTTCGTGATCTGGAGCAGATCCTGGATCCGCTTCGTCAGAGATAGCAGCTTCAGCTTGCCGCCTGCGTTCGCGACCGTCGTATAGCCCGAAACCATCTCGCCGATACCGGAGCTGTCGATGTAGGTGATGTTGGCCAGGTTGACCAGGACGTTCTTTTGACCCTTCGCGACAAGGTCCTTGATCGAGTCGCGGAAGTCCGAAGAGCCTTCCCCAAGCGTGATGCGCCCCTTGGCGTCGATCACGATAACATCACCAACCTGCCGGTTTGTCAGTTCTACACTCATTTATTGAAAACCTCCTTCACTAATCAGAAACCTCTGGCGGGGTATTGGTTCCCGCCGTCACGTACTTTCGCAGAATTGCCACCGTGCCGTCGCCCTCGGCCGGAGCCACTTCGAGTTCGTCGACGAAGGCGCGGATGAGCGCCAGCCCTCTCCCGGACTGACTCAGGAGATTCTCCTCGGCCAACGGGTCCGCGATACTGCTCGCATTGAAGCCGTCGCCAAAGTCGCGGATCACGACTTCGACATAGTCAGGTCCGGTGAGCATCCGGAAGAGAACCATCTTGTTCGAGTTGTAACGATTGCCGTGGACGACGGCATTCACCATCGCCTCACGTACCGCATAGCCAAAGCGGAAGATCTCCTCTTCGGAGAGGCCCGCCTGCTGGGCCGCCGCGATCACGTGATTTTCCGCCGCATCGACGCTGTCGAGACTCGACTCAAGTTCGAGATCAGCCACGAGATGCGGACTTTTTTCGTCGGCGGACATCTTCCCTACCTGTACGGCGCGGCGCCTGGTGAAACTTGTACCTTAAGTCAAGGGTTCACGCTAAGTCAAGCCACAGACAGGCTGCGGAACCTTGGGCCCCAGCACCTTCGTTCGCGCCTGACACCCCCACTCTACACGACATCGGCGTGGTGGTTCACCGGGCCGCAACCACCGCCCAATCCGGGGTTCGACCGGATCGCCCTGGCAATGAACCGTTTCGCCCGGGCGACCGCATCGGGCAACGTCAGGCCCAAAGCGAGACAGGCCGTGATGGCCGCCGAGTAGGTACATCCGGTCCCGTGCGTATGCGGCGTGGCGAACCGCTCCGACCGGAACTCGCAATACTTACCTTCGTGATACAGGATGTCTAGCGCATCTCCATCCAGGTGTCCGCCCTTGACCAGAACGCTTGCGCCCGTCAGGTCGAAAATCGCCTTCGCCGCGTCCTTCATCCCCCCGGGTCCTGTCACGTCAAAGCCAGAGAGTGCCGCTGCTTCCGGCAGGTTTGGCGTCACCAGCGACGCCAGCGGCAGCAGTTCATCCAGCACCGCCTGACGTGCCCCCGCCTCCATCAGCGGCGCGCCATGCTTACTGATCATGACCGGGTCCACGACCAGCGGAAAACTGAACCCCCTGGCCAGTGCCGCCACCGCTCGAACGATGCCGGCGTTGCCGAGAGCGCCCGACTTCGCCGCCAGCGGGGCGATGTCGTTCACGACCGCGGAGATCTGCTGCCCGACCAGGTCCGGGTCGAGAAACTCCACGCGGTCCACGCTTCGCGTGTTCTGCACGGTAATCAGCGTGATCGCCGCCTCGCCATATACCCCAAACTGGTGAAACGTCTTCAAATCGGCCTGAATCCCCGCGCCGCCGCTGGGATCAGAACCCGCAATCGTCAGTGCAACCGGCTTCACGAACCCAGTGTAGCCGCTTCGGTTCTCTCCGCCCTGCTTCAGAACCGCAGCCGCCCGGACTCGCTCACTCCAGTTTGATTCGTCAACGTCACATCGACACCCTCAAGCAGCGCCGAGTCGCCCGAAATGGGGAACTGCGCGCGCAACTGGAACACGCCCCCGGATTTGGCATTCGCCGAATAGTAGTCCCGGAACGCCTTTTCGACGTCAATGTCAAACTCGCCGGCAACCGCCCCGCCCATGCGGTAAAAGCGGAAGGCGATTCGTTTGGCCGTGCGCGTGTTGTCCAGGCCTTTCAGCACAATCTCGGCCACGTTCGGCGACCGTGCCGCCGTCGATGAGTCGAACCGCACGCTCGCCGGCGCGACCCGGATGCGTTGCTCGATCTGGTGCGGCCCAAGCAGGATCTTCAGGACGATCCAGCCCGCCGTGGAGCCTGTCTGCACCACCGCTTCCCTGCCATCAACGAACGCCGCCTGCGATTCGCCCTGCTTCACCGTGAAGCCGATCGACCGCGACAGAGACGGCACAAACGCCGTCGAGGCGTCGTCGCCCAGCGTCGAGTTCTCCGGTTCGAATTCCATACGCAGCGTCCCGGTCAGGGCCGCACTCGCCGGCGAGTCGAGCACGACGGAGACTCTGTGCTGCACGCCGTTTTCGACACTGGATACAGCCGGCAGCAACGACGGCCTGGGCGGAATCTCCTGTTCGCCGGCGGCCTTCAGCGTCCAGTTTCTGGATTCAACTGACAAGTTCCCGGCGTACTGGCCGGGGGCAGGCGGCCGGCAGGTGATTTTGAACCCTTCGCCGAACCATGCCAGGGTGAATCCGGAGCCGGAAACCTGCGGCTGGGCCGCTGGCGGCAGGGTCAGACGAAACCACTTGTCTACCTCCCGACCAGCCGCGATCCGGCCGAAATCGACTGTCCCGCCAGCCGGCGCCGCGATCCAGGCCTTGCCGTCGTATGCCTCCAACTCCGCCTGAACCGTCGATGTTCCCGTCAATGCCCATGTCGTGTCGTTGATCCGCAGTTCGCTGCTGAACGACCCGCCGGTAGTGGGCGAAAAACTCACCCTGACTTCGCCGAATCCGCCCGGCCCCAGCGTCCGAGGGATGGGAAAGGCGTTGCTTACCTTGAACGGTCCGCCCGGCGCGATAAAGACGCGATTCACTTCGACGGCAGCCGTCCCCGTGTTGCGGACCCGCAGACGAACCTCGGCCGAGTCGCCCGTGGCCGTGAGCGGAAACGCGTAGGCACTACTAACGACAGTCTCCTGGTCCGGCGGCACGAAGACGGTGAGTTGCAGATTCGACGCCACCCGCGGCAGGATGTATCGTTCGCCGTTCGATTCCCGCACCAGCGTCACATCGATTCCGTCGCTTTCCGCCCGCCATCCCGGTTGCAGCCACTCGGCTCCCTCCGGGGCCTCTTCGGTCTGCCATGCGCCTGGCGCTCCGAGAATTCGAACCAGGCGGCCTTCGGCGTCCCTGACCTGGCCGGTGACAGGCGGTTCAATTCCGCCCTGCCCTGCCGCGCAGGCGGCTGCGATAACCCATGTGAGAAGGATTCTGCTCATGCTATGGTTTCCCGATTGAAATGATCGGCGCGCCCAGTGATGGCGCCACCGAGGCTGGGGCCTGAACGGCGCCGACCGGCGAAGTGCTGCCTTTCTTGCCTGCCAGCGCGAGTCCGGCCATGGCGCCACCGGCTGCCATTGCCACAATCAGCCACTTCGCCTTTCCAGACCTGCCGGTGATCGTCCGGGTCTCTCCGTTTCCTGGCTTCACACTGACAACCAGGACGGCTGCTCCAACTTCCCCGCGACGCGAGGCCTTGATCTGCATCAGGCACTCGCCCACCGTGTCGTTCCAGGCGATGCCCGCCACCGACGCGACCCCGTCAGCCGCCGTCAGTACGCTCTCCGACAGCAACCCGCTGGAGAATCGTCCACTCACGCCCTCTTTCGGCAACGAGAATGTCACCGTCGCGCCCCCTGCCGGCTTCCCGGAATCGTCTGTCACCAGGACTTCGATTGGTCTGGACGACACATCGCCCGCCCGCGCCGCCATGCCCTCGCCGCGTTTGACCAGGACGGTCAAACCCGGGCCGGCATTCGCCTGACTCACGCAACCGGCCGCAACCAATATGTAGATTAGTGATTTCATCCTGCACGCCATCCGCCCCCTTGGTTTGGCGGCGGCGCTGCTGGACGTTAGAATCCGATCAGCACAACTGTGACGTTGTCCGGCGCGCCGGCCTGTTTTGAGGCTTCAATCAATTGGTGCGCGCAGGACTCCAAACTTCTCCCGGATCGTAGAACTTCACCTATCGTTTCCTCGGCGACATAGCCGTGCAGGCCGTCGCTGCAAAGCAGCAACCGCGATCCCGGACCCGGCTCCAGCCTCCGCAGCCGGACCTCCAACTCGCTGTCCACGCCGATCGCCATCGTGATGACATGCCGGAACGGGTGTCTCTTCAGCACGTCCTCGCAGAGCCCAATCCGCCTTCCCACCTCTTCCACCCAACTGTGGTCCCTGGTGAGCAGTTCCAGTTTGCCGGCGGACCACAAGTAGGCGCGGCTGTCGCCTGAGCTGGCGAGTTCCACGCCATCCGGCCCAATGTGAACGCCCACCAGGGTCGTGCCCATGCCGGCGCAGCCGAAATCGGCCGCCGCCCGCTGCTTCACCGCGGCGTGCGCCGCCTTGTAGGCCTCCTCCAGGGTGGCCTCGCCGGTGGTTCTCCGGAAGTGCTCAACCACGGTCTCAAGCGCCAGAGCCGAGGCCTTTTCGCCTGCCTTGGCGCCGCCCATGCCGTCGGCGACAAGATACAGTCCCAGTTGCCCGTCGACCAGGAATGCATCCTGATTCGCCGGTCTCACCAGTCCGCGATCTGTCAGGCCGTAGGCTTCCGGCAAGATGGTTCACTCTCCATCATCTAAAAGAGTAAGCGAAATCCCAGTTGGAAAACCCTCCCGTCATTCAGCGTGTTCGTGATCTTGCCGAACGACGGCGACGACAGGTTCCTCTGCGGCTCGTCGAACTGGGGCGTGTTCGACAGGTTATATACTTCGCCCCTGATCTGGGCGACCAACTCGTGTGGCAAGCGGATCTGCCTGACCGCCGAGCCGTTCCAGTTCCAGATCCTTGCCCGGCGAAAAGCTCCCCGCCCTACGCTGCCGCGGTTCTCGCCCGGCATGATGTAGGCGAAACGGTCGCGGCTGAGGATCTTCGGCGCTTTGTCCGGATGCGAGATCGTGGCCCCCAAAATCGATGGATCCAAAAGGTTTGGCCGGTCTGACGGGCCGCCGTCCACGTTGCCGAACCCTGGACCGTCGCTGCCGACGTACAGGGTCGTCGGCGTCCCTTTCTTCCAAAGGTGGACGCCCGAGAGGGTCCAGCCACCGAGAACCAAACGAATCCACGACGTTTCGGTGCGAACGGTCGGGACCTGATAGGTGTAGCTGGCGGTGAAGGCGTGGGGCGAATCGAAGTTCGAATAACCCTTGCGGTCCTTGAAGGATTCATACTGCCACTGGCTGCGACCCCTCACCAGATCCTGGTTGGCGGCCGTTGCGGAGAAATCCGGCCCTTCATCCAGCGCCTTCGAAAAGGCATACGAGAACTGGCCCGTGAAGCCCTTCTTGGACGGCAGGTCCAGCGCCACCTGGCCGGCGTCGAAGTAGGCGTTGCCGCCGTTCAAGATCGTGTAGGTTTCGTAGTAGCGGGGATCGGGCCGGCGCAGATTGACCGTCGCCGTGGTCAAAGGAACGCCGGGAACCGGCTCAGCCCGGTTCTGGATGATTGAATTCAACAACTTGATCGTCCTGGAACCGATATAGGAAGTCCGCATCAGGCCGCCCCATCCGAATCGTTTCTCGATCGACAGATTGTACTGGTGCGAATACGGCGCAACGAGATCGGGCGAGATCCATGTGGGCGCGTACCGGCCGCCAGTGGTCGAGACGCCCTTAAGCAGGTCGGTCAGGACCGGATCCTGCACAATCACATACTGAACGCGGGGAGGGTTGTTTCGGACCTGCTGATAGGTGACCGGCGGGATCTGCATGAATGAGGTGGTGTACATCGTGCGCGCCACCCAACCCTTCCCGGCCTGCCAGGCAAGCGATAACCGCGGCGAGAAGTTGTTGTAGTCGCCGGGGTAGGGAATCCTGTCGATGCCGTGCGACTCCACCGGCCGGGAGTCGGCCATGTAGCGCACGCCGATGTAGACCTGGAGGCGCTGGTGGACCTGCCAGCGGTCAGCGAGATAGCCGTTCAGCGTGAAGTTCGCGAATTGCCGGTCCAGGTCACCGAGCGCGATCTCATAGATGGTAGGCGTGCCGAGCAGGAGATTCTCAATGGCGGTGCGGCCGAAATTGCTGGTGAACTGAAGGTGACCGCGGCTGTTGTTGGATTCGACGCCGGCCTGCCTGTTCCGGGCCAGATCGCCGCCCCAGGTCAGCGTGTGCCGGCCACCGGCGAGTCGATGTGAGAGAGCCGCTCCATAGCGGAAGCCGTTGCCCGTGCGGTCGATGGGGAACATCGAATCGGGTCCAAGCTCTTCAAACTGGTGGCCAAACCGGACCCGCGGACCGACGGCGTTCGGTTCGGGAACCAATAGCGAAACGGCCCGTTGGTAAGCAGCGTGGATGGCCACGTTGGCGCCGGGAGAGATTTCCCGCGTCCAGGTGAGATTGCCGCGGGTGGTGTGGATGTCGGTGTCGGGGTTCTGGCCTGCGACGAATTTGAAGGGGCGGATGCGCTGACGGTCGACCGAGTAGCTGGCCATCAGACGCCGGCTGCGGGGGAGCAGCAGGTCCACCCGGCCTGTCCCGGCGAGGCTGTTGATGCGCTGGGGGGCATTTGTATTCAGCGCGCGGATGTCGAAATCCGGGCGGTTGGGGAGTTCATTTGGAAACGCGTCGAGGAATCCTTGGATGATAAGGCGGGTCGCGGGGTCGGTGGTCACGGGCTGGCGCTCGTTGGCCAGCGGCACCAGGACGTTGCCGTTCACCATGCCGCGGATATCGCGCTGGTTGTAGGTCGCCGTCCAGAAGCCGGAGATGCCGGGCAGCGGCCCGGTGAGTCTTCCGCCCATCAGGTTCCTATGCGACGGCTTGACGGAGCCGGCCTGAAAGAAGGTCCGCGCGTTGAAGATGCTGCTCTGGTGCCAGTATGTCCCTTCGCCATGCACCGACGAGGGAGCCGGCTGGGAACGCAACCCCGGTACGTCGCTCGGCGCAATGCCGTGTTCCGAAGCGAAATACTGAGACTCGACCCGCGGCTCGGCGATCGAGGTTGTCGTGGTCCCCACGCGGATGTTCGCTTCCTTGATCGCATTGGTATCGATCATGTAAACGATGACGTTTTCATTCCTCTGCGCGGCGGCGCTCATCCTTGGGCGTTCGGCTGGTTTCGGCGCCGCGACTGGCACGCGTTCGGACGCAGACGCGTCCCCGTTGGCCCGCACGGCAGGCTTGGCCGGACTCGCGGTCTGGCTGTTGGCGGCTGGGATGAGGAGGACGGCTAAGGCGGCGAGGCCGGCCCTCGAACGAAGGATCTGCACTACAACTTGATTCTATCGAACTTGGCGCAATGACATATCAATGGGCCTCAGGTCAGGGCGCTTCGGGCTTGGGGGCGAACATCTGTTTCAGCATCAGCCAGCCGGACTCGTCATAGCGGGTTTTGAGCCGCTCCTGGCGCTCCGTCCGCGGATCGCCCGCCTGCGGCCCCTTCTTGTCTTCGCACCGCTCGATCATCATCTCGGCGGCTTCATCCTCCGGCGAACGCTCCAGAGTCTCGGCGAACCGGATCCTGGCTTCCTCGAATCGACCCTTCCGCCAAAGGTAGTAGCCGGCATTGAAACGGGCCGCCGGATCGGCCGGGTCGGCCTCGATCGCTCGACCAAACGAACTTAGCGCCGCCTCCTGACCCAACCTGGCCTGGACCACGCCAAGATTGTTAAGTATCTCATTCAATGGCACTTCTTCTGCCAATTGCGCGAGTCTGGCGCGGGCCTGCTCGAATTCGCCGAGGTGGTACTGGCACAGCGCGAGGTAGAACGACGCCTCGCGATAACGGGAAGCGCCGGCGCCGACCTTGGCCAGCCAGTTGGCGGCGGCACGGTAGTCCTTCCTCTCGAACTGGTATAGGCCAAGCCGCAAACCCGGTTCGGAATACGATGGGGCGAGCCGCGCCGCTGTTGAAAAAAACCGCAGTTGTTGTTCAGGGTTGGAAGCCAGCAACCCGCGGATGTAGTTCTCCATCGCGTCCAAACGAACCGGGGGATGCGTCTGAAGATAGGTGTCCACCGGGACCGCGTAGCCGGGGCGAAGGGCGCGGATCAACTTCCAGGCGAGCCGGGATTGAATCCGCGAAAGATCGTCCAGGGGGCCGGTCTCTTCGAGTTGCGCGATACGGCGCATCTGCCGGATGTCGACGACAGAACCAGTGATCCGCACCGGCCGCTGATCCCCTTCGAGTCCCAACAGGGTGAATTCCCCCTGAACGGCAACCCCGGCGTCCACGTTGATGGCGACCTCCAACACAGTCGCCTGAGTCAGACGCGCAGCCGGCCGGATGCCCATCGCGGCCATGGTGGCACGGCGCTCATCCGGCGCCACCCGAACGATGCCCTGGGCCGCCAACGCCTCACCCAACGACTCCGCCAGGCTCTCGCCGATCCAGCTGATGTTTTTAGAATTACTTAAATTGTAAAACGGAACTATAAGGACAGTTTCTGCACCAAGCGCCTGGGCAAGATATATAAAGAGAAAAAGGATGCCGGGCAGCCTTGCCATGGGGTGAGTATAGCAGAGCCACCCGGCATCCTTTATAAGAGGAGCCGGTCGATAGGTTCCTTTGATTTAGTTGAAGACCAACGTGGTGTTGGTTCCGCCCAGGCGGATCTCGCGCACCTTATACTTGCCGGCCTCGGTGGTGTAACGCACCGACGTGGAGCCGAACTTGGCGTCGCCAGTCTCAACCTTCACAGTGGCTTCAACTACATTCTTACCTTGCTTGATGGTCGCTTTACCGTTCTCGAGCGTGAGCTTGTAGTCACCGGGCTTCAGTTCGGTTCCGCTCACCACGGAAGGCTGGAACAAAGTCACCGTGTGGGTGGCGGCGCTGGCGATCGCGAGCGCGAGAATCAAAAGGGCGAATAATTTCATGGATCTGGTCATCGTGGACACTCCTGTCAATATCATACGCACATTACTTTGGCTTATCGCAAATAACTAACATCAATGGCGGGCGGGGTTACTATTTACGCCTGCGCAGACGCGGCAATTTGCGGTGAGCGTGCCGTCGAATACTAAGACGGACGCGGGGCGCGGTTGTTCCCCTCAATAAACCTTCATGAATGTAAACTTGGCGAGGAAGGCAACGGCAAGGGATGTGGCTTGCCCTGCGACTGACGGATCGTGGCCGAAACCGGACAGCCAGGTGACATCCGGCTCGCGGCGAAACCAGGTCAACTGGCGCTTGGCATACTGGCGTGTCGCGATCATGGTCCGCTCGATCGCTTCACTGCGGCTCATGCGGCCCTGGAGAAAGGCCAAGGCCTCCTTGTATCCCACAGATTCGAAAGGCTTAGCCGATGGGGGCACGCCTCTGTCGAGCAGGTGGGCCACCTCCCTGTCGAGGCCGAGTTCCCACATCGACGAAGTTCGCGCGGCGATGGCCTGATGAAGGGCGTCTCTGGGGGGGGCCAGGACGAGTTTGAGGGTCCGGTACCCTTGAAGTCCGCCGCGGCCGGCGGCGAAGATGGCAGACGCGGGTTGGCCGGTGGCGAGGCAGATCTCCACGGCGCGGGTCAGTTTGTTTAGATCGTTGGGGTGGATGCGGGCGGCAGTGACCGGGTCGAGACGGCGCAGCAGGCGGTGAAGGAAGCCGGCATTGCGCTCCTCCCGCATTGCCAGGCGCACCCGGAGTTCGGGATTCCGTTCGGGTCCGGGAGCGAGTCCGCCCAGCAGAGCCCGGAGGTAGAATCCCGTCCCCCCCGCCACGATTGGGACCGCGCCCCGGGCGCTGATCCCATCGATCACACCGGCTGCGAGGCGGGCCCACTGACCGGCGTTGGACTCCTCGTTCGGGTCGAGGACGCCGATCAGATGATGGGGAACGGCGGACAACTCCGCGGCCGAGGGTTTTGCGGCTCCAACGTCGAATCCGCGGTAGAGTTGGATGGAGTCGCAGTTGACGATCTCCCCTCCGATGGCGAGCGCCAGCCGGATGGCCAGATGCGATTTGCCCGACGCCGTGGGCCCCGCGATGACGATCAGTGGGCGGGCATCCGAAATCTGCACGAAACCAGTGTAGCGGGTGCAACCCAAATGCCTGGATGCCGCATCAGATATATTGAGGGAATAGTGTGGCGGGCGTGTATTGGTGCGCCGCCGGCGAGAGAGGGAAGAGCCCAGGTGATGAAAACAATGAGGCCTTTGCAGTTGACAGCCGCGTTGGCGGCACTGGCGGCGATCAGCTTGGCGCCGTCGTATGCGCAGACGGTTAAGGCCCAGGATCCGGCGCCGGTGCCGCAACCGGCCAGGGCGCAAGCCTACTATCACGCCGCTCTGGCCCACCTGTATGCGGAGCTGGCCGCGCAATACGGCGGCCGCGGCGAGTACATCACCAAGGCGATAGAGAACTATAAATTGGCCCTGGCGGCCGATCCGGACGCCGCCTTCCTCGCCTCCGAACTGGCCGACATGTACTTGCAGACCGGCCGTCTGCGCAGCGCGACATCGGAGTTCGAGGAACTGGTCAAGAAGAATCCCAACGATCTGAACTCACGCCGGATCCTGGCCCGCTTCTACACCGCCCGGATCCGGGACGGCCAGCAGGGCCGCCCGAACCAGGAGATGTTGAACTCCGCCCTTGAGCAGTACCGCATCATCGCCGGGAAGGCGCCCAGGGACGTCGACAACCTGGTCACTTTGGGGAGACTCGAGAAATTCGCGCTCAACACATCGGCGGCCGAATCCGCCTACAAAAAGGCGCTCGAAGTGGAGCCCGAAAACGAAGAGGCCCTGACCGGACTGGCCCTGGTCTACAGCGACATGGGGAACAACGATCTGGCCAGCCAGATGCTGAAGAAGGCGGCCCAGAAGAATCCGAACCTGCGGACGCTGACCGCCCTGGCCAGTTCCTACGAGCAGATGCGGGATTACAAGATGGCTGCCGCCACCTATGGCCAGGCTCTTGAGTTGAACCGCGAGAACACCGACCTGAAGCGCGCCTATGCCCAGGCTCTCTATGTCGCCGAGGATATGGACAAAGCGCTTGCCGTGTTTGAGGAGATCGTTAAAGAGGAGCCGAACGACCTGCTGGCCAACTTGAGACTGAGCCAGATCCACCGCCAGAACCGGGATTTCGACAAGGCGCGCACTTACGCCCGGAAGGCCCGTGAGCTCGACCCCAACAACATCGAGATCCGATTCAACGAGGTTGGGTTGTTCGAAGCCGAGGGCAAGATGGCGGAAGCGATCTCGCTGCTGAAGGAATTGACCGAAACCACGATCCGGTCGAGTTCCCTGGCCGAGCGCGGCAATGCGCTGATCCTGCTTGAACGCCTGGGACTTCTCTACCGGGTTTCCGAACAGCCCCTGGAGGCTGTCGCCACTTTCCAGCGCATGGCGCAGTTGGATTCGAATGCCGCTCCGAACGCCGCCGCCCAGATCATAGACACCTATCGCGCCGCCAAGGACTTTGCCGCGGCCGGGAAAGAGGCGCAGGCGGCCCTGGCGAAGTTCCCGAACGACCGCATCGTGAAGAGCGTCTCGGCCACGGTGCTGAGCGACATTGGGAAACACTCGGAGGCCGAGTCGATTCTGAAGTCGCTGTTCGACGGCAAGAACGATCGTGCCGTCCATCTGGCGCTGTCCCAGGCCTACGACAAGGCGAAGAACTATGCCGCGATGGCCGGCAGTCTCGATGAAGCCGAGAAACTCTCGGAGTCGAATGACGACAAGGAACCGGTTCTCTTCCTGCGCGGCGCCATGTACGAAAAGACGAAGCGCTACGACGATGCGGAGAGGGAGTTCCGGCGCGTGCTTGAGGTTTCGCCCGGCAATGCCTCGGCCCTCAACTATCTCGGCTACATGCTGGCCGACCGCAATATGCGCCTGCAGGAGGCCTTGCAACTGATCCAGAAAGCCGTGGACCAGGAACCGGCCAACGGGGCATTCCTCGACAGCCTGGGCTGGGTCTATTACAGGCTGAACCGTTTGGAAGAGGCGGCGGACTATCTGAAGCGTTCGCTTCAGCGCGGCACGAAGGACCCGACCGTCCACGACCACCTGGGCGATGTCTATCTGAGCCAGGGCAACCTGAAGGACGCCATCAGTCATTGGGAAGTGGCGGTGCGCGAATGGCGCAGCAATGCACCCAGCGACCAGGACGCGGCTGAAGTGGCGAAAATCCAGAAGAAACTGGAGGGCGCAAAGGTCCGCCTGGCGAGGGAAGCCGCCACAAAAGAGCAGAAGCAACGCTAATCCAATTTGCCAAACCAGCCGCCGCCCGGCAGATAATAGGGTTATGCGACTGATTCTCTCCCTCATCCTGCCCGCCGCCCTCCTCCTGGCCGGCGAAGTAAAACTCGGCGCGCCGCTGACTTTGAAGAAGCAGACCGCCATCGCGAGTCTTGCGGCCAAGCCGGCCGATTACCTGGACAAGACTGTCCAGGTCAAAGGCAAGGTCACGGAAGTCTGTGAAAAGGCCGGTTGCTGGATGAACCTGGTTGACCCGAAGACCAACGCCAAGGTCCGCATCAAGGTGAAGGACGGCGAGATCGTTTTCCCGCAGGAAGCCATTGGACGCATGGCCGTGGCGGAGGGTACTTTCACCAAGATCGAAATGACGAAGGATCAACTGATCGCCCAGATGAAGCACGAGGCCGAAGAGAACAAGAAGACGTTCGATGCCTCGACCGTCACTGAAGGCAAGACGATCTACCAGATCAAGGGCGCCGGCGCGGTTGTGTTGCCGTAGCCGCATCCGCATCCAGAACTGAGAGTACCCACCACCATGCGATCACTCTACGTGGCGGCCGTCCTTGCCGCCGCATCTCTGATTTGCGGCCAGGCGACCGCGGTTGCGCAGGTCAGGCCCGCGGCGGCGAAGAAGTCCGCGCCGCCCAAGGCAGCGGCTGTCAAAACGGCGCCGCCGGCTGAGTCCCCAAACGCCCGGCCAATCGAACCCAAGCTGGTCCTGCTGCTGGTGGTGGATCAGTTTCGCGCCGATTATCTCGATCGTTTCCACAAGGAATACACGGGCGGTCTGAAGCGCCTGCTGGACAATTCGGCGGTCTTTGCCGACGCGCATTTCGAGCACTCGCCAACGGTCACCGCAGTGGGTCATTCCATTGTCCTAAGCGGCGCGATGCCCTCGTCGAGCGGCATCGTCGGCAACGAATGGTACGACCGGACGACGGGCAGGCAGGTGACCAGCGTGTCCGATCCATCGACGAAGCGGTTGGGCGGCGAGTACGGCAAGGATGGCGCCTCGCCGCACCGATTGCTGGTATCGACTGTCGGCGATGAGATCAAGCTGAGCGAGAAGTGGCCGGCGTCGAAGGTCATCGGCATTTCCTACAAAGACCGCGCGGCGATCATGATGGTGGGCCGCATGGCGGATGGCGCGTTTTGGTGGGACGCGACCACGGGCAACTTTGTCAGTTCGACCCACTACTTCGACCAGATGCCGAACTGGGCGGCCGATTTCAACAAGTCGCGCGCGGTGGACAAATTCGCGGGCCAGAACTGGGGTCCGGCCTCGGGCGGGACGCCGTTCATGATGTTGCCCTCG
Organism: uncultured Bryobacteraceae bacterium; assembly: GCA_947084845.1. Classification (GTDB taxonomy): domain Bacteria; phylum Acidobacteriota; class Terriglobia; order Bryobacterales; family Bryobacteraceae; genus PNKE01. The sequence continues at coordinate 16,516 of CAMTUE010000042.1, read as the reverse complement.
ACTCCCGGCCCGGCCTATTGGACCGGCGTCGCAGGCACGTCCTACGGCAACGACATTCTGGTGATGCTGGCCAAGGCGGCCATCGAAGGCGAAAAACTCGGCCAGCGCGATGCCGCCGATCTGTTGGCGATCAGCTTTTCGTCATGCGATACGATCGGCCACCGCCTGGGTCCGCACTCGCCTGAGATTCACGACGTGGCGCTTTCGACGGACAAGGTGCTGGCTGAACTGTTCGACTACCTGGAAAAGACCATCGGCATGAAGAATGTGCTGGTGGCCTTCACCGCCGATCACGGCGTGGCGCCGATGCCCGAGTACATGACAAAGCGCAAGATGCCGGGCGGACGCGCTCCGGCGAAGGAAGTCCGCGATGCGGTCCAGAAGGCGCTGATCGAAAGATACGGCCCGGGCGACTGGGTTGCCGGATTCTCGGGTCCAGCGCCGTACCTGAACCATCAACTCATCGCCAGCAAGAAACTCTCGCTCGAAGACATGCAGAACACGGCGGCGGCAGCCGCCCGGCAACTGCCCTACATCGCCCGCGTCTTCACGCGCGAAGAGTTGCGGCGAGGGATGGCTCACGCCGACCTGACCGGCGGGCGCGTCCAGAACGGGTTTTTCTACCAGCGGGCGTCCGACCTGTTCATCGTCGCCAACCCGTATTGGCTCTTTGAAAACTCCGGCACGTCGCACGGCACGCCCTGGAATCACGACTCCCACGTTCCGCTGATGCTGATGGGTCCGCAGATTCAACCGGGCCGTTACTACAACCGCGTGCAGGTGAACGACCTTGCGCCGACGCTTACGTCCATCCTTGGCGTCGAGATTCCCAGCGGCGCGTCGGGCCGCGTTCTCCACGAGATCATACGCACGGGCCGCTGATTCTGATAGGATCTTGAAGCTATGCTTATCACCGCCGCAATCCTGGCGATCTTTGTCTATGGCATGATCGCCGCCATGTTGGGCACCATCCTGCCCGACCTTTCGAAACGCTTCTCACTCTCGCCGAAGCAGAATGGCAAGATCGCCATGATGCAGGCCGTGGGCCTGATGATTGGATCGTTCTTCGTCGGCCCGATGATTGACGTCTATGGCGTGAAACTCGGGCTGCTGCTTGGGCTCGGTCTGGTCACCATTGCGATGTTCGGGCTGCGCAGCGCGAATGGCTTCACGCCCATCGCCTCGTTCATGCTGCTGCTGGGCGTTGGCGGTGGAGTGATCGTGGTGGGCGCCAACGGGTTGCCGCCGTTCATCAAGATCGAATCGCTCGAAACCGCCGGAGTCTTCAATCTGTTGAACCTGTTCTTCGGCCTCGGCGGACTGATCACGCCGCTGGTGGCCGCCAACCTGTTCAAGAACAACTCGTCCAGACTGCTCCTCTTCGCCGTTTCGATCACATCATTGACGTTCGCCTTCAGCGGCTTCACAAAGATGCCCGCGCCTAGCGGCAAGGTTGCATTCGACATGGCGCAGGCCGGTTCGCTGCTCGGCAGCGTACCGCTGCTGCTGCTGGCCCTGTTCCTGTTCCTCTATGTCGCCTGCGAGGTCGGCGTATGGAACTGGCTGGCGCGCCACCTCATCGCCCAGGGCGTGCCTCAGTCCAAGGCCCTCACTATTCTTTCGCTCGGCTTCGCTCTCGGACTGCTGCTGGGCCGCGTCGCGGTCTCGCCGGTTTTGTCCACCGTGGCGCCTGAGCGGGTGTTGCTCGCGTCGGCCGTCCTCATGGCCGCCACCACATACCTGATGTTGCTGAGCGGCAAACCGGGCGTCGCCTGGGCACTGGTCTTCCTTGGCGGTGTCGCCATGGCCCCGGTGTTCCCGACCACGCTGGCCGTCATCAGCGCGCGTTTCGCCGAAACCGCCGCCACGGCCACCGGCATCGCCGTCACGGCGGGCTGGCTTGGGCTGGTGGTGAGTTCGCCGATCATCGGCGGCATCGCCGGCGACGACCCGAAACGGTTGAAGAAGGCGTTGCTGCTTCTGCCCATCGGGTCGGTCCTGATGGCCATCGTCATGCTCGGCCTGTAACCGCTGAATACGAAGACAACGAGGGCCGCCGGTCATGCCAGCGGCCCTCTTCCTTTTTCAGTTAGCGACTTCTACGCGATCGCGTCGGCCACCTCGCCGGACATGAATCCGGCGATCCCTTCGGGCTTCAACCGCAGCGCCAGATAGAACGGTCCGAACATGCCGTAGACGGCGCTGGCTTCATCGAAGCGCATCTCGTAGACGAGTTGCTTGAATGCCAGGGCATTGTCCGCGAACAGGTCCACGCCCCATTCCCAATCGTCGAAACCGATCGAACCGGAGATCACCTGCTTCACGATTCCGGCATACTTGCGCCCGATCATGCCGTGTTCCTGCATCATCTTCTGCCGGGCGGCGAAATCCTCGGAATACCAGTTGCGCTGCTCGCCGCGCTTCTTGTCCATCGGGTAGAAGCAGAGGTAGCGCATGGCGGGAATCTCGGGGTGGAGCCTTACCGACATGGCCCGGCGCTGGCGTTCGAGCGTCTCTTCGATCGCTTCAGCCCACGCTTCGGTGCCCTGTTCCAGTCCGCGCGCGCCGAGATCGTCATACATCTTGCGCGTGGATTCATAGAGTCCCAACTCGACGTTACTGACGTACGAATTCGTCGGCTCCAGATACTCGAACAGCCGCAGCCGCCGAACTTCGGCCTGAGCTTCGAGCAGTTTGGGGAAGTCCGGGCGGAAATGCACCAGCATCAGGTCGCCTTTGTGACCCAACATGGCGAACGCGGCCGACTGCGATCCCGCCGGCGCGGCGGCCGCTTCATCCAGCCACTCCGAAGCTTCGCGCACCGTCTGGGCCTGGCAGGCGGCGTCACAGCCCTTCCACGCCTCCCAGCGGACGCGGAACATCTGGTGCAGGACGCTGGAGCCGTCCAGCGTCATCGGGGCCACGGGCAAGTGCGGTGTCGTCATGCGTAAGGGTGTTTGTAGGGAGCGCGGTAGGGTCTCAACAGAGCCTTCCCAGCGGCTGCTTCATTCACAATCTTCGCACTTGCGGCGTCCCAGGCGATAGTCCGCTTCACGTGGTAGGCGATCATCGACGATCCCATGCCAACCCGCGCCAATCAAGCCCGGTTTCAACCTGCGCTCCCGGGCCGTCAGCGCCGATCCGGCGGTTGCGTGGAAGACCCTTCGATTCGTGTGGTTTCGCTCCGAATTGCTAACATACCATTGTGCGGCGAACGGTGTCGGATTGGCGTGACTACCTGATCTCCCTGCCGGAGCGTGTTGTCCGGTCGGCCTCCGGCCTGGCCGGAGGTCTGTTGCACGAGATAGGCGAAGCCACGCTGCCGCCCGCCGTCCGGCGTACCCGGCTGTACCGTTCGATGGTTGAAGCGCTGCTGCGATTCTTCATCGAACAGGTGGGCCAGGTGGAAGGCGTCTTTCCCGCCGAAGGCAAGCTGGCCGAGGACTTCCTGCTCCGCAGGTCCGCCGGAAACGGCATCGAACTGATCGGCGTGCTGACGTTCCGCGCCTCGCCCGTCTGGGTCCTGGCGGCCCTGGCCGACCTGAGCGGAGCCGGCGCCCACATCGTCCGCGAGATCGGCGAGAGCCTCAAGAAGGAAGGGTTGCTCGCCCCCGATGCCTCGCCCACCTCGATGGAGGAGATGCTGGCCGGATTGGAAGGCGCTGCCGGCAAGACGGCCGAAGCCATCAATACCCCGCCGCTCGATGTGGCCGAACTGCGCCGTGAATGGCTGTCGATCCGAAGGTTGTGGTTCGGCCTGCCGGCCCAGAAACTGATCCCCGCCGCACGCATCGAATCAATCTGGGCCCGGCTCAAGACAACCGCCAGCGCCGAACGCCGCTCCGTCGTCCACCTGTCATCGCTGCTGGCTTTCTCCACCCTGACCAGGTTGCCTGGAGGGTTCGTTTGGTTCGGACGGTCCACGAAGGTCGCCGCCACCAGCGCCGCCGGCATGTTCACCGAGCAGATTCTGGACCACTACTCGACAACGCTCGATTCCATCGCCCAGCAGGGATTCGGCCCTTGGTGGGCCGCCGAGTTCCGCCCCTATCTCGCCGCCGCCGCCAGTCAATTCTCCCCAAAACGGCGCGCCTGGTCCGAACAGGTCTTCCGGGGCCGGAATCGTCCCTGACCGTTCAGCCGCCGCTTTCGAATGGAAACCAGCTCCTCGTGTTTCCCCGGAATCGCGGGTTGCGGCGAACTGGGTCAGGCGCGGTTGCGGCGTCTGTTGAGCAGAGCCATGCAGACGAGTCCGCAGCCGATCAATACGTAGGTGGACGGCTCGGGTATCGGTGTCACCGGCGGCGGTTCGGGCGTTGGAAAGGGCCCAGCCGGAGGCGGATTGACATCCGGCGGCGGGATTGGACCGGGTCCGGGCGGCGTTATTCCGTTTGGCACCGGCGGGCCACCCGGCAGCGGCGGCTCCAGCGGTCCAGGCGGAGTACCGGCAGGCGGAGACACACCTGGCGGGACCGAACCCGGAGGCGTCACTGAGGGAGTCAATGGATCGGGCGGGGGTGGCTGCGTTCCTGGCGGCACAACTGGCGTTCCCGGCGGCGTTGCCGGCGGTTCCGTTGACGGAGTGGACGGCGGATTCGACGGAGGCGCCACAGGCGGCGTGTCTCCTCCGCCTGGCGGATTGCCGGGCGTCGCAGGCGGCGGCGCTGACGGCGGCTGGGCAGGGGGCGGGTCTGCCGCTGGCGCCGCAGGTGCGACTGGAGGCGTGCCCGGCGGCGTCCCGCCTGACGCCGGCGTGCCTGCCGGGCTGCCCGGGGCGGGCGGCGGCGAACCTGGGGGGGACGCCGCGGCCACCTCCTCCCACCGGGACCATGATCGGGAAGATTCCTGTCCTCATTGCCGGGACGCCTGGCGTCACAACCGGCACGGGCTGACCCTCGGTTTCCTTTTCCTCCAACGGCGCCGGCGCACCAGCCGGTTCTTCAATCGGCCTCGCCAACGCCACCAGCGGCAGCGGCAGCAGCGGCGTGTCGAGCGAGACTTCCGGCGGGTCCACCAGCGCCACCCGCGCCTTTGGTTCATCGGAGATCCGGTTGCCGCACCGCGCGCGGATAAGCTCCTTGCCGTCTGTGATGATCTTCTCGCCCTTATGTAACTTGACTTTCTTGCGTGTCCAGTAGACTTGGTCCTTTACCCGATAGGAGACGTACACCAGCCGTGGTTCGCTCAGGTGGACCACCCTGGCCCGATCGGCTCTGAATCCGGCATAGTGGGCCTCGACAACAGGGTCCCGCGCCAGGGCTTCCGCGACTTCAGCGCCATCTTCAATTCCACCCGGAACCACCGAATAGGGATAAACCAACCGCGGCATCGCCTGCCTCGCGCCTGCCTGCTCGACTGCGCCGACCCCGGCCGGTCGCACACGCGCTGCCGTCCAACCCCCATCCCTGAGCAATCCCACTGCCGCGCACAGCGCAATCAGAGCAACCGGGACCGCCCAGGCCTTCCATGTGCGCGCGCGGACTGTCCGCGTCGATGTGCCGTCTGCGCCGCGCGGGCCGGCCTTAGCGGCCTCCGTTCGATGGAAAGCCGCTGAACCAAGACTCCCTTGAGGACACCTCACGATCAGCTTCATTGGCTTCCGGATTCCACACCCAATGCTAAGCCTTTGATAAGAAAAGAGAAATACGCTTGTGTACCAGAACCGGGCGGCTAGTACAAACCCGCCGTCAGCCGCTGCCAGACGACAAACAGCCTTGTTGTCAACAACTTATCCCCCATCGCGCCGAATCGGATGAGCGGCCCGCCACGCCCGCCACGCCCAATTGCCCCGGACTTCCTCGCCTTGCAGGTATCCTACAGAGGTGGACCAGTCCAATCCCCTCCTCGCCAACCTCGCCGGCTTGCCTTTCGACAAGGTGCATGCCGGTCACGTCCGCCCGGCCCTCGACGCGCTGCTCGAAACCGCACGCAACCGGATCGCAGCCATCGCCGCCCCCGTCGATCGGCGGACGTTCGGCAACACCTTGGCGGCCATGGACAAGGCTACCGATGAATTGGATGTTGCCGTCTCCATCGTCCGCCACCTGGAGGGCGTGGCCACGACGCCCGAACTCCGCGATGCCTGGAACGATGCCCAGCCCCAGGTCATCCAGTTCTATTCCTCCATCGCCTTGAACAGCGAGCTTTGGCAGGCGATTAAGGGCTTCGCCTCGACACAGGAGGCGGCCGGGCTCACCGGCATCCGCCGCAGGTTCCTCGACAAAACGATCGAGGGCTTCCGCCGGCATGGCGCGGACCTCGCTGTTGAGGAGAAACGGGTACTCGAGTCCATCGACATCGAACTCGCAAACATCACGACCCGCTTCGGCCAAAGCGTTCTCGACGCCACCACCGCCTGGGACTTCATCATCACCGATGAAGCCGCGCTCGCCGGACTGCCCGAATCCGCCATCGCCGCCGCCCGCGATTCCGCTTCCTCCAAGGGCCGGGACGGATGGCGCTTCACCCTGCATCAGCCCAGTTATGTCGCCGTGATGACCTACCTCGACGACGACGCTGTCCGCGAGACCTTCTATCGCGCCTACAACGCGCGGGCCGCCGAATCCAACGCCGCACTGATCCCTCGGATCCTCGATCTCCGCTGCCGCAAGGCGGCGCTGCTCGGATATGCCGACTTCTCCGATTTCGCCACGGCGGACCGCATGGCCGCCTCCGGCGCGGCCGCGACTGCTTTCATCGACCGGCTTCGCGTCCAGACCGCGCCGGCCTTCGAGCGTGAAAACGCCGCATTGCTGGAGTTCCGCCGGGCCAGCGAGCCATCCACCGCCGCGATCCAGCCATGGGATGTCTCCTACTGGGCCGAAAAACTGCGCACGTCGCTGTACGAATTCGACGAAGAAGATCTGCGCCCCTTCTTCTCTCTTGAAAACGTCCTCGACGGCCTGTTCAGCCTCTGCTCGCGCGTTTTCGGCATCCAGGTGACCCCGTCGCCGGGCGCTCCCGTCTGGGACGAATCCGTCCACCACTACCAGATCCACGACTCGAACGGCGCTCTGCTCGCCCGTTTCTATGCCGACTGGTTCCCCCGCGACAACAAACGGGGCGGCGCCTGGATGGATTCGTTCGTCACCGGCGGGCCGTCGCCGCAGGGTTTCCAACCTCACGTGGGCTTTGTCTGCGGCAATCTCACCCCGCCGCTTCCGGACCGGCCGTCCCTGCTCACCCACCGCGAAGTGGAAACCATCTTCCACGAATTCGGTCATCTGCTGCACCATTGCCTCAGCCAGGTGGAGATCCGCTCACTGGCCGGCACCAATGTCGCCTGGGACTTCGTCGAACTGCCCAGCCAGATCATGGAGAACTGGTGCTGGGAACGCGCCTCGCTGGACCTGTTCGCGCGGCATTACCAGACCGGCGCATTGATCCCGTCCGATCTGTTCGACAAGATGGTTCGCGCCCGCACCTTCCGCGCCGCCAACGGCCAGATGCGCCAACTTGGCCTTGCCACGCTCGACCTCACGCTCCACCGGAGTTTTAATCCCGACGAACCGGTGGTGGATCAGGCCAACCGCATCCTCGCCCCATTCACGGCCGCGCCGGTGCCCGAGGGCTACGCCATGGTTTGTGCGTTCACCCACCTGTTCGCCGATCCGGTCGGCTACGGCGCCGGCTACTACAGCTACAAATGGGCCGAAGTCCTTGATGCCGATGCGTTTACGCGTTTCCTGCGCGAAGGCGTTTTCAACCCGGACACCGGCAGGGCCTTCCGTACAGCCATCCTCGAAAAGGGCAACAGCCAGGAACCCGCCGACCTCTTTCGCGCCTTCATGGGCCGTGATCCCGACCCCGCCGCGTTGCTCGTCCGTCTCGGCTTGTGCTGAACCGGCGATTTGCGGTGCGGACGGATCTTCTTTGCATATCGATATGAAACTTCGTTTATAATCGACACGGAACCATGGCGATGCGACAACCATTCCGTGCTCGCCGCCTCCTGCGCCTTGCGTGCTGGGTCGCGCTCGCTGCTGCCTCGTCTGCCGCCTCGGGTTCCAAGCAATCGGAACCCGCGCGCCGCCTCCTCATCCTCAACTCCTACGACCAGGCCTACCCCTGGACTCGCGACAATGTCGATGCCGTCGATGCCGCCCTCGCCGCCCAGTTCACCAACTTGAACGTGTTTGTCGAATACATGGACATGCGCCGGTTCTCCGGGCCGGCTCACCTGAAAATGGTCCACGACCACCTCACGCGGAAATACGCGTCTCGCAAGATCGACGCCATCGTGGCCACCGACGATGCCGCGCTCTCCTTCCTCGTCGGCCAGGGACCGGGGTTCCTGGGAGGGCCGCCTGTCGTCTTCGGCGGGGTGAGCAACCCTGCTCTCATCGCCTCGGTTGACCGCGGCCGGTTTACCGGAGTCCGTGAGCAGTTCGGCTTCTCCGCTCTGGTCTCGCTGCTGCGCCAGTTTCAACCGGCGACTCAGCGTGTCGCCGTGGTCCTCGACAACTCCGAGAATGCGGCCACCTTCGAGGCCGGATTCGATCAGGCCCTCGCCGTGATCCCGTCCGTGGACGTCGAGTTCATCCGTGGCGGCGAACTTGGATTGGAAGGTGTCCTCGACCGGCTCCGCAATCTCCCCAAAGGCACATCCGTCATCGCCATGGACTATGTCGTCGATCGCGATGGGGAAAATCTGCCTCACTGGGAGACCATGGGCAAAATCGCGGCGGCCAGCCCGTCTCCCGTCTTCAGCCCGAATGTCAGCAAACTCGGACAGGGCATACTCTGCGGCAACGCCAATGGGGCCCGCCAGCACGCCGCCGTGGTCGCCGGCCTGGCGGTGCGCGTGCTGAAGGGCGCGCGTCCCTCCGATCTGCCGATTCTGACTGAGGGGACGTTCGGCCCGGTGGCCGACTACGCGGCGCTCCGGCGCTGGGGTATCGCGGAATCGTCGGTCCCGAAGGGGGTGGAGATCGTCAATCGTCCGGTCAGCCCGCTGGATCCGTATCGAGGATGGATCTTCGGCCTGGTCGCATTTCTGCTTGTCCAGTCCGCGATCATCACCTACCTGGTCCTTACCATCGTCGCCCGCCGCAGGGCCGTGGCGCAGCGCGACGCTCACGCCCGTGAACGCGAAAGGCGCAACCGCGACCTCGACAGCCTCAACCGTTCAATCCTGAGCGAGTATGCCGCTCGCGAGAGTGTCGAAAAGGCCCTGCGCGAGAGCGAAAGCAGATACCGGGAAATGGTGGAAAGCGCACTCGACGGCATCTACACCCACGACCTTCGCGGGCGCTTCACTGCCGTCAATAAGGCGATGTGCGACATGATTGGTTACTGTCGCGAAGAGATCATGGGCGTCGACATCGGGAAGGTGCTCTCCCCGGAATCCCTCGAACGCGCCCGCGAGATGACGGCCCGCAAACTCGCCGGCGAGCGGACGCCGCACTATGAGATCACGGCCGTCACGAAGACGGGCCAGCCCGTCTGGCTCGAGATCAGCTCGCGCCTGATGTGGTCCAAAGGATTCCCGTCCGGCGTCGAAGGCATCGCGCGCGATATCACGAACCGGAAATCTCTCGAAGAAGAGCTCCGCCAGGCCAGGCAACTGGAGGCGCTCGGCCGTCTCTCCGGCGGCGTCGCGCACGACTTCAACAATATCCTCACCGTCATCACCGGCTATTCCGACCTGCTGCTTCTGACACTGCCGCTGGACGATCCCACGCGTCCCAAAATCGAAGAGATCCGGCGCGCCGGCGAACGCGCCTCTGATCTCACGCGCAAACTCCTCGCTTTTGGCCGGACTCAAGCTGCGACGGACCGGACCGGCGACGTCCACCGGACACTCGGAGAGTGCGCCGAGATGCTCCGCTATCTCATCCCGCCGCCGGTCGAACTCGTGCTCAACCCGGCCTCCGGCGATGCGCCCGTGCAATGCGACCCGTCCGAACTCCAGCAGGTTCTGTTAAACCTGGCGCTCAACGCCCGCGATGCCATGCCCTCGGGCGGCCGTCTTGAGATCGCCACAGGCATTGTTGATGGCCAGGTTGAACTCGCCGTCTCAGATACCGGCCACGGCATGGACGAAACGACACGCGCCAGGGTCTTCGATCCGTTCTTCACGACAAAGTCGCCGGGCCAGGGCACGGGCCTGGGTCTCTCCACGGTCTATGGAATCGTCCGCAGAGCGGGAGGCCGCGTCGAAATCGAATCCAGCCCCGGCTCCGGCTCGGTCTTTATTGTGCGCCTGCCGCTGGTCATGTCCGGTGAGACTGCCCAGGTTCCAGCCGGGGAACCTGCCGCGCCGAGAGGCAACGGCGAACTCATTTTCCTGGCGGAAGATCAGGAAGACGTTGGGCTGTATGCCATTGAGGTATTGCATCGGCTCGGCTACGATCCGCAGGTCTTTGCCAGCGCGGCGGCCGCGCTTGAAGCTCTCGACAGCCGCGTGCGTCTTCTAATTGCCGATGTGGTGATGCCAGGCATGGCCGGCCCCGAACTGGTCCGCCAAGCGAAGTTGCGCTTCCCTGACCTCCCTGTCCTGTTCATTTCCGGCTATCCCGGCCCGGATCGGGAGGCTCCTCTTGATGGGCTGTTCCTGCCCAAGCCATTCACGCCCACCCAACTCGCCGCAGCCGTCAGCGAGGCGCTCACTCCGTCCTGAGAGCCTCAGTCGGGTCCAGTCGCGCCGCTCTCAGCGCCGGAGCCAGCCCTAACCAGTACCCGAAGGTTCAGCGCGCCGCTACTGGAGGATCACCTTTTGACCCTGCTTCAACCCCGCCAACAACTCCGTCTTCACGCCATTCGAAATGCCCAGCTTCACCTCCACCTTGCTCCGGCCCTTCTCCGCCGTCGCATCAGGCACCTCCACCGACGACTTACGCTGTTTGTCGTAGATCACCGCCGCCTCCGGCACCAGCAGCACGTCGTTCTTCTCTTCCAAAATGATCTCGGCGTTGGCGCTCATGTTCGCCTTCAATTGATGCCCGGGGTTGTGGATCGACACCTGCACCTCGAACGTCGTCACGTTGTCCTTCTCCACCCCCAACGGAGATATCTTATAGACCTTCCCCTCGAACTTCTTGTCGCGGAAACTCTCGACCACAATCCGCGCCAGTTGCCCGTCATACACCTTGCCGATGTCGGCCTGGTCCACCTTGCCCCTGACAAACACGTCCCCGACATCGCCCAATTTGAACAGCAGCGTTGCATTCGACCCCAGCACCAGAATCGAACTCACCGCATTGCCGATCTCCACATCGCGCGACAAAACCAGCCCGTCAATCGGCGACGTGATCGTCGAATTCCGCAGATCCTCTTCGGCGCGCTCCAGAATCGCTCTCGCCTGTGCCACCTGCGCCCTGGCCCGCGTGATGTCCGCTCTCGACACCGCCAGCGCCCGCTGCGCACCCATCTGTTTGTTCAACGCCATCTGGTACACCTTCTCGGCGTCTTCCACCAGGCTCTGCGAGATCAGCCCTTCCTTGTGCAGTTTCCCGGCGCGCTCCAGGCCAAGCTTCAGGAACGGCAGGTCCGGCCCTTCGGCCTCCACCTTGTTGCGCTCCAATGCCGCCAGCGCTGCCTCCTCGGCCGCCTCGGCCGCCTGCACGCTCGCCTTGGACTCCCTCAGCCGCGCCTGCAACTCTTCCTTGTCCAACTCCGCCAGCACCTGGCCCTGTTTCACGAAGTCGCCGTAATCGACATAAAGTTTCTTGACGATTCCGGACGCTTTCGATTTCACCTCAACCGTCGATCGCGGCTCGATCTTCCCCGTCGCCACCACCGACCGCGCAATGCTGCCCTTTTCAATCGACGCCAGTTTCGACGGGTCAATCTCCTTCGACGGCTTCAATGCCGCACGCACCCCAAACGCCGCCCCGGCCAATGCCAGCACGGTCACCGTGATCCAGATCCACTTCCTCGATCTCTTGCCATTTTCCCCGTTAGAAGCCATGATGATTCCCTTCCGTCGTTACTCTTCTTGTACGACGATCTGCAGACTGGAGATGTTCCCGCTAAGATATGACGAATGAGACGCCTGTCAGTTCTCTTTATTGCCGCCGCCTGCCTGGCCCAATCGCCCGACCCCAAGGTCATCAAACAGGCCGCCATGGAAATGGTCCAGGGCCGCGCCAAATTCACCCAGCAGATGACCGATTCCATCTTTAGCTTCTCAGAACTCGGCTATCAGGAAGTAGAAACCTCCCGCTACGTCACCGGGATCCTCGAAAAGGCCGGTTTCAAAATCACTCGCGGCGTCGCCGGCCTCGACACCGGCTGGGTCGCCGAATGGGGCTCCGGCAAGCCTGTCATCGGTCTCATGGCCGACATCGACGGACTGCCTGAGACATCCCAAACCCCAGGCGTCGCCTTCCACAAGCCCCTCGTCGATGGCGCGCCCGGCCATGGCGAAGGCCACAACGCCGGCCAGGCCCTCCAGGTCACCGCCGCCCTGGTCGCCAAGGACCTCATGCAGCGCTTTAAGATCCCCGGCACCATCCGCGTCTACCCCGGCGTCGCCGAAGAGCTCATCGGCAGCCGCACCTTCATGGTCAACGCCGGTCTCTTCAAGGATGTTGACGCCATGCTCTCCGCCCACATCGCGTCCGATTTCGGCGTCACCTGGGGACCCTCCGGCACCGGCCTGGTCAGCGTCGAATACACCTTCCACGGCCGCAGCGCCCACGGCGCAACCCCCTGGAGCGGCCGCAGCGCCCTCGACGCCGTCGAACTCATGAATGTCGGCTGGAACTACCGCCGCGAACACCTCCGCACCGAGCAGCGCTCCCATTACGTCATCACCCACGGCGGCGACCAGCCCAACGTCGTCCCGCCCATCGCCAAGGTCTGGTACTACTTCCGCGAGTGGGATTATCCCCGTATCCAGGAAATGCACGCCATCGGCGCCAAAATCGCCCAGGCCGCCGCCATGATGACCGAAACGACAATGGATGAACGTGTTCTCGGCGCAGCCTGGCCCGGCATGTTCAACCGCCCCATCGCCGAAGCACTCGGCCGCAACATCATCGCCGTCGGCATGCCCACGTGGAGCGACGACGACCAGACTCTCGCCCGTGCCGCTCAGAAGGAAATCGGCGTCAAGGAGTCCGGCCTCAAGACAGAACCCCTCGGCGTCAAGGATGGCAATCAGGGCGAACGCACCTACGGCTCCGACGACATCGCTGAAGTCGGCTGGAACATCCCCACCGTCGTCCTCCGCTACCCCGGCAATATCCCCGGCATGATCGGCCACCACTGGTCCAGCGGCATCGCCATGGCCACCCCCATCGCCCATAAAGGCACAACCGCCGGCGCCGCCGCCCAGGCCATGACCGTCATCGACCTCATGCTCGATCCCAATCTCCTCGCCGAAGCGAAAAAGGCCTTCGCCGATCAGACGAAGGAAACCAAGTGGCAGTCCCTCATCCCGCTCGATACCAAACCGCCCACTTACCTCAATCGCGACCGCCAGCAGAAGTACCGCCCCGCCCTCGAAAAGCTCTACTTCGACCCGTCGCGCTACTCGACCTATCTCGAACAACTCGGCGTCCAGTACCCGACCGTCAAAAAATAAACCGCGGAGTTCCACATGGCCGTTGCCAGCCGCAACAAAGGATGAAAATAGCAGGCGACGTTATCAGGGGAGCGAACTAAGACCGTCTTCAACCGCGACCGCAGAGAGCGGGTCCTGTCCTCCATTTTCAGGGGAGCGCGTTCGCTGATATACTCGCGGCGTGAAGTTGCTCCGCATCCTCGCCTGCATTTTCGGATGCGCCAAGGCTTCTGTCGCTTCTGTCGGTGAACTCGGAGTCGTCGACGCCAACGGCCGCCTCGCCGCAATGCTCTATCGCGGCCAGGACGCCGCCATTCGCACCGACCTCATCCTCGCCAACAAGGGCTGGACTAAATCCATCGGACTCTCGTCCGCCGAAAACCTCACCGTCACCCGCGGCGCTGAGTCCGTCTGGCAGGGCCGCCTGCCCCTCGACGCCACCCACAAACTCCAGTTCCGCCAGGCCATCTCACAAGTCGACGGCCGTCTCCGCATCGCGCTCTCCTACACCGCCCTCCACGACCTCGACGCCCAGGGCCTCTACTTCCGCGTCGACATCCCCTGGCCCGAGTTCAACGGCGGCTCCGCCGAGGTCGGCAACCGCTCCGTCAAACTGCCCATCGCCCTCCCCGCCAACGTCAATCTCCTTTACAACTCCGCCACCCAGCTCAAGGCCCTCAGCCCGGCGGGCGACCTCTGGTGGTCGGCCAACTTCAGCCGCGCCTTCAACGTCAACCTCCAGGACAAATCCACCGACGCCCCCAAGAACTTCGCCTTCTGGATCTACCTCCAACAGGGCGCGATATCCGCCGGCACGCAGTCCTCTTTCACCATCGATCTCGCCCTCGACGGCATCCCCGACACCTCGTCCGCCGGCCTCTCCATTCAACCCGATTCCAACCGCTATCTCTTCCACGGCTTCGGCGGCAACTACGCCTTCCAGATCGAATCCCCCGTCACCGCCTACACCCTCGAACACATCAACTCCCGCTGGGCACGCACCGAGATGACATTGATCGACTGGGAGCCTGAGAACGAAAACGAATCGCCCTACGACACCGACTACGGCCGCATGATCGCCAACGACAAGCCCGGAACCCGCCTCCGCCGCGAGTTCGAGTTGATGCGGACGCTCAAGGACAAGGGCATCCCCTTCGTCGCCTCCGTCTGGCGCCTGCCCGAATGGCTCCTCGCCGACCGCGATGTCAAAGGTCCCGACGACCGCCAGAGAAAAATCGACCCCGCCCTGTTCGACGAGGTGATCGAGTCCATCACCGCCTACATCCTCTACGCCCGCGACTACTATGGCGTCGAACCCGACCTGTTCTCTTTCAACGAGCCGGATCTCGGCATCCGCATCCTCCTCACTCCCGAGGAGCATCGCGACGCCGTCAAACGCATTGGCCGCCACTTCGAGAGCATGGGTCTCCGCACCCGCTTGTTGCTCGGCGATACCAGCCACGCCCGCGGCACGCACACCTACGTCCTGCCCGCCGCCGAAGACCCTGAAGCCCTCCAATACGCCGCTGCTATCTCCTTCCACTCCTGGAACGGAGCCACCCCCGAGCAGTACCAGGCCTGGGCCGAACTCGCCGAACGCCTTCAGCTTCCCTTGCTCGTCGCCGAACTCGGAACCGACCCCAGCGGCTGGCAAGGCCGCGCCTACGACTCCTATTGGTACGGCATCGGCGAGCTTCAGCTCTACCAGGAGATCCTCACCTACGCCCGCCCGCAAGCCACCATCTATTGGGAGTTCACCGCCGACTATTCCCTGGTCCGCATCAACGGCGAGGAGATTCAACCCACCGGCCGCTTCTGGCTGACGAAACAACTCGCCAACCTGACCCCGCCCATGTCCACCGCCCTCGAAGCCGCATCCAGCCACCCCAAGGTGATGCTCACCGCCTTCCGCGCCGGCCCCATCCACACCATCCACATCGCAAACCTCTCAGCCGCCCGCAACGCGACAATCACCGGACTCCCCACGGCCGTCGAATCCTGGCGAGCCGTCCTCACCACCGAAGACGCCGGCCTCGTCGAACTCGACCCCAAGACCGCCCAGGACGGAGGCCTAAGCCTCTCCCTCCCCGCCCGCTCCCTCTTAACCCTAACCAACCAGTAGGACAGGCCTCCTGGCCTGTCTCCTCCTGTGGGGCAGCCATTCCTGGCTGCAGCCGGGCTTCTGCCCGGCTCCGCCCGGCTCAAGCAACTGCCGCTGCAAACCCCTGATCCCGCGCGCCAAAGTGAGCGCTCGACCCCTACCCCTTAACCACCAGATTCAGCATCTTCCCCACAACATAAATCGCCTTCACCACCGTCTTGCCCGCCGTATGCGCCTGCACGTTCCCATCCGCCAGCGCCGCCGCCTTCACCTCATCCTCGCTCGACCCATGCGGCACCGAAATCCGCGCCCGCAACTTCCCATTCACCTGCACCGGTATCTCCAATGCCTCTTCCCGCGCCAACTCCTCCGACCACTCTGGCCATGCCTGCTTGAACACCGGCCCGGTGCGCCCCATCAACTGCCAAAGCTCTTCCGCCGCAAACGGCGCAAACGGCGCAATCAGCAGCGTCACCTTCTCCGCGCACTCTTTCCGAACCGCCGGCGACAACCCCGCCTCCGCCGCCTGCAACTCGTTCATCATCTCCATCAACGCCGCAATCGACGTGTTGAAGTGCCACCGGCTATCGAAATCGTGCGTGATCTTGCGGATCGTCTGATGCACTTTCCGCAGCGCCCTCGCATCCGTCTCCCCCGGCCCCTCCCCCCCATCCATGTTCCGCGTCACCCACCGGAACAGCCGCGACAAAAACCTGTACTGCCCCTCCACCGACGACTCATTCCAGTCGATATTCTTCTCCGGCGGACCCGCAAACAGCGTGAACAACCGGCTCGTGTCCGCGCCATACTTCACCACCATCTCATCCGGATCGACGATGTTGCCCTTCGACTTCGACATCGTCTGTCCATGCAACTGCACCATGCCCTGCGTGAACAGGTGCTTG
>CAMTUE010000041.1:0-43982 GCA_947084845.1 uncultured Bryobacteraceae bacterium | reverse complement strand
TGCCGGACCATCTACAGTGCTAACGCCGATGGGCGGCGATTGCAAGGGCGGCGAAGGATGATTTCCACAGATGAACGCCGGCGGCGGCTGTGGAAAACTCGCTTCGCTCAAAACACGCCCATACCAGCTATAAGGCTGTCCGGCGTTCCCGCGTTCTGTCCCGCGTTCGGATGTCCCGCGTTCCGACCCCTTCGCGTGTACTATAGGCACCCGGATCTAAACACAACGACGTTTGAGTTTGCGGAACCTTCTGTTCAGGAGTACCGCTCGCTTACGCAAGCGGCTCGCTGGGGGCGTGGCTCGAGCGGTTCCGAGCCGCGACCGGCAGGCATGTGCTTTCGACGTTGTGTTTAGAGCGAATGTGCCACTGGCGGGGCCGGGCGGGAAGGGCAGTCACAGCAATAGCAAATAAATTTTCTCCTTTTTTTAGTTGGACTTAGCTAGTTTCGCGCCCTGTTTCGCAAACTCCAGGTCATCTCATTGTGGGCGAGCGGCGGTTTCCATGAGGACGCCGACTAACGAACTGGAGTGGAGAAGACATGGCACTCAGATGGACAGTCAGCCGAACGCTGGCTTGCTGGATCAGCCTACTTCCGCTGCTGGGGCAGACGGTGGTGAGGGTGGAGCAAGGCGGCACAGGAGCGGCGTCGGCGGGAGCCGCGCGAACGAAACTAGGAGCCGCGGCGGAGATACATACGCATGGGCTCAATCAGATGGAGGGAGTCACTGCGAAGAGCGGGAGTTCAAGCGTATTGCAGACCTTTGGAGGCGGGGCAGCGGCGAGCGGGGAGTGCGCTCAGTATGACGCAGCCGGCAACCTGATCTCGTCAGGAGGGCCGTGCGGCGGGCGCGAGAACTATTCACAGACGATCACAAGCGCGTCCAGCGCAACGCTGGTTCACAATCTGGGCACGCGAAACGTGCTGGTGGCGTGCTTCGACGAATTGGAGTCGAGGGTGGAGCCGGGCGGGATTTTCGTACCGAACGTGAACACGGCGGTTGTGACATTCGCAGTCCCTCAGACGGGCCGGTGCGTGGTCAGCGGGACCGCGAGCGGCGCGTCGGGCGGAGGCAACGCGGTGGCAAGCGTCTTCGGAAGGACGGGCGCCGTGAGCGGGCAGACGGGCGATTACAGCTTTACGCAGATCTCGGGCACGCTGGGCCTGTCGAAGGGAGGGACCAGCCAGACGTCGTGGACGGCGGGCCGGTGCGTGCAGGTCTCATCGGACGGGACGCGTCTGGAGAGCGCGGGGGCAAATTGCGCCACGGGCGCCGTGGCCAGCGTGTTTGGGCGGACCGGGACGGTGGCGGCGCAGACAGGGGACTACAGTTTCACGCAGATTTCCGGCATTTTGGGTGTCGGCCAGGGAGGCACGGGCGCGGCGACGGCAGCGGCGGCGAGGACGAGTCTGCTGCCAGCGTATACGGGTCAGGCGGGCAAGTGCCTGAAGGTGGCGGGGCTTGGAACCGACGTTGAATGGGGCGATTGCGGCAGCGCCGGAACGGCCCCAGTGGCGGGCCGGGGGATTGTGGTGAGTGGTTCGACAATCAGCGTGGATCCGGGCGCGGTTCCCAGTTCGCTGACAGCAGCGGCAACGCTGGGCGGTTGGGGCAGCGGCGGGATTATTTTCGCGGGCTCGTGCTCTGAACTGAACTTCGCGCTGCCGGGGGCGTCGCCGGGCGACGCGATCGCCCAGGGTTGGCCGGCGGACATGGCAAACGGGTTAACGGGCACGATGTACGCCAGCACCGCGGGAACGATCGTGGTGAGGCTGTGCAACGCGACAGCGGCGAGCGTGGCGGGGCCGGAGAACCGGACTTTCCGGGCCACGATTCTGAGGACGTTCTAAGGAGAGACTCGAATGAAACAGATCACGGTGGCAATACTATTCCTGGGCCAACTGGCATTGGGCCAGACGGTAATCAATGGGGACCGCATCATTACGGGATCCTGGGACGCGTCCGATGCGCGTTGGACGAAGCCGGCGAAAACAGGCACAACGTTGCCGGCAACCTGCTCGGTCAGCGAAGTGTTCTTCAAGGCGGACGCGACGGCAGGCAGGAACCTGTTTGCCTGCACGGCCGCCAACACGTGGACGCAGGTGGCGGGGTACACGGGCACGAAGTCGCTCACGCTGTTCGATCCAGCGGCGGGAGACACCGGCCGGGTCCAGATCATGCTGCCGAAGGACGCGACAATCACGCGGGTGGCGTGCTCGGTGAAGGCCGCGACGTCGGTGAGCATCAACCTGGACAAGCGGTCGGCGACTACTCCGGATACGGCCGGCACGAACGCGCTGAGCGCGGCTTTGGTGTGCGGCACGAACCAGCGGACGACATGCTCATCGGGCTGTGACGTGAACACAATCAGCAGCGGCGGCGTGACGGCGCGGGCGCCTCTGGCGTTGACGATCTCAAACGTGACGGGAACGCCTGACACTTTGCGGGTCTATGTGGAATACACGGAGAACTGACGATGAAACTCTCAACCAGGGGCAGGTCGATTGCGTTTTTGATTGGAGCGCTTCTGTTGATGTTTCCGCCCAGGGCGCCGGGGCAGACCAATCGAACGGTGACGGTGAGGCCGTCGGGCGGCAATTATACGAGTCTGGCCGCGGCCATCGCCGGGGAGAAGGGGAATCTTGTCGCACTGAACCGGCAGTTGACGATTGAGTGTTATGCGATGGCGGATACGACGGCGGCGGTGTTCGCCAATGCGGACTGGGTGACGGACGCCACGCGGCACATTCTCATCACGGTTCCGCCGACCGAGCGGCACGCGGGGGTCTGGACGACGTCGAAGTACTATCTCCAGGTGGCAGGGATCGCGCTGAGAGTTCACGCACCTTTATTTGTCCGGATTGACGGGGTGCAGATCTACTCGACGGGGGATAACTCGACCTTCTACGTTGGCGGTCCCGACGCCGGGGCGGGCGATATCAGGATTTCGAACAGCATCATTCGGGGAACATCGTCGTCGGGTTACAGGGGCGTATTCAACGCCTCGTTCACTGGAGGGGCGGGCATGGTGGTTCGGGCCTGGAACAACCTCATTTACGGTGGTTCCGGAGCGAATGGGCGAGGTATCAGCGTGGATGTCCTTGGGACGTACCACTTCTGGAACAACACAATTGCGGGAAATAATGTTGGGGTGTATACAACCATCGGATCGCTCATCCTGGTGAACAACCTGTTCACCGGAAACACGACGACTGGAAGCGGGGCGCTTGCGGCGGGGACCAATAACAACCGCACCAGCAATGCGTCACTTGGCTATACGGTTTCGGGCGGCGGGAACACGAATGACGCCGTGAGCCAGACGTTTACATTTGTCAACTCCGGCGCGTTCAACTGGCACCTGGCCGAAAACGACATCGGAGCAAGGGGCCGAGGCGTGTACAACCCCTCGGCGGGCTTCTACTTCACCGACGTTGACGGTGAGCCGCGGGGAGCTACGAGTTGGGACGTTGGCTTCGATGAATACCCCTCAGCGACCCGGCGGCGGAACGCCATTGTCGCGTGGGGAAGGAAGAATTAACAGGAGAGACGACAATGCCGATCAGCAATGCAATCATACCGGCGCAGCCGAACGAGGCGCGTTACGGAGTTGAAAGACTGTTCACGAGCCAGCGACTGACGCGGGCGATTTATCAGGAGACGTATGGGGAGCAGGCCCCGGCCTACGACCCGAAGAGGCAGATCAAGCGGTGGTTCTTCACCGATGTCCTGGAGGGAAGCGCGGATCCGGCAAACGAGCTGTGCGAGATCCAGGTCTGGGACGGCACGAAGAAAGCCATCCGCAAGATGACGATGACGAAGAAGGACGCGGCGACGCCAAACCTGCCCGGGGCAATCGTGTGGCCGAAATACGCCAACTCGACGGCGACACCCGCTATCGTGGTCGGACCCGAGGGCGACAGGATCACGCTGAACGGCGCGTCGTTGGTGGATCTCACGCTGGCGAGGTCGGTTGTCGCGGAGGTGAACGCACAACTGGGGACGGGGTTTGCCCTGGTGGCGGCCGGCAACCCGTGGCCGTGGAAGATCGTCTGGGGGGTGGAGTCCCGAAGGCGGATGAACATCAGCAACGGAACGCAGGAGTTCGACGCCGCGGCCATTCTTGTGGATCGATTTAAGCGGGGCGTCGGGTCACCGGGGCAATGGTCGTTGGGTCCCGATGGCGGTCCTGTCTTTACGCCGGACGCGCCCATCGACGGAGAGCAGGATGTTCGGCCCGAGATTCCGATGCCGTGCCGGTCTCTGCTGCCAAACGAGCGATTTGAAACCGTCACATTCGGCGGCATGGGCGGGGTGGTTGTCCGCAGCGACCTGACGCAGAACGAGACCGCGCCGGGAACCGGACAACTCACGGCGGCGCAGGATGCAATACTCAAACAGATCGCGCTGGACACGGCGGCGATCCGGAAGTCGATGGGGGCCTGACCTGATGCGACTTCACTTCATATTGCTCTGTCTGCCCTTGTTGGCACTAGACAACAGCGTCACGATCCGCGATGCCGCAGGCACGTCACAGACGGCCCGGCCGACGACGATCTACCGCTCATTCGCACAAGGCGAGTTTGCCAGCGGGACGTACCCGAAGCCGCGCATCGGCGGGAGTGTTCCATCGGTATGGCAGGTGGACGTAAAGACGGCGTGGCCGGACGGCTCGGTCATGGCCGCTTACATCTCGTTCCGCCTGGGCCTGACGGCGAACGGGTCCGCCGTGGTGGACTTCGTTTCCGATGCAAACCCCTGTCATCTGGGGAATCTGGCGACATGCCAGGCAGCGGCGCTTACACAGACCGCGATGCTCAACTATGACACCGGGACAGGTGCTGGAAGCTGGGGGGCGACGTGGTATGGGACGGTGAACAGCATTGAGTATTCGGCGGCGGTGCGAACGATGCTGACGGCGGGCGCGTGGCGGTATGCACTACGCGGTCCGGTGGCGACGGGCGTGATCGTGGAAGATCGTTCCTCCGCCCTCTCATTTGACTTCGGCTGGCAGTATACGGGGGGCGCGTGGGCTGCGCCGTCCACCAACTACTTCAAGTCCCTGCATCCTGTATTCGAGGTCCGGTTCTACCCGGACCCGGACGGCGCCGGGAGCCTGACCGGATGGGGCGGCGTGGAAGTGGATGCCCAGATTTGGAACGCCTCGATCAGCCGGTTCCAGAGGATCAACACGCTGGCGCTGGAACTGAGAACCGGGAACCCGGATTCGACCAGCGCATACAGCGTCACCAACAAGTCGTTCCACGCCCGGAGCCGCCGGCATAAGCTCGTTTGGAGCGGCACTGCTCCAGGGGACGTCGTGGTGGACTACAATTTCCCCTACCTGATCCACACCAAGCTGATTCCGCCGTACAACTACTCGCTCGGCGTCTCGACGGCTTTGGCTGATGGAACGATCTCCGCCTACAATTCCAGGCTCGGTAGCGATGAGCCTCAGTGGTGCGATGCAAGTTCATCCTTCTGCGGAAGTTGGCAGAAGGCGGTGGGAGGGACAGGTGCGCGGGGCGATATTGGACTGACGCCGCAGTGGTATCTCTACTACTTGTACCTGATGGGCAACAATGGCGTCACGACGGCGAAGAAGAAGGAGATGTGGGACAAACTCGTGATCGGAAATGCCGATGCCAGTGGTCACGCGCCGATTCACTACATGGAGGCATTCAGAACGGGGCAGTATTTCCCGGCGGGCGGTACGACTACCGGAATGGGTCTTCCAATCAGCATAAACCTCTACCAACTTCCGGCTTACGGGTCACAAGAAGAGCAATGGGGTGGAACGCCAGCGACATTTACATGCTCGTCCGCTCCCTGCGATGGGCGGCTGAATGCGACAGTGAATCCGTACAAAGGGTCATGGATCGCAGAAGGCGTGACTGATTACACTTCACATGCGCCATCGCTCTATTCGATACCAGCGTTTCTGACGGGCTACCACTACTA
Source organism: uncultured Bryobacteraceae bacterium (assembly GCA_947084845.1). Taxonomy (GTDB): domain Bacteria; phylum Acidobacteriota; class Terriglobia; order Bryobacterales; family Bryobacteraceae; genus PNKE01. The sequence goes on along the minus strand of CAMTUE010000041.1, from coordinate 38,024 downwards.
CATCACCGGCGCTCAGTTCGAGGCTGCGTTTGCTCTGGCTACATCAACGATGGGGACGGGCATCGGCGGGCGGCACAACAGGCGGGGCATCATCTACGATCCTGGAGTCATCCGAGCGACAGCGTGGACCCTGCGCAACATCGCCTGGGCCACCATCCTCACGCCGGACGGGGATATCGAGAAAGCGTACTTCAAGGACAAACTCAAGAACAATGCGGCGTTCCAGGAAGGGATCATGATGATTCCTGCCGCCGCGAGTACCCCGGCGAACCCGCTCTGCCCATCCTATGTCGGTGGTGATGCAGCCTCCGATACCGCCGATATGTGGTGCGCGGGCCGCAACACATGGACGTTGGGGTTTGGGTCCACACCCGCAACGAACCCGATCTTCGTCCCGGTGTACGCTTATCCGCAGACCTCCGGCTCGGATCAAATTGTCAACGGGCATCGCCGCGCTCCAGGGTTCATGGTGAGCTACATCGCGGCATCGCTGGCGTGGATTGCCGGGACCGGCGCCATCGTGGACGTGGACAATCAGCCGATCTTCAAACACGCCCGGAACGGACTTGCGGCTCACTTTGCGGGGCGGGTACTGACGAGTCCGACGTCGATGGGCTTGATGCGGGCGTTGGATTGGGCTTGGGGACCGGCCACGAAAGCCTTCTGCACGACCTTTGCGGAGTGCAACGCCTCCTACATCACGACCTGGCCGTTGGCTGCCGACATGACCAACGCGCAGACGACGCTGATCGTCACCGGGACGGACATGATGTTCGATTACGGCTGGTTCAATACCTCATGGGCGAAGATCGACAACGAGTTTGTCCGGCTGACGGGAGACCCGGCGTTCAATACTCCGTCGGCGGGGCAGACGCGGATTACCATTTCGCAGAGAGGCGTCTGGGGATCGACTGCCACAACGCATACGGCCGGAGCCACGGTGACGTGGCTGCCATCCTTCTGGGACGTGTTCACCTACGAGTACCTGGGCGGCTACCCGGTGTTGGCGCGGGCGGCTCTGGCTCTGCTGGCCGATGCGGATCAGATCGGGGAATACTCGCCCCGGCAGGCGTATGACGTTTTCTCCTCGGCGCTACCGTTCCAGAACTACCAGAACAACCCGCATTGGGCCGTGGCGCCAGGCGAGAGAATAGGGAATGTCCAGGCGGTCAGCGGCAGCAGGGCCGCAACCCTACGGTGGACGGCTCCCGCTGGAGAGACCTGCCGTGTGTATCTTGGGCTTTCGCCTCCGCCGGCCAGCAGCGATGCCGCCGACCCGCTTGCTGAAGCTCCTGGCAGGGTGCAGCGCTTCGAATCGTCAGGGCTGGAGCCTGGCATGCACTACTACCGAATCAGTTGCGGAACGGGACGCGCTTCAGGGACCCTCCAGGTAACGCCCTGATTCCAAAGCAGCAGAGCAGAGCGGCCCGGCACAAGCAGAGGGGATTTCCTGATCCTTCCGGGCCGCTCAAGTTCTCAGCGGCGCTGCCGATGGATAATGAAAGGATGTTCCGTGACCGGGGCAGCCGAGAGATGAAGACGAGGAGACCAGGGAATGCGTGATGCCGTGCTCATGGTGATCGTTGCGATCATCACCCTCATGGCGGTGTTCTCGCCTCGATACGGCCTGTTCGGCTATCTCTGGTTCTCCCTGTTCCGGCCCGACATTTTCGCGTATTCCGCAGGCCGGCCGTACTCGATGGTCCTGGCGGTTGTGACGACGGCGAGTGCGTTGCGCGCGGTGCCGTATGCCATGCCGCTCATGCGAAACCCTTTCATGTGGATCTTCCTTGGGTTTCAGGCCTGGACCGGGTTGTCCGTCCTCACGGCGCTGAACAAGGAGCTGTGCTTCCCCCAATACACCTACTTCATCACGTTCAGCGCAGTCATCCTGCTGATCCCCCTGATTGTCCGTACGAAGAGCGACCTGCGGCTGCTGCTGCTTGTGCTGGGGGGATCGATCGGATTGCTGGGGGCGAAACTGGGCGTGTACGGCATCCTTGCCGGGGGGGCAACCTTCGTTCAGGGCACCGGAGGACTGCTGAACGACAACAACCTGCTGGCCCTGGCGATCGTCACAGGCGTCCCGCTGATGTGGTATGCGGTGCGGCTCACATCGTTTCTCCCGCTGAAGTGCATGTATGGCTTCTTTCTGTTTACGTCGCTCGCCGCCATCGCGATGTGTCATTCGCGGGGAGGAATCCTGTCACTGGCAATTGTGATGGTTCTCATTGCCTGGCATTCGAAGCAAAGGGTGCTGGCCTTCGTGGTCATCAGCCTGCTCGCCCTGCCTGGAGCCTGGCTGGTGAGGGATACGCTGGTGAGCCGGATGGCAACCCTATCGAACATTGAGGAAGACCAGTCTTCCACTGGCCGGTTGGCTTTCTGGAAGGCCTCATTCAAAATCAGTCAGCACTATCCTCTCTTCGGGGTGGGATTCGGTGGAGACAACTACAGGGAGATTGCCGGGGAGTACCTTGGCGGCGAATACGCAAACTCGAAACTGGCGGTTCACAACACCTACCTCCAGATGCTGGCTGATTCCGGATACCCCACAACGATTCTGTACTGCGCTCTTCTCTTCGGCAGCATCTTTTGGCTGCGAAGTTACTCCAGGCGGCTCCGCGAAAGGGACCCGGAGACAGCGGGGTGGTCCGAGGCGGTGTGGATCTCACTTGCCGGCTACGCGTTCGGTTCGATATTCCTGACTCGAGTCAGTTACGACTTCCCTTACATGCTGATGTTGACGGCCGCGACAATTTACCAGATGCGGGAGCCTGCGGAACTGGGGACTCGCTCATTGCAGCCGGCGAGCCTGGCCGGGCTCGACGGGCTTGATTCCGCGGCGCAGGACGTCCGGAGTTCTACTCCCGCTCCGGCGCTGGGCGGCGAACCCGCCTGGAAAAGGCCCGGCGCCGGCCGCAAGCTCCGTTCACGCCAGAGGGTCTGAGTCCGCGATGCCGCCCCGGCTCATGGGCAATGAAGCCCCGATGCAAAAAGTATTCTTAGTTCTGCCGGCATTCAACGAAGCCGGGAACCTGCCCAAATTGCTGGATGAAGTGATCGCGGCGTTCATCACTGCCCGCTTCGACTACTCCGTCATCGTTGTGGACGACGGCAGCACCGACGACACTCAGCAGGTGCTCTCCCTGTATGCCCAAAAACTCCCCCTGCGCATATTCACGCACCCTCGGAACGAGGGGTTGGGCGCTACAATCCGCGATTGCCTGCTGGAGTCCTCGAAGCTCGCCGGCGACGAGGACATCATCGTCAGCATGGACGCGGACCGAAGCCACGACCCGGGGCTCGTCCCTCGATTGGTTGAGATGATCCGTGAAGGGCATGATGTCGTCATCGCATCCCGCTATCGTCCTCTGGCCCGTGTCCTTGGATTAACTTTCCATCGACGGCTGATCAGCTGGTCCGCTTCCATCGTTTTCCGGACGCTGTTTCCCATTCGCGGAGTTCGTGACTACACCTGTGGTTTCCGCGCATACCGCGCCATTGTCCTGAAGCGGGCTTTCCAGAAGTATGGCGACAGCTTCGTGGATCAGCGGGGATTCCAGTGCATGGTGGATATCCTGCTGAAACTGCGGAAGATGCAATGGGTCATGGGAGAGGCGCCGATGATCCTGCGCTACGACCTCAAGTCGGGCGTAAGCAAGATGCGGCTCGCCGAAACCACCTTTGGGACCCTCCGGTTGATCACCCGGCGGCTGATGGATTCATGAAAGGCGTGGCGCTGAAGCACTCCAGGCATGCCGCCTTTACCGCATTCACTTCGGGGCGGAACCAGCGGCTGGAATCCTCATCACGCTGTAGCGATCCCCGCCGGCGGCCGGCAGGTCCCGCCAGTCCCCGGGCAATGCACCCGCGGGCCGCTGCCTGGCGACCAATGCCGTAACCCCGATCCGGGCGAGAGTCTGTTTCACCCTGCTCCAGTCATCGGCAGACAGGCTCTGACCGGCGTCCGGGACCAGCAGATGAGCTATGACGCGCGACCCGTTGTAACGGGCATAGTATGCGTCCAGGGCAAGACCGGCGGTCGCCAGCCGGTCACCCTGTTTCACCCCCGCCGCGCGCAGCCCTTCGGCCACCTGGATGTAGCCAGGCTGCGTTTTGCCCCGACTCCTGGCCAAGGCCGCAGCCGCAAGTCCGGGCAGGGTTGAAGCGACCTGAACCGTCAACATAAGCGACACGCACAACAGGACCGCACTCCTGGAAGCGGACTCCGCATCCCCGCCCAGACGCCTGTAGACCACAATCCAGGCCGGCACGAAAAAGGCAGCCACATACCGGAATTCGACGTGAATGAGCGCGAACAGGACGCATGCCGCCGCCGCCCATCCGACCAGGATCATCCCCATGCGGCCGCGATCCGCGGCGGGCCGCCTCAGCCCGCCGAGCGCCAGCAGCGCCAGCGCCCCGCCGATAAGAATGAACTGCAACTGGGAAGCCCACCAGTAGCTGACAGCGTTTGTTGCCAACGTCCGGGACTGTTCAGATAGCGAGATCCGCGTTTTCGCGCCCTCGTACCAATAGGACGGGTCGTACCAAAGAGGATAGGTGCCCTTCACCGGATCTGCGAACTCCAGCACCAACGGCTTCTCCAGGATCGTACGCGGCGGGTGCACGGGGGTACCCAGAGCGCCTCCGTCATTGCCAGTCCAGGCCATCTGCCTGAGCCCGTTGACATGCCAGGCGTAATTGAGTTCCCCGGACTGGCCGAGGCTGAACCTGCCCACGCGGCCGCTCATAAACACAATCAGCGGCGCCGACACGGCCAGGAACACCCCGACTGCCAGCAGCAGCTTGCGGCGGCTGAAATTGCGCGATGGCGGCCAGACGAACAGCATCGCAAGCAGTGCCATGCCCAGAGGGAACATGGGAGCCTTGGCATAGTAGCCCAATCCGAGTGCGGCGCCCAGCGCGGCGAATCGCTTCCAGCCGGACCCTTCGGACTGAATCCGGCAGCAGAGACCGGCGGCAAGAAAGACAACGCCCGCCATCAACAGGTCCGGGCCCACCGGCTTCAGGCCAATGAATTCGATCGTGAACCAAAGGAACACGCTGAATCCCAATGGCGTCTCATAGGACGGCTGGGCCGGCGTAGATCCGTCTTTGCCCTCCGCCAGCCAGGACTTCAGGAAATAAGTGAAACTGATCAACGCGAAAAAGTAGGACGCGAAGATGACCCCGTGTACCAGAGGAAACTCCGCCGGCGGCGAAGGCTGGAGGATCGAAATTGCCACGCCGATCAGGGCTGGAAGGGCTGGACTCCATAGGCCATTCACCAGGTTGGCGGGCCCGTCCCGCAAGGCTTCCGTAGCCATGTCAAGATAGGCCAGCCCATCAGGGTTCATGGCATGGGCGTGGGTCCAGGAGTGAATGGCCGCCGCAAGCAGACAGACGACCCACCAGAACGGGATCCGATTCAACAAACCCGCGACGCCACCCAAACGGCCGCCCCGCCCGGACCTGCCCCGATCACCCTGCTCACCGGGTCCAGCTTCCGTGGTCGACGGTGAAGACATGTGTTCGTAATTACAGCAACCTGGCCGAATCCATGTCAAGGCGCGACCCCGACGTTCGCCCCCGCGGATCTTGTCTCCAGAACCAGGAGGCGCACGAGGCGAGCGCATCGTGACAACGGCACGCCGATTTCGTCATGCTGGCGAGGTCCGCAACGCGAGGACGGACCCCAGGAACGGCGCGGGCTGAGGCCGGGATCAGATGGCAACTGAAGGGCATCAATGCCCAGGATCGCGTTCGTTTGGTTTTAACCCCGGATTTCCATGAAAACTGCGCTGGCGAGCTTTTGCGCACTTCAGGCCGCCACGGGAGAGTTCGGCTTTCGCCTGCCGGCTCCCCGTGCGGAATTGCAGCCTCCGCCAGCGGCAAGTATCCGGCGGCGTGATTCGGGTTGATCTTCGGGCTTAGCGGCCCCGCCCCAGGAAGCCGCTCTTGTCGTTTTCGGCTGCTTCGCCCGTGGGCGGCGGATACGCCTTCGCTCCGGGCGGCGCGGGTCCCGCGGCGTTGAGGTTGCGCAGCGCTGCCAGGCGCACCGGCCCGGGCATCGTGGTCGCGCTCAACTGGGTGTATAGTTCAAGCGCCCGCGGACGGTTGCCTGCCATCAGCCCCTCGGCGCAGATCAGGCAGGCGCGGGCCACCACCGGAAACACCGGAGGCTTGGTGCCGCCCAACGCCGACTGCAGGGCTTTGGCGGCTTGCAGGCCCCCGATCATGCCCACCGAAGCCGCCGCCGCTCCGGCAACCTCGGCATCGCTGTCGTTGATCAGCCCGATCAGGGCGTCGAGGGCTTTGGCGTCCTTGCGCACCCCGATGGTGGTGATGACTCCAATTTGCAGCTTCCCTTTCAGCTTCGGGAGCGCTGCGCGGAGCACATCGTCCACCAACGGGTCGGGGTTCGGTTCCAGCCCAAAGCGGGCGTAGCATGACAGTTGCGGGTGGCTCAGCAGCGCCGCCATTGGCTGTATTGCGTCCCTGCCGCCAACGAATGCGAGTTTTTTGCATGCGATGGCCTTCTGGAAAACGGTCGAGGCCGGATCCTTCACCAGCGCGAGGAGTTTCGCCGGTTCCATCTTCCAGATCGGCAGTCCGTCGAACTCGGGGGGGACGGTCGGCCGAGGCACTTGGACGGGCTTTGCTCCTGCGGGCGGCTGGCCCTGTCCACTAGCAGGCGCTCCCTGTGGGGTTGCCTGCGGCGCTCCCTGCGGCGGTTGTGTCTGTCCAGGTGTTTGTGCCATTTCGATTTTCTCCTGTATTTCTCTGGACCCTTACATATTGGTGGCCAGGGCTTCCATCCGCCAAGGTTCGCGATAGGCGCGGCTGCGCATACGATTGGCTTCCTCGTCGTTGATGAACATCCGCTTGGCCGGATCCCAGGTCACCTTGCGGTTCAATTGAGCGCAGATCCAGGCCGCGTGCGAGGCAACGTGAGTGTGAGCCGTGACCTCGGCATTGGCGCGGGGCGGAGTGCGTGAGCGGATGCACTGGATGAACTCGCGGATGTGCTCCGCCGTGGGATCGTAGCGTTTCCCCTGTCTGGTTGGCAGCAACGACTTCAAGTTTTCGGATACCGCGATGCGTCCGCTGTCGCCCGTCTCCACCCAGCCCTCGGTTCCCTCGAAGCGGTTGCTGCACGAACCAAGAAGGTCCCAACTGTGGTTGCGAAGGACGAGTTTGATACCGTTGGCGTAACGGCAGTTGATCGTGTACCGGCTGATGAGGCCGTCGCCGCGGAAGATGCCGCCCTCAGGCTCGTATTCCACCGGTTCGGTATGTTCCATGTCCGCGGCCCATTGCGCCATGGCGACAGTGTGTGACGCCCACTCCAGCAGGCCGGCGTGGAAGTCCCAGAATTCGCCGCGGCCACGGTCGGCATAGTGCGAATTGTAGGGCCGCCACAGGCACGGTCCGAGCCACTTGTCCCAATCGAAGACGAGGGGGTCCGGCTCGGGAGCATCGGCCGCCCACCAGCCGTGTCCGCCCGCATCAACGGTGCCCAGCCCGATCGCGGTATCGGCGTGCACCGCCAGCAACCGCCCCAACTTGCCGCTCCGCGCCAATCCAACGGCGAATTCGAAGGCATACTGGTTCTTCCGCTGACAGCCGGACTGGTAGACGACGCCATAGCGCTTGACGTTCTCGGCCATGGCGTAGCTCTCGGCGATCGACATCGCGCCGGGCTTCTCGATGTACATGTCCTTGCCGGACTGCGCCGCCCACATTGCCATGGGTCCGTGCCAGCGGTCGCTGGTGGCGATGAGGAGGGCGTCGATGTCTTTTCGTTCGAGGATCTCCGTCGGGTCCTTGTACATCACACAGTCGTTGTTCTTGTAATAGTTGTCGACAGTGCTTTTGACCATCTCGCGCGCGCTGTTGCGGATGTCGGCGATGGCAACGAACTTCACGCGCTCGTCGCCAAGCATCATCCTTAAATCAGCCATGCCGCGGCCGCGGATTCCGATGCCGCCGACCCTGATTTGATCGACCATCGCGTAGTTGCCGACCAGCACGGGTCCCACCTGGCCGGGCGCCGGGGTCGCGATCTGGCCGGATGCGGTTCCCGCAAGCACGGCGGGCACCGCGGCTGCAGCGCCAGCCTGGGCAACGGCTCTTCCGAATCTTCTGCGTGTAACGGCTTGTTTTTCTTCCGCCATGATTCTCTCCGTATCAGACAAGAGACTTGCTAACTCTTGATCTGGAACTGTATCACTATCGCGACGCCTACTCAAGTGGGCTATCCGCGCCTTTTGGCGCGTGAGTTGTCCGGTCCAGTACAGGGGCAAAGCGGGAGCGGAGCCGGCTGTACAAGTCGAGCCGGGAGACATAGAGTAATCACAAGGGCGAATCGCTGGACGCCGCCCTGGAGGATTTCGCATGAGTGGAGCCGTGACTCCCGTTTCACGGTGGAAGTTCGCCGGCGGCGCCGGGCGGCGGCCATGCACAGTACAATAGCCACGGAGACCCGGCTGGGCCGGCCCAGGCAAACGCCGGAGCAAACGGAGACATCATGACAACCAGAACTTTTCGAACCTTCCTTCTGGCCGCGGTTGGCGCGGCCATCCTGATTCCCGCGCATGCCTGGCAGCCTCCCGCCGACGCTGCCAAGCCGCGTCCGGCCGGGCGCGGCCCGCGCGCCGCCGTGCCCGACGACAATACGGGCTTCGTGCCCATCTTCGACGGCAAGACCCTTCAGAACTGGGACGGTGAGCCCGGCTTCTGGCGCGTGGAAGACGGCGTCCTGACCGGCGAAACCACGGCCGAGAAGCAGTTGAAGCTGAATACGTTCATCATCTGGCGCGGCGGCACGACGGCCGACTTTGAATTCAAGGCCGAGTTCAAGCTCACCGAATCCGCCAACAGCGGAGTGCAGTACCGCAGCACGGCGCTTCCCGATGTCGGCAAGTTTGTCCTGAAGGGCTACCAGGCCGATATGGATGGGAAGGTCAGTTACACCGGCATGTTGTACGAAGAGCGCGGGCGCGGCTTCGTGGCGCCTCGCGGCCAGTTCGTCCGTATGGCTGAAGGCGGGACACCCAAACTGATCGGCAGCCCCGGCGATTCCGATTCGCTGAAGTCCGTCATCAAGGTCGCCGACTGGAATCAGATCCACATCATCGCGCGCGGCGTTGTCATCACCCACGTCATCAACGGGCGAGTGATGAGCATGTGTATCGACGAAGACGCCAAGGGCAGGGCGATGGACGGCCTGCTGGGGCTGCAACTCCACGTCGGTCCGCCGATGAAGGTCGAGTTCCGCAACATCCTGCTCAAGAAGCTGTAAACCGAAGGGCTGCGCATTCCACGGACGCCCCTCTGTGCACCGCGACTGCGAACGGCAAAATCGCACTGGGCGGTGGAAGTGGTTGGCGCGCCCTCCTCAGGATCGCGCCTCCAGCGAGAGAAGTGGGCCCCGTCGTCGTGGATGGATCGATCGCCCGCCCATCATGCAACCCGATGGTCTGCTCGAACGAGGTACTGCTCATGGTCTGCGGCGACGGCGGGAAGAGACTGGAGAAATCGAACGAACCGGCTTGACAGTAGATAGTGTCTTGGGATACAAATATACCCAAGCCAAAAGGTTGCCTGGATCCAATTTGGAGTTCCGGGGTTTCTACAGAAACGGGGCCACTCATGCACAAATTACTATTGCTGCTGGTTCTGCCCGGGGCACTGTATGCCCAGAGCGTTACCAGTCAGGTTTTGGGAACTGTCACCGATCCAACCGGCGCGGCGGTCGCGGGTGCGGACATCAGGCTATCGAGCACCGTATCGCAGCAGGTCCGCACGTTCCGAACCGACACGAACGGCTCATTCCTGCTCACCAACATCGTGCCGGGGGTTTATAACCTGCGCGTCGAGATGGCGGGCTTCAAGGCCTACGAAAAGCGCAACATCCACGTCGCGGCACAGGACCGCGTCGACCTGCATGACATTGCCTTGCAGGTGGGCGAGGTGTCGACGTCCGTCGAAGTTCAGGCATCGTCGGTGCAGGTGCAGACGTCCAGCTCGGACCGATCGATCTCCATCAACACCAAGCAGATCATGGACACGCCCACGCGCGGCCGGAATCCGCTCTCGCTCATCATGACCTTGCCGGGCGTCCAGACCGTTGCCGGCAACGATTTTCGCGGCTGGTCCGGCGGCGGCATTCCACCCGTCAACGGCGGCCGCACCGGACAGATCGTTGTCAACCTCGACGGCGTCGCCTCGCAGGATTCGGGCAACCTGAATCCCGGCTACCTCTCACCCAGCATCGACGCGATCGGCGAAGTGAAACTCCTCGTCTCGAACTTCACCTCCGAATTCGGCGGCCGCACTGGCGGCCAGTTGACGTTTTCCGTGAAGAACGGCACGCCTGAATTCCACGGCTCCATCTACCATTACTACCGTCATGAATCGCTCAACGCCAACGAATGGTTCAACAACAAGCTCAAAGTCGTCAAGCCGCGCTACCGCTATCAGAATCCCGGCGGCACCATCGGCGGACCGATCATCATTCCGGGGACGCGCTTCAATAAGGACCGCCAGAAGTTGTTCTTCTTCTTCAGCTATGACCGCCTCTGGAACAGGAACAACATCGATAACACGCGCACGATGCCCTCGGCGCTCGAACGCGCCGGCGATTTCTCCCAGACCGTAACCACGACGGGTGTCCGGGTTCCGATCTTCGATCCGGCCACGCAGACTCCGTTCCCGGATAACAGAGTCCCGGCGTCGCGCATCAGCCCCGCGGGCTTGGCGATGTTGAATCTGTTCCCGCTTCCGGACCCGGCAGGCCTCGCGCTGGATCCCACCGGGGCGCGCCGATTCAATTTCCGCGCCATCCTGCCTCAGGAGCGGCCGAACATCGGCAAGATTCTGCGTATCGACTACAGCCCCACGTCGAAGCTGGTTACCTTCGTCCGGCTGTTGCAGGACTATCAGGCCGTGGATGGTTACGCCGGCACCGTCGGCCCCGCCGGTGGCGCCCATGGCCAGTTCCCGCACAGCTATAATGTGCGCGCCGCCGGCGCGGTGGGCACCGCCGTCTACACATTCTCGTCCAATCTCATCAACGAGTTTTCCTGGGGCGTCAACCGCGGCAAACAGGGCGTCAATCCCCTTGACGAAGTCAGTTCCACCGCGGTGGGCGGCACCAAGACCTACGCCGACAACCTGCTCCCGCTGAAGGGTGCCGGCGGCGCTATTACGCTGCCCCGGATCAACAAGAACAGCAACATCCTGAACCTGCTGCCGCAGGTGAACTTCGGCTTCCCCGCCGGTTTCTCGGCGCAGTCGGCGGGCCAGACGATCTCCGGGGTTCCGACCTTCGGCCACGACTCGCGCTGGCCTTTTGTCGGCACTGACACGGTGCAGTCCATCAATAACAAGATCAGTTGGGTGAAGAAGAACCACAACGTCAAGGCGGGCATCTACCTGGAGTTGATGGCGCGCAACGTCTCGGTCTATTCCGTGTACAACACCGCGGGCACTTACTACTTCGGTTCGGACCGCGCCGCGGCGCTCGACACGGGCTACCCGTATTCAAATGCCCTGCTTGGCAGCATCTTCGCCTATGGCGACGACAACAAGAAGCAGGTCAATCACGCACGCTACAAGCAATTCGAGTGGTTCGTGCAGGACACGTGGCAGGTGAAACGCCGCCTGACCTTAGACCTTGGCGTCCGCTTCCACCGCATGGGCGATCTCTATTCCGACAGGGGGACGCTCGGCCTCTTCAGCGCCGCAGACTATAGCGCCAGCAAGGCAGGCCAGTTGATTTTCCCGACTTTGATCAACGGCCAGCGTGCGGCCGTCAACCCCGCCACTGGACAGGCCTTTCCATTCGTGCGTCAGGGAACGTTTGACACCGCCTCCTTTCCCGCCGGGGGATTCCCGTGGTCCGGGGTCAGGCAGTACGACAGCCACTTCTTCAAAGTGCCGCCGATCCAGGTCGCGCCCCGCTTCGGTTTTGCGCTCGATGTCTTTGGCAACGGCAAGACCGCGCTCCGGGGAGGATACGGCATCATCTCCGGCCGCAACTGGACGGTCGACCACATAGGCGCGCTCGGCGCTGGCAACGGCCCGCTGGCCGCTCCGCCCAATTTCCTGGCGCCCGTCGTGCTATACACAGACTTCGCCAGCCTGGCCACCGCGCAAACGTATTTCACGCCACAGACCGTCGTGGGCGGGTCGCAGGATCAGAAGGTGCAGACCACTCATAACTGGAGTTTTGGTATCCAGCAGGATCTGGGCCGCGAAATGATTCTCGACGTCTCCTACATCGGCAACGCCCTGCGCCACGGCTACGGCCAGTCTATTGACTTCAACGCCGTTGCTCCTTACACCACCTGGAATCCGACCGACGGCGCGGTTCAGCGCTTCCGCGATCCAACCTCGACCGGCTTCTACTCGACGAACCTGATCCGCGGCATGGTCGGCTATCGCGGCTTCGGCAACATCCCGATCTGGACCTACAAGGGGGCCAGTTCCTACAACTCGTTGCAGATCCAGTTGAACCGCCGCATGGGGAGCCTGCAGTGGAACTGGAACTACACCTGGTCGCACACCATGTTCTACAACAACGGTGCGAGCCAGTGGGTGGCGGACAGCCTCGTCAAGGAGACCACCAACCGCGCCCACGCCGTCAACTTCAACTTCGGCTACGACGTCCCCAAGGGCAGCCGCCTCTGGAACAACGTGTTCACCCGCCTGGTCATGGACGACTGGAAGATCAACGGCAACGGCGCCATCTACTCCGGTACGCCATTCACTGTCGGTTGTGGCGCGCAGAGCGCCCCGGCCGGCTATTGGACCGGTACACCTACCGGCGGAATCCCCTTCCGCTGCCAGATGGGGAGCGACATTTTCCTCCCATCGGGCCAGTACCCCTCCGCCACCGAGGATCCCAAGCTGCAGTATGCCTTCAATACGGCGAACTTTAAACTGCCGGGCATCAACTCGCTGGGCATCGGTAACACGCCGCCGAACCTGATGTATGGTCCGGGCCTGGTCAACTTCGACCTGTCCTTCGCCAAGAACATCCGTCTGGACAGCGAGGGCTCGAAGATGCTCGAACTGAGAACCGAAATGTTCAACACGTTCAACCACTTCAATCCGAACAACCCGAATACCGGTCTGGCCTACAACTTCAGCACCGGTGCCCAGAACAATGCCAGCTTTGGCCTCATCCAAGGCGCGCAAGTGCAGGCGCGGCGCATGGTCCTGTCAGCCAGGATTAGGTTCTAGACAGGCAGGACGCAATGTGATCCGGCCTTGAGCCGGATCCAGTCAAGCGCCCGGTCCGCTCCCCAGGGGGCTGGCTGGGCGCTTTCCTTGTAGTGAACTGCGCGAACGGGTCTGATAGTGACACATCGCGATTCTCGCGAAGGCGGCGCTGCTGCGGAGCGCGGATCGCTCGTCGGATTCCTGCTTCGATCCCCGGCCTAGCCGGCCCAGACTTCGAACGGCGCCTTGGGCATCTTGTGGCCCCACGCTTCCGGTCCCCAGCATCGGGTGCCGACGAGCGGCTCAGTGGCACTGGTGTTTTTCAGTTTCACGCCGCCGCCTGTCTTTGCGGCGTCGTAGGGAATGACGAACTCATCGTTGAGCGGTTCGCCCAAACGAATCCCCGACTTGACCTCGACCTGATGGTTAGCGATGGTACCCTTGCCGTGGCTGAAGTGGATAATGCACAGCGCCGCCGGTCCGGTCAGCACCGTTTCGGCTCCGGGGGCCAGCTCAAACTGGCGCAGGCTGAACAGTTCGTCGCCATTGGGCTTGCCGTACACGCGCCACTCGTCCTTGAATCCACCCTGGCTGGCTTCCTCATCGACGACCGGCAGGAGCAGGTGTTTCTCCACGATGTAGGGATCCAGGTTGCGGGGCATGTCGATGTCGGACACAAGCCGCTGCACGCGATCCTCCCCCTCCAGCCCTTCGGGCAGGTGGCGGAAGAGCAGTTCCTGGCCCAGGAAGACCTCGCCGTCCGGGCAAAGGACGTGACTCTGGTAGAAGCGGAAGTCGTCGCGGTCCCGTTGAGGTTCTTCGGTATTTACGGCGGCCGGCCCGTGCAGGATGCGAGTTGGGGTGAAGTAGCCTGTGCCCATGCGGATGAGCAGGTTTCGGGCGTGGCTGCGGATGTGGTTGTCCTTGCCGGCGATGAAGTCGCGGACGAAATCCGCCATCATCTCCTCGGTGACATAGTCCATCAACCCGATCGATGTATGGCAGTCGTTCTTGTAGCGTTTGTTACGCCAGGCATTGAAGTTGTAGGCCTCGGGCTTCCACGGATGCATATGGTGCCCCAGAGGGTAAAGGTTGTCGAACTCCTTGTTGTAGAAGCCGGTGCCGCCCAAGGTGCGATACATCGGGCCCACCATGAAGTCCGGCGCTCCGTGGACCGCCGCATCCATGGGGATCAGGAAGCCGTCCGGGTGATGGAAGTGGCACAGCCCTTCGCCGTGAATTCCGTTTCCCGTGTCGGCCAGGATGGCGCTGCCATTCCATCTTTCATCGATGGCCCACCCGCTGGGGCCTTCGGGGAAGTAGTCCGCGTCCACCAGTTCCAGATTCTTGCCCGGGAGGCAAAACTTGCGGCCTACGAAGCTCGGGAAGCAGCGGAGCACGCCGCCGCCTGCCTCGGCCGCTGCCTGCACGGTGGCTGCCGCACCTTCCTCCACAATCGGCAGGTCGGAGCGGTAGAGTTTGACATTCAGAGCAGTCTTCATTTGGGTACTCCTTGATCCTCTCTAGATGGCGCGATGTCCCGGCAAACCCTCAGAATAGCAATACTTTGACGGTGCATGGGAGAACTCGTGGCGGTGCCTCAAGGGGGCGCATCACCCGGCAATGAACGATGGTCAACAACGTCCCAGGCGATCAGGGGTTCGCGTTTACGCACCCGCAAAAGGCGACCGGGCGAAGGAATTAGTGATGTTCGCCGCCGATTCTGTCGATAGGATATTGATGCCGACAAATACAGAAGACCTGGCAACGCTGAGCCAGGCAGATCTCACCAGGTTAAGAATCGAGAACCGGGCGTGGAGCAGCGAGATTCGCCGGAACATGGCCGCTCTGGTGAACAGCCGGATGGCAAAGCAGATCAGCCACGAGGAGTACTCAGCCGGGCGTAAGACCGCGAAGATGGAGATGGAGGAGTGTGACCGGAAGATGGCAATTCTGGGGCGATGACACGCTGGCCACACAAGCCCGCATCGACATCTGCCCGCATGAGGCCCGCCCCCACCGGTAACCGGCGACGTTTGAACGTACTGAAAAACGCCGGCTAGAACACCCGCTTCTTGAGCCGGTCCACGGAGAACTTGGCGGTGTCCGCCACTGCCATCACCGTCATCACCCCCGCCTGCACTGGATCTGTCACCACCAGATCGGCCGCATCCGGCACGCTGCCAGCCATGTTCAGGCTCACCACCAGGAGCCCCTGGGCCCGTACTTCCCGCACCGCTTTCTCGATCTCTCCGCCCATCAGCGACCCGGCCAGCACCACCGCCTTCGCCCTCGGCAACCGCGCGACGGCCCGGACCGCATCGGCCAGAGGCTGCTCGCCGACCAGCGGGATCGTGTCCACTGAAATATGCTCGCCCCGGATGTTGTGCCGGTCGGCCTCGCTGATGGCTCCGATGGCCACCTGCCCCACCTGCGCTCCGCCGCCGATAATGATAATCCGCTTGCCGTAGACCTTCTGCAGGCTCTTTTCAGCCGCCGCCGACCGGACCTCGGGCATCGCCGACAGGTCCGCCATCAGTTCATCCGCCGGCCCCGCAAGTTCCAGTTCGAAGTAGATCCGCGAACAGCCCTGCCGCGGGCTGGTCAGCATCTCGACCAGCGTGATGTTGCCCTGATGCGATGCGATGACGCCGGTCAGGCGGTGTAGCGCCCCAGGTTCGTCCTGAACCTCAAGCACGACACCGATCCGTTCGGCAGCCATGGCCTCTTCAGTACTCCACTTCGTAATGCGCCAGGACCTTTTCCCAAAGCCCCTGGGCCTTCAGCAACACCTCGGTCACGTCCCGGATGGCGCCGCTGCCGCCCGGAACATCGGTGATGTAATGCGCCATCGCCTTCACTTCCGGCTTGGCGTTTGCCGTCGCCACGGCCAACCCGACACGCTTCATGAGGATGCAGTCGGTCAGGTCGTCGCCGACATAAGCGATCTCCCGCGGGTCGAAGCCGGACTTCTGGACGATCTCTTCGAACAGCGGCAGCTTGTCCGTATGCCCCATGTAGACATACGACATGTGGCTGGACCTGGCGCGTTCGGCGGTCGCTTCGGCAGCGCGGCCCGAGATCAGCCCGGTCTGGAACCCGTAGCGGTGGAGCCAATGAAGCGCGATGCCGTCCTGCGAATCGAACAGCTTCACTTCAAACAGCCCGCCCGCGGGGTTGGGGACGTGGAAGTACTTCCCGTCGGTGAGGACGCCATCGACGTCCATGAGAACGAGCTTGACGCGCTTAGCGCGCGCGTCAAGCTCTTGTGTGTCGACTACCATCGAGAGTTGAATCCTGACTACACAGTATACGTGCTGGCGCTGACGTTGCCGCCCTTGCCGGTCCAGTTGGTGTGCGAGAATTCGCCGCGCGGACGGTCGGTGCGCTCGTAGGTGTGGGCGCCGAAGTAGTCGCGTTGGGCCTGGAGCAGGTTCGCCGGCAGGCGGGCGCTGCGGTAACCGTCATAGAAAGCCAGGGCGGTTGTGAACGCCGGAACCGGCACTCCATTGAGGATGGCCTGCGAAACCACGCGCCGCCAGGAATCCTGGCACCGGGCCACGACGCCGTTGAAGTACTCGTCCAGCAGCAGGTTCTTCAGGTCCGGCTTGCGGTCGAAGGCTTCCTTGATCTGGCCGAGGAAGACGCTGCGGATGATGCAGCCGCCTCTCCAAACCAGGGCGATGTTGCCGTAGCTCAGATCCCAGTGATACTCCTTGGCCGCTTCCTTCATCAGCATGAAGCCCTGGGCGTAGCTGACCAGCTTCGAGGCCAGCAGCGCCTGGCGGATGTCCTCGACCCACTGCGCCTTGTCGCCTTCCAGCACCGCCTTCGGTCCGGCCAGCAGCTTTGACGCGTCGACGCGTTCATCCTTGAGCGCCGACAGGCAGCGGGCGTAGACGGCCTCGCCGATCAGCGTCACCGGGATGCCAAGGTCGAGCGAACTGACCGTGGTCCACTTGCCCGTGCCCTTCTGCCCGGCAGTGTCGAGGATGTAGTCAACGACGGCTTCGCCCTTCTCGTCGCGGTATCCCAGGATGTCGCGGGTGATTTCAATGAGGTAGCTGTCGAGTTCGCCCTTGTTCCACTCGGCGAAGACCTGGTGCATCTCGTCGTTCGACATGCCAAGGCCTTCCTTCATCAACTGGTAGGCCTCGCAGATCAACTGCATATCGCCGTACTCGATGCCGTTGTGGGTCATCTTGACGTAGTGGCCGGCGCCGTCGTCGCCGATCCAGTCGCAGCAGGGCTCGCCGGCGGGAGTCTTGGCGCAGATGGCCTGAAAGATGTCCTTCACCAGCGGCCAGGCTTCGGGGCTGCCGCCGGGCATGATCGAAGGGCCGAAGCGCGCGCCCTCTTCGCCGCCCGACACGCCGGTGCCGACGTAAAGCAGGCCCTTCGACTTCAGATACGCCGTGCGGCGGATGGTGTCGGGGAAGTGCGAATTGCCGCCGTCGATGATCAGGTCGCCCGGTTCCAGGTAAGGCAGAAGCGTTTCGATGAAGTCGTCCACGGCCTTGCCGGCCTTGACCATCAGCATGATCTTGCGCGGCCGCTTCAACAGGCCGATCATCTCCTCGATCGAATGTGCGCCGATAATGGTTTCACGGCCCTTGGCGGCGTCGTTGAGGAATTCGTCCACCTTTGAGGTGGTGCGATTGTAGGCCACCACCGTGTAGCCGTGGTCGTTCATGTTGAGGATCAGGTTCTGGCCCATGACGGCGAGACCGATAAGGGCGATGTCAGCCTTTTGTTCCATTTGTATGCTCCTGCCGGGTAATCAGACAACTTGCCGGACCAGCTTGCCGGCGCACGAACCGCTGATCCGGATCTCGCCACTCGATGCTTCTGGGGGCGCCCAAACGGGGTATCCGGCGGGGTACGATCGAGCGGGACAACGCGCTCAGTTCAATCCGTATTCAAGATGCCAAGCTCCCTAATATCATACGATAGTCGGGCGGCTGGGGAATTGACCCGTGGCTAAGATCAACATCATCGAACCCGGTTCCCCGCCTGCATTCATCGCGGCCGCCATCGTGCGCCACAAGCTGATCGGGCCTGGCGAGCGTCTGGGCGTGGCCGTCTCCGGCGGCGCGGATTCGGTCTGCCTGCTGGTGGCGCTGACAGAGCTTGCGGGGCAATTCGGATGGGATCTGAGGGTGCTCCACATGAACCATGGGCTGCGCGGCGCGGAATCCGACGCCGATGCCGCGTTTGTCGCCTCACTCGCCGCGCGCCTCGGCCTGCCCTGCAGTGTCGAGACTAGGGTGATCGAGCAGGGCCCCGACTGGGAGAACCGGGCCCGGCACGCCCGCCTGGATTTCTTCACCGGCCAGATGCGCCTGCATTCACTCGCTTTGGTCGCCACCGGCCACACGTTGGACGACCAGGCGGAAACCGTGCTGCTGCGCCTGCTTCGTGGCGCCGCGCCCGAGTCGCTCCGGGCAATCCTGCCGGCGACGGCCGGAAGGCTGATCCGCCCGATGCTTGCCGTGACTCACGAGCAGGCTGTTGAGTGGCTCACCCGTCAGGGCATCGACTGGCGCGAAGATTCGTCAAATCAACACGTCCGCTACAGCCGGAACTGGCTGCGCAGCGAGATCCTGCCCGCGGTCGAAATCCGCTTCCCCGCCGCCCGCAGGACTCTCGCCCGGCACGCCGCCGTCGCCCTGGATGATGCGGAGTTCTGGGCCGGCGCTGTTTCGGATGCGATTTCGGGCGTCTTTCAAGAGAGGCCGGATTCGCTCATCGCGACAGTGGATGCCTTGGCCATCCTGCCCGCCGCGCTCCGCCGCCGCGTGCTGAGATTCGCGCTAGCGAGGTGGACAGCGGCGATGTCCGGCACGGCCCAACTGGAAGCCGTCATGGAGTTGATCAGTGGGTTGCGCCGCTCCGGGAAGGTTCGTTTGGCCGAGGCCGAGGTCTGGGTGTCGATGGGCCAGGTTCGCATCGGACGCCACTCGATGAGGCCCGTTGTTGACCCGCAACAGATTCATACGGCAGGAGTTTACGCGCTTCCCTGGCGCGGGACAAGCCTGCTTGTCGAGCGTCTGGACCAGCAACCGGCAACGCTGCGCTCATGGCTGCCGGGCGACCGCGCCGCCTGGACCCACTCGCCGCGGCGCCTCAAGGAACTGTTCCAGCAGGCCCGCATCCCCGCCTGGGATCGCGCTGGCTGGCCGGTTCTGGAATCCGGCGGAATCGTCATCTGGGCCGCTGGCCTTGGATCAAATTCTGACGTTGCGGCGGAAGAAGTGCCGGGGCAGTCCGATTCACCGGGCGGTTCGCCTATATAATGAAGGCAGGCAAGAAGGAGCGCCGTGGCCAGCCGGCCGGTGATTATGGAATGTAACACCGGGCGGGTGAATCTATTCGGCCCGGCTTCGCGTCTGAAGAAGTAGTGCGACAACATGCAATCGGAGAGCTTAGGGCCATGGTGTGGGAGAGGGAATGAATTCAAACGTTAAAACGGCGATCTTCTGGGTGGTCCTCGTCTGCCTGGTGGTTATCCTGTGGTCGGTCGTTGGCAGAAACGCAGGCCGCCAGGATCAGGAACTGAGCTTCAGCCGGTTCATGGATCAAGTGGAGGCCGGGCGCGTGCGCGAAGTGACGCTCACCGGCATGGAAGCGCGCGGCAAGTACAAGGACGACAACACCACTGAGTTGCGCTCCACGGTCCCGCCCGCCTACCAGGACCTCTACAAGATTTTGCGCGACAAGGGCGTCAACGTCACCGTCAAGTCGACTGAGTCGGGCAACTGGATGGCGATTCTGATCAACATCGTGCCTTTCATCCTGTTGATCGGCTTCTGGATCTTCATGATGCGGCAGATGCAGAGCGGCGGCAACAAGGCGATGAGTTTCGGCAAGAGCCGCGCCCGCATGCACAGTTCGCAGCAGAAGAAGGTGACGTTCAAAGATGTCGCCGGCGTGGAAGAGGCCAAGGACGAGTTACAGGAGATCATCGAGTTCCTGCGCGAACCGCAGAAGTTCCAGAAACTCGGCGGCCGCATCCCGAAGGGCGTGCTGCTGATCGGCCCTCCGGGAACAGGCAAGACGCTGCTTGCGCGCGCCATCGCCGGCGAAGGCAATGTCCCGTTTTTCTCGATCTCGGGTTCGGATTTCGTCGAGATGTTTGTCGGCGTTGGCGCAAGCCGTGTGCGCGACCTCTTTGAACAGGGCAAGAAGAACGCGCCCTGCATCATCTTCATCGACGAGATCGACGCCGTCGGCCGTCACCGCGGCGCCGGACTCGGAGGCGGCCACGACGAGCGCGAACAGACTTTGAACCAGTTGCTCGTTGAGATGGATGGCTTTGAGTCGAACGAGGGCGTGATTCTGGTCGCCGCGACCAACCGTCCCGACGTGCTCGATCCGGCCCTGCTCCGGCCCGGGCGCTTCGACCGCCGCGTGGTGGTCAGCCTGCCTGACGTGAATGGCCGCGAGATGATCCTCCGGGTCCACACAAAGAAGACTCCGCTTGGCGACGACGTCGATCTGAGTGTCATCGCCCGCGGCACGCCGGGCTTCGCCGGCGCCGATCTGGCCAACCTGGTGAACGAGTCGGCCCTTCTGGCCGCGCGCCAGAACCGCAAGGTGATCACGATGGCCGACTTCGAAGTGGCCAAGGACAAAGTCCTCATGGGCGCCGAACGGCGCTCGATGATGCTCACCGAGGAAGAGAAGACGATCACCGCCTACCACGAGGCGGGACACGCCCTGGTGGCGGTGGTGATGCCGAACTCCGACCCGCTGCATAAGGTCAGCATCATCCCGCGCGGCCGTGCGCTGGGCATCACGATGCAGTTGCCGGAGCGCGATGTCCTGAACCGGACCGAGGCGCAGTTGTTCTCCCGTCTTGTCGTCACGATGGCGGGCCGCATCGGCGAATTGCGTCACACCAACCAACTCTCGACGGGCGCCCGCAACGACATCGAACAGGCCACCGAGATCGCGCATTCGATGGTGTGCGACTACGGGATGAGCGACCTCGGGCCGCTCAACTTCGGCCGCAAGGAAGAGCAGATTTTCCTTGGCCGTGAGATCACACAGCACCGCGACTACAGCGAGGCGACGGCTATTAAGATCGACGAGGCCGTCCGCGGGTTGATCCAGTCCGCCTACAAAAGGGCCGAGGCTGTCATCAACGAGCATGCCTGGGCGCTTGAAAAGATCGCGCTGGCGTTGCTTGAACGCGAATCGGTGGATGGCGCCGAAGTGAAGGCGATCCTCGAAGGCAAGCCGGCCAGCCAGATCGTTTCGGCAGATTCGAATGCCGAGCCTGTCTCGGAAGACCAGCGAGTCATCCGGCCCGAAGCCGGCCCGCGCATTACGCCCGGCCTCATCGACGGGGAGCGGCCACAACCAGCGTGATCCCGCCATACCGCCTCTATCTGTTCGACGTCGACGGGACGTTGCTCGATTCCGCCGCCGACATCACCGGCGCCGTACGCGATGCGCTTTCGCTTGAAGGCGTCAACGATCTGGATCAAGCGTATCTGGAAAGCTACATCGGCTTCCACCTGTTTGACATGTTCCAGGAAGTGCTGCCGCACTACACCGAGGAGCAGAACATTGCGTTGCTGGCCAACTACAGGAAGATCTATCTCGGACGGGGCCATGCTTCGACGCGGGTCTACGATGGAGTACCCGAGATGCTCGATCGCCTCGGCGGATTGAAGTCCACCGCCACGACAAAAGGCAGCGAGACCACTCGCGCGGTCCTGACGCAGTTTGGAATCATCCAGCATTTCGACCACGTCCAGGGCACCGACGGATTCCCGTCCAAGCCGAAGCCGGATGTGGTGCTCAAGTCGATCGAGAAGTTCGGAGTGCGGCCCGAAGAATGCCTCCTCGTCGGCGACTCCGTTCCGGACATGGCCGCGGGCCGCGCCGCGGGCGTGAAGACCTGCGCGGTCACCTACGGCTACGGCAACATCGAGCAGATGCGCGCCGAACAGCCGGACTACTGGATCGACCACCCCTCACAACTCGCCTGACGCGGCGTTTACGATTGCGCCGAAGCGTCAATCTCCATGCGTTCGAGCTTGCGGTAAAGCGTCTTGCGCTCGATGCCGAGAATGCGCGCCGCGCGGCTCTTGTTTCCGCCCGTTGCCGCCAGCACTTTGCGGATCTGCTCGGCTTCGGTGTCGGCCAGCGATTCGGTGACCTGTTCGCGCGGGCTCGATGAACGGACCGATTCGTATACCGCTTCATCGGTGATGCGGCCGCCCTGGGCGAGGATGACCAGGCGCTCCATCATGTGCTGCAACTGCCTTACGTTGCCCGGCCAGGTGTGGTCGCAGAGGGCGCGCAACCCCGATTCAGTCAGGCGTGCGTCGAGATGATAACGGGCGTTGTAACGCTTCAGAAACGCCCCGGCCAGCAGCGGCACATCGCCTGTCCGCTCACGCAGTGACGGCACGGCGATCCGCACGACATCGAGGCGGTACCAAAGGTCCTCGCGGAACTTGCCTTCATCGACCATCTTGCGCAGGTTCTTGTTTGTCGCCGCCAGGATCCGTACGTCCACCTTCTTGGGCTTGCTTGATCCCAGGGGACGGACTTCCTTTTCCTGGAGGAAGCGCAGCAGTTTCAACTGGAAGTTGACGTCGATCTCACCGATCTCGTCCAGGAAAACCGTTCCGCCGTGGGCGGCTTCGAAGACACCCGTGCGGTCGCGGTCGGCGCCGGTATATGCGCCGCGCATGGCGCCGAACAGTTCGCTTTCGATCAGCGTGGGAGCCAGCGATGCGCAATCGACGGGCATGAACGGGGCATGGGCGCGCAACGAATTGGCATGGATCATCTGCGCGATCAGTTCCTTGCCCGTGCCGGTCTCGCCTTCGATCAGCACCAGCGCGTCTGTCGGCGCGACGCGCGAGACGGTCTTGTAAATTTCGATCATCTTGGCCGACGAACCGATCATCTCCGTGGGAAGCGGATCTTCCGGATCGACCTCGTCGTCATCCTCGTCCGGCAGGCCGGAGATCTCCTGCTCGGCGCGCCGCAGCACGGCCAGCAGGTCGTCGAGTTCGAATGGTTTGGCGAGATACTCGAAGGCGCCGCCGCGCGTGGCGGCCATGACTGTTTCCATCGAACCGCGGGCCGACATCAGAATGACCTTGACCGACGGGTGGGCCCGCCGCGCGGCTTCGAGAACGTCGAGGCCCGTGCGGCCGTCGATATAGATGTCGCTTAATACGATCGGGTAGGCGCGGGCATCCAACCGCTCCATGGCATCGTGGGTCGAAGCGACCGCATCGACGCCGAAGCCCTCAAGGGCAAGAAATGTCGTGATGGTTGAACGGACGCTCGCGTCGTCCTCGACCAACAGCACAGTGGTCATGTGTCTCCAGTCTAGCGTGGCTGTCTCAGCCCGGTGCGGGTCAGAGCGCGGTATCCACGGAGAAACTGCTCACGAGTTTGCTGAGCTCCTCGTTCTCCTTGTCGATGGCTTGCTGACCGGCGGCGATTAGCTTCTTCAACTCCTCCAACCGCGTCTCCTGCTCGTTCAGGCGCGTCGTGTAGCGGCGCAGGAGATCCCTTTCTTCGGCGCTGCCCTTGAGCGATTTCATGTTCTCGCGCAGGCGCTGCTGGTCTTCGAAGATCGTGTCGCGCTCGTTCTCGTGCGTCTCCTTCACGGCTTCGGCCTGACCGACCTTGTCGCGCTGGGCGACAATCCTGGACAGCATCTCCTGGATGGCCGGGCTGATCGACTGTTGCCGGACGAGCACGACGAGCGTCTCGCGCGTCATGCCGCCCAACTGGAATGAGTTCGATATGGGGCGCGCCTCTTCAATTGAGAGTTCGGCGGTTTGTTTGGCAGCGACGGGCACGCGGAAACGGACCCACTGCGGCGTGGTCTCGACCGGGGTGGGCGCGTTGCGCATCGTATAGCCGGGCCGCACCGGGTGTTCGACCAGGACCGTGCGCGGCTGACTGTCTTCATTGCGCATCTTATAGACCTGGCGTTCCCGCTGTTCGCTGTACTGCGTGAGGATGCCGTCGGCGATCCTGACACGCGTGACGCGCTGGGGTTCGGAGGCTTGCGCCGCGCTCACCGTCAGGGCAAGGTCGGTGGCATAGCTCACGATGCGCTTCTCGCCTGCTTGCAGGGCGTCGATGATGCCCTCGCCGGCGAAGGTCTGCTCCTCGATGACGGCGAAACTGCCCCCGTCAAGAGTCGCGCCGGTCGAATTCGTCAACCAGACCGAACGCAGCGGCACGCCGCCTTCGCGGGCGTTCCAGAGACTGATCTTTTCCGCGCCAACCGGCGATTGCAGGATCGGGACCAGGGCTGAGCGGTTCCGGTCGATCGTGATGGGTTCCTTCAGCTTGTATTCGAAGAACTCGCCAACTGCCTGAGCGGTGGCCGAAGGGCGAACGCTCTCAACGGCGGCCCGGTAGTCCGCGCCTGAAATGGGCGCTGCGATTCCACCCGAGGCCCCGGTGGGCCTGCCTCCAAGCACGCCCGTGGCCATGGTGCGGGTGGCTGCCATGGGCCGCATCGGCCCGGGCGGACCGGCTGCGACATCAGCCATCTCGGCCATTCCGCCGGCTTGCAGTTCCACGTTCCAGAACGCCGGCGATGATGCGCTGACAGCCAGACCCGCGGCTTCGCTGAGCTGGAATCCCGGAGCCTGGGCATGGACGCGGTATTGCCCGTCGGGTAGTCCGGCGAGCACGAACTGTCCCGAGGGATCCGTGGCCGTTTCGCCTGCCGGAGCGCCGGATTCGCCGAAGGCGCGGACGACAGCGCCGGCCACGGCCGCGCCGGACGGGTCGCGCACGACGCCTGTGATCGAGCCGCCGCCGGGCGTGAGGGTCCGCTGGTGGGTTTGCGGGACGGTGAGGTAATTCTCCGGCATCGGGACGACCGGGCGGCGCGTATAGTACGGCTTCGAGAGTTCCTGGATGAACGATTGCGGCGCGCCGGCGACCAGAGACAGCGAGACGTTCTTCCAGTCCTGGCCCGACGTGTTGTCCACGATGGCCCAGCCTTGGAGCAGCGGCGCAGCGCCCGCCTTGCCGCCAAGCACCAGGCGGTAGGTCGCCTTCCACACCGGGGTTTCGCTGATGTAGCTGACAAAGATGCGGCGTTCGCCCTGGCCCTCGGCGCGGATGTTCATCGTGCGCAGATCGGCGGCGCGGGTCGATGAGACGATGTCCAGATACCGCTCCATCTGCGGCGCAAGGGCTTTTTCAAGCAGTCGCACATTGACGGAAGGGCCGAGTTCGACGGTGCGGATCTCACCGGTCTCCGTCAGCAGCGACAGGTAATCGACCTCCAGCGTCGTGCCGCCGGATATGCGGGTCTTGCGCTCGACGCTGAGCAGGCGGCCGGTGATCACGGAAGTTCCGCTCTTGATCTCGAGCCGCGTGCCTTTGAGCGCCAACAGGAAATCGCGCAGCGCCGAGTCGTTGGCCTGGGGCAGCGGCAACTCGCCCAACTGCCGCCCGACGGGCGGCTGTGAAGCATAGCCGATGCCGGCGATGCGGCCGCCGTTGAGATCGAGCACCGTGATCGTCTTCAGGACATCGTTCAACTGGCCCGATGGGAAACTGAGCGACACCTCCCGGTTGCCCGTCACCGTCCCGTCGAGTTCGAAGTAGCCGATGCCGCTCTTGTAAAGAACCACGCGCTTGATTTCGATGGGCGCGGGCTCCTGTGACCAGAGACCAACGGGCGCAATCAGGAGGCATACCCAGAAGTAGCGATGCATAATTCCCTTCCATTGGTTACGATACCCGATCCGGACCACGTCCGGATGCGAATGAATGCCACGGGGCGTTTGACGTTGCCGCGACGAGGATTGTTCCAAGGGTATGAGGCCGCGAACGGAGAGAGCGGGTTTGCCGCTCCATGCAGCCGCGGGCGGAAGGGATGCGCGAGGACTCAGCGTGCCCGCTCTCTGCGTTCGCGATTCTAGTCAAAACGTTGCGCGACCCGCTCTCTTCGTTCGCGGCCTCGGGTTGCGCGGACTACGCGGGCAGGGAGACAGTGAACGTCGAGCCTTGCTCCGGGGCGCTTTCCACCGTGATCGAGCCGCCGTGCAATGTGACGATTTCTTTCACAATCGAGAGGCCGATTCCGGTTCCCTGGATGCCCGACTTTTCGGCGCGTTCGGTCCGGTAGAACTTCTGGAAAAGTTTCTTCACCTCGTCCTTCGTCATCCCGATCCCCTGGTCGGCCACCGAAATCAGGATGCCCCGATCGCTGCGCCCTGCCATGATCCGCACCCGGCTCTCACGGGGTGAATACTTGATGGCGTTGGTCAGCAGATTGTAAACGGCGTATTCGAGGAGTTCGCGGTCGGCTTGAAGCGTGAGATCCGGCGCGCCGGGCCAGCCGATCAGGATGGCCTTGGAGTCGGCCAGTCCCGCCGCCCGCACAATGCAGGTTTCGATAAGCGCGCCCACGTCCACAGCCGTGGTATTCATCTCCATCTGACCGGCGTTGAGGCGTTCGACATCGAGGAACGTCGTGATCATCCGCGCCAGGCGTTTCGATTCGGAGTTGATCATCTGGCCGATCTGCTTGCGTTTCTCCTCAGGCAGGTTGTAGCGGCTGATGAGTTCAGACGATCCCTGGATGGCCGTCAGCGGCGTCCGCATCTCGTGCGCGACGAAGTGGAATGCCTGCTGGTAGCGCGATTTGGCGCTTTCGGCGCTGGCCAGTTGCTTCCTCACGATGAGGAAACGCCAGGCGCCGCAGGCGATGAACGAGATTCCCGAGGCCGACACAGGCGCGAATGCCGGCAACACCAATCCCTGGCGGAAGAACAGGTAGGGCGTAAACTGTGCCATGGCCAGGACTGCGATGCCGGCGGCCAGCGAGACTTTTCCATGCAGGAAGGCGAACGCCGCGGCGGTGAGCGACGCAAATGCGAAAGCAAGCAGGATGGTCCAGGCCGGCGAAACGTCCAGCAGGGTTCCGCCGGGCGATGCGCCGGCGGCCAGAGTCTCGAAGGCCTGTGCGTGGATCTCGACGCCCGCCATCGGCCGGTCGAGCGCCACGGGCGTGAACAGCCGGTCGCGAATCGCCGAAAGCGATGTCACGCCGACAAAGACGACCCTTCCACCGAGCGAGGCCGGATCGGCCGCGCCCGAGAGCAGGTCGCGCACACTCACCGTCTCCATCTCGCCCGGCAGGCGGTAGCGGATGCGGAACGGCCGGCCCTCGTCCCACCTGGAGTGGAACGTGTAGCGGCCGACCGTCACATCAGTTGGGGAACTGATGATCTGAGGCGCGTGAAGATACAGCCGGAGCGTGTCGAGTGAAAGCGCCCAGTGCCGCTTCCGGGCCGAAACCTTCTCGAGTGGAATCCGGCGGTTGATTTCGTCAAACGGTCCGGCCAGCGCATGGACATGGCCGATCGCCGCGGCATGGGCGGCAAAGGCAGGGATCGGCTCCTGCCATCCCGCTCCGTCCGGCAACATCTCGCTTGCCAGGACCAGGTTGGGGATACGGGCCATGGCCGCGCTGAGTTCCGCGTCTTCCCGCGGAACTCCATCGTCGGCGAGAGTCACGTCGATCGCCAGGGCGGCGGGCGGCGCCGCAGCCAATAGATTCAACAGGCGGGTGAGAGTGCGGCGCAACGCCCGGTCTCCGCCGGTTTCCATGAGCGTGCGGTCGTCGATGGCGGCCACGACGGCGGCGGGAGAGCGCACCCCTGCCGGGTGGACCCGCTCAAGCCAGTCATAGACCGCGTTGTCGAACCGCGTGGCCAGTGGGGTCCAAGCCAAAAGAGCGCACACCACGGCGCTGGTCCAGGCCATGGCCCAGGGAGCGGCGAACGTCTTGGAAAACTTCATGCCGGCAGCAACTGGCGGTGTACTCTCCCCGCCTGTCCTGTTTTACCCCAGTCAGGGGGTCATGTGCGTACCTCATCGCGAACATACTCGACTCCGATCGAATACAAGCCCCCTTCCGGCCTACAGTGCCGGACCTCGGCGCAAACCGAACGCTGGCCCCGGTTCAGCGTGAAACGGGTGTTACATTCCAGCGCCTCGGGCGACTCCAGTTTTGCTCCCCTCGCCGACACCTCGATCATGCGGGCCAGGGTGACACTGCCGTCCTCGAAGACCAGATTCACTGCTTCGTTGGTCGGCAGGCGCCGGTTCTGCCGGCGGCTGGGCTCATCTGGACTCCCTGCCGCGGGTGCTGGCTGATGCTCTGATAGGGACTTAATAAACCTGTGAAGGCTGGCGATACGGTCGCGGCAAGCTGAGCACTGGGCGACGTGGCTCCCCATGCTCGCCATGGCCTCTGGCGCCTCGCTGTCACCCCGCATGGCCTTCAACACAGCGCCCAGTATTTTGGGGCAGGCTGCGTTGTCCTGGCGGTTGCTCGCGTCCATGGTTGGCATATCGTCCGCCGATGAACGTTTGTTAGGATCGTTGGCCGAAAGACAGGCCTCCCGCAGCGCTCGCACCACCCGGACCAGGAAGCGACGCTGCCGGTTGGAGTATGATTTGCCTTAATGGTCTGGAGCCACATTACCCAAGCGCATTTCGACGCTCATTACGGCGGCCGGCGGCTGATCCATTCGAGTGTCGACCACTGGGCGTCAAGAAAACCAAACGAACCCGCTGTCATCAATGCCACACGCGGCTCGACGATCACCTGGGGCGAACTGGATCGCATGTCGCGCGCACTGGCGGGCCATCTCGAACGGCTGGGCCTGCGTAAGGGCGACAAGGTGGCCACGTCGCTGCCGTTGCTGACCGAACACATCGTGCTCGAATACGCCTGCTTCCGCGCTGGGCTGGTACTGATGCCGCTCGACCTGCGGCTTCATCCGGCCGAAGTCCTGCGCTGCCTTGGTTTGACCCGGCCACGCGTCTTCGCGTGTCTTGGCAAGACGCCCGCCGCCGATTTCGGCGCACTGGCATCGGCGGTGAAGGAGCATTGTCCCTTTGTCGAGCACCTGTGGATGTTCTGCCAGCCCGGCCAGGTGACAGGCGGCGCGGAGGCGTTCAGTTCCGTGATCGCCGCGGCGATGGCGGAGCCGTGCGAAACAACCGCGACAGTCGTGCCCGCCGACGGCGCGTTGATCATCTTCACCACCGGATCGACCGGATCGCCCAAACCGGCGTTGTTGACCCACCAGGGCGTCACCGCGCAAAACCTCTGCCTGGGAACCGCGTTCGACTTCAATGAAAACCAGCGCGTGATGGTGAATCTGCCGCCCAGCCACGTCGGCTGCCAGACCGAACTGCTGATGACGTGCCTGTTCATGGGCGGAACAGTCGTCTCGCTGGAAATCTTCGACCCCGGCAAGACCATCGAGGCGATCGAGACACACAAAGTCACGCTCCTCGGCCAGATCCCGGCCATGTTTCAAATGATGTGGCGCCATCCGGAGTACGACAAGCGCGACCTGTCCTCGCTCAAAGTGGCCGTCTATGGAGGACAAAGCGTGCCACGGCCTTTCCTCGATAAGTTGCGCACCATGGCGCCGCTGATCGGGACCGGCCTGGGACTGACCGAAACATCGGGATTCTGCACCTACACGCCGCTGACGGGCGATGTCGACGAGATCGCCGCCAGCCTCGGCTTCGACATGCCCATCTATCCGATGACCATCCGCGAACCCATGCACGGCGACGGAACGGCCGGTTCCGAATTGGCAGCCGGCCGGATCGGGCATGTCTGCTTCAAAGGCATCCAGACGTTTGCCGGGTATGAGAACGACCCGAAGGCGACTGAGGCGGCGCTATCCACGGACGGCTATCTCTATACGGGCGACCTGGGGTTTGTGGACGCAAAGGGGCTGCACTTTTCAGGCCGCGCCAAGTGGGTGATCAAGCCGGCCGGCAACCAGGTCTTTCCAGGGGACATCGAGGAGCATTTTTCCAGGATGGAGGACAAGGTGGGCGGCTGCGGCGTTGTGGGGGTCGATCACAGCCTCTGGTCGGAGGCCGTCTTTGCGTTTATTGAGAAACTGCCCGGCGTCGAGTTGGCCGAGGTGGAACTCCGCCGCCATGCACGCGGCTTGACGTCATACATGCGCCCGTTGCATTACGTGATTCTCGAACCGGGGACGCTGCCGTTGAACCGCGTCGCCAAGGTGGATACGCTGCGGCTAAAGGAGTTGGGCCTGGAAGAGGTCCGGCGCTTGAGGGAACGGGGCAGGTGGGACCGGCAGCCGGTGGAGGACCAGGGCTGAATCTGTGCCTTCCATGTCATAATCGTCCACATGGATAGATCCCAGTGGGTAAGCCCACGCATGGACGACAAAATCCGCACGCAAATGCATTACGCGCGGCGCGGCATCATCACTGAAGAGATGCAGTACGTGGCCCGGCGCGAGCAGTTGGAGCCGGAGACCGTCCGCGCTGAAGTAGCCCGCGGAAGGCTGATTATCCCCGCCAATATCAACCACTTGTGCCTCGAACCGATGGCTATCGGCGAGGTCACGAAGGTCAAGGTCAACGCCAATATCGGCAACTCGGCCACCACGTCGGACGCCTCGGGCGAATTGGAGAAGCTTCACTACTCGGTGAAGTATGGCGCCGACACGGTGATGGATCTTTCAACAGGTGGCGACATCCCCCTCATCCGCAAGGCGATCATCAATGAAAGCCCGGTGCCCGTGGGGACGGTCCCGATTTACGAAGCGCTGAGCCGGGTGAAGCGGGTCGAGGACCTGACCGCTCAGGTGCTGCTGGAAGTGATCGAGGAGCAGGCCGAGCAGGGCGTCGATTACATGACGATCCATGCGGGCGTTCTCGTCCAGTACATTCCGATGACGACGCGCCGGGTCTGCGGCATCGTCAGCCGGGGCGGGTCGATTCTGGCCGAGTGGATGGTCAAGAATCATAAGCAGAACTTCCTCTACGAGAGTTTCGAGGAGATCTGCAAGATCTTCCAGAAGCACGACGTCACCTTCTCGCTCGGCGACGGGTTGCGGCCGGGCGCGTTGGCCGACGCCAGCGACGAGGCGCAGTTCGCCGAATTGAAGACGCTGGGCGAATTGACCAAAGTGGCCTGGGCGTATGACGTTCAGACGATGATCGAGGGTCCGGGCCACGTGCCGATGGACCAGATCAAGATGCAGGTGGACCTGGAACGGGAGTTGTGCCACGAAGCGCCGTTCTATACGCTCGGCCCGCTGGTGACCGACGTCGCGCCCGGTTTCGACCACATCACCAGCGCCATCGGCGCGGCGATGATCGGATGGCATGGCGCGTCGATGCTCTGTTACGTGACGCCGAAGGAACACCTGGGCCTGCCGAACAAGGAAGACGTCAAGCAGGGCCTGATCGCCTACAAGATCGCCGCGCACGCCGCCGACGTGGCCCGTGGCAGGAAGGGCGCGCGCGATTGGGACGACGAGCTTTCCCGCGCCCGCTACCGGTTCGATTGGAAGCGCCAGTTCGAACTCGCCCTAGATCCCGAAACCGCCCGCGCCTATCACGACGAAACGCTGCCCGAGGACGGCTTCAAGGACGCCCACTTCTGCTCGATGTGCGGGCCGAAGTTCTGCGCCTACAACATTTCGCAGAAAGTGGGAGAGTTCACCGCCGAGGACGCCAAGGCGGTGCTCGAAGGCAAGCCGAAGAGCGACCTTGTGAACCTGGCTGGCGACTGATCGCGTACAATTGGGTTGGCCCAAACTGGGTGCAACGATGGGAGTCATGAGCGAGCCGTTCCGCATCAATCGGGTTGTCCTCAAGAACTATCGCAGTATCGCTGACTGCGATGTCGAACTCAAGAACTTGACGTTCTTGTCGGGGCCGAACGGATCTGGGAAGAGCAACTTTCTGGACGCACTCCATTTCGTCTCAGACAGCATGTTCGGCACACTTGATTTGGCTGTGCGAGAACGTGGCGGGATGAGAAGTATCCTGCATCGGGCGATTCCGCCGTTGGACGAGTTCTCGATTGATCTGCATTACTCCTCGGCATCAGGGGGCAATGGGCGATATTCCTTCACGGTGATGGCTGGTGCCCAAGGCGGCTTCTTTGTCGCCCGTGAGCACTGTTCGATCACCGACACTTCAACCGGCAGACGATCCTATTACTCTATAGAGCCAGGGAAGCCGATGGACTCCTCCACCGGTGTTCCAGCACCAATAGGGCAGGACCGTCTACACCTGGTACTCGCATCGAGCGCAGCCGAGTTCCGCCCGCTGTATGTGGCCCTGTTGACAATGGGCTTCTATGATCCCTTCCCGCTTGCGATGAAGTCGCCAATACCTCAGACGGAAGAGATCGAAGACAGTCTGTCGTTCAGTGCCGGGAACATTGCGAAGGTGATGGACCATCTTGCCCGGCATCACCCATGGGTCAGGAATCGGGTTGAGGCTTATCTCAAAGGGATAGTGCCAAACCTGGCGTCCGTGAATGTTGAGGGGGATAAGCACTACCGATACTTGCGTTTCAAGTTCGAGTTCCCCGCTGGCGGGCGGTCACAGTCTTTCGGTCCAGAGAGCATGTCAGACGGCACGCTGCGGGCATTAGGCGTGTTGGTCGCTTTATTCCAGCGTCCCGAGGACGATTCCGGCAAAAGGCTGGCGGTCGTGGGAATTGAAGAGCCTGAGACGGCGCTTCACCCTGCCGCAGCGAGAGTCCTGTTCGATGCGCTCGGCGAAGCGGCGGAGACGCGACAGGTGATTGTCTCCACACATAGTCCAGATTTGCTGGACTCAGACGACGTTGATACCGACTCCATCCTCGCCGTTCAGATGGGCGAGGATGGCGCGACTCAGATTGGTCAGGTGGATGATGCGGGCAGGGCCGTGCTTCTGAAGCGGCTCTATACGCCGGGGGAATTGATGCGGATCAACCATCTCCAGCCAAAGCGTGAAGCCGCTGACAAGCTCAAGTTTTCTGACGGTTTAGCTGTTGAGGCATCTCCGGACGACCAATGAGGATGCTTAGGTTCGGTTGCGTCGTCGAGGGGCAGGGCGATGTTGTTTCGTTGCCGCTCCTTCTAACAAGGCTAGTGAAAGACATCAACCCTGACATCGTCCCTGTGGTTCCGTCACCGGTTCGCGTCAAGCGGGACCGGTTCGTCGCCGATGCCCAGGAGTTCGAACGTAGCCTTGTGCTGGCGTCCCAGTCAGCACGAGACCGCAATCCCGTCTTGATTGTGCTGGACAGCGAGGGCAGTTGTCCGGCGGAGTTGGGACCCCGCCTGCTGGGCAAAGCGAGGTCGATCTGCGCCGGCAGGCCTGTCGGCTGTGTGGTCGCACACCAGGAATTTGAGGCTTGGTTCCTGGCCTGCCCGGAGCGTATCCGCGATCATTTTGAACTCGCCGTCACGCCCACCTTCCCGAATGATCCGGAGTCGAAGCAGGGGGTGAAGGAGTGGATCAAGCGGCAGTTGCCTCGCGGCAAAACCTACAAAGAAACGACCGACCAACCTGCTCTCACAAGGCTGTTAGATCTTCAGAAAGCGCGCGCTATCCCCTCGTTCGACAAGCTGTATCGGGAAGTGGCCAGGCTGGCTGCAGAGTTTGAGGGCGCATAGGCGGGACGGCCTGGCGGCGATACTCGATTACGGTCAACCCATCCGCCAGTTGGCGGTGATATGATCCTTCGCAGCACTGGAGGATACGACATGAGCAGTTACAAACGCAGAGGTTTCTTTCAAGGCGCGCTGGCGGCGCTGGGATTGGGCGCGGCGCCCGCGGGGGCACAGCCTCCCGCCGGCGCTGGCGGACCGGGCGGCAGACGGTTCGGATTCCTGCCCGAGTACGCGCGGGCGCAGGGCTACAAGTCGCTGAAACAATCGTCTTACGACGCGACTGGCGCCAACCGCGATTTCTGGCCGGTCAAACCGGGTGTGACACAGGAGATCTTCAACCAGAAGGGTCCTGGCGTCATCACGCACATTTGGTTCACAATCGCGGCGGCCAGCCCGACTCACCTCAAGGAGTTGGTCCTGCGCGGATATTGGGACGGCGAATCGAAGCCCAGCATCGAGGCGCCGGTGGGCGATTTCTTCGGCTTGAACCTGGCCGACTATGTGATCTATGAGAGCCAGTATCTGGCCTGTTCGCCCGGCAAGTCGCTGAATTGCTACTTCGCCATGCCCTATCAGAAATCGGCGCGGTTCACCGTCACAAATGAAGGTTCGCGCGACGTCGGCGCGTTTTACTCGAATATCGACTTCCTTTCGGTGGAGGCATTGCCGCCCGATACGCTGTACTTCCATGCGCAGTACCGCCAGGAGACGCCGACCAAGGCCGTTCACGGACCGGACGGCCGCGATGTGCTGAATACGGACGGCAAGGACAATTTCGTCTATTGCGAGACCCGCGGCCGCGGCCATCTGATGGGCGTCACGCTCGGCTGGCTTCAGAACTCGGAGGCGTGGATGGGCGAGGGCGACGACATGATCTTCATCGACGACGAGTCGAAGCCCATCATCATCGGCACCGGGTCGGAAGACTACTTCCTCGGAAGTTGGAACTTCGGTGGACGGGAAGGCGCCAAGGCGTTCTCGCACCATCAATACGGTGCGCACCTGATCCAGAGTCCCGAGCGCACGGGGGGCCGCTACTGCTGCTACCGCTTCCATGGCGACAACCCTGTCACGTTCACCCGCTACCTGAAACACACGATGGAACACGGCCATGCCAATAACCGTGCCGACATGTATTACTCCTGCGCTTACTGGTATCAGGACAAGCCGTACACGGACTTCCCGGCGCTGCCGCCCGTCGCCGAACGGATCCCCAAGGTCGCGCAGATTTAGGTTGACGGGTTTGGGCGGGCGTTCACGGCTTGCCGGAACGCCATGAGGTTCGCCCGCAGATGGTTCGCCGACGCGGTTCCGCACAGGACCGCGCCGCTGAATCGTTTGGTCAGGACGAAGCCGAAACATGCGGCAAGCTCCTCCTGGGTGGCGTCGGCGCCGACCAGCGCGCCCATCTTCAGCGGGCGGTTGGTCCAGACGAGTTTGCCGCTGGCCGCGGCCTCGTCAATGATCTCCGAAAAGCGCGGGTCGGCCAGGTTGTAGGGAAACTGAACCTGCGAGAAGCGCGGGTCGGCAACTGCCATCCGGGCAGAGACCTCTTCCCGGACGCTTGCGCCCAGATGCGGGATGCCGGCGCGGCGGGCCTCGGCCAGGGCGTCGTCCAGGGCGCTCGACTCAAGCACCGCCGGAGTTGTCCTGTGGATCTGGAGCAGATCTATTTGGCCCAGGAGAGCAAGGCTTCGTTCCAGGCTGTGGACCAGAGCGTCGCGGGAATGGTCGTCGAAGGGCGAGTCCTTCGACGAGTCCCAGTGTTCGCCGAACTTGGTGGCGACGAACAGTCCGGCGCGTGCGCCTCCCTCCAGGGTGGCGAGCCATTGGCCGAACTTCTCCTCGCTGTCGCCATAGGATGCAGCTGTGTCGAATACCCGCACGCCGAGGCGAAGGGCTTCGTCAAGGAAGGCGGCGGCCTCGGGCTGGGACGGAACAGGACGCGGCCTCGCGCCCCAGCTTTTGCCGATGGTGAGCAGCCCGAGGCCGAATGCGATTCCCTCAGGCGGGGTTCGTTTGGTCGTCGTTGGCGGTGACATGCCTTACCCACGGTAACTGCTTTGCCAGGGGTGTGCGCGAGGCCCGCTCTCTTGGCTCGCGGCCTCAAGAGGGCGGCGGCTCCGTATGCTGGTAGAATTGGAGTAGCGAAACCGATTATCGGTTTCCTCCTTTCATAGATGACCATTGACCACCCCACCCACCCGCTGGGCAAGAACGCGCGGGTCCTTCTGACGTCCGTATTTGGACCCTACGCACAAGACGATGAGTTCGGCTCCCGGTCGATCAATCCGATGGAGCTGTACCATAACCAGGTTACACGCGCCCAAGGCCCCTATTCGCTTCGCATCTTCCACCGCTCGTGGGGCTTAATGTTTATCCAGAGCAACATCGAGAACCCCTCGACGCTGCTCGATTTCCCCACTCGCGAGCGGTTCGTCGAAGAACTGCAAGCGAACCGTTACGATGTCGTCGGCATCTCGTCGATCATCGTCAACATCGGCAAGGCGCGCGAGATGTGCCGCCTGGTGAGGCAGCATTCGCCGCATTCGACGATCGTCGTCGGCGGCCACGTCGCCGCCATCCCCGGCTTGCAGCGGATGCTCGACGCAGACTTCGTTGTACGAGGGGAAGGCGTCGGCTGGATGCGCAGCTTCCTTGGGCAGGACCCGTCCCAGCAGATCAAGCACCCGCCCATCGCCTCCGGCTTCGGCCACCGCGTCATGGGTCTGAAGCTTCCAGGCGATATCGGATCCAGCGCCGCCACCGTCATTCCTTCGGTCGGCTGCCCGCTCGGCTGCAACTTCTGCACGACGTCGGCTTTCTTCGGCGGCAAGGGCAAGTTCATTAATTTCCTTGAATCCGGCCGCGACGTTTATGACGTTATGGAGAAGGATGAGCGGGAGATGGGCATGAAAGCGTTCTTCGTCATGGACGAGAACTTCCTGCTCCACCGCCAACGCGCCATCGAACTGCTGGACTGCATGAAGGAAGGCGGCAAGAGCTGGGAGCTGTACGTCTTCTCCTCGGCCAACGCCATCCGCAAGTACACGATGGAAGAGTTGATCGAACTCGGCATCTCATGGGTGTGGATGGGACTGGAATCGCCGAAATCCGGCTACGCGAAGCTGAGCGGCCATGACACGATGAGCCTGGTTCAGGAGCTTCGCTCGAATGGGATCCGCGTACTGGGTTCATCCATCGTCGGCATGGAGCACCAGACGCCGGAAAACATCGGCGCAGAGATCGAGTACGCCTGCTCACACGAGACCGATTTCCACCAGTTCATGCTCTACACGCCTCTGCCCGGCACGCCGCTGCACGCGCAGATGGAGGCCGAGGGGCGAATGATTCCCGACTCTGAACTTGCCGATGTCCATGGACAATATAAGTTCAACTGGAACCACCCGTTCATCTCGCGCGACGATTCGAAGAAGTTCCTCGACTTCGCGTTCATGCGCGACTTCGAGCTGAACGGTCCCTCGCTCTACCGCATCTGCAAGACGACGCTGGAGGGGCTGAAACGCTACCGGTTCCATCCCGACCTGCGTGTCCGCGAGCGGTTTGAACGCGAGGCGAAGGCGCTGCGGACCCAATACTCCGCGCTGCTCTGGGCAATGGAACATCATCTGCGGTTCACCAACGATTCGGTGGCCGCCAAGATCGCCGAACTGCGCCACGAGATCCGGGCGGAATGCGGCACGGTCCGGTCGGCATCGTTCGCCTCGATCTTCGGGCCCGTGATGCTGTGGCTCACCAGGCGGGAAGAGAAGCGCCTGGCCAAGGGCGTCACATACGAACCGCCAACGTTCGTCGAGCGCAAAAACTGGCTGACCACTTAGGGCGAAGCGGCCGGATCGATCGCGCCTGACGGTGGTAGGTGATTTTCGGCGGTCGTGTAATCTCCGGGTGCATGAGTGGCGTCTTTTGAGTAGGGCCAAAGGGCCGGGCAAGAGTATGTCATTCAAAATCAGTTGGTTAGCCATCGTGTGCGCGGTCGTCGCCAGTTCGTTTGGCGCGCAGGCTCAGAACGGCGGAGTCGTTACAGTGTCGGGCCGGCCGGCGCCTGGAGCGACTGTGACTTGGACTTCAGACGGCGCGACCCAGAGTGTCTCGACCGACGAATCCGGCCGCTTTGTCCTTAATCCCGCGCCGGCCTCGCCGGTCCAAGTGGACGTCCGGCTGTTTGGTTTCCAGTCCAAGCGAGTCACGATGGACCCGGCGTCGAACACGGCGCCTCTGGCCGTTGCACTCGAACTCTCGACCATCAGGCCCGTGACAACAACCGCGAAGACCAATGGCCGCGGC
>CAMTUE010000040.1:0-15596 GCA_947084845.1 uncultured Bryobacteraceae bacterium | reverse complement strand
CGCCCAACTCGCAGCTCAATCGTAACGTCGTCGATCCTTCGGGCTTCCACTCGTTGCGTGAGATCGAGAATCCGAAGCCATTCCTGCAGAACCTTGAGACGGCCAAACCGATCGTCCTGCTGCCACTGATTGATCAAGGAGGCGGTGTAAGCCTCGAACAACCCAGAGTATCGTCGGACTGTGCCCGTGTTTCGATAATTGCGCTGCGGGTTGCCACGTACGCCATGCACGTGGATAACGCGGGAGACCGCGTTCATGAGATCCTGCATCGCCCGGTACGAGTCATCGGGCTCTGCCACTCTCCTCCACCTCTCAACAAAGCAGCGATAAGGGGGGTAGCCGGGGTCGACCCTAGGTTCAATACGCTTCTCTTTGGCCATGTTAGCCGACCGCCAAGTGTTGGTCGCCACGCGGAGGCCAGCCGCCTTCGTGTGTTCGAACTCAATCCCGTACCAACCGCCATTAGACAATCTGAATCGAAACTGAAAGCCGTGCCTGTCCGAGCCAGGGACCTGAGAAATGACTTGGCTGGCTTCCGATAGCTTCACATTCGGACCATCGAGACGAAGTGGCCCTGGATCGAACTCACTCTCAAGGGTCTGCTTCAGCAACAGCAAAGGCTGCAAGAGTGTCGATTTGCCTGAGCTGTTGGCCCCGGCAAGCACCGTGAGTGGGCGGATCTGGAGCGTTTGCGGCGTCATCCCGATCGACTTGTAGTTCTGGACCTGCAGTGCGGTCAGTTGCGCCAGTGTGGCCATAGATGGATTCTACTCCTCTTGGCTGCTCTGGCTGACCTTCAGTACCGCCAGGAAGGCCTCTTGCGGGATATCGACCTTGCCGACCCGCTTCATCCGGCGCTTGCCCTCTTTCTGCTTTTCGAGGAGTTTGCGTTTGCGCGATATGTCGCCGCCGTAGCACTTGGCGATGACGTTCTTCCGGATGGCAGAGATGTTCTCACGGGCGATGATCTTGGATCCAATGGCCGCTTGCAGCGCGACTTCGAACATCTGACGCGGGATCAGCTTGCGCAGGCGATGGATGAGTTCCTTGCCGCGATTCTGGGCGAACTCGCGGTGGACGATGATCGACAGCGCATCGACGGGCTCGCCCGCCACAAGCACGTCCAACTTCACCATCGACGACGTGCGGTAGCCGGACAAGTGGTAGTCGAGCGAGGCGTAGCCGCGTGAGGCGGATTTCAGCCGGTCGTAAAAATCGAGAACGATCTCGTTCAGCGGCAGTTCATAAAGCAGCATGACGCGGCCGCCGCCGACGTGTTCGAACTTCTTCTGGGTGCCGCGCTTCTCTTCAAGCAGCTTGAGAATCTCGCCGATGTGCTCCTCGCGCGTGATCACCGTCGCATCGATGATCGGCTCTTCGATCTTGACGATCTCGCTCGGATCGGGCCACTTCGTGGGGCTATCGACTTCGATCACGCTGCCATTGCCGATCGTCACCCGGTAGCGGACGCCCGGCGCCGTGGTGATCAGATCGATCTGAAACTCGCGCTCAAGACGCTCCTGGACGATCTCAAGGTGGAGCAGGCCGAGGAATCCGGCGCGGAATCCGAAGCCCAGCGCGACTGAGCTTTCCGGTTCGAAATTGAACGCGCTGTCGTTGAGACGGAGCTTTTCGAGCGCGTCGCGCAGCAGGCCGTGTTCGTGGCTTTCGATGGGGTAAAGCCCGGCGAAGACCATCGGCTTCATCTCCTCGAAACCGGGGAGCGGTTCGCCGGCGCCGGGTCCGGCGTCAAGAATCGTATCGCCGATCTGGGCGTCGGAGACGGTCTTGATGTTGGCGAACAGGAACCCGACCTCGCCGGCGCTCAACGTGTCGCACGGGATCGGTTTTGGCGACTGGTAACCGACGCCATCGACTTCGTGAACCGAATCGGTCGCCCAGAGGCGAATCTTCTGGCCCTTGCGGATGCTCCCGTCGATGATGCGGGCGAGGATGATGACGCCGCGGTAGGGGTCGAACCAGGAGTCGAAAATCAGGGCGCGGAGGGGCGCATTCGGATCGCCTTTCGGCGCGGGGACCTTGGCGACGACGGCTTCGAGGACCTCATGAATCCCGATGCCGTTCTTGGCGCTGGCAAGAATGGCCTCCGACGCGTCGAGGCCGATGATCTGTTCAACCTGTTCCTTGATGCGCTCGGGCTCGGCCGAGGGCAGGTCGATCTTGTTGATGACCGGGATCAGTTCCAGATTGTGGTGGATGGCGAGATAGGTGTTGGCGAGGGTTTGAGCCTCGACGCCCTGGCTTGCATCGACGACGAGCAGCGCGCCTTCGCAGGCCTGGAGGCTGCGGGAGACCTCGTAAGTGAAATCGACGTGGCCGGGCGTATCGATGAGGTTGAGCTGGTACATCAGCCCGTCGTCGGCCATGTAATCGAGGCGGACGGCGTGGGCTTTGATGGTGATGCCCCGTTCACGTTCGAGGTCCATCGTGTCGAGCACCTGCTCCATCATTTCGCGCTGGGAGAGGGCGCCGGTGTATTCAAGAAGCCGATCGGCCAGCGTGCTCTTGCCGTGGTCGATGTGGGCGATGATCGAGAAATTGCGGATGAACGCGGGATCCATGCTGTAGAATGAAGGACGTAGAGCCGCGCTTGGTGCGCGATAGGTTGACTCTGCCCATTATCTCATATGTCCCACAAAGTCATTGAAGGACGCCTCGATGCAAAGGGGCTCAAGTTTGCCATCCTCGTCAGCCGCTTCAACAGCTTTGTGACCGAGCGGCTGTTGGCGGGCGCGCTGGATGCGCTCGAACGCTCGGGCGCAGGCGCCGAGAGCATTGAAGTAGTGCGGGTGCCCGGCTCCTGGGAGATGCCGGTCGTGGCGGTTGAACTGGCTCGCCAGAAGCGTCACGACGCCATCATCTGCCTGGGCGCGGTGATCCGCGGCGATACGCCGCATTTCGATTATGTCGCCAGCGAAGCGACGAAGGGCATCGCCCAGGCAGGCATGGAGCATGGCATCCCGATCGCCTTTGGCATCCTGACAACCAATACGCTGGAACAGGCCATCGACCGCGCGGGCGCGAAGAGCGGCAACAAGGGCTTCGAATCGGCCATGTCGGCCATCGAGACAGCGAACCTGATGAGGCAACTTCGCAGCAACAGCTAGAGGGCTGTGTTTAGGTAGCCATGCCGGCACGACGCAAATCCCGACAGAGAGCGCTGCAAGTCCTGTTCTTCGCCGATGTTCGTAAGGAAGACATCGGGGAGGCGATCGAGGCCTTCTACCCCAGCCTGTATAATGCCGAAGCCGACGAAGTGAGCGGTGATGAATTGCCGCTTCCGTTGTACGACTCGTTCATGGAGACGATCGCCAGGGGAGTGTCGGCCCAGCGAGACATGCTGGACGAATTGATCGCGAAGAAGGCCGAGCATTGGCGGCTGGACCGGATGCCGACGGTGGACCGAAATATCCTTCGCATGGCGATCTACGAGATGAAGGACGAGGGGACGCCTCCGGCGGTTGTGATCGACGAGGCGCTTGAACTCGCGCGGCGCTACTCGGAAGAGGAAGCGATCCCGTTCATCAACGGCGTGCTGGATTCGATCCGCAAGTTGCTCGATATCCCGCTACAAGCGCCGCCGCCTTCCGCCTGAAGGCGTTCATTTCCCAATACAGAACGTCGAGAAGATCCTGTTCAGGATGTCGTCGGCCGTGGTGGCGCCGGTGAGAGCGTCGATGGGCCGCAGGGCGGCGTAACAGTCCAGCAGGAGGAGTTCGTGCGGCAGGCCGGATTGGACGGCCAGGGTGGCATGGTCCAGAGCTTCGAGACACTCGCGGAGCAGTCGTTCGTGGCGCAGGCTGGTGATCAGGCCCGATTCCGGGGCGATCGATCCTTGCGGGGCGATGGTTTGAAGGATCCGGCGGCGAAGGAGTTCGATGCCTTCGCCGGATAGCGCCGAGACGGACAGGAAATCGTCGGGCGGGACGCCGGGGACAGTGCCCAAATCAGCCTTGTTCGCGACCGCAAGACAGGCGCCCTGGGCGCGGGCCTTGGCGAGCAGGTCGAGATCTTCGGCTTCAAGCGGCGCTGAACCGTCAACAACGACAAGCGTCAAGTCGGCATCCACCATCGCCTGGAGAGTCCGTTCGACGCCCAGTTTCTCGACCACTTCGCTTGATTCGCGGACACCGGCCGTGTCCACCAGTTTGACGGGGATACCGCCGATGGAGGCGCGCTCGGAGATGGTGTCGCGCGTGGTTCCGGGGATATCGGTTACGATCGCGCGGTCCTGTTCGAGGAGGCGATTGAAGAGACTGCTCTTGCCGACGTTGGGCAGGCCGACGATGGCCAGAGTGAGGCCGTCGTGTACGAGTTTGCCGTAGGCGAAACTGTCAATGAGGCGGGTGACGCCGATGCGGATGGGGCGGATGCGGCCGAGGATTTCATTCGAACCGGCGACGGAGACGTCGTCTTCGGCGAAGTCGATGCCGGCTTCGAGCAGGGCGATGAGTTCGAGAAGTTGGTTCTTAAGCGGGGCGATGGCGCGTGAAACCGATCCGCCGAGCTGCTGGGCGGCGATCCGGGCCTGATGGAGCGTTGTGGCGTTGATGAGGTCGTGGACAGCTTCGGCCTCGGGCAGCGAGATACGGCCGTTGATGAAAGCGCGCAGGGTGAATTCGCCGGGTTCGGCGAGGCGGGCGCCGGCGGTGAGGGCGCGGTCGACGGCGTGGCGGAGCACGACGGGCGAGCCGTGGCAGGAGATTTCAACAACATCCTCGGCGGTATAGGAGTGCGGGGCGGCAAAATAGGTGGTTACGACCTGGTCCACCAGCGATCCGCCGTCATCGAGCAGATCGGCGAGCGAGGCGGTCCAGGGGCGCCAGTCATTGTTTTTGGCAAAGCGCAGGAACGCGGAGGAGATGGTTCGGGCCTGGGGACCGGAGAGGCGGACAACGCCTAAGCCGCCCGGTCCAAGGGGGGTTGAGATGGCGACAATGGTATCGCCGGTCATCATAGAAAGGGCGAAGGACCCGGAGCCGGCCCGTTAGTGGTCGCGCCGGGGCCTGCGGTCACGACCGCCGCCGCCGCCAGGACCACGGCGGTTACCGCCGCCTCCACCGCCACGGCGATCGTCGCGCCTGCCGCCGCCTCCACCGCCACCGGGACCACGGCGGTCGCCGCCACGGTCGCCGAAGTCGCGCCGCGCGCCCATAGGGGGCTGAGGCGGATCGGGCAGAGACGCCATGCCGGCCGGATAGACGACGACATGCCGGTAGGGGCCGGACCCGGCGCTTTCCGTGCGCAGGTCGGTCTGTTCGCGCAACGCCAGGTGGATGATGCGGCGTTCGCGGCTGTTCATTGAGTTGAAGCGGAACGGCTGGCCGGATCCGCGAACCTGTTCAGCCACGGTAAGCGAACTCAATCGCAGCTCTTCCTGGCGGAGGAGGCGAAAATCGTTGGCGTCGAAGCAGATCTTGGCGTGCTCGTCGGGCGCCATTCTCAGCGCCTCCTGCGTCAACTGTTCGAGCGCCAGCAGAGCCTCGCCCTTATTGGCGAGAAGGAGGTCGATTTCGGCTCCCTCGAACTTGACGACAAGCGTCGGGCCCTCGAAGTAGGCCTTGGTGTCCGCGCCGTCGAAGAACTCGTAGGTGACGTCGAGGTCCATTGTGTCCAGGACCGCGTCGAGGAAGCTTTCAATCTTCTCGCCGGCGGTATCGATGTTGTAGATGTTTTTTTCTTCGCTCATGGCCGTCCGAGCTGGTCTCTATTTCTATTTCTTTTTCTTTGCCGCCACAGCCTGGACGGGCGCGGACACCGGAGCCAACTTATTGAAAAAGTACTGTTGGACGATGCCGACCACGTTACCAGTCAGCCAGTATAACACCAGGCCGCTGGAGGCGCTGTAGAACATGACCACGAGGATGATGGGCATCATCGTCATCATGAGCTTCTGTTGCGATTGGTCGCCGCCTGCCGTGGGTGTCATC
Source organism: uncultured Bryobacteraceae bacterium (assembly GCA_947084845.1). Taxonomy (GTDB): domain Bacteria; phylum Acidobacteriota; class Terriglobia; order Bryobacterales; family Bryobacteraceae; genus PNKE01. The sequence goes on along the minus strand of CAMTUE010000040.1, from coordinate 9,645 downwards.
TTCTGCATCAGGACCTGGGTGATGAGCATGAGGATGGGCAGATATCGGATCATCCCGGCTTCGGGCTGCGCCAGGTCGCCGACCCAGAGCCAGGGCGCACCGCGGAGTTCGATGGCGACGGACAGGACCTTAAAGAAAGCGAAGAAGAACGGCATTTGGAGCAGCATGGGGATGCAGCCGCCGAGGGGGTTGATGCCCTCGCTCTTGTAGAGCGCCATCATCTCTTCGTTCTGCTTCTGCTTGCGGGGATCCTTCATGGAGATCCCCTTGTACCGTTCGTTGATGGCCTGGATCTTCGGCTGAAGCTTGGCCATCTTCTGGGCCGACCGCATGGTGGTGAATCGCAGCGGCAGCAGCGCGGTATTGATGATCACCGTGACGATGACAATCGCCCAGCCCCAGTTGTGGGTGTAGTTGTTGTTGAACCAGTTGAGGAACAGGAACAGCGGCCTGGCGATGAACGAGAACCAGCCCCAATCGATCAACTGCTCCAGGCGCGGATGGGCCTGGCGGAGGAGATCCAGGTCCTTCGGGCCGACGAAAAGGGTGGTGTCGAGGGCACCCTGGGTGCCGAAAGCTGCGCCGACATGGGCGACTTCGTCCTCGGAGCCGGGCGACTTGAAAGTGTCATCCCAAGTCTGGAAGTCCGTCGTCTGGCCCGGTTCGGGGAGGATGACAGCGGCGAAGTACGCATCCTGAAGGCCCGCAAAACCAAACGAACCGGTGACGAGGACCGGGCCCTCCTTGGCGATTTTGGCCTCCTCGACGATCAGCTTGGCAGTGGCCGAGTCGTAATGGACGCTGTGCATCATGGACACGGCGTTGTGGGCGGTGAGGTCGCCGAAGCCGCCGCGCCAGGAAAGCAGGTGCGGCAGGCTCTGGCCATCTTCGGAAACTTCGGAGACGAGCCGGGAGCGGTACATGGACGGCTCGAAGTTGAATACCTTCTTCGCGGAAGTCTTACCGTCGGAGAAATTGAATTCGACGCGTCCGGGCGACTCCTTCACCTGGAACAGGGCGTTGTTCAGGTCGGCCGAGGGCTTGCGATTCCGATAAGCGTAAGAGAAGGGGCGGCCGGTTTTCTGCTCGCCCGCGAGGTTGACGAGTTCGACGGGCTTGCCGGCGCTGTCCTTATAGTTCTTGAGGACCCAACTCCGGACGGTGGCGCCGCGGTTGGTGAAGATGACCTTGAAGACGTCGGTTTCGACCACGATCCCGGGTTTTTCAACGGTGTCGGCGATGACGGCAGGCTGGGCCGGTGCGGCAGGCTTCTTCCTGGAGGGCGTCTGGGCCTTAGGTTCGTTTGGCGCCGGCGCGGGCGCGGGCTGGACGGGTGGGGCCGGCTCGGCCGCCTTGTTCTCGGCTTTCGGGGGCGCCGGTTGAGTCGGCATCAGGTACTGCGAGCCGAGCAGGACGAGACCCATGAGTCCGAAGGCCAGCAGAAGGCGCTTCTCCATGGAGAGTTCCTTCTTTTCGCCCGACGGGCTGTTCGAACCGGTTTTGCCGTTATCGTTGTCGGCCATTTGTAATTCTTTGAACTCCTAAGGAACCGGGTCGAGGCCCCCGGCGTGGAACGGGTGGCAGCGGCTGAGCCGTTTCAGCCCCAGCAGCAACCCCTTGAGGACTCCATGCCTGGAGACCGCCTCCATGGTGTATTCAGAACAGGTCGGGTAGTAACGGCAGGCAGGAGGGAGGAAGGGGGAAATCACCCTCTTGTACGTTCGGAGAAGGAAGACGATCACGGCGCGCATCGTTGAACCAGTCTCTCTACCTCGCGGTCGAGGTCGGCTTGCGGAGCGTCAAATGCGGCTCGCCTGAGGTTCATAACGATACGCCACTGTGGGCCGAAGCGCGGGAGCGCACGGCGCAGGGTTTCACGGACACGCCGCTTGATGCGGTTGCGGACGTTGGACTTGCCCAGGGCGCGTGATGCCGTGAAGCCGATCTTCGGTCCGTCGACACTCTTGGCATCAAGGCAGAAAGCAACAAAGCTTCGAGATGCCACCCTGGTTCCAAGTTCATAGACTTTCAGGAACTCGGAGCGTTTCAGCAGCCGGCTGGACTTCGTGAACAGCAGGCGGGCCTGGCCGCTCTCCGCGGCTGGACTAGCGGGCGAGCTTGATGGCCCGTTCGTCACTGACTGTCAACTTATGACGCCCTGAAGCCCTGCGGCGGGCCAGCACGGCGCGGCCGTTCTTGGTTTTCATCCGGGTACGGAACCCGTGACGCTTCGCACGGCGGTGGTTGTTCGGCTGATATGTTCTCTTCGTCATTTAAGATTCCCTCGGGAATGTCCACTCTTCCGGGCGGAGCAATAACATTCACCACCCTCTGGTGGCGTAAGTCCCAGTATAGGTTCTGTGCTCCTGGGGTGTCAAACCGGGGGACGCCTGCGGCGGGACCAATGAGACGGGTGGCCGGCGCCTGCTTCCGGCCGCGCGAACCCGGTACAATGACACTTCCCGGCCCAAGCCCGCACCCCTGGATTCATCATCATTGGACTATTGAAGACTTAAGATGCCCCGCTACGCAGCACTTGACATTGGCAGCAATTCGGTCCGCTACATGGTGGCGGATGCCGATGCGGCCGGCCGCCTGACGACGGTCGCCGAGGGCCGCCAGGTGACCAGGCTCGGCGAGAGCGTTTTCCAGACCGGGAGCGTCAGCAGGCAGGCGATCGATACCGTCTGTGAGGTGCTGGCGCGCATGGCGGCTGAATGGCGGCCCACCGAGCCGATGGCGGTCAGGGCGGTGGCGACAGCCGCGATCCGGGACGCGAACAACGGCGACGAGTTTATCGACGCCGCGTCGCGCGCCGCAGGGGTCCAGGTGGAGACGATTTCGGGGCAGGAAGAGGCGCGGCTGATCCACCTTGGAGTGGAAGCGCGCTGGCCGCATCCGGACGAACGAATCCTGTTGATCGATGTCGGCGGCGGCAGCGCGGAGGTGATTGAAGCCGATGAGGGGAGGATGCGCGTCGCATTTTCCCGGCCGCTGGGGGCGGTGAGGCTGCAATCGGTCTTTCTGCGGAACGATCCGCCCGCCGAGGAGGAGTTGCGGCGGCTCAACGAGTATATCGACGAGAAACTCGCCGCCGCGGCCAAACGAATCGCCCGCGGCAGATTTGCGCGCGCCATTGGCACGTCGGCGGCCGCGTCGGCCATCGTCTGCGCCGCGAACCGGATCCCGCGAGGGAGAAGGCAGGAAGCCGACCGCCGCCAGGCGACGCAGGCGCAGGTCAGGAAACTCTACGCGCAGCTCTCGTCGATGACGCTGGCGCAGCGTCAAAGCATGGTCGGCATCGGGCCGAGGCGGGCCGAGATCATCGTGCCCGGAGTGGCGGTTCTGCGGCGCGTGATGGAGACATTCGACGTTCAGTCGCTGGCCTATTGCACGGCAGGCGTGCGCGACGGCGTGATACGAGACCTGGCGGAGCGCGGCGCCGGCCGGGAACGCGCACGGCTGAACCGCGAGGACCGGGCTCTGGTGGAGCAGTTCGCCCGGCGGTTTGGCGTCGACCTGCGCCACTCCCGCAAGGTCGCTCACTTTGCGCGGGAACTCTTCGAGAGCCTGCGTGAGGTCCATAATCTTCCTTTGGAAGACGGGCGGTTGCTCGAAGCTGCCGCTTACCTGCGCGATGTCGGCCACATGATCAGCGACAGCAGCCACCACAAGCACTCGCAGTACATCGTCCAGAACTCCGATCTCGCCGGTTTCACCGCCGCCGAACGCAAACTCGTGGCGCTGTTGTGCCGTTACCACCGCAAAGCGATGCCCGCCGCCCGCCACCCGGAGTTCCAGGAGTTGGCGGTCGAGCAGCGCAAAGCCCTCCTGTTCCTTGCGCCGCTGCTGAGGGTGTCCGATGCGTTGGACCGCAGCCGTGATCAGAGAGTAGAGTCGGTATCAGGGAAGGTTCGGGATAGTCAGATTGTCCTGACCCTCCATTCGGAAAAGGACACGGGCCTGGAGCGGTGGGCTGTCGAGAGCGCGGCAGCCGGCTTCGCCCAGGTGTATGGGAAGCGCCTGTCGGTGAGCGAGGAGACAACGTGACGGACAGACGGCGCAACTGGGACCTTCCGGCGCGCGAGTTCGCGAGGCGCGAGACTCTGGCGCGGATTGAGAAGGTGCTGAAGGAGATGGAGCGGATCTCGCACTCCGCCGGCGAGGACGAGGTGCATGACATGCGCGTCTCGATCCGCCGGTTCTCTCAAGCCGTGCGTATTTTTGAACCGTTGCTGCCGAAGCGTTCGAAAAAGATCGTCAAGCGGGTGCGGGCATTGCTGGCCGCGGCGGGATCCGTGCGCGATCTCGATGTCGGCATTGAGCGGCTGCGGAAGTTGGGCGTACCGGACGAGGAACCGCTGCTGCTATCGATGCATGAAACGAGAAGGCGGGAGAGCCTGGAGTTGCTGGGCGAGGTCTACGGATTGCGCGCCTCGGCTCCTGAACTGAGCTGGCCGCCGGTCTTTGGGCAGGAGCACGCCCCGGAGGTCTCGCCGCAGTGAAAAAGAAGACTTCGATGGAGTGGGACCCGATGGCGGGTGCGGGCGAAAACGTCCGGCTACGCCTGCCGGCCGTGGTGGCGGAGTTTTTCGCGCTTGGGAGGACAGCCGCGGCGGGAACTGATCCGGTGCGGCTTCATGCGTTTCGTCTGGCCGCGAAACGGTTCAGGTACACGCTTGAGATCTTCAGGCCGCTGTACGGGCCGGGTCTCGAACTGCGAATCGAGGCCGTGAGGCGAATTCAGTCGATGCTGGGCGACAGGCAGGACTTCGCCGTCCTTTCCGCCCGTCTGCGAAATACGCTGAATCCTTCGGATGCGCTGCTGGAAGCCTTGCGAGCCTCCGACGAAAAGGGCCGCGAACTCGAAGAACGCTTCGGCGTCTACTGGCGGGAGGAGTTTGACCTGCCCGGCGCGGAGGTCCGCTGGATCCGTTATGTCGTCCGCCGACCCCCGTTAAGTAGACCTCAGGCGGCGGTCACGCCCCCTCCTGCGTCCAAGCCGCCGGCAACCCGCCGCAGGGCCGCGCCGCGCAAGAGGCCGTGAATCCATGGGGCGCCGGCTGCTCCTGCTAATCAGCATCGCCTCGTTCGGTCAAACGGTCCCCGAGATCCACTGGCAATTCGGTCCCTTGACGGCAGACATAGGGGCAGGATCTCGTCTGCGCCTGCCAAAGGGGATGATCTGGGCGGACGGCGGCGAGGCGCGGCGTTTCCTGGAATTCACGGGGAATCCGCCGGTTGGCAACGAAACGGGCGTGGCCGGACCGCCGGGACTGGACTGGTTCGCGGTCGTCTCCTGGCGTCCCTATTCATCACTTGGGTTCGAGGCTCGCAATCCAAAGCCGGAAGAGATCGCCGCCGCGATCCAGGCAGGGAGCGCGTCAGCCAACCGCGAGAGGAGCGACCGCGGCCGCGAGACCCTTGAGGTGGTTGACTGGGCCATGAAGCCCAGTTTCGATCCGCGAACGGGACGGCTCGAATTCCGGCTGAGGACGCAGGAAAGCGGGGGCAGGCGGGTGGAGAACCGGTTCGTCTACTTTGCCGGAAAGCGCGGAGTTCTTGAAATCGAACTGGTGACGCAGGAGGGAACGGTCACCTCAGGATTCGAGCAATTGCTTGGAGGGATCGGCTGGCGGGCGGGCGAACAGTATGAAGAACCGGCGGACTGGATGCTGGTTTTGGTCACCGGGTTGGCCGCCGCGATGGCAGCGGCCCTCGGCTTCAGGATGTGGCGTCAGCGCGGGCAGTAGGCGATGCAGTCGATTTCGATGAGCATATTGGGCTCGGCGAAGGCGACGGCGACGGTGGTGCGCGTGGGGAACTTGTCTCCGAAGAATTCGCGGTAGACCTCGTTCATGGCGGCGAAGTGCCCGCCGTCCTTCAGGTACACATTGACCTTCACGACATCGGCGGGGGTGGCGCCGGCGGACGCAAGCAGGCGCTTGACGTTGCCGAGCGTGATGCGCGCTTCGTGCCGGATGTCGCCGTAGGACATCTGATCGGTGACAGGATCCACCGGACCCTGCCCCGACACGAAAACGAAATCACCGGCCCGAATCACGGGCGAGTATGGCCCGCGGGGTGACGGCGATTCAGGCGGAAAAATACGTTCCATCATGATCTACTCCAGTTACTCGGCTTTCTTGCGGCGGGACTTGCGAACCGGCTTGGCCTGAGCGTTGGCATTTGAAGCGGCCGGAGAGGCCTTCTTCCGGGTGGTTGGGGGACGCCGCTTCGGCTTGGCCGTTTCCTCGGGCAACGGGATTTCGCCAGTTGCCGTAGGCTGTCCGCGAACGATCGGCTGGACGAAGTCGTGCTCGGTGAGCAGATCCTCTTCCTTCATGTCCTTCTCGGGAGGAGCCGGCGGATAGAATTCGCCGCCGAGATTGACGATCAGGCCGGAGTCCGCATGGGGTTCAAGGCGAACAACCAGGCGGTCCTGGGCAAAGTTGAGGAATTCGATAAAGCCGGGGAAGCCGTAGCGCATGTGGTCGAAGTCGGCGAACTCCTCCTTCATCCACGCTTCGAGTTCGCCCACCGACCGGCCGCCGTCGAGTTCGAAGTCGATGCGATGGATTTCGAGAACCTCGCGCAGATGTTCGAGCGCCTCTTCGGGCCGGGGCATCGGCTTGTCGTGCTGCGGGTTGTGCTTGCGCTCGATGAACCAGCGCCCGCCGCCGCCTTTGACCTGCACGAAGTCAGCCTTCTTGAGGCGTTCGATGAAATCGGAGAAGCTGCGCGCCCCGTAAGCGGACTCGTTAAAAGCCGAGTCGAGTTGCAGCATGGTGGATTTCAGCAGCCCGAGTTGAGGCTGGACGTTCCGGCGCTCGAGCACGTGCAGGGCGCGTTCAACCAGCGGCATGGAGAGAATGAGATCGAGCGGGGCCGGGCGATTCTGCTGTTGTTGCTGCTGCTGTTCGCGTTCTTTGTCGCGGCGTTCGTCGCGATCGCGACGGCGGTCGTCGCGATCCTTGCGGAACTTGTTGCGGTCGCCGCCCCGGTCCCCGCCCCGGTCACGGTCGTCGCGCTGTTGCGGCGCAACTTGAACCTGAGCCTGCGCGGGCATCTGCGCCGGTTCCGCGGTCAGCAACGATTCATAGCTAACGAACTCGTGGCAGTTCTGCTGGAGGATCGTCGAGGTGAATGCCCGTCCGCCAACGACGAAGACGGTCTTGCCGTACTCCTTCAATTTGTTGACAAGGGGGATGAAATCGGAATCTCCGCTGATGACGGCGAAGGCGTTCACGTGGTCGTGCGTGAAGGCCATTTCAAGCGCGTCGAGGGCGAGATTGATGTCGGCGCCGTTCTTGTCGCCGCGTGGCGACGGGATGCGCTGGACCATCTGGACGGCGTTTTCGGCCATCTGCCGGGTGGCGCCTTCCTGCCTGCTCCAGTTGGCGTAGGCGAACTTGGCGACGATGTCGCCGCGCTCTTTGAGCGCGTCAAGGACAAGCGCGACGTCGAAGTCGCGCCGCAGCGTGGACTTCACGCCGATTTCGATGTTGTCGTAGTCGACGAACACCGCTATGGTCAGTCGGTCATGCATATTGTTTGATTCAAAATCCTAACAGATTGTTTCGGTGGGGCGGGCGTGGCTTCCGTGCCTGGGGCGCTCAGGCATTTGGAGAGAACGTCCGGCAGACTTGATCCGCCGCTTTCTCAACCGGTGCGCCGGGCTCTATGACCGCGCCGACCTCCATGTTTTCCTGTGTTGCGGCGTCCTTATCGAGGACCGTACCGCTGGCGGCGGCCAATAAGCCACCGGTCTCCTTCTTTGTAAATAGTTGAACCACGCGGGGCACAATGGCCAAGTGGGCGCCTGAGCGGATCGAATTGCCGATCACCTGCACGTCCTCTTGGAGCGCGCCGGCTTCCACTTCTGGCGGCAGCCGCTGCCCCGTGTAGATCGCTTCCATGCCGGCGTCCCGAGGGGCGCGGGCAATCAGTTTGACTCTGTGGCGGTCACCATCAGGGCCAGGTCAAACCACAAGAGCGCTCACCCGAGCGTCCTTCATGGTTTCTGTCTTCAGTATAGACGGTCGACGCACGTCCGTAGGGATGCCGCTCGACCGTTCGAAAAATGATCACGTCCGGCTTAAGCCGCACGCATCCTAGAATAGTAGATTCATCATGGACCAAAAACCATTCAGGGAACCTGTCCTGGCGCTCAACCGGATATACACCAAGACTGGCGACACGGGCGAGACCTGCCTCGTCGGCGGTCAGCGTGTTGGCAAAGACGATCTGCGCCTGGAGTGCTATGGCACCGTGGACGAGTTGAACAGCCATGTTGGGCTGGCAACCACCCTGGCCGGCGCTTCGGAACTCGCCAGTCTGAGAAAGTCCCTGACTCGAATCCAGCATGAACTCTTCAACCTCGGATCGGTGCTGGCCACGCTGCCCGCCGACGTTGGCCCGCAGCAGCCGCGGGTGACCGAAACCGAAATCGCTCAACTGGAAGTTGAGATCGACGCGATGAACACGGACCTGCCAGCGCTGACCAGTTTTGTGCTCCCCGGCGGATCGGCGTTGAACGCTCAACTTCATGTCTGCCGGACCGTCTGCCGCCGCGCCGAGCGACTCGTTGTGGCGTTGGACGGAGTCTCGAAGGCGGAGGCCCTCAACATTCGTTACTTGAACCGTCTCAGCGACGCTTTCTTCGTCCAAAGCCGCTGGGCGAGTGCGAAGTCGGGCGTGGCCGAAGTGCTGTGGCAACCAAACCAACCCAAGGCGGACGGCGGATAGTCGCGCAAGGCGAATCCGGCAAGCGATATAGTCGTCCGTAGCATCAGTATGGAGCCGACTATGTTCAAACACGGATTTTCCTTCAGGTTTGCGATTGCGCTGCTTGGCGCGTCCGCCTGCTTCGCCGCGCCTCCAGGGGTTTTTGAAAGCTCCACCGACATAGGCGTGACGCCCAAGCCCGGCGCGGTCGAGTTTGACGCTGCGGCCGGCAAGTACCGCGTCACCGGCGGCGGCGCCAACATATGGGGAACCGCCGATGCCTTCCAGTTCGTTTGGAAGCGCGTCTCCGGCGACGTGACGTTGACCGCCGACATCGCCCTTGAAGGAGCGGGCGTCGATGCGCATCGCAAAGCCGTGCTCATGGTCCGTCAGGATCTGACCGCGGGAGCAGCCTACGCCGATGCCGCGTTGCACGGCGACGGGCTGACGTCGCTCCAATATCGCGAGCAAGCGGGCGGCGAGACCAAGGAAGCAAAGTCGGATTTGAAAGCGCCCGTGCGACTGCGGCTTGAGCGCCGCGGCAACGAGTTCCGCCTGTTGGCGGGCGCGCCGGGCGGCGAATTGAAGCCGGCAGGACCCGTGACCGTCGTGCTGAAGGATCCCGTCTACGCCGGCATCGGCGTGTCGGCTCACAATGCTGACGTCCTCGAAACGGCTGTCTTTTCGAATGTCCAGTTGCAGGCGCAAGCGCCCCGCATCCGCTACCGCAGCAGGATCACCGTCTACGATCTCAAGTCACGCAAGATGGAGACGATTCCAGTAGTGTCCGGCTATCGCATTGGCTGCGGCTCGGAAGTGTCATCGATGCAGCAACTTGACGGCTGTTTTGGCCTGCCGCGATTTGAATTTCCATTCGGATAGGAACTGGCCCGTCGTTGCTGCCGACAATAGGGCATG
>CAMTUE010000039.1:0-11630 GCA_947084845.1 uncultured Bryobacteraceae bacterium | reverse complement strand
TGGCACTGGACCGTCGAAGCAGAGCGGGCGTTTGACGAGGTGATGCAAAGCGGCAACACGGACGTTGCCGAGTTGGTGCGGGCGCTGAGGTTGTTCCTCAAAGAGAACGACATGATGGCCTACCTGTCGATGATGGCCGTCAGGTTACTTGAACTCCATCGTATTTTGAAATCCACCGGAAGTATCTACCTTCACTGCGATCCGACGGCAAGCCACTATCTCAAACTAATAATGGATGCGATATTCGGTGCTGAGAGATTCCGCAATGAAGTGATTTGGCTCCGGGCGACTCCGAGGGGTCACGCATTTACCCGCTTCCCTTCCAGTCACGACGTTCTTCTCGCCTACTCGAAGGGGCAGGAGCCGCGGTGGAGCGCCGACGCGGCATTCCGGCAGTATGACCTCGATTCGCTTGATAAGAAAACGGACGAGAAATACGGTCTCACTGACCAGGATGGACGGCGATACCAACTGACCAGCCTACTGAACCCTAATCGGAATCGTCCCCGGCTGACGTACGAGTTCATGGGTGTCACACGCGTTTGGCGGTGGACGAAGGAACGAATGCAGGCGGCGCTTGAAGCTGGATTGGTGGTGCAGCCCAGTCTCGGGGCGGTGCCTCGTTACAAGCGCTATCTCGACGAGCAGCGTGGAAAGCCGATTTCGGACGTATGGGTGGACATTCCACCGATCAACTCACAGGCTCAGGAGCGATTGGGGTATCCAACTCAGAAGCCTGTTGCCCTGCTGGAGAGGATTATCCAGTCATCAAGCAGCCCAGGCGACATAGTTTTGGACCCGTTCTGTGGGTGCGGAACAACGATCCATGCCGCACAGAAGCTATTAAGAAACTGGATTGGGATTGACATCACGCACCTTGCCATCTCGCTGATCGAGAAACGCCTCAAGGACGCGTTCCCGGGCATCGAGTATGAGATTCATGGCACACCAAAAGACCTGGACGGCGCCCGCGCCCTTGCCCGGCAGGATAAGTACCAGTTCCAATGGTGGGCGGTGTCGCTGGTGAATGCCGTGCCGTACGGCGGCAAGCGGAAAGGCGCCGACTCGGGCATAGACGGGCATATCTACTTCAAGCCTGACGGAAAGACGACCGAGAAGGTCATCGTTTCGGTGAAAGGCGGCGATAGCGTGAATGTCGCCATGATCCGCGATCTTGCCCACGTCGTGGACCGCGAGCAGGCCAAGATCGGGCTATTCCTGACCCTCGCGGAGCCGACTGGACCGATGAAAACCGAGGCCGTCAAAGCGGGTTTCTACAAGCCGCCTTACGGGCAGGAATGCCAGAAGATCCAGATCCTCACGATCAAAGAGTTGTTCGCTGGCAGGCAGCCGAACATCCCGTTGGTGGATACGTCGGCTTTCAAGTCCGCGAAAATAGAACCACGGGGCAAGCAGCCGAAGCTGTTCTGACCTTTTACGCAGGATGAGGATCTTGCCGGAGGGGCTGTATTCGACTGCCTGTAGTACACTAAAGATCAGGCGAGGCACACGCGGTGGGCGCAAGCCCACTTTTTTATTGATGCCCGCGTTGGTTGACGGTGAAGATGGCCGAAACTGTCCGACAGAGCTGGACCGAACAAGTGACTCAGATCGCTGAGCGCGCCGCCGTGCGCGAGGGGCTGGAACTGTGGACGGTGGAGTGTGGAGGCGCCGGCAAGGGCCGCTTCGTGAGGATCTTCATTGACAAGCCGGGCGGCGTAACGCACGGCGATTGCGAGCTGATCTCGGAGCAGGTGAGCGCGATGCTGGACGTCGAGGATGCCGTGCCGGGCGACTCGTACCAGCTTGAAGTTTCGAGTCCCGGCGTTGAGCGCAAGCTCCGCCATATAGGGGACTTCCGCCGGTTTCAGGGTGAGAAGGCGCGCGTCTCGCTGCGCGAGGCCGTCAGCGGCCAGCGGCGATTCGAGGGACGAATCGCAAGCGTGGACGAAGGCGGCGTGATCCTCCTCGAAACCGGGGAAACCACGTCCATCCGCTTCGGGATGGACGAAGTAGAGAAAGCAAATCTGAAATTCGATTGGTAAGGGCCTCGGCGAGGCTTGAAACCGTCTGCAAAGGAGAGCGATCAGCTTGGCTTCCATTTATCAGTCCATTGAGATCCTCAGCAAGGAAAAGGGGATCGATCCGCAGATCGTCGTCGACGCGGTGAAGGACGCGATGCTCGTTGCAGCGCGCAAGCAGTTCCGAACGGAGGAGGAGCTTGCGGCCGAGTTCGATCAGAAGACCGGCGTAATCACGATCTTCGTTGTGAAGGCGGTTGTCGAGGAAGTGACCGAGCCGTTGAATCAGATCAATCTTGAGGACGCGCGGGTCATCGATCCGGAGGTCCAGATTGGCGGCCAGATCCGGATCGCCAGGCCGCACGAGGCCCTGGGGCGGATCTCGGCTCAGACGGCGAAACAGGTGATTCTGCAAAAAGTGCGCGAGGCCGAGCGCGAGAACGTATTTACCGAGTTCTCCTCGCGCGTCGGCGATCTTGTCAATTGCGTCATCAAGCGGATCGAGGGTCTGGACCTGGTGGTGGACCTGGGAAAGACCGAGGCGCGGCTGCCGAAGAAGGAGCAGTCGAGGCTGGAGTCGTTCAGCATCGGCGAGCGCGTGCGCTGCGTGATCAAGAGTGTCGAGAAGACGGGGAAGAACGCCGGAGTGGTGGTTTCGCGGGCGGCGGCCGAGTTCGTCATGCGGCTTTTCGAGCAGGAGGTGCCGGAGATTTACGACGGCACGGTGATCATTCGGGGCTGCGCGCGCGAGGCGGGCGAGCGGACCAAAATAGCGGTGCTGAGCAAGGACCGGGACGTGGATTGCGTCGGCGCCTGCGTCGGGATGAAGGGCATGAGGGTGCAGTCGATCATCCGCGAACTGCGGGGCGAAAAGATCGACATCATCGAGTTTTCCGAGGAGCCGGCTTCGTTCGCCACCCATGCGCTGAGCCCCGCGCGGATCTCGCGCGTGGCGATTCTGGATTCGCAGGAGCGGCATATGGAGGTGATCGTCGAGGACGCGCAGTTGTCGCTGGCGATCGGCAAGAAGGGCCAGAACGTGCGGCTTGCGGCGAAGCTGATGGGCTGGAAGATCGACATCAAGACCGAGGAAGAGAAGCGCCAGGAAGTCGAAGCAACGATGGATTCGATGGCGGCGACGCCGCTATCGATGCTACTGACATACGGGCTGTCGGAGTCCGTGCTGGACACGTTGCTGGCTGGCGGCGTCGCAACGGTCGAGCGAGTCGGGGCAATGACGCCGGAAGAACTCGAGAGCATTGAGGGCGTTTCGGCGGAGATGATCAACGAAGTGGTCGTGGCCGTGAACGCCTACTATGGCCAGCCTTACGCGGCTCAGGCCGAAGCGCCGGTAATGGAAACGGAAGCGGCGGCTGAAGAGGCCGCGCCGGTGGTGGAGGCCGAGGCCGCAGCGCCGGAAGTAGAAGCAGAAGAGGCAGCGCCGGAAACGGCCGCGCCGGAGGATTCCGCCGATGAACCGCCGGTCGTGGAGGTTGAGCCGGAGGGCGCGGCTTCCGAGGCTCCGGCAGGTGAAGAGGCGGGGTTGGCCGCCGGGGAATCTGGTACGATGGGATCCTCGGGTCTTGTCGTCGAACAATCCTAACGGAAACTGACTCACCATGGCAGTGTGCCGGATGGAGTGGAGAGGGCAGGCCCAGGGTCCGCCGCTACGCGGTGAGGCCGAAGACGTCCGAATATATGAAGAAGACCCGCATCAACGAACTGGCAAGACAGCTAGAGGTCAAACCGGGAGTCCTACTGGACTTCCTCCAAGAGATGGGCTTCGACGATAAGAAGACTCACTCCAGTTCCATTGACGAGGACGTCGCCGAGGAGTTGCGAAACCGCGTGCAATTGATTGAAGTCCGCCCCGCCCAGGGGCATGAGACGGCCGGCCAGCCGGCCGGCACGGGCGGCGAAACTTCGCCCGCCACGCCGGCGCCGAATGTGAGCGCGGCTTCCGAAGCGCCCAAGGCGGCCACCCCAGTCAGGCCGGAGACGATCAGTCCGGCGGCCAAGGAAGAGACGCGGGAAGTGAAGGACGAGAAGGCTCCGGTAGCGGACGTGCCTCAAGTCCATGGGCGAGCCATGCCCATCCGCCCGCCGCTGGCCGCGTTTGGCGGGCCGCGTCCGGCGGGGCATCACGCGCCGTCGATTCCCATCCCGGCGAAGACGGTTGTCCACCACACGCCCGCGCCGCAGGTGGCCGAGCCAAGGATGGCGGCGGCTCCGGCGGTGATGCGGGTGGCGGTTCCGGTAGCGCCTGCACCCAGTCCGGCGCCAGTTCCGGTTGCGAAGAGAACGCCAGCAGTGCCGGCCGCGCCTATCCCAGCCGCGGCGCCGGTCACGCCGGGCCCGGCGGCTGTTCAAGCAGCGCCGAGCGCGGTGCCAGCGGTTCCCGCCGCTGAGAGGGCTCCAGTGCGCGTTGAAGCACGCGTTGAAGTAAAGGGTGCGCCTACAGCGGCTCCTGGGAGACCCGTCCCGCCGCCGCCTGCGCGGCCGATCCTGCGCACAACGCCCATCGCACAGCAGAGCGTGGCTGCGCCGCCCGCGCCGGCTCCGGCCGTGCCGGGCACACCGGCGTCCAGCGCGTCCGCTGGAACCGCGGTCCTCCCTGGAACCGCCGCGGCCGCGCCGGCTCCGGGCGCGCCTCCCGCCGCTGCGCCGCGCATGCCTCTGCCTCCTCGGCCACCGCGGCCGGGCCAGATCATTTCAGGGCCGCGCCAGCCGCTTCCGGGCGGAGACCTGCCGCGTCCGGCCGTTGTGAGCCCTGGGCGTCCGAGGCCGGAAGCTCCGCGTCATTCGGCGCCGGGCGCTCCGAGGATTCCGCAACCGCCGGCTTACCCGCATCAGGCGCCACAGCCCCGCCAGTCATTGGCCGGGCAGCCGGTTTCACGGCCTGTCGTTCCTCCGCGGCCGGATCTCGTGGCGCGTTTGCAGGCGCAGAGTCAGCCGAAAGCGATGCCGGGCCAACCGCCGGCCGCTCGTCCCGGCGTGCCCATGCCGGGCCAGCCGATTTATCAGGGTCCGCCGCGCCGCGGTCCGGGCCAGCCCATGCTCAACCGTCCGATTCGTGGCCGGGGGCCGCATCCGACCACTTCGCCCGCACTTGTGCCGCCTCCGCCGACAGAAGTCGCGCGGCGCGATATGGGCCGCAAGCGGGCGTCGGGCCGGCGCCGCGAGGAGATCGAAGGCAATCAGAGGATGGGCCCGAGCCGCCGCGAGGCCGAGATTGTAAAGTCGGCGAACGTCGAGATCACAATCTCCGAGGGAATCACCGTCAAAGAGCTTTCCGAGAAGCTTGGCATCAAGGCGGCGCTGGTCATCAAACAACTGGTGGACCGCAAAATCTTCGCCACGATCAATCAGACTCTGGATTTGAAGCTGGCTCAGGAACTGGCCAAGCTGTTCGGCTCGCAGGCGACGCAGATGAGCTACGAGGAAGAGTCCTCGCAGGGGATTCAGCAAGGCGAAGGCGATGGCGACCGCTTCCCGCGCCCGCCAGTCGTTACCGTCATGGGCCACGTCGATCATGGCAAGACCAGCCTGCTCGACGCCATCCGCGAAACCAACGTGGCATCGCGTGAAGCCGGCGGCATCACGCAGCACATCGGCGCTTATCACGTCGATATCAACGGCCGCAAGATCGTCTTCATCGACACGCCGGGCCACGAAGCGTTCACGCGCATGAGAGCCCGAGGCGCGAAGGTGACCGATATCGTGATTCTGGTGGTGGCGGCCGACGACGGCGTCATGCCCCAGACGCGCGAGGCGATCGATCACGCGAAGGCGGCGAAGGTGCCGATCATTGTCGCCGTGAACAAGATTGACAAGCCGGATGCCCAACCCGAGCGGGTGAAGCAGCAATTGACCGAACTCGGGCTGATGCCCGAGGACTGGGGCGGCGACACGCCGTTCGTGATGGTTTCGGCGAAGAAGTTTGAGAATATCGACCTGTTGCTCGAGATGATTGTGCTGGTGGCGGAAATGCAGGAGTTGACGGGCAACCCGACGCGCCCGGCGCTGGCGACGGTTCTCGAAGCCAAGTTGGACCGCGGCCGGGGCCCGGTGGCGACCGTTCTGGTCCGCGACGGCACACTGCATTCGGGCGACTATGTTCTTTGCGGGTCGGTATTCAGCCGCATCCGCGCGCTGATGAACGACCGCGGCGAACGGGTCGACCAGGTCGGCCCGTCGATGCCGGTCGAGTTGCTCGGACTGGACAGCCTGCCTGAAGTCGGCGACGACCTTCAGGCGGTGACCGATCTGGCCAAGGCGCGCCAGATCGCCGAGTTCCGCGAGATCAAGACGCGCGAAATCGCCATGGCGAAGACGCGGGTCTCGCTCGAGAAGTTCCACGCCCAACTCAGGGAAGGCGAGAGCAAGGAGCTCAACCTGATCCTGAAGGCCGACGTGGGCGGCACGGCCGAGGTGCTTGCGGACACGCTGCAGAAGCTATCGACCGAGAAGGTTTCGATCCGCGTCATTTCGGCGGGCGTCGGGGCCATCAGCGAGAGCGACGTGAACCTGGCATCGGCGTCGGACGCCATCATTGTCGGCTTCAACGTGCGGCCCGAGCGCAAGGCGGCCGAACTGGCCAACACCGAGAAGGTCGACATCCGCATGCACACGGTGATCTACGAGTTGACCGACGAGGTCAAGAAGGCCATGGTCGGCATGCTCGATCCGGTCTTCAAGGAAGTTTTCAAGGGCCGCGCCGATGTTCGCGACACGTTCCGGATCACCAAGGTCGGGACGGTGGCCGGCTGCTACGTCACCGACGGGACGATTACCCGCGACTGCGAGGTTCGCCTGCTGCGCGATAACATTGTCGTGCATACAGGCCGGGTCGACGCCTTGAAGCGGTTCAAGAACGACGCTTCCGAAGTGAAGCAGGGCTTTGAATGCGGCATCAGCCTGGTGAACTACCACGACATCAAGCCGGGCGATATCCTCGAGTGCTTTGTGAAGGAACGGGTGGCGCAGGAATCGTTGGTCTGATCCGCCCGAATCGAACCTACAGACGGTGAACCGTGCCGGCGATTGGCGTTCTCACGCTCGAACTCCACATGAACGAGTCCCGTTCGCTCAAAGACAAGCGGCATTGGGTGAGGGGGCTGAAGGACCGTTTGCGGGCGTCGCACAACGTGGCGGTGGCCGAAATCGAGGACCTGGACATGCTCAACCACAGCGTCGTGGCCGCGGTGACGGTTTCGTCGTCGCGGGAAAACGCGGCGAAGGTGCTGGAGTCGGCCGAGCGGTTGGCGGCGGCTTTTCTGGGGCCGAATCTGGTGTCGGCGGAGATAGAGTGGGTGGAATGAGGAGAAGGCCAAGCGGGGGTATGTCAAGAAATGGATGAACTGCGCACACGCCGCGTCGCCGAGACGATGCGGGAAGAGTTGAGCGAACTCATCCGGTTCGAGTCTTCCGATCCCCGGCTGGTGGATGTGGAAGTGACCGACGTGGTGCTGTCGCCCGACGCCCGGCGGGCCGATGTTCTTGTCCGGCTGCCGGAGGACGCAAAGCTCAGGATCAAGGCGCTGGAAGGTCTGGAGCAGGCCTGCGCCTATCTGCGGCATCAACTGGCTCAGCGGGTGGAGCTTTTCCGCGCGCCCGACCTGCGCTTCGTGGCGGACTCGCAGATGCCGGGGGGGCAGAATCTTTCGCGGCTGAGGCGGCGTCTGAGGCGGGGACGACCAAAGGAATAGGCGGGTCCTACCAAATTCCATAGCGCCCAGGGGGGGCATCGCCGGTCCGGAAGCGGGGGCCGATGCTGGCGCGGTTCGTGCCAAACGAATTGGTCTGTCTTGTAAGTGTAACAAAACAAACATCTTGGTTGCCAGTTTTCAATCCAGGTAGTAACCTATAGAAGAGATTGGGACAGCAGGAACAGCACCAAGTACCCGTGGAATTGAATCCGAACCAGCTTCGCCGAATTCCCACTTTTCATACGACTTTCGCCGTTATTTCGCTCCCCCTTGTGCTAATTTCGAGTTTGGTGGCTTCGACTGGCCCAGGCCAAGTTCGGGCTGCCGGAGAGCAACCGCCGGCGGTTCTGCGGCTTGAACGGTCGCTGGACGCCATGGGAACGACCTATACCGTCGCTCTCTATGGGGTAGACAGGTTCGCTTTGGATGCAGCGGTCGAAGTGGCGTTTGAAGAGGTCCAGCGATTGGATCTACAGATGTCGAATTACCGGCGGGACAGCGAGTGGAGCAGGATCAACCGCGAGGCCGCGAGTGGGCCGGTTGCGGTAACGGAAGAGACGATGGAACTGCTGGCCCGATGCCTGGAGTACAGCCGGCAAAGTGAAGGTGCATTCGACATCACGGTGGGTCCATTGATGAAGATCTGGGGCTTCTATAAAGGTACGGGCCGGATACCGCACCGGGCGGAGATCCGGACGGCGCTCGGACGTGTGGGCTGGAAGCGCATCCACCTGGACCGGAAGGCGCGGACGGTGCGATTTGACGCGGCCGTGGAGTTGGATCCGGGCGGGATCGGCAAGGGCTATGCCGTGGACAGGATGGCGGACGTGTTGAGGCGGCAGGGGGTGAAGAGCGGGTTCATTACGGCCGGGCGAAGTTCGATGTATGCGATTGGGGCGCCGCCGAACGAACCGCGGGGCTGGCGGGTGGAGATTCCCGATCCGCGGGAGAGCAAGAAAGCAGCGGCGGTTCACTTTTTGAAGGATCAGTCGATGGCGACATCAGGCTCGACGGAGAAGTTCTTCGCGGCCGGCGGACGGATTTACACACACATCATGGACCCGCGGACGGGCTATCCGGCCGAGGGGATGCTCCAGGTTTCGGTGATCGCCCCGAGGGCGACCGATTCGGAAGCCTGGACGAAGCCGTATTTCATCCTCGGCCGTCAATGGGCCGAGCGCAACAAACCAAGAGAGTTCCAAGTCTTCTTGTGCGAAGACAGATCGGAGACCGCATGCGTGTCCCTCCCATGAACAGCCGATTCCTTGACGCCTGCCGGCGGCGCCCAACCGACGTCCGCCCGGTGTGGTTCATGAGACAGGCCGGCCGGTACATGAAGCAGTACCGGGAGATCCGGGCCAAACATTCGATTCTGGAGATCTGCAAGCGGCCCGACCTGGCAGCGCAGGTGACTCTGCAACCGGTGGAGATGCTGGACGTGGACGCGGCGATCATTTTCGCCGACCTGCTGCTACCAGTGGAGCCGATGGGATTGAAGCTGAGCTTCGTGGCCGGCGAAGGGCCGCTGATCGAGAATCCAGTGCGCACCTCGCACGACGTCGACTCACTGTCGATCTCGAACACGGACGACCTTGGCTACGTGGGCGAGTCGATTCAGATGGTCAGCCGGGCGCTGGCGGGCAAGACGCCGGTGATCGGCTTTGTCGGCGCGCCGTTCACCATGGCGAGTTACATGATCGAAGGCGGGTCGTCGCGGCACTTCCTGAACGTCAAGAAGCTGATGTACAACGACGAGACGTTGTGGCGGCGGCTGATGGGCAAGTTGGTGGATGTGCTTGGGCCATTCGCGATCCTCCAGGTGGCGGCCGGGGCGAGGGCGATTCAGGTGTTCGATTCCTGGGTTGGCGCGCTTGGCGCGGACGATTATGTGCGTTACGTTGCGCCGTATTCGCGGGCGCTGATCGAACGGATCCGTTCGACCGGGGTGCCGGTGATCCATTTCGGCACCGGCGCGGGCGGGTTCTTCCGTGAACTTCATGCGGCGGGCGGCGATGTGATGGGCGTGGACTGGCGTTTGAACATCGACCAGGCGTGGATGGATATCAGCTACCGGTCGGCGATCCAGGGTAACCTGGACCCGGCGGCGCTGTTCGCTCCCTTGCCCGAATTGAAGGCGAAGGTGCATGAACTGCTGAAACGCACGGGAACGCGGCCCGGCCACATCTTCAACCTGGGTCACGGGATTCTGCCGGAGACGCCGGTGGAGAGCGTGAAGGCGGTGGTTCAGATGGTGAGGGAGTTCAAGCCGTAGCGGGGGTCCGGGTTGGCGAGCCGCCGCGTCCGCAGTCGTGCTTTGACGCTTCGCGCAGGACGGGCTGAAGCTCTTCGCAGACTGATTAGCCAGGACGGGCTGAAGCCCTTCGCAGACTGAAGTCCGCCCCACCGGCGGCCTGCCTTTGGTGAATTCGAGTGAGGGAAACCAGAAACAGCCGGACCCTGATCATCGGCGGGGGCATCACTGGCCTGGCTGCGGCGTACGAAACCGTACGGCTGGGCGGGCGGCCCGTGTTGATCGAACAACAACAACGCCTGGGCGGGGTGATTCAAACCGAGCGGGTGGACGGGTGTGTGCTCGAACAGGGTCCGGATAGCTTTCTCTCCGCCAAGCCGGCGGCGGCTGAGTTGATTCGCGAACTGGGGATGGGCGGGGAGATCATCGCCTCGAAGGACGACGAACGGGTTACCTATGTCGTCCGAAAGGGCCGGCTTGTGCCGCTTCCAGACGGGTTGATGATGATGGTGCCGACGCGGATCATGCCGGTGGCGATGTCGCCGCTGCTCTCGTGGGCGACGAAGATCCGAATGGGGCTGGAGTACTTCCATCAGCCGCCGAAGGAGAGGCGGGAGCGTACGGTGGGCGAGTTCATACGGGAGCATTACGGGCAGGAGACGGTGGACTACCTGGCTGAGCCTTTGTTGTCAGGCGTTTACGGAGGCGATGTCGAGCGGCTGAGCGTGGACAGCGTGCTGGCGCGGTTTGTCGAGATCGAAGCCAAGCACGGCAGTCTGACCAAGGGCGTACTGGCCGGGCGGAAGGCGGCCGCGGGGCGCGAGAAGGCGGCGCCGCTGTTCCAGACGATGCGGGGCGGACTGGGGCAATTGACTGAAGAACTGGAGCGGCGGATCCGGCCGGGCTGCGAGGTTGTGCACCAGCGGGTCGAGGCGGTGGAGCGCGCCGCGGATGGCTGCTGGAGGGTGCGGGCGGGGGGAGAATGGATCGAGGGCGGGAGCGTCATTTTCGCCTGTCCGGCGTGGGCGGCCGGCGCACTGTTGAGGGGAGTGCAGGCGCAGATGGCGGCACTGCTCGAGGCGATCGAGTACTCCTCATCGATGACGGTCGCACTTGTGTACCGCAAGGATCAGATCCCGGCGTTGCCTCCCGGCTTCGGATTCCTGGCGCCGGCCAGGGAGCGGGGCGTACTCGTGGCATGCACGTTCACGGGGGCGAAGTTTCCCAACCGTGTGCCGGACACGCACGCGGTGCTGCGGTGCTTTCTCGGCGGGGCTGGAAACGAGGCGATTCTGGACACGGCGGATGGGGACATTCAGTCGGCGATCCAGGACGAACTCGAACGGCTGTTGGGGTGGCGCCGGGCGCCGGATCATGTCCGGATTACGCGCTGGAAACGGGCGATGGCGCAGTATACGGTCGGGCACGAGTCGCGGATGCGGCTGATCGAGGATATCCGCTTAACATTGCCCGGCCTGCACCTGGCGGGCAACGCCTATTCTGGAATTGGGATTCCCGATTGTATCCGGACGGGACGGGCGGCGGCACGGGCGGCGGACGGACTGAAGCCCTTTGCAGACTGAAGTCCGCCCCACTGGACGGGCTGAAGCCCTTTGCAGACTGAAGTCCGCCCCACTGGACGGGCTGAAG
>CAMTUE010000038.1:0-24074 GCA_947084845.1 uncultured Bryobacteraceae bacterium | reverse complement strand
CGGGGCGTCGGGTCTGAGGTGATTAGCGAATTCATGGATGTTCCTTTCGGTGGCGATGGAGTCCGGCCATCGTTAAAAATGATGGGGGGTGGATTTGGGGCTGAGGGGCGGATTCCGGGGAAGTTGTTGATTCTGCGGAGACGATTTATTTGTTATTGCCGTGACTCCCCTTTTGCGCCCCCTGCGGAATCGCACAACTTGGGATGAAGACGGGCTCGGGCCGTGTCGATGCCGCCAGCGGAAAAATGCTTAGGAGGAAATGGCGATGTCCTTTGTTTTGACTGGGCCATTCTGGATGTCCCGTTGGCCCATTCAGGATGTGCCGTTGGTCCGGATCGCTTGGTGGTCGGGGAGGGTTGAGGAGTTTTAAGAGAGCTTGCCGGCACGATTGCCGGCACGGCAGGCGGGACCGCCTGCGCTACGAGCGTTTCCGTAAACTCGCCAAGGGCATGGCCCGGATAGACCCGCGGAGTGCCAGGATGCGGCAACAGTTCACCGTTACTAACAGCTGCGCTTCGCGACGGATCCGGTTTTGACTACCCACAGGTGGTGAACTGAGAGGTTCTGGCACTCAATGACACTAACATCGGCCGAAGATCTCTGTAAGTTGTTAAAAAGTGGTGGGCGCGACAGGACTCGAACCTGTGACCTCCTGCGTGTGAAGCAGGCGCTCTAACCAACTGAGCTACGCGCCCCTTAGGCTGGGAACTTTCAATATACAACAGGCGCGGCCCTGTCGTATACAGCCGCAGGTCCGTCCACCTGATGCTCGGAAACGGGCACAGGTCCGGCCGCGGAACCATCGGAGGATGCGCCGGGTCGCGCCGCCGCTACTTTTCCGTCATCGAAACCGTCTTCGACTCCAGGCCCAGCTTGGCCAGGATCATGTACACCAGGAAGCCGGTGACGAAACTCCACAGAGCCAGGGGTTGCGCGGTCTCTTTGAAGGCCTCGAAGCCCGGGATGAACGTCAGGATGCCGACAAAGAATCCAGCGGCCCAGGCGCCGTAGCCGGCCCAGTTGATGCCGGCCCGCGGACCCGCCCACTTGCCGCCGCTCAGCAGATAATCCGCCGCCATCGCTCCACAGACCGGGCCGAACGACGCGCCCACGATGGTGAAAATCCCGATCAGGTTCTGCGTCACGCCCGTCACGGCGAGAATCGCCGCAATCGTCACGCTGACCATCGTCGAGACCATCCGGCTCACATTCGGGATCATCGTCGAGAAGCAGTTTCCAATGATGAACGCGCAGAAGCAACTCGGGGGGATCGACGCCACGATGAACAGGATGAACATGGCCGACGCCAGCCAGCCGCCCATTCCGCCGATCACCGCTTCAAAGGTGTAGACCGTGAGGTCCGGCATCATCGCCTTCGCGCCTGCCACCGCCATCAGCGCCAGCCCGCCGGCAATCAGCACCGCCAGAGCGATGCCCACCAGGCCGCCCCACTTCACGTCGCGCGCATTCCGGCTGCTCATGCCGAAATCCGTGCCGGCCGCGCCTGCGGTGGCGAAGAAGCCAATCACCATCTGCATGATAAGCGCGACTCCGATATATGGCGCTGAATCGGTCACCTGATGCTGGGCGATGCCGGGCGACGTCCTGGCGAAAACAATGATGAGCATGACCAGCGGAATAGAGTTCAACAGCAGGGCCACGCGGGCGACGTACTTGATGCCCTGTACGCCCACATACCCCATGCCGAGCGCCCACGCCAAACCGACAAGGATGAACGGAAGCGTCCCCGGACCGGCCTGAGAACCAACCGCGGACAGGACGAACTTTGTCGCGAACATCGTCCCCACGGCAAACCAGCCCACTTGCAGAACGCCCATCAGCAAGCCGGGCATGGCGTAGCCGCCCCGCGTGCCGAACGTCGAACTGGCAACCACATAAAGGGGGTAACCCGTCTTCATGCCGAGCATCGCCGGGACGTAGTAGAACATGTAACACAGGAGTCCGGCGGCGGCCAACCCCAGCAGCAGAAGGCTGAGCGGAGCGCGGGTCAGCGTGCCCACGCCGATGGCGCTATAGAACGCGATCCAGAGGAAAGTGCCGGCATAGCTCGGCGCAGTGTTCTTGTACCAGGGGGCGCGGTTGGACTGCGCGTTGGGGACGGCTTTCGCCAGATAGTCGGGTAGCATGTCGGAAGCATTCTATCCCATCCGCGACTACACTCGGGGAGTGGGTAGATTGACGGCACTCGTGGTCATGCTGGCGGCGGCCCTGCCCACGTTCGCGGCATCGCTCAAGTACGAGCGCGGCCAGTTGCTCCGCCTCGACCCCAGCGACGAGAGCGTCTGGGCCGGCAACACTCACATTGAGGTCGCCCGCAGGGCCAGCCAGTTCCGGCGCATCACCATCCGCGACTTCACCCTTAACGCCAACGGCGTCCTGGCCGTCAGCGCGTCGGCGTCGATGAACGTGGGCGTCATGACCAACGTCGTCCTGCTCTTCAATCCAGACGATCCCTCGCCGCCCACAACACTCGCCACCGGGGACGTCTTCTGCGAACACCTCGCTTGGGGAAAAGCCGGTCTCTGGTGCATGGGCCCCGACTTCCGCAAAATGGTCGCCGGCGAACCTCACGCCGTCCTGTGGATGTTGACTCTCGACGGCGGCCTGAAACCGCTCTTGCGGCGCGACCAGTTCGCAGGGGGCGCGGGCCCGCCCTGGAAAACCGCCGCGCTCGGCGATCCCCAACTCCTGGTTTCCGATCATGCAACCTGGATCTGGAATCCAAGCGCCGGCGCGGTCGTCAGGGTGTCGCCGGAAGCCTCCCAACCCGCAAACTTCAACGCCGGCATCACCTCACGCGGCCGTTCCCGCATCAGCATGGCCGCCTTGAAAGAGACCGTCGTCGCGCTGCTCCCGATCCGCCAACGGGCCGAGGAGAGCTTCACGACGCCTTACGCGCTGTTTGCCCTCGATCCGCGCAACAGCCGGTGGCTCAGCGCATCCGGGACACTTCTGCCTCGCGGGGCCCAACTCCTGGCCGTCGAAAACGGCCAGGCAGTCGTCTGGGACCGCCGCGGCAAGGGCGCGCTGCTGCGCATTCCGCTCGACATTTCGAGTCCCTGATTTTGACGGCGTGCCCGAACTTTTTACCCCAGTGTCCGCGTCATCGCTATCATTGAAGAGAATGCCGCACCAGCAGGCCATCATTTCAAGAGACTCGAAAGTGGCGCAACTCGAAGCCGCCCTCGGCGACGTGCTGCGCGGCAAGCCCGAAGTCGTGCGCCTATCCACCGTCTGCCTGCTCTCGCGCGGCCATCTGCTTATCGAAGACGTGCCCGGCGTCGGCAAGACCACGCTCGCCCAGGCCCTGGCCCGGTCGGTCGATTGCGGCTTCCACCGCCTCCAGTGCACATCCGACATGCTGCCCGGCGACATTCTCGGCGTCACCGTCTACAACTCGAAGTCCGGCGAATTCGAGTTCAAGCCCGGACCCATCTTCACCAACTTCCTCCTGGCCGACGAAATCAACCGCGCCACCCCCAAGACCCAATCGGCGCTTCTCGAAGCGATGAACGAGCGTCAGATCACCATCGACGCGAAGACGCTGCCGATGGCCCAGCCCTTCCTGGTGATCGCCACGCAGAACCCGGTCGAGCACCACGGGACGTACCCTCTGCCGGAATCCCAACTCGACCGTTTCCTGATGCGCCTCAAGATCGGCTACCCCGACCGCGAAAGCGAACGCGCCATCGTCCGCAACCACGCCCTCGAACGCGCATCGCAGATGCAGCCCGTCCTCACCCGCGAGGAACTGCTCACATTGCAGGCCGCAGTCGAGAAGATCCGTGTCGACGAATCGCTTGTCGGTTACATGCTCGGCATCGTCGATGAGACCCGCAACAACAATCAACTCGCCCTCGGCGTCAGCCCCCGCGCCGCGCAGGCGCTCTACCGCGCCAGCCAGGCGCTCGCCATGATCGAGGAACGCGACTACGTCATCCCCGACGACATCAAGCGCCTCGCCGTCCCCGTCTTCGCGCATCGCGTGGTGATGCACCAGCGTTCCGGCCTCGCGGCCCGGTCATCGGAAGCCGCCGAACGCGTCGTTGAAGAGATCCTGAGCCGCATCGAGGTCCCCCTCTAAAAGCGGTCTAATGAAGTCAAAAGAGGTGTCATGAAGACAGCCATCATCGGCCTGCCCATGGTGGGCAAGACCAGCCTGTTCACAATTCTGACCGGCGTCCACGAGGCCGGCCGGGTGGGAGCGATGGAGACCCGCATCGGCGTCACCAAAGTCCCCGACGCCCGCCTCGACGCCCTGGCCAGGATCTATGAGCCGCCCAAGGTCACCCACGCCGCCATCGAGTTCGTCGATTTCCCGTCGATCTCGAAAGAAGCCTTGCGCGAACCCGCTTACCTCGCCAGCCTCCGTGTGGCCGACTCCATCGCCCACGTTGTCCGGATCTTCGACGACCAGAGCATCCCCCACGAGAAAGGCGACGTCAACCCCGAACGCGACATCACCGACGTCGATTTCGAACTCATTCTGAGCGACCTCGTCGTCGTCGAAAAGCGCATCGAGCGTTTGGACAAGGACCGTAAGAAGATCAAGGACCCCGGCCTCGACCGCGAATACGAACTCCTCGTCGAAGCCAAGGCCCGTCTCGAAGACAACCAGCCGCTGCGCACCCTGGAACTGAACGACGACGACGAGAAGCGCCTCCGCGGCTTCCAGTTCCTCTCGCAGAAGCCGATCCTGTATGTCCTGAACCTGGGGGAAGGCGACGCCTCGCGCCTCCACGAGATTGAAGAGGAGTACCGCGCCAAACTTCTCCCCGGCCGCCCCAATGCCGAAGTCTCGGCCATCTGCGGCAACATCGAAGCCGAACTCGTGGAACTCCCCGCCGCCGAAGCCCAGGAGTATCTGACCAGCTACGGGTTGAAGGAATCGGGAATGAACCGCATGGTCCAGGCCGTCTATCGCCTGCTGGGCCTGATGAGCTTCCTGACCGCCGGAGAGACCGAAGTCCGGGCCTGGACAATTCCAATCAATTCAACCGCCGTGAAAGCCGCCGGAGCCATCCACTCCGACTTCGAAAAGAAGTTCATCCGGGCCGAGGTCTGCAACTGGAAGGACCTGGTAGCCAACAACGGCTACCCCGGCCTCCGCGAGAAGGCGCAACTTAAGCTCGAAGGCAAAGAGTACATCGTCAAGGACGGCGACGTCCTGGTCATCCGCCACGGATAGTGTCGAGTCGGTCCACTCGATGACTTTCGAGCCAAACCCGCCAGCTCTCGTGCGATCATCATGCTCAATCGTATGATGGGGGCATGGCGGTAACCGGAACGTGCCGACTCTGTCAGCGGAGCGCGCCGTTATGCAAGAGTCATCTTCTCCCAAAGGCGCTCTACCGATTGATTCGCCGAGCGAACGATCCGGACGGCAGGGAACTCGTTGTGATAACAGCACGCGCAGTGCGTGACACGGATGAGAAAGTATGGGCCCATCTGCTTTGTCGGGACTGCGAGGGCGATTTCGCAAGAACAGAGTCGTGGACACTCAAGCACTGCTGTCGGGGTAACCGGCCAGCATTCACTCTCACGCCACCGCCAGCAATCCCTTCTTCTCCACCAGCGTCAGCAGTTTCAACGACGCCCCCGACGGCCGTTTCTCGCCGCGTTCCCACTTGCTTACCAGGCTTGCGGTCACGTTCAGGTAGTTCGCAAAGACGGTCTGGCTCACCTTCTCCCGCTCGCGAATCTGCTTGATCTCATCCGGCGTCATCGGCCTGACTGGCGTCAGGCAGGCCTCGTCAAACTGCCGCATCGTCTGTTTGTCGATTGCGCCGGCCTCGCGCAGCGCCTCCATCGTTTCGTGGATCGCCGCCAGCGCCTCACTGCCGTATCTCTTGTTCATGTCTCCCTCACCTCCACGAAGTCACCCTTCTCAACCAATGAGCAGATGACCTGGCTGCTGAGCGAAAGGATATGCCGCGCCGCTTCCCGGAACTGCATTGCCTCATGCTTGCTGATGTTCTGCCGATCGCTCTTGGCAAACCCATAGACGAAAAAGGCACGCTCTCCACGGCGCAGCAGAATGATGGTCCGATATCCGCCCGATCTTCCGTGACCCGGTCTGGCAAGTCGTTGCTTGATGACTTCACCTCCGAGATCGGCGTCGACCAATCCCCGTTCAGCCCGCTGTACGGCATCCAGCAGGTCGTGGCCGGAGATGCCTTCCCGCTTTGCGAACCGCTGAAACCAGCGGGATTTGAAGACCTGCATGACTGTGTCCAGGATCGCGGACCCGCAAAGGCAGTATAGCACTAAGTGCTATACAAGATGATGCCGTAGCGCTGAGTCCGCGCGCCGCGGAGTGCGGCTTCCGGACGACTCAGTGAAAGAGCGATCAGGGTTTCACGCCAGCGGCGTTGCGCGTTCGAGCAGGTGCAGGATGTTGCCTTCAGGATCGCTGAAGAAGACGACTTTGTTGCCGCCGCGCACTTCGGCCTCGGTCAGGAAGGTTACGTTCAGCGATTTCAACCGCTCGAATTCGGCCTCGAAGCCCACCGTGGTCAACGCCAGATGCCGTAATCCGGGCGATTTCATCGCGTCCGGCGCGCGCTCGCCCGCGGCCGTGATGATCTCGATCATCGTGCCGTCGGGCGCTTTGACGAAATACGCCGTCGAGCCTCTGTAGTTGATCACGAAACCCAGCGTGTCGACATACCACTGGGCCAAAGCCGCCGGATCCGGCGACGCGATTGCCGTATGTTCAATGCCTTTGATCATGATTGCTTCCCTCGAAACTGAAACGACATCACCGCCGGGCCGCTACGCCCCGAGATTCCAGCGCCGGAAATAAAGCGCCTGGCGGACAATCGGCAGGGTCCTCTTTTCGAGCGCCTTCATCTGCAACTCGCTCAACGGCGTGAAATTCGACGCCAGCTTCACGTTCTGTTCGAGCTGCGCAACCGAATCCACGCCGATAATCGTCGTGCTCACGGGCAGCGAAAGGTTATAGGAGAGCGCCTCTTCGATGGTCAACGTGCCGGGCAACTTCGTTCTGGCCTGCTCGGGCTGCTGCTCGAGAGGAGGAGGCGTCCAACCCGACAGCACACGGCCGCGCGTGGCCACTTTCATCGAAATCGTGCCCAGCTTCAACTCCTGCGCCAGCGGCAACAGGTGTTCGAGGAAACTCAGGTAGTGGCGGTCGGCGGCGTTGATCGCCAGCAGCAGGGTATCGAACGGGAATCGCTTGATGGCTTCGACCAGCACGTTCGGCTCGTAGTGGCCCGTAACGCCGAGGAAGTTCGCCATGCCCTGCGAGCGTGCGGCTTCAAGCGCCTTAATAGCGCCGTTGGGCGCGAAGATCTGGTCCAGTTGCTCCTTCGTCTGGAGGTTATGGATCTGCCACAGATCGAGGTGACCGGTCTGCATATTCGCGAGCGTTCGTTCGAGGATCTTCATCGATCCGTCATAGGTGCGGTCGGCCGTCTTGCTGGTGATCCAGGCTTCCTTGCGGCGAGTCTTGATCACCCGTCCGATGTTTCGCTCGCTGACGCCGTTGCCGTAACCCGCCGCCGAGTCGATGTAGTTGATGCCGAGATCGATGGCGCGGTTGAGGATCTGTTCGGACTCGGCCTCTCGTCCGGCGATTTCCAGAGTCGCCTGCGCGCCCAGGCTGAGGATGCCCACGCGGAAGCCGGTGCGACCGAGGTTGTGCATCGGCATCGCCTTTTCCGTCCTCGGGTTGTAAGGCATCGCATGCTTCGCCCCGCTCGCCGCAGGTGCTGCCGCCGTGGCCGCAACCCCAGCCAAACCGGCGCCAATGAATCCGCGTCTGTTCACCATTTGATTACTCCTTTACGCCTTTAACTCTATACCAGACGCGCCCGCCGAGGCGACGGAAAAGGAACTGCCGGCAGCCGGTTTGCCAACCGGGTCCGTGTCAGACCGCGGCTTCTTCCACCTGAACCGTGGATTCGTTGAAACTGTAGCCGAAGCCGCGCACCGACCGGATCAGTTGAGGTCCGGCCGGATCAAGCTCGATCTTCTGACGCAGCCTGAGAACGTACACGTCCACCGTCCTGTCGGTCACCGCCCGGTCCTGTCCCCACACCGCATCAAGCAGTCGCTCCCTGGAAAAGACGACGCTGGGCCGGCTCATCAGAAATTCAAGCAATCGGAATTCGGTCGCGGTCAGAGCCAGCGGCACGCCGTCGAGCAAAACCCTGCACGCGGTCCTGTCCAACTCCAAGCCGCCGGATTTCAGCGTCCGCACCGGTTGCGTCTGCACTCTGAATTGGATCTTGATCCGGGCGATGAGTTCCCGCACGAAAAACGGCTTGACGATGTAGTCGTTCGCGCCCAGTTCCAGGCCCACGATGCGGTCAGTCTCCGACGCCCTCGCCGTCAGGAAGATGATCGGAATGTGCGCCAGTTCCGGATGTGAACGAATCCCCTTGCAGATGTCCAACCCGTCCGAGTCCGGCAGCATGATATCGAGAATCGCCAGGTCTGGCCGCTCGCGCCGGCACAACTCCACCGCGCCTTTGCCCGTCTGTGCGCCCACCATCTGAAACCCCTCTTTCTCGAGGTTGTATTTCAGCAGCGCGTACAGGTCCACATCGTCTTCAATCAGCAAGATCTTCTTCATAGTCTCACCAGTTCATTTCATGATCCGCCAAGTCCGGTTACACTCGCGTTACAATTCCGTGAACTCTTCCTGAATCGGTCTGCCCGCGGCGTTCA
This sequence comes from uncultured Bryobacteraceae bacterium, assembly GCA_947084845.1. Taxonomy (GTDB): domain Bacteria; phylum Acidobacteriota; class Terriglobia; order Bryobacterales; family Bryobacteraceae; genus PNKE01. Next base: position 15,359 of record CAMTUE010000038.1, on the reverse strand, counting down.
ACCCGGTATCTTCCCGCGGCAGGCTGATCGTGAACGTCGAGCCCTTGCCCGCCTCGCTCTCCACCCTCACGTCGCCCGCCTGCGCCTTCACCAGATGCTTCACAATCGCCAGCCCCAAACCCGTCCCGCCCATCTCGCGCGAGCGCGCCTTGTCCACCCGGTAGAATCTCTCGAACAGCCGCGGGAGTTCCCCGGCCGGGATACCCATGCCCGAGTCGGTCACCGCGATCTCTACGCTCGATCCCTTGCGGCGAACCGCCACCCGCACCGATCCGCCTTCGGGCGTGTACTTGATGGCGTTGTCCAGCAGGTTGCTCATGATCTGATGGACCGCCTCCGAGTCGCAGAAGACCTCTTCCCTGTCATCCTCCAAGTCCATGTGCAAGGCAACCCGCTTCCTCTCCGCCAGCGGCATGAGCGAATCCAGACAGTCCGCCATGAGGTCCTTGACATTGTAGGAAGCGAACTGGAAACGCTGCGTCCGCAATTCGATCCTCGAAATCGTCAACAGGTCGGCGGTGAGCCGCCCCAGCCGCTCGGCATTCTGCCGGATGATGTTCAGGAACCGGACGTTGTTGTCCTGGTCATGGAGCGCGCCGTCAAGCAGCGTCTCGGTGTAGCCCTGGATCGAGGCCAGCGGTGTTCTCAATTCGTGCGACACATTAATGACAAAGTCCTTGCGGACCCGCTCGAGCTTCTCCAGTTCGGCATGTTCGTGCTCCAACTCTTCGAACATCCCCTGCAACTTCGCGCCCGATTCGTTCAGTTGCCGGCCGAGTGTGCCAAGTTCATCGTTACCCATGGCCGGAAGCCGCGCCTTGAAGTTTCCTGTCGCCAGCGTCGAGGCGTGGTCGATGATCGCGCCCATCTTGGCGGAGATCGAACGCGCGAACAGCGCCGCCAGCAGGATCGCCGGCAGGAACGCAAGTCCAGTGTAAAGGAGCAGCTTGATGCGGATCTCGGAGATTCTCGCCTGCACCTGGTCGAGCGGCATCGCCAGACGCAGCGCGCCCCGGCCGACCGGAATCGCCACGTACAGAAAGTCCGTGCCAAGCGTCGGACTCTTCCGGATGCTCACTCCCGTGCGCCCCTTAAGCGCCTCGGCGACCTCGGCCCGGTGGCCATGATTCTCCATCCTGGCTGGATCGGCTTCCGAGTCGTTGATCACCGCACCGTCGCGCGCGATAAAGGTAATTCGCCCGCCCGCCGCCTTGGCGAGAGCCTCCATGTCGCTGCCCGAAACCCGCGCCAGCGCCCGTTCGCCGATCACGTCCAGCATTCGCGCCTTGCCGGTCATTTCGCGAGTGAGAGTGTCGAGATAGGCGCGTTCGGCCATGCGCGATGCCAGAAAATCTTCCACGCTCAGCGCCACTACCATGATCAGCAGGACTGCCGCGAGTAGCTTGATGAAGATCCGGGAAGTCAAAAGTCACCTCGCCGAATAGAGGCCGTGACGTTCAGCGTAAAGCCCGACGCTCTCCGGAAGGTCATCCACCCGATTGCCCTCCTGAATCCCCTTCCGGATCAGCGACGATGAGACCGGCAGCGCCACAGTCTCCAGACGCTGAACTCTCGCGCCATCGGGGACCGGATAATCGTAGCCCGGCCTCGACACGACAATGAACTCAACCGCCGCCAGCACTTCCTTTGACCTGTACCAGGTCCCGACCTCGGCGAAGGCGTCGGCGCCGATCAGGAAGTAGAGCCGGTCGTCCGGCTTGAGACCTGTCTTCACCTTTTCGATTGTGTCGATCGAGTAACTCAACCCAACGCCCTCTTCGAGCCTTGAGGGAACGAACCTGGCGTCTCCCGCGCAGGCCAGCTCAACCATCCTGTGGCGGTGATCGAAACTCGTGGTGGCGCCGGGGACCTTATGCGGCGGGTTGCCGGCGGTGACAAACAGCACGCGATCCAGCGCGAACCGCTCCGCTGCCTCGCGGGCGATTCGGAGGTGGGCGTTGTGTATGGGATCAAAGGTCCCGCCAAAGATGGCGATCCGCAAGCCCGAGACTCTCTCCGTCTCTTCCATCCGAGTTCCGCCCGGCGCGTGTGCCGCCTCAGGCCAGATAGTCTTTCAATTTCTCCAACAGGCTTTTCTCTTCCGGCTCGTTTTCGGCCGGCAAGGTATCGCGCAACTGTTCGAACATCCGCTTCTGCTCGCGCGACAGCTTTCTCGGCGTCCTGACCTCGATATGCACAATCAGGTCGCCCTTTCCGCCGCCGTTGACAAACGGAACGCCTTTGCCCCGCAGCCGCATCGTTTCGCCGGACTGAATCCCTTCAGGCACCTTGATCGACTCCAACCCGTCGAAGGTCAGCACGTCGATGCCGGTCCCCAGCGCGGCCTGCGCCACGTTGATCGGCACCACGCAATGCAGGTCGTACTCTTTCCGCTCGAATACCGCATGAGGCTTCACGTTGATGAAGACGTACAGGTCGCCCTGCGGTCCGCCGTTCGCGCCCGGCTGCCCTTCCGATTGAAGGCGCATCTTCATGCCCGTGTCTACCCCAGGCGGGATCTTGACCTTCAGTTTCTTGGTGACCTGCGTGGCGCCCTCGCCCTTGCAGGTCCGGCACGGCCTGCGCAGGAGTTTGCCGCGTCCACCACAGGTGCCGCAGCCTTTCCTGATCGACAGGAATCCCTGCTGGTAGAAGACCTCGCCGCGCCCGCGGCATGTGGCGCACGTCGTCCAGCCGTCTTCGGTCTCCGCCCCCGTGCCGCCGCAGGCCGTGCAGTTCTCGATCTTGGGGATCTGGATATCGGCTTCGAGCCCGCGGATCGAGTCCTCGAAGGAGATCTCGAGGTCGTAGCGGACATCGTCGCCTCGCTGGGCGCGCGTCCGGCGCCGTCCGCCTCCGCCGCCGAAAAGGTCGCCGAAGCCGAAGAAGTCGCCGAAGATGTCGGAGAAATCGGCGAAGGCGTCGGGGTTGAACCCTTGCTGCGCGGCGCTGCTGACGCCCGCGTGGCCAAAGGCGTCATAGGACCTGCGCTTTTCCGCGTCGCTCAGCACGCTATAGGCTTCCGCCGCCTCCTTGAATCGATCCTCGGCCTCTTTGTCGTTCGGGTTCCGGTCGGGGTGGTATTTGAGAGCCAGTTTGCGGTAGGACCCTTTCAGCTCCTGCTCGCCGGCGTTGCGCTGGACCCCCAGCACTTCGTAGTAATCGCGTTTCGACACCGCCATGCCCCTACTTCTTCACCGCCACCCTGACCATGCTCGGCCTGAGTAGCCGCCCCTTGAACGTGTAGCCGCGCAGCAGGTCGCCGAGCACCGTGTGATCCTCGCTATCCTCGCATGGCACCATCTCGATCGCGTGGTGCAGGTTCGGGTCGAACGGCTTGCCTTCGGCCATGACCGCCTCCAGACCCAGCTTGCCCAACGCGTCCAACATCCGCTGATAGATCAATCCAACGCCACGCGCGTATTCGGGGTCGGCCGGCTCCTGCGCCAAGGCCCGCTCAAGATCGTCAAGGACCGGCAACATTGCCTTCACCGCATCCGATGCGGCGTATTCGATCAGGTCGGCCCGCTCGCGTTCGGTGCGCTTGCGGAAATTGTCAAATTCCGCCGATCGGCGCATCAGGAGTTCGTTCAGGGCCGCCCGCTCGGACTCCAGCCGGTCACGCTCGGCCGTCAGCAGTTCGAACTCCGCCGCGGCAGCGTCGCCGGCTTCGGTTTCGAACGCATCTTCAGCGTTTTGAGTTTCGTCTTGCATGTTCCTTCTATTGGTCCGTCCGGCATCGCGGCGCTACCGCGGCAGACCCCTGATGGCCTCTCCTATATGCGCCACCGCCGAGACCACCTTCGGATAGTTCATCCGCATCGGCCCAAGGACGGCCATCTTGGTCTCAAGCCCTCCCGGCAGATGGATCGTCACGCCAATCAGTGTAAAGTCTTTCAGCGACGGGTGGGCCTTCTCCAGCCCGACCTGCACCTGAAGCTCTTCCGTATCGGTGTCGATAAACTGGTCGAGCATCTCCATCAGCCGCTTCTTCTCTTCCAGGGCGCGGAACAACTCCCGCAGCTTCTCCTTGGTGAGGTGGAGGTCCAGTCCGACCAGGTTGGCCGCGCCTCCCATGAACAGCGCCGGCGTGAACGCAATGTCGAGCAGACCCTTCTCGTAAAGGTGGGTCAACTGCCGCATCAGGCGGTCATACGCAGCGCTCTCGAAATCAAACCGCCGGCGCAACTCCGACCGCACCGACGGCAGGCTCCAGCCCGCGAAGTTTCTATTGACGTAATTGCGGATCGAGTACAACTCGTCCTGCGACACCGGCTCATCGAGCATCGCCACCTGGTTGCGGACGCTGCCGTCGCGCGTCACCACAACCATCAGCACGCGCATGTCCGGGAGCAGGACCAGTTCCACCTGATCCAGTTCCAGCCCCGCTGTCGGGATGGCGGCCACGATGCCCATGTTGCGCGTCATCTCGGTCAGCACGTGGGACGAATACTCAGCGCGATCCTCGGCCGTCTTCAACTGCGAAAGGTCCTCGCGCAGCCGCGCCAGTTCCGTCGCCAGCGACCGGCTCGCGGCCACCGTCTTAGCAAAATATCGGAATGCCTTGGGCGTCGGAATCCGTCCGGCGGAGGTGTGCGGCTGGTCGAGAAAACCCAGGTCGGCCAGATCGGCCATGATGTTGCGGATCGTCGCCGGACTCAGATTATCGCGCCTGGCGTGAGCGATGGTCCGCGACGCAACCGGTTCCCCGGTTTCGATGTAAATGCGCACGACCGCATTCAACACTTCCAGCATTCGGGCGTTTAGTGCGATTTCCATCTGGCAGACTCGGCAGGGCCATCGCCCCTGCTTCCAATTATAATGCCCACAAGTGATCACCCGAAGGACATTCAACGCCTCGCTGGCTCCTGCCGTGCTGAAACAGCCGCGCGGGTCGAAACCATTCAACCTGCTCTTCCTCATGGCCGACGACCATGCGGGCTATGTCATGGGCTGCGACGGCAATCAACGCGCCCAGACTCCCAACATGGACCGCCTCGCCTCCGAAGGCGCCCTTTTCGCCGCCCACCACTGCAATTCGCCCGTCTGCACGCCATCGCGCCAAAGCCTGCTCACCGGCCAGATGCCCCACATGGCCGGCGTCACGCAACTGCGCACAGCCCTCTCCACGGACAAACCGACCCTGGCCAAACAGCTCAAGCTGGCGGGCTATAAGACTGCCGTCTTCGGCAAAATGCACTTCAACCAGCCAGGCAAGTCCGGCCTGCATGGCTTTGACGATTGCTCGACCGAGGACGTCATGCAGCGCCGCTGGGCCGCCGAAGTCCCGCAAACCGCCCTGCCCGGCGGCGTGAAAACGAAAACGTTGCCCTGGCGCCCGTTCCAGACTCCAGCCGCGGAGTGGCTCAATGCAGCCGGCCTGCCCTACCCCCGAACAGACGCCGACATGAAGGGCACGTTCATCGCCCGCCAGGCCCGGGAGTTCCTCGAAGCTCAACGCGATAAGCCCTTCGCCCTCTGGACCAGCTTCCATGAACCCCACTCCCCGTTCGACTTCCCCATTGACGACCGTTCCGCCTTCGACCCCGCCGGATTCGACGACTTCCCCTCCCCGCCTCAGGACGACTGGCAGATTCCGCTGATTTTCAAGGACCTGTCACCTGCCGGGAAACGCGGTATCGCCGCCGCCTATTACTCCTCCGTCCGCTTCCTCGACCGTAACGTCGGCCGCGTCCTGGCCCGGTTGAAACAGCTCGACCTCGACCGCGACACCCTCGTCGTCTACACCGCCGACCACGGCTACATGCTCGGCCAGCATGGCCGTTTCGAGAAACACTGCGGCTACGATCCAGCCCTCCGTGTCCCGCTGATCCTGCGTTTGCCTGGCCGCGTCAAACGCGGCGTCGTGCGTGCCTTCACCGAACACATTGATCTCGCCCCCACGATCATCGACCTGCTCGGCCTCGGCCGTCTGCCCGTCGAGCACGGGCAGACGCTTCTGCCCTACGCCGAGGGAGGCAAGCCGCGGCAGCCACGCGATCACATCGTCAGCGAGTATCTGGAAAACGAGGAGGTCTTCGTTCGCGACGGCCGCTGGAAGTATATGTACTGCTCCGGCCGCCGCAGGCGCGAGGACGGCTACCTCACCGATTCGCCCACCCCTGGCCGCTATGAGCGTCTGTTCGACCTCGCCGCCGATCCTGGCGAGTTCACCGGCGTGTCTTTGAAAAACCCCGCCGTGGTCCGGCGAATGAGAGATCTGGCCCTGCGCCGTTTTCGTGAAACCCATCCCGAGGCGTCCGCTGAACCAAAAGGCAAGGACGCCGTGGAGTCACTGGATTACTACGTCAGACCAAGGGACAACGCCCCGCCCGCCGAGTCGCGCCCATAGTCCTGGTAGCTCGGGCCCATCCGGCCTGCCGTCTCGACAATCGTGTCGGGACGCAAGGCACTTGTTCCTCTCCCATGAATCTGCCAGGCGGCTTCCGGCGCGACGCGCCGGAGTACGTTCGCCGGATCTCTCACCAACCCCGGCCTCGGCCGCCTACCCCGCCGCCGGCGCGGCCTTGAACATCGCCTCGGTCTCCGGCTGCAAAAGCACCCAGAAGGAATACAGCGACACCGCCGTCCCCAGTGGCACATTCAGCAGATTCAGCGCCGCCAGCACGATGCCCAGAATGCGCGCCCACGGCCGGAGCTTCATCAGTCCGTAGCCCAGAATCAGGCAGGGAAGCGACATAACCAGAATCACCGCGGTGACGACAACCGCAAGCAATTGCAGTACCTCCGCCGGCATGCCCGCTTCCTCGACCGCGTACCGGAATATCTCCGCCACCACCATCGCGCCGCTAAACAGAGCGAAGCCGGCCAACACCCCGAGCGCGCCCAGCACGACATTGAACCAGGCCAGAATCTTCACGTGCGTTTGCATGGCAGAGGTCTCCTTCAGCGGAATGGACATAGCTATTGTACGCCCGGCAAGCCGGACCCTGGGAGCGAACGAATCTTAAAGCCGATCAGGAAGTCATATGGGTTCCGGATACAATGATGTTGAGGAGCGCGGCGGAAGGGCGGCTCGTAGCCGATTCCGCCCAAGGCGGCAGTCCCGGTGCCGGGTTCCAGCCAGGCTACGTTGCATTCAGTCATATGAACATCATTTTCCTAGCGGCCCTGATTGCACCCCCCACGGCAATGGAGAAGCTGTCGAGGTCGCTCTCCGACCGCACCTTCGCCGGCATCCACGAACTCGCCTGGTTCGACTACGCCCTCCTTGTCCCTTACTTCCTGCTGCTCAGCATTCTCGCCGTCTACGGCGCCCACCGCTATCTCATCATCAAGCGCTACCTGAAGTCGCGCCATCTCATCCCGCGCGTCCCCGAACGGCGCTTCGAACAGTTGCCCTGCGTGACGATCCAGTTGCCGCTGTTCAACGAGCGCAACGTTGTTGACCAGTTGATCGAGGCCGTTCTCAAGGTCCGCTACCCGAAGGAACTTCTCGAAATCCAGGTCCTCGACGACTCCACCGACGACACACACCCCTACACCCAGGCCCTCGTCGCCAGTCTCAAGTCCGAAGGCCACCCCATCGAGTACGTCCACCGCACCAACCGTCAGGGCTACAAAGCGGGCGCACTTCAAAACGGCATGGCCCTGGCCAAAGGCGAGTTCATGGCCGTTTTCGACGCCGATTTCATCCCGCCCGAGGACTTCCTCGAAGACACCATCCACTTCTTCTCCGACCCCAAAGTCGGCGTCGTCCAGACCCGCTGGACGTACTTGAATCGCAATCACAGCCTCCTCACCGAGGTCCAGGCCCTCATGCTCGACGGCCACTTCGCCCTTGAACACACCGCCCGCTGGGGCTCCGGCCTGTACTTCAATTTCAACGGCACGGCCGGCATCCTGCGCCGGGACATGATCGTCGACGCCGGCGGCTGGCAGCACGATACGTTGACCGAAGACTCCGACCTGAGCTATCGCGCCCAGTTACGCGGCTGGAAATTCATGTACCTGCCCTGGGTGGAATGTCCCTCCGAACTGCCCACCGACACCTACGGATTCCAGGTCCAGCAACAGCGCTGGGCCAAAGGCCTGACCCAGGTCTCGTTGAAGCTCTGGGGGACCATCTGGCGCTCCGATGCCGGCTGGCGGGAGAAGGCCGAAGCCTGGTTCCACCTGACGCCGAATATCAGCTACCCGATGATGGTCGTCGTATCGGCCCTGATGCTGCCGGTGATGATGGTGCGCTTCTACATCGGCTGGCAGCAACTGCTCTTCGTCGACCTGCCGCTGATCATCTGTTCGTTCTGGTCGATCGTGGCCTTCTATCTCCTCGCCGAGAAAGAACTCTATCCGAACAATTGGAAGCGGGCCATCTTCATCCTCCCGTTCCTCATGGCCATGGGCGTGGCGCTGACAATCTCGAACACCAAGGCTGTCCTGGAAGCGCTGCTGGGCCACCAGTCGTCTTTCGTCAGGACACCCAAGTACGCGCCCAAATCCGCCGGCGGCGGCGCTGGGCTGGCGGTCGGCTACCGCCGCAAGAGCGGTTGGCTGCCGTTCGCCGAGATCGCCATGGGCATCATCTTCCTGTTCATCGCGGCATACTGCATCGACGTGATGAACTTCTTCGCCCTGCCGTTCCTGTCGATCTTCGTCTGCGGCTACCTCTGGGCCGGCTGCAGCACCCTATGGCAGGAATACCAGGCCAAGCGCAGCTTCGAACGCGCCGCCCGCAAAGTGGAAATCGAAGCGGTGAGTTAGCCCATCGCCTACAGCATCGCCTCAGTGCCCTGAACCAGCCGGTCGATCACCGTCAGGCCTGTCTTCGGATCGAAAGATGCCCCCCGACGCCGAGCAGGAATCTGTAGTTGTCGGATGAAGCGCGAATCCCTGTTGCGCCACCTTCGCCGGTACGGCTGTGTGCTGCGAAGGGAGGGTAAAGAGAACCCGCAGACGGGACACGCCGAAGCGGTTCCGCGCCACACCGAGATCGCCGATCTCCTGGCCCGGAGGATCTGCCAGAACCTCTCAATCCCGCGCCCGCCGGGCCAAGTCCGTGACCGCGTGATTTTGCTCTTTTACGGGCGTCCACTCCCGGTCGTGGCTCTGATCGGAGCCGCGCGCGCCGGCAAGCGAGCATGGCCCTTCTGGCCACCAGAAGTAATGAAAATCTGCAAGGTGATATTCGACGGAGCGGGCGTCCAGTTGAAACTGATCTTGCGGTCAAAGCACTAGTGTCCGGCTCTCGCTCCGGAGTCCGTTGATAACCTAATACATCGGTCGCCGAAACGGCCAACGGCATTGGAGATCTCTGATAGAATCTTCAAACCCTGAGTCCGGCTGAAGGAGGCGTCGATGAGGCGATGGTGTTGCGGCAGCCTGACGGCCTGCAGGCGATCCCCAAGGGGCAGATGGAGGCGGCGCTTGCCCTTGGCATGTCGCGGTTGACGGCCCTGCGCCGCATCATCGTGCCGCAGGCGGTACGCATTGTGATCCCGCCGGTTGTGAATGATTTCATCGCCCTGTTCAAGGACACGTCGGTCTGCTCGGTCGTGACCATCGTCGAGCTGACGAAGAGGTTTTCGGTCCTTTCGATGAGTACGCAGGCAACCGTGGAATTAATGGGTCTGACGGCCTTGCTCTACCTCATGATGAGCTACCCCATGTCGATCGTCGCCCGGCACATCGAGAACCGTCTGGGATTGGAGCAGCAGTCATGATCACCGTCACGAATCTTGTGAAGAGGCATGGCGCGAACGAGGTATTGAAGGGCATTTCGTTCGAGGTGCGCAAAGGAGACGTGCACTCCATCATCGGCCCGTCGGGCGGCGGCAAGAGCACGTTCCTGCGATGCGTCAACGGCCTCGAGCCTTTTCAGGGAGGAGAGGTTCGCGTCGGCGATCATGTCCTCACCCCCGCGACCAACCCGCGGTCCGACGCCCGGCTGCTCGAGCGCGTGCGCCGTCAAGCCGGTTTCGTTTTCCAACAGTTCAATTTGTTCCCGCACCTCACTGTGCTGCAAAACGTGACCGAAGCGCCCATCCAGGTTTTGAAACTGAAGCGGGATGAGGCGGAACAGCGCGCCCAGAGACTACTGGCGCGCGTGGGGCTCGCCGCCAAACACGACGCCTACCCGAAGGACCTGTCAGGCGGGCAGCAGCAGAGGGTCGCCATCGCGCGGGCCCTGGTGATGGAACCGGAGGCAATCCTTTTTGACGAGCCCACCAGTGCGCTCGATCCGGTGATGGCAGGCGAGGTCCTCGCGCTGATCGCGGATCTGGCCAGGGACGGGCAAACCATGATTGTCGTAACCCACTCGATGGGATTCGCCCGCAACGTGGCCAACCGGGTTCACGTGTTTGCGGACGGCTATGACGTCGAGAACGGGCCGCCGGCGAGGGTGTTCGAGGATCCGCAACACCCGACCACAAGATCGTTTCTATCTCAGACGGCGAAAGACTGATGCCTCTCTGTTGCGCGTCCGTGCTGCCCGGAGTTCGTGAATGAACAGCCGGGGCCTGCGTCATCCAGCGAAGCCGGTCACTCATTCCAATCCGATGGCGATCAGCTTTCCGAACTGATTCCGATCACGATTCCAGAGTGGCTGAGGATCCTGTTTCGCTGCTGGCAGAACCATACGCCCGGTTCCGGCGCACTGCCAGCAAGCCCTCGCCAAACGCCAGCCGGCCACCCCGCCGCCTGTGCAACTCCGGTGGACCTCGGTCGCCGGTTGTCTCAAACTCGCGGCCGATTCTTCTTTGAAGATCCTCAGAGGTCCATTGTCAACCCGCGGCGGCCTACTCGTCCGCGCCGAGGATTTCCAACAGCCGGGAGATTCGAATGTTGAGAGTGCGCGGCGCTTCGTAGTTACTTCGGGGCCAGGCGGCCCGTGCGGCCGTGTAATGGGAGAGGGCCTTGTCCCAATTCCGCCGCCCGAAGAAAGCATCGCCGAGGGCGGTGTGGCCGGCGACTTTATCGCGGACGAGCAGTGCATTGCCGCGGCGCTCGAGTTCGACCCAATCCTCGGCCAGCAGGGCCACGCGGGCGGCGTTGCGTTCGACAGCGTCGCGCTGATTGGCCGTCAGCAGCGTTTCGGAGTCGACCACGGTGATTTGCGCGGGGGCGGAACAGGCCGTGGCTTTCCATTCCCCGCTCGGGGCGAGGCAGGCTCGCACTTCGTAGCGGCCCGCTTTCAGCGTGGCCCAGGGCCCCGGCTCGGGTGTCAGGTGGACCTCGGCGGCGTTTTCCGAGTCCAGGACCGCCACGCCCGGCGCCTTAGCCGCGCCGGACGATGCCAGCGAGGTGAGTATACGCAGGGCCCAGGGCGACGGCTCGCCTCCCTCCAGAGGCCGCAGCGTGACCTGCACCGCTTGTGTCCAGGGGCGCGAGGCCTCGCCGAGCCGGAGATGCGCGGAAGCTTCCAGTGTGGCAACCGCGGCCTGGGTTCGCTGGAGCCACTGCTGGCCGATGCCGGGCCGCTGCGCCCGCGCCCGCAGCACGCGGAGCCTGGACTCGATGTTCACCGCGTGGCGGTGGGTGGCCGCCACCGTGACCGTCAACGGCCCGCCCCGCGCCGCGGTTGCGTCTTCTGAGCCGTTCAATTGCACGGACACGGATGGCTCCGGCGCCGGGGCGGCGTCTTCGTCCTGCTGAGTGGCGCGCAACTCCGCCGCCGGCGGCGCCAGTCTGTCCCGCAGCCAGGTCGCGACCCACCAGTAGAAGCCACCGGCCACGACGAACGCCAGCACGACGGCAGCCATTTGCATCGCCTTTTTCATGTCAGTGCTTCCCGCTGTTCACACAGAATTTGTACTTGCACTCGCCGCGGTCCGGGGAGGCGTCGCCGGCCTTGTTGGGCTTCTTCGAGGGGTCGTTGACACCCGTGCCCTTGCCGGTTTCGCAGTAGATGGCGCCTGGGGCGTCATAGCCGAACACCCGCCCTTTCACCGTCTTCCTGCCAACTTTCCATTCGCAGTTTCCGCCCGGATCCTCATAGAAGTTAGTGGAGTTGTAGCGCAGGATGCACTGGTCGTTGCCGCTATACATGCCGTGCTGCACGGCCGCCTCGTAGCAGTCCTTCGCGGCGCAGATGAAGTTCGCTACAGTCCCGTTCTTCCTGCGGCACAGCACATCGCCGGGAATCGAGTAGTCCAACTGGTCGCCATGGTGCCAGATGTTGATGGCGTGTCCGAGTTCGTGGGCGATCGTGGACTTGATCTCAGCGGCGGCGTAGGGCCCCGCGGCCGCGGCGATGCGGGCGGTGTCGATGCGCACTTCGATGATCCTGGACGGAACTCCGGGGCCGCCCTCGGTCTCTCCGGCCGCGCCCTCGCCGATGGCGTATCGCACGAGCCGCAGCGCCCACACGGTGCCGAGGGAGTGCGTGCCGCGGTTGCGGTTCACGGTCCAGGTGTTGCCGTCCCCCGCGATCATGCTCAGTTCCTGACGGGTCACAATGTGGGGCTGCAAGCCGAGTTGTCCAAAGTAGCCGAGGCCAAGGCTGTCGCGGTCGCTGAGGAAGAGGTCCTTCATCTCCGGCGAGAGCCGCTCGTGTTTACCTTGGATGCGGAACCCGCGGTATTCCTCGTAGAGCGAAATGGAGTCGCCATCGTGGCCGTCGCCGAGCGGCGTCTTCTCTTCGTCGGCCTCAGGCGCCTGATTGCCGATCTCGAACCAGTGCTCCCACCAGTCGGCGATGTGGTTGGAGTTGTCGTCCTTGGGCAGCGCCAGGGCGTACCCGGATGGCTTGTTCTGAACGTGCGCCCGCACGATTGAGCCGTCCTGCAATTCGGCGGTGACCTGGAGCTTTCCATACGCGCCCCAGTCGTGCGCGTTCACGGTGACCATGAACTGATCGAGACCTTCCTCCCTGGTTTCCGCCGACTGGGCGTCCTTGTCCAATAGCTTGATGAAAGGGTTGCCGGCGTCGAGTTTCAGGTCGGGGGCGGGCGGCCCGGAGGGCGACTGCGGCCAGTTGAGGCAGACGCCCGGCTGGCGGGAAACATCCACCAGCCGCACCTTGTATCTCTTCACTTTCTGAGGCGGTTTCGATCCGGGCTTGCCGCGCTGCTGCGCGACCACGCGCACATCGATGAAGTCGCCAACGGCTGCTTCGCTCTCACCGGCCTGCGGCAGCCACTGGTCATAGCCGTTGGCCGGGATCAGCAGGACTTCGGTCTGCGCTTCGCCGTCCTGCGCGAGGTCCCAACTGACGCGGATGTACTGGCCGTTCTCGTCCAGCCGGACTTCATCGCCGCGGAGCGAGCGCGCCTTGGGTCCGCAGGGGATGTCGAACTCGTCGCCATCAGGCCGGACATCGGTGGAGTGAGGCTCCGTCTTGCCGGTTGTCGGGTTGTCCTTGTAGACGAACCGCATATGCACGGCGCCGCTCAGGGTGATCGCTTGCGTCAACGGGCCGTTGTCGTCACGGTCGCCGATGGGGCCGTACTCCAGCCGGCAATGGCCGTCGTCGGCTTCCCCGGACTGCCGGAGGAAGATGGACACGCCGGCCACAGTGTGCCCGCTGCCGGTTTCCCTGGTCTCGATGAGCGATTCGCGCGTCTGGGCATCGGGCTTGATGTTCCTCCCGTAGCTGCGCGAGTGGGTTGTGCCACGCACCTGTACGCGCACGTCGGCGCTGGACCACTGCGCCTCCGCCCTCTGCGGGATACCCTCGATCTGGTACTCCGTGACGTAGGATTCCTCGCTGTTAAACTCGTGAATGTCGTGCTCGCAGTTTGTGCAACTGGTCTTCGAGGTCAGGCGCTTTTCGATGCTCACCCGCCCCGACCAGGTCACAGAACTCGTGCCCTGTCCCTGAAGCTGGCCGTGCCAAAGCAGGGAAGCTCCGCCGGTCGCGGCCAGGACGGCCAGCGGTACAAGGAAGCGGCGAGAACGCGAAAAACGCATAAACACCTCGAATACTCCGCAGAGACATCAGCATAACAAGCCGAGGCCGCACGATTGGACGCGGCCCGTGCAAATCCAGTGGACTCCCTTCGCCGGTGTTCGGCGTCAACGATTCTTACCGGCGCCGCGAGTTCCAATTGTGGCCGATCACCATATCCCGGCCCTGTCCGTCCGCAGCGCCCGGTCTCACTGGGAGGCGGCTGGGGGGTATACTGAACGCAACCCGGAGTCTGAAATCGAAATGCCGGATACCAATCTCCAATCCATGCCCTCTCCGATGTGCGACCGTAGCCGGCGTGATTTCCTCTCCCTGGCCGGCACCATCGCGGCCGGGACAGCTTGCGCCCGAAGTCCGGTAGTGGCCGCGGAGCCTGAGTCCATGCAGATCGGCATCCTGCTGGCCACCACGTTTACCACGGGAACCCTCGAGGAGCGCCTGGATGCGGCCAGGGCCTGTGGACTCGCCTGTGCGCAGGTGAGCATGTCCTGCGCCAATCTGCCGGACATGCCCGATCAGATTCCCCCGGAACTGCCCGGGAGGTTTCGCCGTGAAGCGGCGGCTCGCGGGATCGCCATTGCCAGCTTGCAGGGCACCTTCAATATGTGCCACCCGGATGTTGAGCACCGCCGGACGGGATTGCGCCGGCTGCGGGTCCTCGCCGAAGCCTGCCCGCGGATGGGCACATCCACGATCCACGTGTGCACCGGAACGCGTGACCGGAACAGCATGTGGAGGCGTCATCCGGACAACGGTTCGCCGGAGTCGTGGCAGGACATGGCCGCTTGTATTCGCGAGGCGACCGACATCGCCCGGCAGGCGAAAGTCGTCCTTGCCTTCGAGCCCGAAGTGAACAACGTGGTCGACTCAGCCAGGAAAGCCCGGCGCCTTCTGGATGAGATCGCCTCCCCCCACCTGAAAGTCACCATAGACCCCGCGAATATCTTCCACGCGGGTGAACTGCCCCGCATGAGGGAGGTGCTCGATGAGGCTTTTGAACTCGTGGGCAAGGACATCGTGCTGGCTCACGCCAAGGATCTCGACCGCGACGGGGACGCGGGTCACAAAGCCGCGGGCCAGGGCGCGCTCGACTACGACCGGTATCTGGGCCTGTTGCGAGCTTATGGTTTCACAGGGCCGCTTTTGCTCCATGGATTGACCGCGGAACAGGTGCCGGGTTGCGTGGCTTTCCTGCGCGCGAAACTGGCGTCACTACGCCGTACGCCAGCCTAGGTCTTTGACCGCAAGATCAGGTTCTACTGGACGACCGCTTGCGGCTCCGATCAGAGCCACGACCGGGAGTGGTTTCGCATGAAGGAGCAAGACCACGCGGTCACCTGGGCCTACTTTTGGGGCTCGGGCGGGGCTTTTGGGGACCCGTTGTTTGTGTTCGCGGACTGTATGGGGCGGGTGGCGGCGGTGGTTTTGGTTTTGGGGCGGCGTTGGAGGAGTTTGAGGTGGGCGAAGAGGGGTTTGAGGCGGACTCCGG
>CAMTUE010000037.1:0-9384 GCA_947084845.1 uncultured Bryobacteraceae bacterium | reverse complement strand
GATGCCGGCCAGGACCGCGCCGTCATCGAGTTGAGCAAGGATTCCGGCGAGCTTTTTCCCTGCCCCGACTGTGAGAACGTCGTTGGGCCAGCGGAGGTCTACGGCGAGACCGGCGAAGACCTGTAATGCGTCGGCGACGGCAACGCCGAGGGCGAGAGTGATGACCGGGAGTTCGGCGGGCGGAAGATCGGGGCGAAGGATTTGGGTGAAGTATAGGCCCGTGCGAGGCGGCGAGTGCCATGTGCGGCCGAGACGGCCTTGCCCGGCGGTCTGTTCATGTGCGGCAACGACGGTACCCGCAGCGGCACCCTGGCGGGCGAGCTCGGCGGCACGGGTCATGGTGGAGCCGATGGAGTCGTGCCATTCGATGAGGCGGCTGGTCATCGGCAAATGGGTCTGTTCACCTTGACGGTGGAACGTTTGCTTTGCGGAATTGGGTTGATGTGGCTGAGGTCAGCACCTTGGGCTTCGACCGATTCGTCCTCCGCGATGAGTTTGAGAAAGTGCTCTTCAACAAGGTGGGAAAGGGAGACCTTCTGTTCAGCAGCGTAGCGCTTGGCACGCGCGATGACATCGACGTCGGCCCGGATGTAGAGGTTGGCCCGCAGTCGTTTTCTCACACTGCCATTGTAGCGGTCGATGCGACTGCCGGAAACTACCGATGGCCACCCATTGAGACGTGGAAGCGGCCAGTCCGGCGATGTGTGACTTTGCGTGACGAATGCAAGCCAAAATTTGTGCAGTCACGTCGAAGGTCCAATAAAGTTCCGATCCATTTCTGCCGATTGTCCATTCGGATCACACCATGCGAACAAAGCTTATGAAGCGCATCCTTTTCGCGGTTCCAGCCCTCCTCACGGTGACAGGTTTCGTTCATGGCGGCACGCCCTACCTGTTGCCGCAGCTCGCGTACGGCGGCGGATGGTCGACCACGGTTTACCTCTCAAATACGGGCAGCAGTGCTGGCACTTCGGTTCTGACGTTCTATGACGATAGTGGCAACCTGCTTTCCGCGCCAGTCAACGGCGGATTGCCCGTGTCCACGCTGAATCCAGCCCTGGGGCCGGGCGCTTCGGTATCATTTGACTTTCTCAGCACCGGCCCGCTACGACAGGGGTGGATCTCCTTGGATCTCGCGGCCGAAGTGAACGCGTACGCCGTTTTCAAACAGTCGGTTTCGGGCAGTCAAGATCAAGAAGCAGTGGTGCCACTTGCCGCTCCGGGGGCGACCTCCGCCAGTTTCCCTTTCGACAACAGATCGCTGGTGACAACGGCGGCCGTCGTGAATGCGTCGAGCGCTTCGGCCATGGTCAATATTGTGGTCCGGAATGCGGCTGCCGCGACGATTGGCACGGCTCAGATTACATTGCAGCCCCGTTCAAAAACGGCATTCGTCCTGGCGGATCTGCCTGGACTCGGTTTGGCGGCCACGGCGAACGGAACGGTTGACTTCGTTACCGCCTCGCCGGCGACTGTTGCCGTTCTGGGCTTACGATTCCGCAGTCAGGCGTTCACTTCGATTCCTGCATACCACGGGCCAATCAGCACGTCACTGCCGCCTACGTTGATACCTGCTCCCGTGCTCCAGGGCAGCCCGCTCACAGCCACAAGCGTTCGGTTGAACTGGACTTCGACGGCTGTGAACCGGGTCCGATTCCGAGTGGAATGGCGGGGACCGGGCGGGGTGTTCACGGAAGTGGCACAGCCGCTGGCTGCGGCGACATCGGTGGATCTGCAGGGACTGAGTGCGAGTTCAACCCACGTTTTCCGGATGCGTGTCGAGACTTCATCGGGGCTTTCCGCGTATTCGAATGAAGTCCAGGTCTCCACGACGGCGGTCACCGCGATCCCCGCGCCGACGGGGCTGCGACTGGTTTCGGCGAACCAGGTGGAGGCGACGCTGGCGTGGGCGAATAACGCGCCAAGCGCGACTGGAATCCGCGTGGAGATCCGCTCTCCGGGAACCACTGGCTTTGTGGATATCGGGCTGGCGACGGCTTTTTCAAGCAGCCCCATCATGGGGCTCGAAGCTCAACAGGCATACACGTTCCGAGTCCGTGCCCAGTCTCCTGATGGGTACTCGGCCTACTCCAATGAACTGGGTGTGACAACGCCTCCGAAGATCACTGTGTTCCTGCTCCACGGGATCAACCAAGACTCGAGCGGCATGGCGGCATTGGAGGGCACGTTGAACGGAGCGCTGGCGAAGGGCCGATTCACCATGAATCGCGCCTTTTCCTTTGCCGAGTGTAGTAAGGAGTGCAAGCCCGGGTGTTCAATTTCGATGGGTGCTCAAAAACTAGCCGCGCAAGTTAAGGCCAGCCCGCCAGGGGTGATAGTCTTCGTCGGGTACAGCATGGGAGGTCTGATTGCACGCGACCTGATCGCGAACAATTGGGAGGGAGCGCTAAACGGACGGACCGTCGCGGCCCTCGTCACCCTGGGATCACCGCACCTTGGATATCCGTACGCGTCCATGGCGGATCCGTTCTTCGGTCCTTGTGGCGCCCTTTCGGAACAGATGTCCGGTGATTTTAGAGCGCAGCCCGGCAGCATAATGCTCTCGAATTACCTGTCTGCTCTTACTCAGACCTGGGCGACTCGTGGATTCCCGGGCAATAATTCACAGTGGCTCGCGGCGGCTGGGCAATCGTGTGGCGACCCAGTACGCTCTTTGACAACACCGAAAGGTTGTTCGGACTCTCAGCCTCGCAATGACCGTGTTGTATGTAGCCAGAGTGCAACTTACTGGGTTGCTACCCCGCCGGCCACAGCACCCACAGCCCTATGGAGCGACCCCGAACGACGTTATGTTCACACACAGGCAGGGAGCTATTCCCTTCTGTTCGGGGGGTATGCGACGAATCTGTTCTGCGACTATTCAGGTGACCCCATCTTTGACCTGCCTCTGAACAGCCCCCCTGGGGGCGGTCTTTTAGTGACCCGCATTAAGGAGGTACTCGATGCCCTGCCATAGATTCCTGATCCTGGCGATCATCGCCGCAGCTTTCATCGCCCCGGCACAGGAGATTCCGACTTCGCCAGAGATCGTCAAGTATTCCCACGAGCAGGCCGATGCCCTCATTCGCGAAGTGATCGATCAGAAATTCCCTCCGGTCCTGGTGGACAGGTTGGCGGTCCTGCTCATCAACAGGCCTGCCGAGGTTGTTCCGAGACTCGCGGACTATGTCCGTGCTCAATATGGTCTTCCGCTCGCCGAGCGGGAGGAGAGGTCGATCGGAACCGCATCGAGTCTGGTCGCCTATGCTGGCGACGAAACGGCGTTGCGCGCTGTCGAGGAGTTAATCGTGCTGGACCGTGAACGGTTCACACCGCTTGTCCAATCCACCCTCAACAACGCGCAGAGCTGGCGCAACCCATACGAGGTCGCCTATCGGGCACTTGAGATTGGCACTGCGGCGGTTCGGGCGGAGGTTGAGGGGTGGGTCCAGTCGCGTACGGATTCGTGGGTGAGCCAGCGTTACTGGGCAGCAGCGATGGTCGAACGCTACCCGAGCGGCTTGACGGACTCGGTCCTTGAGAATGACCCCCTCGTGGTCATGCTGGAACCTAAGGCGAGGGAGGTCACGAAGACCAGGCTCCGGGAGGAGGCGGTTCGCGTCAGAGAGCAGAAACGCCAGTAGGCAACTGTCACGCCAGCGTCAGCCGGAAGTTGATATCGACCGCGCGGGCCGAATGGGTGATGGCTCCGGCGGAGAGGAAGTCGGCTCCGGCCTGGGCGTAGGCGCGGGCGGTTTCCAGCGTGATGCCGCCGGAGAGTTCCGTTGTGGCGCGTCCGGCGATGCGGGCGATCCATTGTCGGGCCTCTTCGGGGGTCAGGTTGTCCAGAAGGAGGCGTTTCGCGCCGCAGTCGAGGGCTTCGTCCAATTCTTCCAGCGTCCGGACTTCGATTTCGGCGGGGATCGTTTGGTTGCTGACAGCCGAAAGCGCGGCGCGGACACCGCCACAGGCCGAGATGTGATTGTTCTTGATCAGGATGGCGTCGTACAGGCCCATGCGGTGATTAGTCACGCCTCCCGCGGCGGCGGCCATCTTTTCAAGGACGCGCAGGCCGGGCGTGGTCTTGCGGGTGTCGAGGACGCGGCAGGCGGTTCCTTCGGTCCGGGCGACGAATTGCGCGGCGAGCGTGGCGACGCCGGATAGCCGCTGCATGAAGTTGAGCGAGACGCGTTCGCAGGTGAGCAGGACGCGGGCCGGTCCGGCGACTCGCGCGAGGCAGTCGCCGGGCTGGGCTTGGCCGCCACTGGGGATGAGGATTTCAATCGAATCGGCGGGTCCGCGTTCGGCGTAAATCAGGTGAAGCAGTTCGACACCCGCGACGGTCATCGCTTCGCGGGCGAAGTATGCTCCGTGTGCCTGGCGATCGGCGGGGACGGTGAGATTGGTCGTGATGTCGCCGGAGCCGATATCTTCATCTAGGGCGCGGCGGACGGCGTTCAGGACGTCGGGATGGTTGATGTCGAACACCATCAGCCCAACTCCGTCAGGGCCGCCTGCTGCTGTGTAAGTTCGGATTCGTATTGGGCGAGCTTCTCCCTGATGCCGTCGATGACGTGGGCCGGCGCCTTGCTGACGAAGACCTCGCTCGATAGCTGCTTCCTGCTGCCGCCGATGACCTTTTCGAGTTCGGCGATGCGCTTGACGACGCGCTGCCGGATGGCGTCCACCTGCGTCCCTGAGAGCGTCAGCGTGACGGCGAATTCAACCGAGGCGGAGCTGGAACCGGCGGGCTTCGACGACGGGTTGATGTCGAACTTGCCGCCGGCGAGAGCATCGATGATTGTATTTCCGGCCGTGGCGACCGAGGCGGCGCGTTCCGAGGACGTCTCGACGTAGCCTTCGACCTTCGCGTTTGGATCGATCTTGTTGTCGGCGCGCAAACCGCGGGCGCGCGTGATCATCTCTTGTAGTAGGGCGAAGTCCGAGGCCGCCTGTTCGTCTTCGACGGCCGTGCTGGCTTGCGGGTACGCCGCCATGCAGATCGATTCGGGAATCGCGGGCGACTTCTTCACCAGCCGCTGCCAGAGCTCCTCGGTGAGGAAGGGCATGACCGGGTGGAGCAGCCGCAAGGCGGTCTCGAAGACGCGCAGCATGTTACCCAGATGCGCGGCGGCACCGGCAGGTGAGCCGGCGTCGATCGCCGTGTTGATACGGAGTTTTTTGATCTCGACATACCAGTCGCAGAACTCGTCCCAGAGGAAGCCCCAGATGAGGTCGGCGACCTCGTGGTAACGATAGTTATTCTGCGCTGTGTCGATGCGCGCGGCGATGTCGTTCAACCGGTGGAAGATCCAGCGGTCCTCGATGGCCGTCTCGCCGTGAACGGCGGCGGGCGGCGCGATGGCGGCGTCGATGGCGGGCAGGTCGAGCGACTCGACACCCACCTTTTCCATCTGCATGAAGATGAAGCGGGCGGCGTTCCAGATCTTGTTGGCAAAGGCGCGGGAACTGACCATGCGCTCTTCGCTCAGCACGATATCGGTGCCTGGCGCTGCGCCGCGCAACAGCGAGAAGCGGACAGCGTCGGTGCCGTACTGTTCAGTGACGATCAGCGGATCGACCGTATTGCCCTTCGTCTTGGACATCTTCTGGCGTTCGGCGTCGCGCACCAGTCCGTGGATGTAGACGGTGCGGAACGGCACGTCGCCCATCATTTCCATGCCGAGCATGATCATGCGCGCGACCCAGAAAAAGAGGATGTCGAAGCCGGTGATGAGCAGCGTGGTCGGGTAGTAGGCTTTCAATTCCGGCGTCTGGTCGGGCCAGCCGAGTGTCGAAAACGGCCACAATCCGGAGCTGAACCAGGTATCGAGGACATCGGGGTCCTGGCGAATCTGGCTCGAATGGCAGTGGGCGCATTGAGTGGGATCGACGCGCGAGACGGTGACCTGGCCGCAGGCGTCGCAGTGCCACGCCGGGATGCGATGGCCCCACCAGAGTTGGCGCGAGACGCACCAGTCGCGGATGTTGTACATCCACTCGTTGTAGGTCTTGGTCCAGTTTTCCGGGACGAACTTGATGCGCCCGTCCTCGACGGCCTGAATCGCCGGTTCGGCGAGCGGTTTCATCCTGCAAAACCACTGCTTCGAGACCAGCGGTTCGACGACGGCGCGGCAGCGCTGGCACTTGCCTACGCTGAGCTTGTGAGGTGCGGTCTTTTCGAGCAGACCCTGGGCGTCGAGATCGGCCAGGACGCGTTTGCGCGCTTCATAGCGATCCAGACCGGCGTAGGGGCCGGCCGCTTCGGTCATTTCGGCGTCGAGACCGATCACCACGACGTGCGGCAGGTTGTGGCGCTTGCCGGCTTCGAAATCGTTCGGATCGTGGGCGGGCGTGACCTTCACGACGCCGGTGCCGAATTCCGGGTCGGCAAGTTCATCAAGAATGATGGGGATCTCGCGGCCCATCAGCGGCAGCGTGACAGTGCGGCCGTGGAGGTCGAAGTAGCGCTCATCGGACGGGTTGAC
This sequence comes from uncultured Bryobacteraceae bacterium, assembly GCA_947084845.1. Classification (GTDB taxonomy): domain Bacteria; phylum Acidobacteriota; class Terriglobia; order Bryobacterales; family Bryobacteraceae; genus PNKE01. The sequence continues at coordinate 2,896 of CAMTUE010000037.1, read as the reverse complement.
GGCGACCGCGGTGTCGCCCAGCATGGTTTCCGGACGGGTTGTGGCGACGGTGAGGAAGCGGCCTTCGACGCCCGTGACGGGGTAGCGGATATGCCAGAGATTTCCGTCGGTGTCGTCGTGGACCACTTCGAGATCCGACAGGGCGGTGTGGCAGCGCGGGCACCAGTTCACCATGTATTCGCCGCGATAAATGAGGCCCTTGTCGTACAGCCGGACGAATGCCTCACGGACGGCGCGGGAGAGGCCAACGTCGAGCGTGAAACGGTTGCGCGACCAGTCGCACGAATCGCCGATGCGCTGCATCTGTGACAGGATCGTGCCGCCGTACTGTTCCTTCCACTGCCAGACGCGCTTTTCAAACTCGTCGCGCCCGAGGTCGTGGCGGGTAATGTTTTCGGTTGCTTTGAGGTTTCGCTCGACCACCATCTGAGTGGCGATGCCGGCATGGTCGGTGCCGGGCAGCCAGAGAGTCTGGTCGCCTTTCATGCGATGCCATCGCGTGGTGACGTCGATTTCGGTGTGTTCGAGCATGTGCCCGATGTGGAGCGAACCGGTGACGTTTGGAGGGGGGATGACGAGGGAAAACACGTCGCGGCCGGGCTCTTTTTCGGCAGGGGCGTGGAAGAAACCGCGGTCGATCCAGAACTGGGCCCAGTGTGGCTCAAACCGCTGAGGCTCATAGACTTTTTCAAGCTGCATGGGGGAATGTCCAGTTTATCATGGGCGCCCGTGCAGCCCCTGCAGACCAAACCGATTGTGCTAAAGCCGGAGAGGATCCGAGCCGATATCATGAGTGGGTCGCATAGATGATCGCCAGGCATTTGATGCTCCGCGGGTCTCTCGTCTGCATTCTGGCAAACGTGGGCGCGGCGGGGGAGTGTCCAGGCGCGGGAGATGCGGTTGTCGCGATTGCGGCGGTGAAGCGGGATGCCGCGGGACTGGAGGCGCGGAAGGCCGAGGTCAGCATCTGCGGTCAGGTCACGATCCGGCCGGGCGACCTGCCCGACGATGTTGGGACCTTCTATATCCAGGACTCGACGGGCGGCATTTCGGTTGTGGCAGAGAGTCCTACGCGGTTCAGCTATGGGCAGTGGGTCCGGGTGAAAGGGCGTATTGGGACCCTTTCCACGAAAGAGGTTGAGGTCAGTGCCCGGACCTGGGAGGTGGCTGGGCCAGGCAGGATGCCTTTCCCGAAGAGAGTGAGCCTGGCTGAGGCGGCCAGCGGGAGTGTGGACGGCTGGCATGTGTCGGTGGTGGGCCTGGTGAAGAAGACGTCCAGCAACGACGTGCGTAATGATCTGGTGCTGTCCGACGGCGTCCATGAGGCCGGAGCCTATTCGCGCCGCGCGCGCGGGCAGCCGCCGCTGGTCGCGGAGAGCCTGGCCATTGGAGCGCGCGTCGAAATCAGGGGGGTGGTGATCCCGACCGCGAGCGCGACGAAGAGCAGGGTGAGGATACGGGGCCCGCAGGATGTCCTGCTGGTTGCGAGACCGCCGTTCATCACCACGCGGAACGGACAGATGGCCGCCGCCTCGGTCGCCCTCTTTGTGCTGATCGGGGGGGTATGGATCCTGGCACTGCGGCGGGCAGTCCGGCGCCAGACGGCGGAGATCCGGCAGTTGCTGGAGAAGGCCCAGGAGGCGTCGAGACTGAAATCTGAATTCCTCGCCAACATCAGCCACGAGATTCGTACGCCATTGCATGGAGCGATCGGCCTGCAACAGTTGGTGTTGGAGGAGCCGCTCCCCGAGAGGCCGCGCCACTATTTGGAGTTGGCGAACAAGGCCAGCACGCATCTGCTCGCATTGCTGAACGACGTGCTCGACCTCTCGGCGATCGACAAGGGTGCGGTCACAGTGGCGGAGGAACCGATGGCTCCGGCGCAGGTCTTGTGCGAAGCCAATGAGATTTTCGGCGCGGTCGCATCAAGCAAGAACCTGACGCTTGAAGTCCGGGACCTCGGGCTTCCTTCCGTGGTGAGCGGAGATGCGCTCAGAGTGAAGCAGGTGCTCATGAACCTGGTGAGCAACGCCATAAAATTCACAGACGAAGGATCGGTGACCGTGACCGGCTGGGGCAAAAAGGAAGGTCCGGCGTGGCGGCTCTGCTTTGAGGTTTCCGACACTGGGGTTGGGATCCCGGAAGATCAGCAGATGCACATCTTCGAGGAATTCCGCCAGGCGGACGGCTCAATTCGCCGGCAATACGGCGGCAGCGGGCTGGGTCTGGCGCTCGCGGCGCGGCTTGCCGGCATCATGGGCGGAACGATCACGGTCAGGAGCCAGCCTGGGAAGGGCTCGGTGTTCCACGTCGAGATCCTGTGCGGACAAGCTCAGACGCAAGGGACCGGCGAGGAGCCGGATGAGTCCGGCAAGACGATGGGGAGACACCTGCGCCTCCTGTTGGTCGAGGACAATCGGCTGAACCAGATTGTCGCCACCAGCCTGCTCGAGAAAGACGGACATAGCGTGGAACTGGCTGAAAACGGGTTGCGCGCACTGGCCGCGCACAGCCGTTCGAAATACGACGCGATCCTCATGGATGTGCAAATGCCGGAGATGGATGGAATATCGGCGACGCGGGAGATCCGGACACGTGAGATCGATGGCTCAAGAACGCCGATTCTGGCATTGACCGCAAACTCCTGCAGCGATGACCATCAAACATACACCGAGGCCGGCATGGATGCCGTTCTCTCCAAGCCGTTCAGCCCGGATCAACTCCGGGATGCCCTTGCGCGCATCATTACGGTTAACGCTGCGGCTCCCGTCGAACGTTAGGGCTCGTAACAAAATAACATGTGCAGAATCTCAGCGCCGCCGGGGATGCAGCGCGTAGTTCCAATCGCCGTGGAACTTGTCGCGGCGGAGATCAATCTCCGCGACTTCGCGATCTG
>CAMTUE010000036.1:0-80949 GCA_947084845.1 uncultured Bryobacteraceae bacterium | reverse complement strand
GAATCCGGCGATGCCGCACATGGGGTTAGTATTGATTCATGATAGCCCGCCGGCCCCGTTGAAAACGATGCCCGGCGGGGGGACGGGCTGAAGCCCTTCGCCGGCTGAAGCCCGCCCCACCACCGTCTGCCATCAACAGGTACGATGGGAGCGTGAACGCTCCAAGCCAACCCACACAGCCCATGCTCGATCTGCTGGCGCAGTACGCCGGTATGCGCCAGGAGGTGCTTGACGCCGTCACCAGGGTATTCGATGCACAAGCCTTCGTCCTTGGCAAGGAAGTGGAGGCCCTGGAACACGAGATCGCGGCCTACTGCCGGACTCCCCTCGCCGTCGGATGCGCGTCGGGAACCGACGCCCTGATCCTCGCCCTGATGGCTCTCGACGTCGGTCCAGGCGACGAGGTGATCACTGTTCCCTATAGTTTTTTCGCCACGGCCAGTTGCATCAGCCGTGTCGGCGCCAAGCCGGTCTTTGTGGACATCCTTGACAGTACCTTCAACATGGATCCGGAGCAGCTTGACGATGTCCTGTCGAAACACCCTAAAGCCAAAGCGGTCATCCCGGTCCATCTCTTTGGCGCCTGCGCCGACATGGACCCGATTCTCGATGTGGCCGCGAAACATGGCGTTCAAGTGATCGAGGACGCGGCGCAGTCGATTGGAGCTTCTTATAAGGACCGAATGGCGGGCAGCATGGGCGTCATCGGGTGTTTTAGTTTCTTCCCCAGCAAGAATCTCGGCGGCTGCGGCGATGGCGGAATCATGACCACCGGCGACGAGGGCCTCGCCAGACGACTGGCGTCTCTGCGCGTCCACGGTTCGGAGGTGAAGTACTTCCACGACGAAATCGGGCTCAATTCCCGTCTCGATGCACTCCAGGCCGCCGTGTTGCGTGTGAAACTTCGCTATCTGGACGACTGGACGAAGGGCCGTCAGGCGGTCGCCGCCCGGTACATGAGCCGCCTTGAACCGCTCGGACTTCCAATTCAGTTGCCCGGTTCCGCCCCGCATACCACCAGCCACGTATACAACCAGTTTGTCATTCGCTCCGCCGATCGCGACGGCCTCCGGGCTACCCTCGACGCCGGCGGAATCCGTACCGATATGTACTATCCGCTGCCGCTGCACCTCCAGAAGTGTTTCAGCTTCCTCGGGTACAAGCCGGGGGATCTGCCGGTAAGCGAGGCCTGCTCGCGGGAGTGCATTGCCCTGCCTGTCTATCCGGAGATGAGCGCCGGGATGGTGGATCGTGTTTGCGCAAGCATCGCAGCACACTATAATCAAGAGATTGATTCGTCGTCCCCTTCGGCGATCTGAACAGCCTCTATGTCCCCTGCCGCCCCGAGGAAACTATGAGTACGACTGAGTCCGCCGCAGCGCCGCGGCCCGATGCGCGGAGCCTGCCCTGGATCCATCTCGTCTGGTTTGGGGCGCTGTTGGCGCTTTGCTATGCCCCCGTGCTGTTGCGCATGGGCAACGATTGGATCATCGATGAGGACATGGGCCACGGCTTCTTTGTCCCGGCCGTGTCGGCCTACCTGATCTGGCTCCGGCGGGATGAGTTGCTTTCAACCAGCTACAAGCCGTACATGCCGGGTCTGATCCTGGTGGCTCTCGGGGGGCTGCAACTGATGGCCGCCACGCTTGGGGTCGAGCTGTTTCTGGCCCGTTCGGCGTTTCTGGTGTCGCTGGTGGGCACGGTGCTGACCCTGGGCGGATTGAAACTGGTCAAGGATCTTGCCTTCCCCCTGTTCCTGCTCATCTTCATGATTCCGCTGCCCGCCATCATCTACAGCCAGATCACCTTCCCCCTTCAGATTCTGGCCAGCCAGATCGCCGAGAAGGCGCTCATGGCCGTTGGGATTCCTGTTCTGAGGGATGGCAACATCCTTGAGTTGCCAAGCCAGCGGCTCTCGGTCGTCGAGGCTTGCAGCGGCATCCGGTCGCTGCTCTCACTCTCGTTTCTGTCTCTTGTCTACGGCTTTTTCTTCGATAACAAGCTGTGGATGCGCTGGCTCCTGCTGATCCTCACGGTGCCGATCGCCATCTCGGCGAACGCTTTCCGCGTGACTGTCACGGGGATCCTCAGCGAAGTGAATCCCGAATTGGCTTCGGGGCTTTTCCATAGCCTGGAGGGTTGGGTGATCTTCATGATTGCCCTTGTCCTTCTTGTGATCGCCCACCGTATCGTCAATTTCATCTATTTGAGGGTCTCCCCGCGTGTCTGAGTCACTTCGATTCCTGCGTCACCCCGTTGTGCTCCTGCTCTCGCTATTGCTGGTAGGGCAGGCATGTGTCTACTACCTTCTGCCCAAGAGCGAGAATGCCCCCGACGCCCCGCAGATGAAACTGTTCCCGGCATCGTTGGGCTCATGGAAGATGGTGGCCGACTACCCGATCGAGGAGGAGGTGCAGAAGGTTCTGCGCGCCGACGACACGCTGAACCGCATGTACGCCTCGCCATTCAGCCCCGCCGGCCTGAGCCTCTTCATGGCTTATTTTCGTTCACAGAAGACCGGCGTCGCTCCGCACTCTCCCAAGAACTGTCTTCCCGGATCGGGCTGGGCGCCGCTGTCCTCGGAGATTGTCCGCATCGCGGTAGCCGGACGCGCCGAACCGCTGGAAGTCAATCGCTTCATCGTCGCGCGCGGGACGGAAAAGACCCTGGTTCTTTATTGGTACCAGACCGCACACCGGGCAATCGCGTCGGAATACGAAGCGAAAGTCTGGCTGGTGCTCGATTCGCTGTTTTACAGGCGTTCGGATACGGCCATCGTGCGCGTCGTGGCGCCGCTGCCGGAGGGGCAGGAGGGGGTTATCGACAAGGTGACGACCGACTTCATCAGCGCCGCACTCCCCGCCATCTCGGCGCAGATTCCAAAGTAGGTGCGGGGGAGTCTCGGGTCAGTCATCCGCCCGCGGGTTTCTGGAGGATCCGCGGAGGAGTGAGACCAGGTTGATGGCGACAGTCAGCAGGATGGAACACGCCCACAGCACAACCCGGTCGCCGGTGCGCTGCCAAAGTGAGTAGGCGCCACCCGCGCTTTCAGTCATTGAAGTCAAGTGTCATCTGCCGCCGGGAGAGGTAGGTTTGGAACACTGTCTTGCCGCTGGCTGCCGAGGAGAGCAGGACCCGGCCATTCTTCTGCCGGCAGATCTCTTTAGCGAGATCGAGATCGGGGTCGCGCGCGCCGACGGCCGGGCCGCCGGTGTTGCTGATCCACTCGGCGGTGAGACGGTTCAGCGACTCTTCGACCCGCAGGTCCGCCGATCTCCATTCTCCTGCCCGAAGTAGGGCCTTCACCTTTCCGATCCTGACGACTACGCCCATTGCTCTGCCTCTCAGCATCTAGCATACCCTTTACGCTCTGATTCGGAGAACCGATGCAAAGGGGAGAACTTTCACTCCTTCATGACACTAATCTAACTGTGGAGCCAAACTTCATTTGAACCAGGAAACACCCAGTTACCATTTTCCGGAAGGCATACCCGCCTTCGAGGAGCACAAACAGTTTCGTCTGACGCGCGACCCTAACCTGGACCCGCTCCTGTTTCTGAGCAGCGAGAGCGAGCCCGCGCTGCGGTTTGTCTGCATCCAGGTCCGCTTCCTCGTCTCAGGGTACGGTTACGACCTCGACGAGGCCGGCGCTTCGCTGCTCGGTGTCCCGCCGGGCAACTACACGGCCGTCGACGAAAATTTGGGCTGCATGGCCATCATCAGCGTCGGCGCCGAGGGGCCGTCAACTGCCAACCTACTGGCGCCAGTGATAATCAACTTCGGCAATGGCCTCGGACTCCAGGCCGTTCAGGCCGGATCGAGTTGGTCCCACGTCCATCCGATCGAACTGCCGGAGGCGCAGCGATGCTCGTGATTCGCCGCAGGCCAGGCGAGGCGGTCGTCTTTTCGGGCGGAATTGAAATCGTTCTGCTGGAATCGAACGCTCACGGCATCAAACTGGGAATAACCGCTCCGGCCGAGGTCACCGTGCTGAGGAAGGAGATCCACCTCGCCCAGCAGGCCAACCGCCTCGCAGCCGGGACAGCCTACGACGGGCGCGTGCTCGAGTTGCTGGCCACGCTCCGGCCGACATCGAGGGAGACTCCGTCCGAAATCTGAATTTTCATTAAAAGCCATCTCCACCCGGCCGATGAGGCCACTGGAGCCGATTGCGAGGTTCAAAGAACTTCACTCCTGCATGGAAGCGGGAGGATGCACGGCGCCAAGGAGACAAGGAAGTGGCTTTTTCAATCAACACCAACATCACCGGGATGCAGGCGCAGGAATACTTGCGCGTCACGGGCGATTTTCAGGCAAAGACGATCAACCGGGTGACCTCGGGCCTCAGGATCGTGAGTTCGGGCGACGACGCGGCGGGTCTTGCCATCGCGAATTCGTTCCGCAGCGACCAGGCCGTTCTGAGCCAGGGCATCCGCAACGCCAACGACGGTCTGGCCACGCTCCAGACCATGGATGGCGGTATCACCAACATCAGCAAACTGATTGACCGCGCCCGCACACTTGCGACGCAGTCGGCTTCCGGCACCTTCAACGGCGACCGGTCGGTCCTCAATTCCGAGTTCACAAGCGTCCTTAACGAAATCGACCGTCAGGCGCAGGCCATCGGCCTCAACGTTGGCGGATCGTTTGCAAAGGAACTGCGCGTATTCATCGGCGGCGGACGCGGCACCAACGACGCCGCGGTCATCACCAACGGTTCGGCCGCAGTCAACCTGGCTGCCTCGACCGTCGACACCAAGAGCCTCGGCCTGAGCGGCTACGCGGTCAGCGGAGCCACCGGCCTGGACAACGCCTCGACATTCTCGAGCGCCAAGGGCGGGGCCACGTCGATGACCTATACGGTCAGCGGCGCGGGCTTCTCCGGAACCAATGCCGTCAGCGTGACCGCCAACCTCACTGGCGTCAACGACTTGAAGGGCATGGTGGATGCCATCAACGCCGGCATTTCTTCGGCTGCCCAGGGCACGACCGGCGCGGCCACGGCCTTCAAGAATGCAGGCGTCAGCGCGCAGATGAGCGCCGACGGCACGTCATTCCAGTTTGTGTCCACCTCGTCCGCGTTCGCGGTGCGGGACAACGGCGCGGCCGGCGCGGCCCGCAGTTTCCTCGGCACCTCGGCGGGCGATCAGGTGAAAGTCGCGGGTGGCCTCCAGGCCAAGACGATCGCCTGGTCCGGCGATATCGCCGACGGCCAGACCCAGGCCATCACGCTCTCCACCGTGGACGAAGGCGGAACGATCCACAAGGTCGACATCAGCCTCGGCGACACCGGCTCCGATCTCACCATCGCTGAGGCCGTCACGGCCATCAACACGGCCCTTCAGAACACCAATGACAGCTATTTGAAGTCATTGGTCGCAACCGTTGACGGCAGCACGGCCGACACGATCTCGATCGTCGGCCTGAAGAACTTCAACGTGACAGTCGCCGTCCCCGACGACGCCACCACCACCGGTTTTGCCGGACCGGGCGCAACTGTCACCTCAGCCGAGGTCGCCGGCGGCACCAACGTCAACATCGCTTCGGCAGCCGCGGCGCAGACCGCTGTTTCATCCCTCGCCAAGGCGGTCAGCAGCCTCGGCCAGGCTCAGGCCATCGTCGGTAAGGGACAGAACACGTTCAACTTCGCCGTCAGCCTGGCTTCCACCCAGTTGACCAACCTGGCTGCGTCGGAATCGCGCATTCGCGACGCCGATTTGGCCATGGAAGCGGCCAACCTCACCAAGGCCCAGATCCTGACGCAGGCCGGCATCGCCGCCCTGGCTCAGGCCAACTCGGCGCCGCAAGCGGTTCTCTCCTTGCTCAAGGGCTAGGACGAATCCCCCAAATAGGTGAATCACCCGATCAGGCCCTCAGCGGTTTTCCCGCTGAGGGCCTAATCTTTTCTACTTAACTCACCGATAGACACTCGGAGGCAATCTAAATGGATACCGACAGGAGTAGATCTCTACACCGCTTGGCGCTCGAGGCGCTTGAGGACGGGCGGCTTGAGGAGGCTGTGCTCCTTCTCCGCTCCGCTGTCCGTGAATCCAATCCGAACAGCCAGGCCTGGAATGATTTGGGTGTCGTCATGGAGGCGCTGGGCAATCCGACCCAGGCCGCACAATGCTACGCCCAAGCCTTGCAGGTCAACCCGTTTCACCGCGAGGCGCGTACAAATCTGTTTGCTCTGGAGATGCAGACGATAGCAAGGAAACGGATGAAGGAGCAGGCTGCTCAGATTGTCATGTCGAGAATCGATCCGGCAGGCTCGACTTCCCGCGCCGCGCGGGCCATCTCGGTCTGACCGCCCAGGCTGGCCAGTTCCGCCATCACGGCGCCGCGCCACTGGCGGATGGAGTGTTCCACGGACGCGCCCAACCGCATGACCGCGGACAAGCGGGTGAGTTGCCCCGGTTGGGCCTGGTCGTAGCCGCACTGCTGGAGCGCGCGCAGGGCTTCGGCCCGGGCGTGGACGTGATCGGCGAATGACGGATCGCGATGCGAGACCGTTCGGGCCAGTTCGAGCGTCGCCCTCTCAAGTTCGGCGACGATGCTCTCCAACTCTCCGCGGGCCTTCATCCCCTTAGCGCTCGTTCTTTCCGAAAAGCACGAACTTGAGGCTCTCGAGGGACGCCGTGATCATGTTCTGTTGGCTTTCGAGTTGAGCCAGCAGCGCGTCGGCGGCCTGGAGTTGAGCGAACAGCGTGGACTGAGTGGCGCTGACGCGTGCGGAGAGCGCCTCAATCTGCGACGTGAGCCGCTTATCCGTGGCATCGTAGGAATAGAGTTCGTATGCGATGGTCCCGGTGATCGGGTCGCTTAATTGCTCGAGGTCCTTGGCTAGAGAGCCCAGCGAACCCGGCTTGTTGTCGAGCAGAGCGAACACCTTTTCAAGCTGTGCATCGCTCATCCAGGCTATTTGCTTGTCGTCGAAAGTCATCTTGCCGTCGGTGCCGAGCGTCAGGCCGGCGTTGGCCAGACTGGCGGTTCCGTCCGCGCCCGAGACCCCAACTATGGAACGCATCCGGGCCTGAATCTCATTGACGATGCGGTCGCCGGCGAGCATGCCGGCGTTTTCGCCCGTCTGGGCGTCGATGGCGTCGCGCAACTGGTTGTAAGCGGCGGCCACGGTCTTCAAGGCGGAAGAGAGGGTGTTCCTGCTTGGTTGGGCCGAGACGTTGATCACTTCGCCCGCCGCCGTGGTCTCATTCAATGTGAACGCCAGACCGGAGACGACCGACGCAATGCTGTTACTTGAGCTGCTGACTTGTTGGCCGTTGATCTTGAATTCTGCGTTTGAACCCGGATTCGTCACCGCCATCAGTTCCGGGTCCGGTTCGCCGCCAGTGGTCTGAATCGAGATGGACATGGGGCCGGCTGTGGATGCCGTCAGTGCCAGGTAATACTGCCCTGTCGCGGATCCGGTGTCGATAATGCTTGCGCGAACGCCGTAGCCGCCCGCGTTAATCGCATCGGCCAGTCCCTGGAGGTTGTCCGTCGATTCGGTCAATGCGATGGTGCGCGCCGTCCCGCCAACGACAAGACTGATCGTTCGGTCACCGCCGGCCACGGCCGTTGCGTCCTTCGTGTTGTAACCGTTCCTGCTGGTGGCCGACGCCACCGTCGCCAGGGACGTGATGTCGCTGATCCGGTAGTTCGCGGCGACGGGCGACCCATTCACCGTAACGCTTACTTTGGATGAACTGCTGCCCGCCGAAACGGCCCGGTCCTTCGAGACGCCTCCGAGCGATGAGAGAGCCGACGCCAGACTGGAGACCGATGTGCGCAGACTGCCCATCGCCGATTTCTTTGACAGGAGTTTGGTCTGGTCCGATTGCAGCCGTTGAACCGGCAGATTGGCGATTGCGACGGTGCGGTTGACGATGGCCTGGAAGTCATTGGAGAACTTGCTCAGGCCGGTGAAGGCGAGTGGTGAGATGCCCATACGGATTTTGCCCGGCGGTCCGGGTCCTCATCTGGCTCATCGGCCAGGATGGGCCGAACCAAGAGGCTAATTGAATGGGTGTAGGGCTTCTTGCGTAGCCTGACGGCCGGCCGGGATGTGGCTTTGACGCCTCACCTAACTGCGGTGCGTGTCTTCGAGGTAGGTGTAGCCGTAGAGCCCCTCCTCATAGAACTTCAGCAGGCGCCCCGACTCCTCGTAACCCAGCCGGCCTTCCATCACCGCGGCCTCGACATCGACCCTGAACTGCTCCAGCAGCATCCCATGGCTGAACTGGACGTAATTCAGCACCTCTTTCACCGTGTCGCCCTTGATCACGGCTTCCAGCACCGGCGTATTGTTGTCGTTCAACCGGACATGGACGGCGTGGGTATCGCCGAACAGGTTGTGGAGGTCGCCCAGGATCTCCTGATAGGCCCCGACAAGAAATGTTCCCAGGTAGTAGGGTTCGCCGTTGAACGAATGCAGCGGCAGCGACTTTTTCACGTCGCGGCGGTCGATGAACTGGTCCACCTTGCCGTCGCTGTCACAGGAGATGTCTCCAAGCGTGGCCTGGTGGATGGGCTGCTCGGTCAGCCGGTGGATTGGCGTAATCGGGAAAAGCTGCTTCACCGCCCAACTGTCGGGCATGCTCTGGAACAGGCTGAAGTTGCAGAAGTAGGTATCGGACAACATCGCATCCAGCCCTTCCAACTCCTCGGGGAAGATGTCGAGCTGCTTGCCCATGTTGAGGATACGGCGGCAGATTGCCCAATAGAGGTTTTCGGCCAGACTCCTTTGGCGCAACGGGAGATAGCCCAGGCTGAACAGGTTCAGCGCCGAATCAAGAGATTGCTGGGCGTCGTGGAAGCTCTCGAGCAGGTTCTTGAAGCTGAGGTTCTTGTGGGTCACCAGCAGGTCGACCAGCGGCTGTTCGGCGTCTTCGGGCAGGGCGTCGGGCAAGGCCTCGCCTCCGAATCCGCTCACGCCAAGGACGTTGAAGACCAGCACGCTGTGGTAGGCGGCGATGGCCCGGCCGCTTTCGCTGATGATGGTCGGGTGCGGCACTTCGGCATGGTCGCAGACGTTCTGGATATGGTAGACCACGTCGTTGGCATACTCTTCGAGCGTGTAGTTGACGCTGGACTCGAAGTCGGTCTGTGAACCGTCGTAGTCAATGCCCAGCCCGCCGCCGACATCGAGATATTCGAGACCGGCGCCGCCGCGCTTCAGGTCGGCATAGACGCGCGCGGCTTCGATGACTGCGCCCTTGATGTGGCGGATGTTGGTGATCTGGCTGCCCAGATGGAAGTGGAGAAGCTTGAAGCAATCCTCCATTCCACACTCCCGAAGGCGATCCAGCGCGCGCAGCGCTTCAGTCACGGTAAGCCCGAACTTCGACCGGTAGCCGCCCGATGACTTCCACCGGCCCGCGCCTCGACTTGCCAGTTTGACGCGAATCCCAATCTGCGGCCGCACTCCAAGCAACTCGGAGTGTTTGAGGATCAACTCCAACTCGGTGTACTTTTCCACGACGGGGATGATCTTGCGGCCCACTTTGGCCGCCAGCATCACCATCTGGATGTATTCATCATCCTTGAACCCGTTGCAGATGATCGGCGTGTCGTTGCCAGCAATTGCGACCACGGCGAGCAGTTCGGGCTTCGAGCCGGCTTCGAGGCCAAAGCCGTGCAGTTTGCCGAAGCGGTGGATCTCCTCCACCACCTGCCGCTGCTGGTTCACCTTGATCGGGTAAACGCAGATGTAGCGGCCCTGGTAGTTGTGCTCCTGAATCGCTGATTGAAAGACGTTGTTGAGCTCGGCCAACTGCATGCCGAGGATCTCGGGGAAGCGGAGGAGAATCGGCGGATCGATGCCGCGCAGCACCAGCGTGTCCACCATTTTCTTCAGGTCGATGAACCTGGCGGGTTCCCTGGTGGGGTGGACGAGGATGTGGCCCTCGTCACTGATGGAGAAGTAGCCCTTACCCCAACGGTCGATATCATACAATTCCCGGGCCTTGGTAGCGCTCCAGCGGTCGCTGGGTTCCCACGCTGGCACCGTCTCAGGCGTCTTGACGTTCAATTCGGATCTGGTCCCTCCCGAACCTCCAAGTTTCGACTAATATGAACCGCGCGGCAACTGCGGTCCGGCAGCCGTTTCCGGAGGCGGCGCCGGGCGGCCCCCCCGACTGGAGTAAAATCGCCAAGTATGCAGCAACCACTTTTCGGCAAGTCCGCACTCGTGACGGGCGCAAGCAAAGGCGTGGGAAAGGGTATTGCGCTGGAGTTGGCGCGTCAGGGTTGCCGTGTCGCGGTGAACTACAACTCGGACGCAGCCGGCGCCGCGGCGACAGTTGCCGAAATCGAGGCGCTTGGAGGCGAGGCCTTCGCCATTCGCGCCAACGTCGGGGTCGCCAGTGACGACGAGACCATGTTCGAAGCGACACTCGCGCGTTTCGGCCGGCTCGACATTCACGTCAACAACGCCGGCGTCCAGACCTGGAAGCCGCTCCTGGAGTTGACGGAAGCCGAGTGGGACCGGGTCATCCAAACGAACCTCAAGGGCTGCTTCCTCTGTACGCAACTTGCGGCCAGAGCGATGAAGGAGACCGGCGGCGGCTGCATTGTCAACATCGGTTCCGGCTGCAACAAGTGGGCCTTCCCGAACCTGGTTGATTACACGGCCAGCAAGGGCGGCATCGAGCAGTTCACCAAAGTCGCGGCTGTTGAACTGGGCCCATACCTGATCCGGGTCAACTGTGTCGCGCCTGGCGCGATCGAAATCGAACGGACGAAGGAAGAGGCCGGCGACTACGCATCAACGTGGGCCAAACTCACGCCGCTGGCCCGAGTTGGACTGCCGGTGGATGTCGCAACGACGGTGGCATTCCTTTGCGGCCCGGGCGCGGGTTTCGTGACAGGGCAGACCATCTATGTCGACGGCGGATTGTTCACGAGACCGGCCTGGCCCTACGAAATAGGCGCCTAGCCGGCCAGTCCAGGGACCCCGCCCAGGCTCTTCGCCGTCTTCACTGCCCTTGCGATTGCCTCGGCCACAGCTTCAGCGGCGGCCACGCCCAGGACATCGAGCGGCACGCTGAGATCGCCGCAGGAGAGCGCAAATGCGATGTCGCCGTCGATGCCCATGTGGACCGGCCGGATGGCCTGCACCATGCCCTGGCTGGCATACTGCGCCAGGCGGCCGGCCTGGACTTTGTTGAGCTTGGCATCGGTGGCGACGACGACCAGGGTCGTGTTCTCACGCCGGCCGGAACTCCGACCAAACGAACCTGTCAGGGCCTGCTCTTTCATTATTTTCAATGTGTTAGCAAATTCTGACGACTTCGTAGAGATTCTTGCCCCGGCTAGGATCCGGCCTGTCTCAGGATCCAGTACGTCTCCGTACGCATTCACGGCCGCCAGCGCCGAGACCTTTGCCTTGCCCACCTGGACCGTCCACGTGCCGATGCCGGCCTTCATGGCGTTTTTCATCCCCAGGATCTTGCCGCAGGTGGCGCCGGTGCCGGCTCCGACGTTGCCTTCTTCCACTTTTCCGTCGTGAGCGGCGGCTGTGGCGGCCTCGCCCATTTCGCGGGTAGGCCGGGCGGTTGACTTGCCGATGCCGAGGTCGAAGAGAATCGCCGAAGGAACGATGGGAACCACGGTCACGCCGACTCCGAATCCGATCCCTTTCTGTTCCAGCACGCGGCGCACTCCGCTGGCCGCTTCAAGGCCAAAGGCGCTTCCCCCGGCGAGGCAGATGGCATGGACGGCGGGCGTGACGTGCGCCGGGCTCATCACGTCCATCTCCTGGCTCCCGGTGGCGCCGCCGCGGATGTCGCACCCGGCGACGGCGCCGCGCTCACAGAGGACGACGGTGCAGCCGGTCAGTCCGTCGAAGTCGGACGCATGCCCGACCTTGATTCCGATAACGTCGGTCAAGCCCTTCATCCGCGGTCCTCCAGCGCTGGAAAGTCATATGGGGCATGTCTGACCAGGCGTTCGCAGTTCACAATCAGCCACCAATCCCTGCCGCTTTGAGGAAGTTCACGACTTTCCTCGCGGTGTAGTCCGACACGAAAGCGCCACTCTGGATTTCCGCCAGCACGCGGGCGGCAAAGGGCTGCTGGGGTAGCGCCAACCCGGTGGCGGCGAGTTTGGCGAGTTCAGCCACGGCGATGATCCGGCAATCCGAGTACAAAACAAACGACGGGTGGCGAATGAACGCATGGTCGCCCGGTTGGAGGATGACGGTCTGGTCAGCGTTATGCCGCAGAGTGGTCAGGCTGGCGATGACCGATTCGCCGCCGGGTTGAGGATCGGCAAGGAGAAACCACAGGTGGGCTTTAGGCCCGCAGTCGGGGAACTGGATCAGCCAGCAATCGCCCGCGCGCATGGCTAAAGTGACTCAATCGACGACAGAGACCGCAATTCGTCGCCCAGGAGCGCGATCTCGTGTTCGGTCCGTCCCTCGGCCCGGAGGATGTCCTCGATCTCGATCGGCAGCGACGATCCGCCGGGATCACGCCACTCCGGCAAGTCGTGGGACAAGTCCCGGAGATCCCATTTCGACTTCGCGCCATGACGGGAGAAAATCTCGTCAATCAGGCGCTCTTCCGCTTTGGATAGTTCTGAATTGCCGGTGTCCGCACTCAGTTCGACGTCGTACCTGCCAGCCCTGGAAATGTGCTGATGCCAGGGTGACACCGGCAAGCCCTCCTCGGGTCCGGTGAATATCAAGTCGCAAACCCGGCTCACCACCGGGCCGTGCGGCATCGAAACGAACCGGTCGGTTGTCACTGGGCGGCCCCATCGCAAGACCGCCTCGCGGTCGATGAAGTACAGCAGCTTGATGAGCTTGAGATAGGCCATCTTGCCGCCGCCGCTCTTCAGCAGCATCCCCGCGACTTGGGCCGCTTTCTCTTCATTGAAGCGAAGCCAGCTCATGCACCCAGTCTAACCGGAATCGCACCGTGAACAATTTATTTGAATGGAAACGCGCCACTCGCCCCGGCCGCCCGAGGGCCGGGCCGTCAACCGTGACGGCGTCTCGTCACGCGCCAAGGCCGCCGTTGCGCGTATGTTAGCATCGAAAGCGTTGGGGAACCGCCCACTTGCTTGACCTCATCAAAGGCCCAATCCAGACGTTTCAGGAGTTTGTACTCCTGGCTGGGCGCGCGTTCCGGGGCATCTTTCGCAAGCCATACTACTGGGACGACGTCTTCAAGCAGATGGACCTGATCGGCATCGGCAGCCTGCCGGTCGTCGTCCTCACTGGATTCTTCAGCGGCGCGGTCATGGCCCTTCAGATGTCGCGCGCATTGCAGACCTACGGCGCGTCGTCACAGGTTGGACAGATCGTCGCCATCACGCTGGTCCGCGAGATGGGACCGGTGCTGACGGCGCTGATGGTGGCCGGCCGCAACTCCTCGGGCATGGCAAGCGAACTCGGCTCGATGAAAGTGACCGAGCAGATCGACGCGATGCGTGCGCTTGGCACCGATCCGGTCATGAAACTGGTGAAGCCGAGGCTGATCGCCACCGCCACGATGCTCCCGCTGCTGACCGTCATTGCCGACTTCGTTGGTATTTTTGGCGGCTGGGTCGTCGCCTGCCCGCTGCTTGGACTCACCAGCGACGCGCAGTACTGGAACAATTCCTGGAGGAGTCTTGAGTACAACGACATCACCCAGGGGCTTCTGAAACCGTTTGTCTTCGCGATCGTCCTATCCCTGGTGGGTTGCCATTACGGGATGAGAACGACCGGCGGCACGCAGGGCGTTGGTCTGGCCACGACGCAGGCCGTTGTTGTCGCCAGTGTCTGGGTGGTCATCCTCACCTTCCTCATCGGCCGGATCTTCGTGTCGATGTAAGCGGATTGCTCATGGCCGAAGCCCAGGAAATATCAATTCTCGCGTTCGACGAGGTGACGGTCCGTTATGACGACAAACCGGTCCTCGACCGGGTCTCTTTCGAACTGCGCCGCGGCGAATCCCTGGTCGTGCTGGGCGAGGCCGGCAGCGGGAAGACCGTGTTGCTCAAGACCGCACTTGGACTCATCCGGGCGGACGGCGGCCGGGTCTTTCTATTCGGAAAGGATGTGACGGCCGCCAGCGAGCAGGAGTGGTACGATTTGCGGGCGCGGATTGGGGTTCTTTTCCAGGAGGGCGGGCTCTTCGATTCGCTGTCGATTGAAGACAATGTTTCCTATCCGCTGCTGAACCAGGAGACGCTGCGATGCGCGGACGATGTGATGGCGCGGCGCGTCGAACAATCGCTTGAATTCGTCGAACTCGGCCACACGCTGGAGAAGTTTCCGAGCGAACTTTCGGGCGGTATGCGCCGCCGCGTGGGCATCGCCCGCGCCATCGTGACCGAACCGGAGCTGCTGCTCTACGATTCGCCCACTGCCGGGCTGGACCCGATCACCGCCACCACGATCATGGCCCTCATCATCAAAGGCCGGGACGTCCGCCACGCCACGACAGTGATCGTCACGCACCGCTACCAGGACGGCGAAATGCTGACCCGCTATTGCCACGACACGGCGCTTGGCCGGCTGGTTCCCGCATCCTCGAACGGCGGCGGGCGCAGGACCCACTACATCGTTCTCAGGGACGGCCGCATCGTCTTCGATGGATCCCAGGATGAGCTTGAAGCCGACTCTGATCCGTATGTTGCCAGTTTTGTCCGGCGGTCCGATTAGGACGCCGCTACTTATGGGATGCTGGAGATCAAATCATGCCCTCGCCGAAAAATGTCGCATGGTCGCAGTTGAAAGTTGGCATCATGGCGATGATCGCGCTCGCGATTCTCGCCACTCTCGTCTTCCTGCTGACGGGAGCCGATAACCCGTTTGCCGAGAAAGCGACGTTGTACACGTATCTGCGCGACTCGGCGGCGATGACCGAAGGGTCTTCCGTCCGTCTCAACGGGATCCTCATCGGAAAGGTGAAGAAGATCGAGCTCACGCGCGATCCGGATGTAGACCGCACGATTCGCATGACAATGCAGATCGACAGGGATTACCTCCCGTCCATCCCCATTGACTCGGAACTCGGCTTTAGCGCCGAAAGCGTGCTTGGCGAGAAGTTCCTGAACATCCGCCGTGGAACCAAGCCCGAAGCCATGAAGAGTGGCGGCGAAATCAAGGCGCGCGACGACAGGGACTTCCTGGAAATCGTGCAGTCCGCCATGCCGCTGCTCGAATCGCTCCAGTCGATCCTCTCACGGATGGATAAGATCGTGGCCACAGTGGAAGCAGGGAAGGGCAGCATCGGAAGGCTCATCGCCGACGAGCAGGTCTACGACCGCGTCAACGGCATGTTGGCGAACATCCAGAGCATCACCGGCGATGTTGCGGAGGGGAAGGGAACCATCGGCAGGCTCTTGCACGACGACGCTCTCTATGCGGATGTCAGGACGACGCTGGCGAGGTTCGATGCGATCGCAGCCGGCCTGGAAAAGGGCGAAGGAACGGCCGGCAAGCTGCTGAAGGATCCGGCTCTTTACGACGATTTGCGCGCGACAACGGCGGAAGTCCGCACGCTTCTGGCCGACCTGAACGCGGGCAAAGGCTCCGCCGGCAAGTTTCTCAAGGACGAGGCGCTGCATAACCGGTTGACGGCCACGCTCGACCGTATCAACCAGACGATGGACCGCTTGAACGCCGGCCAGGGGACGCTCGGCCAGTTGATGGTCAACCCGTCGTTGTATGAAAACCTGACGGGGACCACGGCAGAAATGCGCGACATGATGAAGGACTTCCGCGCCAATCCGAAGAAGTTCCTCACCATTCAACTCAAGCTGTTCTAGATGACGGGGGCACGCCGATTGTCGGTGAATGCCGACGACTTTGGTTTCACGGGAGATGTCAACCGCGGCATCGTCGAGGCTCACATCAACGGTATCCTGACGTCGACAACGATCATGGCCAACGGACGTGCATTCGAGGACGCGGTCCGGCTCGCCAATGAACACCCGTCGCTCGATATCGGGGTCCACTTCGTCTTGGCCGGAGGCGAGTCTGTCGCGCGGCCGGGCCACGCATTGCCTGATACCGTCACCGGGTTGATCAAGGACCTCGCGCTGCGCCGAATCGATCCTTTTGTTGAGCTTTCCGCGCAGATGGATAAGGTGCTGGCCGCGGGGCTGCGGCCCACGCACGTCGATACGCATAAACACACCCATCTCCTGCCGCCCGTCCTTGACGCAGTGTGCCGGCTCGCGGAGAACCACTCGATCCGCTGGATTCGCAGGCCGTTCGATTATCCGATCACGGCCGGGCCCTCCGGGATTCCAGTGGCCACACGCATCATCAGCCGCGCGATGTCGTCGGTCAGGGCGATGTTCCATTCGAAGATGGCGCGCCATGGCTGCGCCAGCACCGACCACTTCGCCGGGTTCCAATTGACCGGCCGGTTCTCGCATGAAGACGTGGTTCACCTGATCGCAAGGCTGCCGGATGGGTGGACTGAATTCATGGTCCATCCAGGGCTCTGCACGGACGAATTACTCGCCGCCCGCACGCGCCTCAAAGAGAGCCGGGAAGCGGAACTGCGCGCACTCACCCACGCGGCGGTCAGGCAGGCGATCATCGACAACGGCGTAGTACTTCGACCGTATCCCGCAGGGTGAGCCCGTGGGCGTGTTCGCGATATGATGGCGCTTCGGGGAGGTTTCATGAAAAGACGGTCCCTGTTGTCGGCGGCAGGCATTGCGCCGGCCTTCATCCGAAACCTGTCCGGCGCTGAACGGCCGAACATCCTTTGGATCCTTGCAGAGGACCTCGGCCCGCAGATTGGCTGTTACGGGTATCCAATCGTTGAAACACCCAACATCGACCGGCTCGCCTCGGAGGGTGTCCGCTATGAACATGCCCACACGACCGCGCCGGTCTGTTCGGCGAGCCGCTCGGCGTTCAACGTGGGCCTCTATCAGACGAACACTGGAACGCACAATCACCGCAGCCACCGCACGGATGGCTATCAATTGCCGTCAGCCGCGAAACTGGTGAGCCAGCGGCTTCAGTCCGCGGGTTACTTCACTGCGAACGTCAAAGGCGAAATCGCTCCCGGGGTTCGCGGGATGGCGAAGACCGATTTCAACTTCAATGTCGACAGGCCCTTCATGGGTGACCACTGGAACCAGCGCGGGAAAGGCCAGCCCTTCTACGCACAGGTGAACTTCCAGGCCACGCACAAGGGGCCGGCGTTCGTTGAAGCGCGCAAGCTGCCCAAATTGATCGATCCTGCGAAGGTTACGCTGCCGCCGTATTGGCCCGATCATCCGGTGGTGCGCGACGAGTTCGCCAACTATCTTGATTGCGTTAACCTGCTCGACCGCAATGTTGGCGGGCTCCTCGATGTCCTGAGGAAGGATGGCCTGTACGAGAACACGCTGATCTTCTTCACGGGCGACAACGGACGCTGCCTGATTCGCGGAAAGCAGTGGTGCTATGACGCCGGGACTCACGTGCCGCTGATCGCCCGCTTCCCGGGCGCGGTGAAAGCCGGGCCAGTGGTTTTCGACCCGGTTCTGTCCCTGGATATTACGGCGACAACGCTGGCGGCCGCCGGGATTCCGTTACCCGAACTGTTCCATGGGAGGCCGTTGTGGGGCGCGGGCGCGGCTCCGCGCCAATACGTAGTGACGGCGCGCGACCGCTGCGACATGACCGTGGATCGCATCCGCTGCGTCCGCGACCCGAACTTCGCCTACATCCGCAACTATATGCCCGAACGGCCTTACACGCAGTTCAACCGCTACATCCAGACGCAATACCCGACGCTTGGGGCGATGAAGGAACTCCATGCCGCAGGGAAGTTGAAAGGAGCGGAGCTGCTGTTCATGGCGGAACGGAAGCCGGATTTCGAGTTCTATGACATGAAGAAGGATCCGCACGAGGTCCGCAACCTGGCGGGCGATCCGGCGCATCAGGATCGGATCAGGCGCTACGCGGGGGTGCTCGACCGGTGGATCAAAGAGACGGACGATCAGGGGCGCGTCGCGGAGCCGCCCGCTGCTTACGCCGACCAGATGTGAACGGCGGGTTTCATCGTTTTCCGCCCTGCATCCGCAATGCGGATGCCCGGTTCTGCCGTGCGTTGGCGTAGCCCGGATCGATCTTCAACGCGCGGTCGAAATCGGCCAGGGCTTCGTCGTATCTGCGAAGCAGCATCTTCGCGAAACCCAACGCGTTCCAGGCCTGTGCCATGCCCGGGTCCAGAGCGACGGCTTCGGCGAGAGCGCCGGCGGCCTTTTCGTACTCGCCTTTGGCGATGAAGTCACGGCCGAGATTGTTCAGGGCCGCGGCGGCCTTGGGGTTCGCCTGCTGTGCCGCGGCTGGCGCGGGTGGCGGCGCCGGCTTTGCAGGCTGGGGAGTGGGCCGGGGCTTCGCAGTTTCAACAGCGGCTGCCGGAGTTGGTTTGGGTGTAGCCGTATCCTGCGCCGGAGCGATTGGCGGTGCGGCCGGCTTTGCCGCGGGGGCGGATTCAACCGGCGCCCTGCTTCGAGTGGTATCGATCGGCTTAGGAGGAGCGGCTGCCACAGCATGTCTTCGCGCCAGGATCTCTTTGGTCTTGGCCAGCACCTCAACCGCCTCCTGGTCTCTGGGCTCCAGGCGGACTGCCTGTTCAAGGTCCGCTTCGGCCTTTTCGTATTCGCCCAGCAGGAAGTACCCGCTGCCACGCGCAAACCAGGCCATCTGCAGATTGGGATCGATCTGGAGCGCTCGTGTCCGGTCGGCGACAGCGTTGCCGTGCTCGCCCAGCAGGTGGTAGGAGCCGCCGCGCGCGACCAGGGCAACCGGGTTATCCGGATCCACGCGCAAAGCCTCGGTCCGGTCTTCCAGCGCCTGCTTGTGATCGCCGAGGCGCGCGTAAAGTTCGCCGCGCGCCAGCAGAACACGAACATTTCGGCCGTTCAGCCGGATGCTGGCGTTGTAGTCGGCCATCGCCTCCGATGGTTTGCCGAGGGAATCGTAGGCCGCGCCGCGGAATCCATAAGCCAACGCGTCGGCGGGTTTCAGCTTCAGGTAGATATTGAAGTCCTCGATCGTCCGCTCGAATTGTGAGAGATTGCCCTGCGCGTGGGCCCGCTCGAAGTAGGCTTCGGCGTGATCGGGCTTGTAGTGGATGGCCGATGTGAAGTCCTCGATGGCATCGCGATACCTGCCCTGCGACGCCTTCACGCGTCCGCGCCCGACGTAGGGTTCCGGGCGGTCCAGCCTGAGGCGGATCGACGAGGTGAATGCCTCGATCGCGTTCTCGTGATCTCCGCGCAAGGCGAGCGCTTCGCCATGGAACTGGTACAGGAAAGCCGACGGCGGACCAATTGCCACGGCCTTGGAAAACGCGTCCGCGGCGGCTGGGTCCTTCAATCCGAGGCGGGCTTCTCCGAGAGACTGCCATTCACCGGCATCAGTTTGGCTCCATCTCGTCACGGCGGTGAAATCGGCTACGGCGTCGGCGAACTCCTTGCGGATCAACCGCAGCCGCCCTCTACGCCGGAGTGCGGCCAGACTCTCCGGATCGGCCAGAAGCGCCTCGTCCAGCGCCTTCAACGAGTCGTCGATCCGGCCCTGGTTTTCGAGCCGGACTGCCCGCTCATATGCTTCAGCCGCGCGCTGCTTACCCGTCTGCGCGAGGAGGGCTCCGCTTAACAAGATCAGTCCGGCAGCCAGGACGATGTTGACTCTGTTCATGAAGTTCATCGCAACTTATAATGCCTTCACCGCTTCTTCGATCCGCGCCGCCAACGCCGCGAAATCCTCGCCTTCCAACTTCATCGGCTTGCCGATCTTCACATGCACGAATCCCGGTCGCGCCATTCGCCAAGTGGGATGCAGAACCCTGTTCGATCCCCTCACCCGCAACGGCACCACCGGCACGCCCAACTTCGAGGCCATCATCGCCGTGCCCGCCTGGAACGGCAGGATCGTTTCGTCGAGACTGTGCTTGCCCTCCGGGAAGATCAGCGGGCACCAGCCCTCTTCGACGATCTCTCCGATATAGCGCAGCGTCTGGCGCGTTCCCGCCTCGCGCTGCGGGATGGGCACGGCGTTGAACGCCAGCGCGCCAAGGTAGAAGTTCAACCGGCTTGTGAACACGTTGTACCAGGGGTATTTCGACGGATGAAAATGAGCGTCGAAAAACTCTTTGCGCATCGCCGGGGCCAGCTTGCGCCGCCATTTCCAGGGCAGGGCGATAAGGATGATCGGCCCGTCGAAGTAGCCCTGGTGGTTGCTTGCGAAGATCACCGGACCTTCGATGTCCTTGAGGTTTTCGCGCCCCTCGACCCTGACCCAGGCGAACAGCCGCGCCAGGTTGAGGATCCAGAGGTTCAGGTTGATCACCCGCGTCCAGTCCGCCCACTTGGACCGGCTCCAGGACGGGAAGACGAAGGGTTCCGTTGGCGTGGCTTGACGGGGATGTTTCGCCAGCGCTTCCAGGTCGGCTATCGTCTTCGCCCCGGCGAACACGGACTCATCCACAGGGCCGCCGATCCTGTGTTCGAGCGCGACAAGCAGCTCAACCCGGTCGAGCGACGACAGGCCAAGGTCTTCAAGCGATGTCGAAGCGTCGACAGTCCGGCCGGCGCTCCACTTGCCTAGAAGTCCGGCCATACCAGCATCGCGGACCGCTGGAGCCGGCTGCAGGCCGCCTCTCAGCCTGTCGCGGATCTCGCGCCGCTTCAGCTTGCGAGTCCCTTCGGTGCGCGGCAGTTCATCCTCTGCCCAAACCGTGTAGCCGCGGATCTTCTGATGTTCCTCCAGCTTTGCGTTGGCGGCGCGAACGATAGACTCGGCGGCGCCGGCGTCTTCAAGCGCCATCACCGCGTGCACCAGTTCGCCCGCCTCCGATTTCATCGCGACGACAGCCGATTCCTTCACGCCTTCGATTTCGTTGACCACCCGCTCGACGTCTTCCGGAAACACGTTCCGCCCGTCGGCCAGGACGATCATCTCCTTCTTGCGGCCCTTGATCATCAGGCTGCCGGCCTCGTCCATCTCGCCGATGTCGCCTGTGTGGAACCAGCCGTCCTCGAATGCCTCGTCCGTGGCTTCGGCGTTGTTGAAGTAGCCGCTGGTGACGTTGCCGCCACGCACCATCACTTCGCCGTCGCCGGCGATGCGGATCTCGACGCCGTGGATCGGCTTGCCGACCGTCCCCTTCTTCGCATGGAAGGGATGATTCAACGTGACGATGGGCGCGGCTTCGGTCAGGCCATAGCCCTGGATCACCACGAATCCAAGATTGCCGAAGAAGCCCTCCAGCGCAGGGTCCAGCGCCGCGCCGCCCACGATGAACGACCAGAACTTCATGCCGAACATCCTGTGCGCGCGCCTGTAACGCCACCAGCGCCACCAGAACTTTTCGCCCGCCGGAGCTTTCTCCAGCGTCTCCGGCGCCGCCCCGGCCAGATACTCCTTCAACACTTCGAGAATCTTCGGCACCGAGACCAGCACCGAGATCCTGCGAGTCCTGATCTGCCGGATGATTTCGGCCGGCGACTGGCTCCGCTGGAAGATCACGGTTCCGGCCAGCATCGGCGGGATGAACATCGCCATCGCCTGGCCGAACATGTGGCTCAACGGCAGCAGGTTCAGAAACCGGATGGGCGAGAAAGGCCGCGAGTACTTCCTGTACTTGATGACCTCGCCCTCGACCGGCACGATGTTCGCCAGGATGTTCTGATGCGTGATGACGACACCCTTGGGTTCGGCTGTCGCGCCGGACGTGAACAGAATCTGAACCGTGTCGCGGGCGCTGACGTCGGCGGGCGTGAACCGCGCATCTTCGCTTTTCCAGTCGGCTTCAGTGAGCCGCCAGACGGGCGGTCCGGCCCAGTTTTCCGGCAGCGCGACCTCTTCGCCTCGCAGCACCAATTTCGCTTCGGTGATCCGCGTGACCCGTTCAAGGAATTCGATCGAATGCCGCTCGTCGATCGGTGCAACGGCGACGCCCTTCAGCAGGCAGCCCCAAAACGCCGCCACCCACTCGGGCCGGTTCTCCGACCATAAAACGACACGGTCGCCTTTGCCGATGCCGGCCTGATCGAGCCGCGCGGCGAAGTTTCGTGCGGCCCGCGTCACCTCCCGGTACGGGTAGCTGCGCGGGCGGAACCCGTCGTCATAGACCAGGTACTCGCCCTTCAGCGAGGCAACCGTTTCGAAAAACCCGATCAGCGTGTCGCGCTTCATGATGCACCGCTAGGAAGCCGCTAATTGATCGTCGATGATCCTTCCATGCCCATGTCGCCTTGCAGTACGTTGCGATTGATGTGGTTGTCGAGATTGATGACGTAGGTTTCGGGCGCGTCGATCAGCACCGGCGAGTGGGTCGCGCAGATGATGCGGAATTTCTTCTTGTCCACCAGTTCCATCATCATCTTCAGAACCCGGCGCTGGTTCGATGTCGAGAGCGCCATTTCCGGTTCGTCGAGCAGCAGCAGCGTCCCTTCCGGCAGCGACGGGAAGGTCTCCTGGAACATCGACAGCATCACCTGCCCGTGGCTGGCCATCGAGACGAATTCCTTCATCCGCGTGTTGCCTTCAAACAGCTCAGGATGCATCCGCGGATTGTGCTGTTCGGCGTCGAACAGGAAGACCTTCGGCAGGGCCGGTTTGTTCTCCACCTTGTAGACGAAGCCGTCCATCGGGTCGCCCTTCATGGCGAAGTGGATGGACCACAGCAGTGTCGATTTGCCCGACCCGTTCTCGCCCGCGAGCATGACCAGCGGGTGAGACAGGTCCACCACCATCGGCATGTGGAAGTTGAGGTTGACGAAAACCGGGTGCGAAAGAATTTTGAGAAACATGGCGGTCTATGCGGGAAACTTCAGGATACCAAGCTGGAGCCGACGGCCCCTGATTCGAACTCCCCGCCTCTGCCTTGCCGGAAGACCCTGGATCGGCCTGTCGCTCACCCCTTCGTTAACTTGAACCCACGGAAACCGGCCGTGTTGAAGAACGAACCGATGCCGATGCGGCCCGCGCCCAGGCTGAGATCGACGGCCTTGATCGACGGGCTGGTCTGTCCATCCACCCAGGCTTCAACCAGACCCTTCGCCGCGTCGTAGGTCATCCTGACCTTATGCCACCCCTCGGTCGGCAGCGTCGCCGGACCCTGCTTCGGGCTGATGCGCACGCGGTCGCCGCCATAGCAGTGGAACACGCCGTTATGCACTTCGACCTTCTCCGCCGTGTCGTCTGAAAGGTGCAGGTAGTTGAAGTAGCCGTCGCGCTCCCAGGCGTAAACGATGATGAGCGACCCTCGCGGAGCCTGTTTCTTCACCTCGGCCTCGATGGTGAACTTCCCGATCGGCGCAGTCTCGGCCAGGGCAAACTGGATCGGCCGCCGGGGATCCTTTTGCTGCGGCCGGGCCGTGACCAGGTGCAGCGCTTCGCCGGCCCCGGAGCCCTCCATTTTCCAGTCGGCCGCATCGATCACCGCCCAGTCCATGCCGAAGGCCTTGATCCTGCCGGCGAGCGGGGGAGTGACGGGTGCGGCCATCGCGGCCGCCGCCACGGGGAGAGTCAGAAACTCGCGTCGTTCCATGCCGACTATCTTACTCGCCCGTCCAGCGAAGCGTAAAATTCCTTCAGCCGCGCCGCGTATGCCGGACCGGCTGTCTCAACGATGTCGTTGTGGCCCGCGCCTTCGACGGCCCAGAGCCGCTTCGGCTCGTTCGCGGCTTCGAAGAGTTCCTTGCCCATCCTGAAGGGGATCACTTCGTCCTGCGTTCCATGGATCACCATCAATGGGACTTTCACTCGCTTGATGAGGCTCAGAGAATTGAACCCGTTCACCAGTGTGCGGCCCAGGACGGGGACCACCGTTCCAGCCACGTGGCTGGCGCTGGTAAATGGCGCTTCCAGCACCATCCCGGCGCAGGGTTTCCGCGTTGCCAGGTCGACCGCCACTGCCGTCCCCAGGCTCTCGCCATGAAGGACGATCCGATTCGCTTCAAACCCTTTCTGAATCAGCCAGGCGAAAGCGGCTTCGGCGTCCAGCGCGACGCCCTTTTCCGATGGGCTGCCTTCGCTCTTGCCGAATCCCCGGTAGTCGACCACCAGCACGGCGCTGCCCGCCTCCCGGATGGCGAGAATCGCCTGGATACGGTGCGTCACGTTGCCCGCGTTGCCGTGCAGGAACAATGTCGCCAAACGCGCTTCGGGCGGCGACGCATACCACCCGTGGAGCTTCACGCCGTCCTGCGCCGTCAGCCAGACGTCTTCGGCCCCAATCCGCGACTGCAGATGCCACCAGCCCTCCGGGTACTTCATCGGGTAGAAGACCGAGCGGTGAGCCAGCCAACTCAACGCCCCCCAACCGCCAGCGCACAGGAGCGCATATCTCGACAGCCGTTTGATCCAAGAACCGCGCGACTCGCCGCTGTCTGCCATGCGTTCACCCTAAGCGAGCCGATTGCTCCGGCGCAACCGGCCTCAATGGTTGTTGAACCACTCGAAGACCCGCTGCCTGAATTCCTCCGGAGCTTTCGAGAATGCCTCCGTGTGCCCGGCTCCCTGCACCACCCACAAGCGGATGGCCGGGTTGCGGCTCGCAATCTCCCGCGACTGTTCAACTGGAATGTTACGGTCCTGAGCGCCGTGGATTAACAGGATCGGTGTCATCACCCCGGCAACGGACTCAACCGGCGCAGCATCGCCCAGATCCACCTCGTAGCGCATGCGTGCATACAGGATTCCGCCAAAAACCACCGGTGGAGCGATCAGTTCACCGGCGAACCGGGGCGAGGCAAAGAAACTCCTGATCCGGTGCCGCGCCACTTCCGCGAACGACGAGAACGGGGACTCGGCCACGACAGCCTTCAGCCGCTTCTCGCCAGGCAGCGACTGGAGCAGCACGCCCGCCCCCATCGACGCCCCATACGCGTAAATGCCTGCGCGGCACTCGTCCATGCCGGATAGCAGGTCCAGCCATGCTGCCACGTCACGCCGTTCGAGGATGCCATAAGTGGCCAGCGCGCCTCCGCTTTGGCCGTGCGCCCGGCTGTCTGTTCGCAGCGTAGCGAAGCCGCCATCGGCCAGCATCCGGCTGAGTCCGTGACCGTTCGCGCCGCTGTCGCCGATCCCGTGCAGGAGGATCGCGCAGCGCGACTTGGCCCGGCGCTCCGGTTTGACGAAGCGCCCGAACAGTTGAACGCCGTCATGCGCTCTGGCCGTCAGGCTGCGGATCGAGGGTTCGTCTGGTTCGGACGGGCGGGACGGAGCAACGCGTCTGACGTGCATGGCGTTGTCGCCCAAAACGGCACCCGCCATCATTAACGTGCCCAATGCCGCCGTCAGGATGATCAGGGCCAGGGCAGGGCCGCGCAGGTTCCTCGTCTTCCGTGTCACATCCAATCATGACGAAATGGATGGGGGGGGAGTTCCTTTGATCCCGCCGCCCAGGCCGCGCTTGCCGGCTTCGGCTTCGAATTCGCCGGATGGATGCAGGGGTCGTCAGCGCGGCCCCTGCACCTCCCGTCTGCCGCTACCTGCGGCCGCCGCCGCGTTGGCCGCCGCCACGGTTGCCGGCGCCGCTGCCGCCGCCGGTTCCAGGTGGATGGATGCGGCCGGAACCGTCCTGCGGTCCGCTGCGCTTGCCCTTCATTTGTGTCTGCTTCTGGCCTTGGCCAGGAGTGGGGCAATCCTGTGGCGGGTCGATGGCGAAGCTCGCCCCGGCCGCCAGGATCATTGCCAGTGTCAATCTCAGGATCATGTCTTTCTTGACCTCCTGCTCATGGAGGAGCACGTTTCGGTCCAACTGTAAATAGCTGAAAACACGTAAGTCGCTTTGCCTGGCGCGCAGTCGTTGCACCGTAGTGCGCAGTTTTTTGTCACGCAAGGTTGACGAGGACCGTCAAGCCGAATAGGGAGAAACACTTTGCCGGGCGTTAAGATGAAGACAATGAAAGCGAAGGCAATCGCGGCCGCTTTGTCATGCGTGTTGTTGGCGGTGGCCGCTTACGGCCAGGGACCGGCGCTCGATCGGGCCGAACGGCTTTACCAGCAGACGGGGTACCAGGCGGCACTCGTCATCCTGAAGGACCAGCCCCGGACACCGGCGGCCCTCTTCCTGGCGGGCCGGTGCTGGTATCATGCGGGCGATTTCAAGAAGGCCGTCGAGACCTTTGAAAAGGCGGTCGCGGCCGATCCTCGCAACGCCACTTTTCAGAACTGGCTAGGCAAAGCCTGGGGCCGCCGGGCCGAGAATGCCAACGTGTTTCAGGCGCCGGGTTTCGCCAGCCGTGCGCGGGAAGCGTTCGAAAAGGCCGTCGAACTTGACCCCGCCCATCTGGAAGCGCTCAACGACCTCTTGCAGTACTACATTCATGCGCCTGGCCTCCTTGGAGGCGGTCTGGACAAGGCCCAGGGTCTGTTGCCGCGAATCAGGCAGGCCGACGCGGCCGAATACCACACCGCGCTCGCCCAGATTGCCGAGAGGTCGAAAGACCACAACGCCGCCGAGACTCAACTGCGCCGCGCCGCCTCGCTTGCACCGCAGTTGGCCGGAAAGGTTGCCGACCTGGCCCGTTTCCTTGCCCGGCGGGGCAGGGCCAAGGAAGCCGATGCGCTCTTTGACGACGCGTCGCGACGCTGGCCCGACGACAAGGGGCTTCTGTTTACCCAGGCGGAGGTCTTCATCAGAGAGAAACGGAACACTGAGCGGGCCAGGACCCTGCTCGCCCGTTACCTCGCCATGCCGCTGACTCCCGACGATCCGCCACGACAGGAAGCCGAGAGACTGCTCAAACAAGCTGGCGGGTGAGTGTCCGGTTCCGGGACGTGCGATTCCTGAAACCGCGCTGTGCGGGCCGCTCTCGGTCTTGCGAATCCTTTCAAGGTCAATAAGTTAGAGAGTGGCATCCAGGGTGCAAGGTTTTCTGTCACCTCTTACCATGACCTGGCATTGGATGTCCGACTTCAAATACGCGCTCCGCGGCTTGCGCCGCAGGCCGCTCTTCGCGCTGATTGCGGTCGCCTCGCTGGCGCTTGGATTGGGCGCCAATGCGGCGATCTTCACTCTCCTCGATCACGTGATGTTCCGGCCATTGCCGGTCGAGCGGCCTTCGGAGTTGGTGGTTCTATCTTCGCCGGGCACGAATATGGGCCGGGTGACGGGCCGGGACACGTTTTCCTGGCCGATGTATAAGGATCTGCGCGACAACAACCCGGTCTTCGCGGGGCTGGCGGCGCGCTACCCGGAGGAGGTCAACCTGCGGACCGGGGCGCAGGCGGAGCCGGCTAATGCCGAGGTGGTGAGCGGCAATTACTTTCAGGTCCTGGGCGTGAAGGCCCATCTTGGACGTCTGATCCAGCCGGCTGACGATGTGACGGTTGGCGGGCACGCGGTCGTCGTGTTGAGCTACGACTATTGGCGAAATCATCTCGGAGCCGATCCTAAGGTGGCCGGGCGGATCGTCCGGATGAACAATCATCCGATGACGGTGATCGGGGTGGCAAAGGCGGGTTTCTTTGGGGTGGAAAGAGGCAGGGCTGCGCAGGCCTTCATCCCGGTGACGATGAAGGCATGGGTTACGCCGACCTGGGATACGCTCACCGACCGGCGTTCGATGTGGCTGGGGCTGATTGGCAGGCTGAAGCCGGGGATCAGTATCGAACAGGCGGAGTCTGGTTTGTTGACCGTCTACCGGCCGCTGCTTGAAAAGGAGTTGGCGGAGTTTCCGACCCGGCCTTCGGCGCGGTTCGCCCAGCCGTTCCTGGCCAAACGAATCGAATTGGAGGCTGGCGCGGGCGGGATCCCCACGCTGAAGCGCGAGGCAGGCGCTCCGGCGATTGTGCTTATGTCGATGACGCTGCTGGTCTTATTGATCGCCTGCGCCAACGTTGCCGGGTTGCTGGTTGCGCGGGCGGCGGCACGGCAGAAGGAGATGGCGGTGCGGCTGGCGCTAGGCGCGGGCGGAGGGGATCTGTTCAGGCAGACGCTGGCCGAGAGCCTTGTCCTGGCCGTTCTTGGCGGGCTGGCGGCCGCCTTTGTCGCGGCCTGGACGATGGACGGGATCTCATTGTTGCTGCCTGCCGGTGCGCGGCAGGGGGGGATGGATTGGAGGCTGGACGGCCGGGTGCTGGCATTTCTGGCGCTGCTGACTCTGGCGGCGGCGCTGCTCAGCGGGTTTGGACCCGCTCTGAGGGCGTCGAAGGGCAACTTGGCGAATACGTTGAAAGACCAGGGCGGGGCACTGGCCGGCGCCTTCGGAGCCCTGAAGGCGCGGCGCTTTCTCGTCGTCACACAGGTGGCGCTTTCGTTGCTGCTGGTGGCGGCGACGGGACTTTTTGCGCGGACGCTTTTGAATCTGAGGAACGTCGATCCGGGATTTCCCGTAGAGAGGACGCTGACCTTTTCCGTCGACGTTTCCCGCGCCGGTTACCCGCTGGAGCGCGCTCCGGCGATTAACGCCGCGATTGAGGAGCGGCTATCGGCGCTGCCGGGCGTGGCGGCGGTGGCGAGCGCCGAAGTGCCGGTGCTGTCGAATAGCGACTGGTCGAGCACGATCCGGGTGGAGGGCTACAGCCACAAGGAAGACGAGAACATGAACCCGGCGTTCAACACGGTGAGCGCGGGTTTCTTTAAGGCCATGAAAATCCCCGTGGTGGCGGGGCGGGAATTCGGGCCGCAAGACGCCGCCGGGGGCAAAGCGGTGGCGGTGGTGAACGAGACGTTCGCCCGGTATTTCTTCGACCAAACGAACCCCCTGGGCCGGCGGTTCACCATCGGCGATAGAGGTAAGCCATTTGAAATCATAGGAGTAGTGAAGAATTCCAAGCAGGTGGATCTGCGGCAGGCTGACCGCCGGTTCGCCTACCTGGCGTGGCGGCAGTCTCAAGACCTTGGTGGGCTGACGTTTTACCTCAAGACGGCGATGGATGCGGCGGGCATCGCGCCGGCGCTCAGGCGAGAGATTGAAAAAGCGGCGCCGGGCGTTGCGATGGGCGAGATCCGGACGTTGGAACAGGTCGTGGAAGCATCGCTGGCCGGGGAACGGGTAGTTGCTTATCTTTGCCTTTTGTTCGCCGTGTTGGCGACCTTGCTGTCGGCTGTTGGTCTGTATGGCGTGATGGCGTATTCGGTCGAGCGGAGGACTCGTGAGATCGGGCTGCGGGTGGCGCTTGGAGCGGCACGCGGGTCGGTGATCGGGATGGTGCTGAGCGAGGCTATGAAGATGGCGCTGGGTGGAGCGTTGCTGGGATTGCCGCTTTTCTACGGGCTGAGCCGTCTGGTGCGTGCGCAACTGTATGGATTGGCCCCGCACGATCCGGCGACGGTCGTTTGGGCCGTGATCGTCATTCTGGCCGCGGTGGCTTTAGCAGCGTTCGGACCGGCGTACCGGGCGTCGAGGACGGATCCTATGACGGCGCTGCGCTATGAGTGAGCCGGCCGGCGGCGGGTGAGCGCCCAGATCAGCAGGGCAAGAGCGGCGAGGCTGGCGGCGGCGCCGGACTTCAGGCGATCCGGGGCATAGGTCATGGTGATGCGGTGGCGGCCGGGCGGAAGTTTCAGTCCGCGGAAAGCCTCATTGACTTTAAGGATCGGTGCTTCAGATCCGTCGATTGTGGCCTTCCAGCCGGGATACCAGGCTTCGGAACTGACCAGGGTTGTGGTTTCGGGGGAAGAGGCTTCGAGTTCGACGTGTTCGGGTTCGTAACGCAGAACGCGAACCGGGGCGGAGGCGGACGGAGTGGACGCGTCCGATGAAAGGTAGAATCGGGGCCAGACGGGGCGCGGGTTGAGATAGAACGAATGGCCGTGGACGTGGGGGCCAAGGGGCCAGCCGGGCGGGCCCGTGCCGGGGATCTCCTGGGCGACCAGGACGCCGACGTTGAGTCGCGAGAGGTATTCGGAGTTGGGATCCTTGACCTCGGCGTAGCGTTCATGAGGCGCGGAAGGCGCGTAGCGACGGCGGACGGCGATGAAGTCCTTGAGCACAAGCGGATCGTCTCCGGCTGGCGTCGCGGCGCGCAGCAGAGGCGCGTAGGCGTAATAACGCCGGGTGTTGCTCCAGATTTCGAAGCGGGCGGGCGGGGTGGCGCCGCCAAGCGCGGAACGAAGGGCGAGGGGAGTGAGCGGTGAGCCTTCGAAGTAGTCGTAATCCAGCCTGGGGTAGTTTTGAGCGGGTTCGGACAGGAACCGGCCTTGGGAGTTGACCGCCAAGGGGTCGATGAGCGCGGCGGCGATGGCGGCGGCAGCGATCCAGGTTTTCCGAGTCGCCAGCAACCATTCGAATCCAAGGCCGGCGAGCAGGCATAGGGCAAGAAGGAAGGCCGGCAAGGCGAACTCCTGGTAGGAGGCGGAGCGGACGAAATCGGGCGCAGCGCGCCAGATAGGGGGCACGATGGGGGTGTTCTGGCCCAACAGCCAAATGGCTCCGGTGGCGGCAAGCGTTGCGAGGGTCCAGCGGTGGGGTGCACGGCGCGCCAACCCGGCGAGGGCGAGGAGGGGCAGGGCGATGCCGCTGTAGTAGTAGTAAAAGGTCGAATCGTGGGCGAGCGGTCCGGGGACCAGATTGGGATTGATCAGGGACAGGAAGGCGACGGGCAGGACGCCGCCCGGGTCCGTGGCCAACAGGCCACGGTCCGAGGCGAGGCTGAGGGGGAGAAGTTCGACCAGAGGCCAGAGTTGGACCGCGGAGAGAGCCACGGCCCAAAGAGAGGCGGCGGCGAATGCGATCCAACCGCGCCAGTTCATGCGAAGCAGGGCGGCGAGGAGGAATGTGGTGACACCAAGGACAAGGCCCACAGAGGGGAATCCGGCCAGCAGCGAGAGGGCGAAGGAGGCGGCAAGCATGGCGGTCCAGCGAAAAGAGACCCGGTCATTCAATTCAACGACGGCCCGCCAAGCCAAAGGAATCCAGGCGGCGGAGCAGATGGCGCCGAGGTGTTGGGACTGGGAGGCGAAGTAGCCGCCCGTCTCGAACAGCAGCGCCGCGCACAGGGCGGACGAGGTGGACAGGCCAAGCCGGCGTGCGAGGCCAAAGGCGAACAGGCCGGCGAGGAAAGCGTGCAGGGCGACTTCCCATTCGAGAAGTCCTGTCACCGACGCCGTGCCGCGGATCGCGCCGAGAACGAAGAAGGGCCATGCGGGCGGGTAGAAGATCTGGGCCTGGATGTTGTTGTGGAAGGGGATTCCGCAGTAGGTGTAAGGGTCCCAGAGGGGCAGGCGGCCGTCGTGCAGAGCCGCCGAGACGGTGGCGGCGACGGGGCCATGGTAGTCGGGAAGATCCCAGGGAATGGCGTAGGCGGGGTTGAAAAGAGACCGGTGGTAGAGGCAGAAAACGGCCAGCAAAAGGATGGCCGGACAAGCCAGGCGGAGCAGCAGGCGGCGCCCGTTGTTGCGCGTACCCTCGCTTGGGTCCGTTGGCGTGTCCATGGTGAAACCCAGTGTCGCAATTTGAAACGGTGACGCACAATCGTTTCATTGGACGGGCAGGCGCGATAGGCTTTGAAGTGATGCGACACTGCGCACTTTTTCTCCTCTTCGCCATGATTGTGTCCGGGCAGACGCGGACGCTCACCTTGAAGCAGGCCGTCGACCTGGCGCTTGAACAGAACCCGGACCTGATGCTGGCGCGGCTGGATCAGCAGAAGGCCCAACTGGGAGTGGCGGCCGTGGCCGAGCCACTGCTGCCCAGGGTGTATGCGGGCAGCGGGCTGGCGTACACATACGGTTTCCCTGTGAGCCTGGATGGGTCGGCTCCGTCGATCTTTCAGGCGCGGGCGGAGCGCACCTTGTACAACTCGTCGAGCCGGCTGATTACGGCCCAGGCGAGGGAACAGGCGCGCGGGGCGGGGCTGGGAGCGGCCGCGGCGCGGGAAGAAGTGGCGCTGCGAACCGCCGTGCTGTTTCTGGAGATGGAGAAAGCAGTGCGTGGACGGGAGTTCGCGGCGCGGCAGATTGAGTCGCTGGCGCGGGTGGAAGCCGCGGTGAGAGTGAGGATTGCCGAGGGCAAGGAGTTGGCGATCGAGGGCAAGCGCGCGAGCGTGAACCTGGCGCGGGCACGCCAGAGACTTGGTGTGCTGGACGGCGCCGCGGCCAACAGTTCGGGCGCGCTGGCGCAGGCGCTCGGGCTCCAACCCCAAGAGCAGATTCGTCCGGCGCTGGAAGAGCGGCGGGAGATGGTTCTGCCGGCCTCCGAGACCGAGATGGCGGAACAGGCTGTCCGGGAGAGTGGAGAGCTGCGAAAGCTTGAGTCGGACCTGCAGGTTCAGACGCTGGCGGCAAAGGCGAGCCGCGCGCGGAGGCTGCCGTCGGTGAACCTGGTGGCGCAGTATTCGCTACTGGGGAAGTTCAACAACTACGAGGATTTCTTCCGCAAATTCCAGCGTCATAACGGGCAACTCGGAGCGTCGATCACGATCCCCCTCTTTACGAATCCGCAGGATGAGGCGGTCGCGTCGCAGGCGGAGTTGGAGGCGAGGCGGATCCGCATTCAGGCGTCGGCCTTGCGTTGGAGGATCGAATCGGGGTCGAGGCAGGCGTGGCGGCGGGTGGGAGAAGCGGAGTCGTATTGTGAGGTGGCAAAGCTCGACCTCGATCTTGCGAGGGAGCAAGTCGGGGTCTTGTTAGCACAGAGCGAAGAGGGGCGCGCCGGGTTGAAACAGCTTGAGGAGGCGCGGATCGCCGAGCAGGAGCGCTGGGCGGCGTTCCATGAAGCGCGGTATGAACTCGAGCGGGCACGGATCGAGGCGCTGCGCCAAGCCAGCCAGTTGGAGGCCGCATTGAGGTAGGCTAGAGCCATGTAGTAAAAGGCCTGGGTTAAGCCAGAGCGGGCCGAGATGACCCGTCGAGGGGCGGCAATAGAGCAGAGGTCATGGAGCTTCGCGGGCGAATCCGCCGAGGGTAGTTCCAACGTCGCCATTGCCTGCACCCTCGGCCTGTGTTCAACTAATGTTGATAACGATTTAAGGGGAGGGCTGAGGCGCGCCAGCGCCAGTGACAAAACCATGAAGAGAACAAGCCTCATCATAACTGCCGCCACCGCAATCCTCATGCTCCTTGCCGGATGCAGCCGGGACCCCGAAGTGGTGAAACGCCGCTACCTGGAGAACGGCAACAAGTATTTCGAACAGGGCAAGTTCAAGGAAGCGGTCCTGATGTACCGGAATTCGGTGAAGCAGGACCCAAGATTCGGCGAGGCCTATCTGAAACTGGGGGACGCGGAGTTGCGGCGAGGGGCTGTCCGGGAGTCGGTGGGGGCGTACCGCCGGGCGGTTGAGTTGATGCCAAAGCAGGATGAGGCGGCGGGCAAGCTGGCCGACATCTACCTGACGGCGTATGCGTTCACGGCAAACAAAGACGACAGGCGCATGTTGAAAGAAGTCGAGGATCTGGTGGACCTGATGGTGCGGGGCGACCCGAACGGCTACCACGTCTTCCGGCTCAAGGGCTTCCTGGCCGTTGCGAAAGAGGACCTGCCTGAAGCGATCCTGCAGTTCAAGAGGGCCGACCAGATCAAGCCGAAGCAGCCCGAACTCCTGTTCGCGTTGGCGCAGGTGTATTTCCGGAACAAGCAGATGGCTGAAGCGGAAGAACTCGCCCTGCGGCTGGTCAGGGAATCGCCCAAGTACACCAACGCTTACAACTTCCTCGTTAGCGTCTACCGCAGTCAGAACCAGCCGGAAAAGGCCGAGTCCATACTGAAGCAGAAACTCGCCGCCTTCCCGCTGGATTCACGTTCTCACCTGACCCTGGCGGTTTTCTATCTGACAACGAACCGCCGTGCGGATGCTGACAGGACAGTGAATGAATTGTTGGCGAAAGGGTCCTCCATCCCCAACGCCCGCAGCGAGGCGGCCGATCTGTATTTCCGCATTCGGGATTTCGACAGGGCGAAGAAGATCCTGGAAGAGGCGGCCACAGCCGAGCCCGAGCGAAGAAATGAGCACCGGCGGCGGCTGGCAGTGATGATGTTCTACCAGGGGCAGCCGAAACAGGCGCTGGAATCGATGGACAGCATCGTCAAGGATGACCCTAACGACAACAACTCGCTCGCACTGCGCGCGGCCATGCAGCTTCAATCAGGCGATGCCGACAAGAGCGCCGCCGCCATCAACGATCTGCAGGCGCTGCTGGGGCGAGTGCCTCAGAATCCGGTGATCCGGTATAACCTGGCCCGGGCGTATCAGGCGAAGGGCGACCTGGATGCGGCGCGCGTGCAGTATACGGAGGCTGTGAAGCAGAACAAGAGTTTCGTGGCCGCGCATGTCGGGTTGGGACAGGTATCGCTGCTGAAGCAGGACTTCGGCCGCGCCATCGAATCCGCGGAGGCCGTGCTGCAACTGGATCCGAAGAACCTGCCGGCGCGGGTCATCAAAGTCAACGGATTGCTGAACAGCGGGAGTATCACGCTGGCTCGCCGGGAGGTCGAGAAGTACCTGGCCGAAGCACCCGATCAGGTGGACCTTCGATTCCAAGTGGCGCTGGTGAACTTCATGGAAAAGAAGTACCCGGAGTCCGAGGCGATCTTCCGTTCATTGCGTGGGCGTTTTCCCGATGATTTGCGGCTGCTGTTCGGTCTGGCTGAGACGCTTGTGGCTACGAACCGCGGGCCTGAGGCGCTTGCGTTGCTGAAAGCCGAGTCCAAGGCCAAGCCGCAGGTGAACGCACTGAGAATGGCGACGGGCAATGTCGCTCTGCGCGTCGGCGATCTTCAGACCGCCGAGCAGGAATACCGTCATCTGCTTGAAGGGGATGCGAAGAATCTGGAACTTTATCTGAGGCTCGGCGAGACGCAGCGTCTGATGAAACGGACGCAGGACGCGTTGCAGACGCTCAGGAAGGGGCAGGCGTTGCAGCCCAACAACGCGATGGTGAATCTCCAACTCGCCCTTACGCTTGACGCTGCCGGCATGCAGCGCGAGTCGTTGCCTCTCTATGAGAACATCGTCAAGAACCAGCCGGACAACGCCATCGCCCTGAACAACCTCGCCTACATGATGGCGGAGGAGGGCCGGGACCTCGACCTCGCGTTGACATACGCTCAGCGGGCCCGCCAGCAGAGGCCAGGGAATCTGGATATCGCCGACACGCTGGGCTGGGTGTATCTGCGGAAGCAGTTGAACGATAGCGCGGTGAATATCTACCGCGAGATTCTGCCCAAGGCTCCGAACAATCCGCTGTATCACTTCCATCTTGGGATGGCTCTTTTCCAAAAGGGCGACACGACGGGGGCGAGGCGGAGCCTTCAAACCGCTCTTAGCCTGAATCCGGCGCCGAATGACCCGGTAAAGATCAAGGAGTTGCTGGCGAAAATCGGCTGACGGCCGGCAGCGGCTGAAATGAGCCGGAGAACCTCGACTCTGTGTGCTCGCACAACCTGATCCATACAAAGCGATGAACAGACATCCAGCCCTGCCCTGGGTTTTACCATTCGCGGTTTTCATGCTGCTGCTGTCGGTGGGTCCGCATCTGGGGCTGCCGCACTGGGCTGAACTGGCGGTGCGCCTGATTGTGCCGGCGGCGGCGCTGATCGTTTTTTCGCGGCGGATTCTCGATTTCCGGTGCGCCGCGCCCTGGTGGAGCGTTTTGGTGGGCGTGGGGGTATTCGTCATTTGGGTGGCGCCGGACGTGCTGATTCCCGGATATCGGGACAGCGTGTTGTTCCAGAACGCGATCACCGGGTCGTTGAAATCGTCGCTGCCGGCGGAAGCGCGGGCCGACGTGCTGGCGATCCTGATGAGGGTGGCGAGGGCGGTGCTGCTGGTGCCTATCGTCGAGGAGCTATTCTGGCGCGGCTGGCTGATGAGGTGGCTGGCGCGCCCCGACTTCGAGAAGTTGCCCTTGGGGCACTACGACGCGCGCGCGTTCTGGATCACGGCGATCCTGTTCGCGACGGTACACGGGCCCTACTGGGACGTTGGGCTGGTCGCCGGGGCGGTTTATAATGGATGGTTGGTGAAGACGCGTCGCCTGGGCGACCTGTTCCTCGCCCACGCGGTAACGAACGCCATCCTCGCCGCCTTTGTCCTTTGGTCCGGGCGCTGGGAACTCTGGCTCTGACGAACCGCCGCGCAGCGGAAGGACTCTGAACTCTTTGATGAACAATTCAATCGAATGCCTCCGGCCTAACGCCGTGGCGACGCACGCCAAAGTCGCGTTGTTCGACTTCGACGGGACCGTTTCGCTCATCCGGGCCGGATGGGTGGAAGTGATGGTCCCCATGATGGTCGAGATTCTGGCGGACCTGAAGACCGGCGAGAGCGAGGCGGAACTGACAGAAGTGGTCCGCGAGTACGTGGGCCATCTCACCGGGCGCCAGACCATTTACCAGATGATCGCGCTCTGCGACGAAATCCAGAAGCGCGGGGGAACGGCGAAGGAACCCCTCTTCTACAAGCACCTGTACCTTGATCTGCTGATGGAGAAGATCAAGGACCGGATCGCGGGTTTGCGAAGTGGAGTGATCGCTCCGGAGAAGTACCATGTGCCGGGAACGGTTGCGTTGCTGGACGGGCTGAAGGCGCGCGGATTCAAGATGTATCTGGCATCCGGAACCGACGACAAGTTCGTGAAGGATGAAGCGCGACTGCTGCAGGTCGATCACTACTTCGACGGCGGCGTGTATGGGGCGCTGGACGATTATAAGAGCTTCTCGAAGGCGATCCTGATCAAGCAGTTGATCGACAACGCGGGCGTCAAGGGCGAGGAGTTTCTCGGCTTTGGCGACGGCTATGTCGAGATCGAGAATGTGAAGCAGGTGGGCGGCGTGGCGGTGGGTGTGGCGACCGACGAACCGGAGTGCCTGGTTGTCGATGAGTGGAAGCGGAAGCGGTTGGCCGGCGTCGGCGCCGACTACATCATCCCCAACTTCCTTGCGCACGAAGCGTTGTTCAAGCTGTTGTTCCCTGAATAGATGCCTTCAAAATACCCGACCTTCGACCGCTCCAGGCTGTTAATCAAGCCGCTGGCGGAGCGCACGCATGATCTGAAACTGGACCGCTGGGTCGGCGTCGACGATGCGGTGCCGGAGTTTTCGCATCCGGAACTGGATGCCGTCGCTTCGCGTTGCGCCGCGGCGGTTTCGCGGGGATCCTCGCGCATTCTGATGATGGGCGCGCACCTGTTGCGCGCGGGCGTGAACCGCCACATGATCGACATGCTGGAACGCGGCGTGCTGTCGATCATCGCCATGAATGGCGCCGGGATGATCCACGACTACGAACTGGCGCGCATTGGAGCGACAACCGAGTCGGTGGCGCGTTACATCCGGTCGGGCGAGTTCGGGCTGTGGCGTGAGACCGGCGAGTTGAACAATTGGATTCGTGACGCCGCGGCCACGGGCGAGGGCCTCGGCGAAGGGATCGGGCGGCGGATTCTGGAATCCGATTTTCCGCACAAGGACCTGTCCGTGCTTGCGCAGGCCTACCGGCTGGGCATTCCAGTGACGATACACGCTGGCATCGGTTATGACATCCTGCACGAACACCCGACCTGCGATGGGGCCTCACTCGGCGAAACCAGCTATCGCGACTTCCTCATCTTCACCAATGTCATGGAGAGGTTGGAGGGCGGGCTGCTGCTCAGTTTCGGCTCGGCGATCATGGGGCCGGAAGTCTTTCTGAAGGCGCTTGCCATGGTCCGCAACATCGCCCGCCAGGAAGGACGGCAGATCAAGTCGTTCACGACCGCGGTGTTTGACATGGTGCCGATTCAGGGCGATTTCCGGCGCGAGTTGCCGAAGACCGACCCAGGCTACTATTTCCGGCCGCACAAGACGCTGCTCGTGCGGACGGTGGCCGACGGAGGCGAGAGCTTCTACTTCGCCGGCGACCACCGCGCGACATTGCCCGCGTTGCGCAAAGCCATCTTGAGCAAACTTGCATGACCGCCAGAGAGATCCTCGAACGTATTGCCGGCCTGCGGGCCCTGGTCGTCGGAGACATCTGTCTCGACCGCTGGTGCACTTATTCGCCGGCTCTCGCAGAGCCGTCGCGTGAAACCGGGATCGACCGCGTCGCTGTGATTAGTACGCAGATCACGGCAGGCGCGGGCGGCACGGTGGCGAACAACCTGACTGCATTGGGCTGCCGCACCGTCTTTGTGCTGGGCGCGGTGGGCGACGACGGGCATGGTTACGAGCTGCGCCAGGCGCTGGCTCGCGTGGGGGCGGATGCGTCGCTGCTGGTGACTTCGCCGGGACCCACGTTCACCTACACGAAACTGCTGAACGCGGATACGGGCGAGGAGGATCTGGGACGGATCGACTTTGTTTCGCCGCCGCCGCCCGCGTCGATCGATCAGGAGATTGTGTCGCGTCTGCGGCAGGCCGCGTCCCGGGTTGATGTCATCCTGGTTGCCGATCAGGCGGAGACGGAGTCCGGTGGAGTTGTCACGCCGGCTGTGCGCGAGGCGCTTGCCGGGATCGCCGCGCGGCCGGGGAGTCCCATTATAGTCGTCGATTCCCGGATGCGGATCGAACGGTTCCGCAACGTCATCGTGAAACCAAACGAACGCGAAGCCGCTGAGGCATGCGCCCGGCTGGGCGTGGCCGGATTGGGCCAGCTTCGCGACGCAGTGGGCCATTCGCTGATGATGGTCACGCGCGGGCCGGAAGGCGTCCTGGTGATGGACGGAGATATGGAGACGCTGGCGCCGACCGTGCCGGTGTCGAAGCCGGTGGACATTTGCGGCGCGGGCGACAGTTTTGCGGCCGGTTCAGCGCTTTCGCTGGCCGCCGGAGCGACTCCTGTGGAAGCGGCCCGGTTCGGCAACATGGTGACCTCGATCACCATCATGAAGAAGGGGACCGGCTCGGCCTCGCCGGACGAAGTCCTGGCGGCGGAGGCGCGGCTGTGAGCTTCCTCGCGATCGATATCGGCGGCACCAAGTTCACGCTTGCATTGTTCGACGAAACGGGCAAGATGCTGCACCGCGAGTCTCGCATGACGGACCGCGACGGCGGTCCCCGGTGGATGACGGCGCGCTTTCCCGAGATCGTTTCGTCCTGGAATGTTCCTGGACCGATTCAGGCGGTGGGGATCGGCTTCGGCGGACCGGTGAAT
Organism: uncultured Bryobacteraceae bacterium; assembly: GCA_947084845.1. Classification (GTDB taxonomy): domain Bacteria; phylum Acidobacteriota; class Terriglobia; order Bryobacterales; family Bryobacteraceae; genus PNKE01. Next base: position 41,975 of record CAMTUE010000036.1, on the reverse strand, counting down.
TTCGCGACCCAGAGTGTGGTGCTGTCGACGCATGTTGGAGGCTGGGAGGGTTTCGACCTCGTCGCCACCGTGCGGGACACGTTTGGCGCACCCACGCTCATGGACAACGATGCCAACGTGGGCGCTCTCGGCGAGGGCTTGCATGGAGCGGGCAGGGGCTGCCGCCCGCTGTTCTTCATGACGCTTTCGACCGGCATTGGCGGCGGGATTCTCACCGAAAACGGCATCTACCGCGGAGCGGACTCCTATGCCGGCGAGATCGGCCACCTGACCATTCGCCCCGATGGTCCCGATTGCCTATGTGGCGCGAATGGCTGCTTCGAGCGCATGTGTTGCGGGTTGTGGCTGGAACGCGATCACGGCCGTCCGGCGGAGGTCCTTCTCGCCGACCCGGCTTTCGTGCGCAACTATGTCGTCGATTTGTCGCTGGGGCTGAAAGCCGCCATCATGCTGCTGAACCCGGCGCGCATTGTGATCGGCGGCGGCATCCCCAAGGCCGGCGACAGCCTTTTTCTCCCGCTTCGCCAGGAACTCGGCCGCCGGATCACGTCCTGGTCGCGCGCCCGCGTCGATGTTGTCCCGGCGGCACTTGGCGACGACAGCGTCCTCCATGGCGCATTCGAGCTTGCCGCCCAAGTTAAGGAACAGATTCCATGAGTAACTTCGTAACCAACTACAAGCAGGAACTCCTGAGCGCCATCGGCACGATTCCGATGGACCGCGTCCAGACGGCCATCGAATGGCTCGATGAGGCCTTGAACGAGGGCAGGCAGGTCTTCACCTGCGGCAATGGCGGTTCGGCATCGACGGCATCGCACATCGTCTGCGACATGGTGAAGGGCGCCAGCTACAACCGCGACAAGCGCTTCCGCATGATGGCTCTGACAGATTCGCTCGCAACGATTACAGCCTATTCGAACGACGTCTCCTATGATGTGGTTTTTGTCGAGCAGCTTAAGAACTTTGCGCGCCCTGGCGACATATTGATTTCGATCTCCGGCTCGGGCAATTCGCCGAACGTGCTTCGCGCGGTCGAGTGGGCCAACTCCGCGGGGTTGAAGACGATCGGATTGACTGGCCGCGACGGCGGGCAACTGGGCCGGTTGTCGCAGCTTGAGATCAATGTGGGCGTTCAGCACATGGGCCGCATCGAGGATGGGCACATGATCGTCTGCCATATGCTGGCCTACTATTTCATGGAACGCGCAGGCGGGGCCAGCGGCTGTTAGCCGGCTAGGTCCGTGACCGCGTGATTTTGCTCTTTTACGGGAAACCACTCACGGTCGTGGCTCCGATCGGAGCCGCGCGCGTCAGCAAGCCCTCATGGCCCTTCTGGCCACCAGAAGTAATGAAAATCTGCAAGGTGATTTTCGACGGAGCGGTCGTCCAGTAGAACCTGATCTTGCGGTCAAAGCACTAATCGCCCAGCAGACGCCCGTAGCCTCGCAGTGAGGGGATGCTGTCGAAGACGGCCTTCATGCCGGCGGTGATCGGGATGGCAAGCACCAACCCGGCAGCGCCCCACAGCAGGTACCAGAACATCAGAGCCACGGTGACCACCAGCGGGTTCAGGTGGACTCTCGCACCGACCAACTTTGGATAGAGCAGGTTGAGCGCCATCAAGTGAAAGAACGCGAGGACGGCGCCGACCAGAACGTAGGCGGGCAGTCCCAGGTAGACCGGCAGCATGGCGAAGAACGGCGGCAGAAGCGACAGCGGCAATCCCAGGTAGGGCACCAGGCTGAGGAAGGCGCTGAGCGGCGCCACGATCTGCCAGTACGGCACTTTGACGTAGTAGAGAAACAGCGCGGTCAGCACCGAAAGCAGGATGCCCAGCAGGAAGTTGCCGACCACATAGGCGCGGGCCACTTTGCCGATGCCGTCCCAGGCGCGCTGGATGATCTCACGCTGTTCGCCCTTCACAAGGTTCATGAAGTTGCGCCGGAAATGGTCGCGCCAACTGAGGAAGAAGTAGACCAGAAAGGGGACGAACGAGGCGATGAGGATTGAGCTCGAATAACGGCTCAACCAGTCGTAAACGGCGTTGACCAACGGGCTTTCATCCTGCAGGATCCTGACCTCCTGCACTGGCGGCGGCATGGGCGCTTCCACCGGCCGGCGGCGCGTGCCGCGGTTCTTTTTCGCCTCCTCCGCCGCCTGCGCCACTCGAGCGGCCTGGGCCGCTTCTTCCCGCAGGCGTTTCGGAACCATCAGCTCCTGGGCCGCCTTTTCCACCTGTTCGATGCGGACGGAGGCGGAGTCCATCAATTCGGCCGCCCGGCGCGTATAGAGAGGCACGTCGTCCCAGAACACGACCGCTTGCGACCACGCCATCAGGCCAGCGAGGTACAGGACCATAATCATGAGCGCCGACGCGATAAAACTCGACAGGCCTCGAGGCAGGCGGATCCGCATCATCAGATTCACCAGGGGCTCGAGGATGAAGGCCAGCAGCACCGCGCTCACCAGGGCGATGAAAAAGAGCCGGCCGATGTAGAGCAGGCCGACGATGAGAATCAGCGCGCCGAGAGTGCCGGCCAGACTTCGCGCTGGCGGACGCTCGCTCCTGGCGTTGCCGATTTCGATCTCGCCCCCGGTGGTGGACACGTCTGAATGACCCTTCAACCACAGTCTATCAGCAGGAGGCTGAAGGCCACGGCGATATGCGAAAAAGGGCTGTCAATCAGGCGTCGGCGGACGGAAGTTTTTTGCCTGTCCCGGGATCCTGCTGGATCCAGAATTGGCGCAGGCGCTCGTAGGTCTCGACGAAACCGTCACGCAGCTCACGAGGCGCAAGGTAGGTGACGAGATGGGAAGCGTCGATCAGGTATGGCGCGATCCTTGATCCGGCGATCGAGTCGGGCAGGGGTTTCAGAGGAAACGCCGTAATCACCATCACCAGCGCCACTCCGACAAGGGCCGCCTTCACCGCGCCAAATCCAGCTCCGAGGGCGCGGTCCAGCCAGCCAAGCCCGGTTGCCTTCATCGCCTTCGCCAGCGACCCTCCAACGATGCCGCCGAGAATCTGGACGGAGACGAAGACCATCAGGAAACCGAGCAATTTGGCGATGGCCGGGTTGCTCACATAGGGCAGCAGGAACGAACCGGCAGTCCCGTAGAACCAGACGCCCAGCAGGATTCCGAGCAACAGGGCGACGAGCCCGGCGATCTGGCGCGCAAATCCTCTCAATACGCCCTGTGCGACGAAGGCGGCCAGCAATCCGAGTAAGGCGATGTCAAACCAGTTCAAAGACTCTTTCCCGTCAGACAGGTGTAGGCTTCCAGGTACTTCGCCCTGGTTCCCGCGACCACGTCATCAGGGAGTACGGGAGCAGGCGGCTGTTTGTTCCAATCGAGTGTTTCGAGGTAGTCCCGGACGTACTGTTTGTCGAACGACGGCTGCGCGGCGCCGGGCTTGTATTGAGCGGCCGGCCAGAAGCGGGAACTGTCGGGCGTCAGGACTTCGTCGCCCAGTGTCAGGACGCCGTCGATGAAGCCGAATTCGAACTTCGTGTCGGCGATGATGATGCCGCGCGTGAGGGCGTATTCCGCAGCCTTTTTGTAGATGGCCAGCGTCAGGTCGCGCAGGCGGGTGGCGAGTTCGACGCCAACCAATTCCACGGTGGTCTCGAAGCTGACGTTGATGTCGTGGCCCACCTGTTCCTTGGTCGCGGGGGTGTAGATGGGTTCGGGCAACTGGGAGCTTTCGACGAGTCCGGGGGCGAGGCTGATGCCGCACACCGTGCCGTTTGCCCGGTACTCCTTCAAGCCGGAACCGGCCAGGTAGCCGCGGGCGACGCATTCGATATCGACCATTTTGGCGCGCCGCACCAGCATCGAGCGGCTTTCCAACTGGTCGCGGTAGGGATGCAGTTCCGCCGGGTATTCGTCCACCGAAGCAGTGATGAGGTGGTGCGGGACGATGTCGCGGAGCAGTTCGAACCAGAACAGGGAGATCTGCGTCAGGATGCGGCCCTTGTCCGGGATAGGCGAGCCCAGAACGCAGTCGAACGCAGAGATCCTGTCGGTGGCGATCATCAGCAGTTTGTCGTCGCCGACGGCATAGACGTCGCGCACCTTGCCGCGGGCTACCAGCGGCAGGGCGGGGATGGAGGATTCGGTCAAGGAGTTCATGGGGTCCTTCCTAATACTGCATTGGGTGAAAGAATTGCGATATCTGAAATTATGACTATAAGCGGTTCGGCGAAGTAAATGCAAGTTGCGGATTTGACTCATGTGCAGGCCCCGGGGCGGGCAACGCGCCGGGGCCTGAAAGCAGCCTTGACGGGCTGCGGATCTTAGAAGGTGATGCCGATCAGGAATTCGATCTGGCTGCGGGCGCTGCGGGTGGTCGGCATGTTGAAGACCGGTTTCAGCCAGTAGGTGTAGCGCATCTGGGGGACAAAGTGGACGCCCCGCGCGGTGCGCCAATCCCAACCCGCGCCAACGGTTCCGCCCAATGTGTTGGGGTTGGAGACCTTGGCCGGTGAGGTGGACACGACGCTGGTGACGCCTGGCCTGCCGGTTTCGGTGTAGGTTCTGACGCTGGCGGTCCGGCGGAGAGTCCCGCCGAGTTCGAAAAAGGCGCGTACGCGGTTTGTCGCCGGTCCGTCATGGATGCGCAGAGTGACGGGCAGGTCCCAATAGTCCACCTTGGTCTGCTCGAAACCGGTGGTGAACTTGCGCTCATCGACGGTCGTATCGGGATTGTCCACGCCCTCGGTGATTTCGAGGCCCGACCGGAAACCGGCGCGGCGGTAGAGAACATCAAGGTTCAGCGACACGCGGCTGCTCATGTCGTAGGCGGCGGTGAGGCCGAAACCGAGGTGGTTGGAGATGTCTGTCGTATTCGCGGATGTGTATTTCCAGGGGATCGAATCAAACGTGTCCAGGCGGGACTCGTTGAACAGGTTCAGCAACTGTCCGCTGAATTTCACTCCCGCGCGCCAGTTTCTGACTTCAACCGCGGGGGCAGGCTGAGCCGTGGCAGGCTGGGCAGGGGGGGCCGCCGGCTGTTGCGCCAGCGACATTGCGGCCATGAGAATCGCGGCCGGGACGGTATTGAAGATGGATGAGGTCAACTTGACTGCTCCTCGCTTAGAACGTGAATCTCAAACCCACCTGCATCGTGCGGGGGCCGCCAATCCTATACATCGAACCGGCTCCGCCGCCGCCGGACTGGTTCAGGGTCCTGGTGGCGTAGCCGAAGATCGGGCTGGCCAGGTTGGCGCCCTCCTGCGTGGACGGGTTGGCAAAGTTGGCCTGATTGAAGATATTGAAGCCCTGCGCGAAAATGTTGACCTTCATTCGCTCGCCGAAGCTCAACTGCTTGCGCAACGCGAGATCCAATTGCAGAGCCCCGAAGCCGCGCAAGGCGTTCCGGCCGAGATTGCCCTGGGTGAACCCTACGGGAACAGTAAAAGCCAGGGGATTCAGGCGGCGTCCGCCGGGTGCGCTGGCATCCTTGATCCAGGCTTCGTTCTTTCCGTCATAATTCGGACGGACCTGGGCGAAGGCGGTGATGCTCTCCTTGCCGCTGGAGTCTTCGGTCGTGCGAGCGGAGAGACTCAGGACATCCATCGGCATGGCCGTGCGGGCGAACAGCACGCTGTCGAGCCACCAGCCGCCGAGAATCCTGCTTGATGGGCCCGTCGTAGGACCGGGCAGGCGATAGTTGGCGGAGGCGGCCAGGTTGTGGCGCACGTGGAAATCCGAGGCTCCGCGCTCGTCGGAAAGGGCGGTTGCGAAGCCGCCGCGGCTCGTATCGGCCGGCAGGTTGTCGACCGAGGAAGCGAAAGTGTAGCTGACCTGTGCCAGCAGGTTGGAGGAAAACCGCCGGCGGTACTGGACCTGCGCGGCGTGGTAGTCGGAATCCGCTCCGTTGGTGGTCAGGCGGAGAAACTCGTAATCGGGGGAGAACGCTGCCTGCGTTTCAGTCAACATCAGCTTCCGGCCCTGCGTGCCGATGTAGGACATGGTCAGGGTCTGCTTGTGGGCGATTGTCTGTTCAAGGCTGATGTTCCACTGTGTGATGCGCGGCGACTGCAGCAGCGGATCGGAGACGGTGAGTTGGCCGTAGGGCTTCGTCGCGGGCAACGCCGGCGGGGCGATGTTGGCGGCAGTGAGAGGGAATGCCGTCGCCGTCAGGTTGCGCTGGCTCGAGTAGGGCACGCCGTTGAAGGCATACATCGTCGAACCGTAGCCGAGGTCATAGAAGACGCCTATGCCCATGCGGAGCACGGCCTCCCAGCCTGGCGTGTTTTCGAGCTGGTGGACCATGCCGAAGCGCGGCCCGATATCGGCCCAGCGGGTCTTGTAGAGCGGGCTGAAACGGGTGACCGTGCTTGCGTTCGAGGCCAGGGCGAAGGGGGGCGAACCACTTCGTACGTCCGGCGCCGGGTTGACGTCCCACCGGAAGCCATAGGTGACGGTGGTCTTGTCGTCAGCCTTCCAGTTGTCCTGGAAGAAGAAAGAGAAGTTGTTTAGAACAGGCTCGACGCGGGTCAGGCTGGAACTGACCGTGGCCGCCGTGGCGGTGCCCGAAAGCAGCGCGCCGTCGCTGCCGGAGAGCCCGTTGAAGGTTACCTCAGTGGCGTAGGGGCGCTGGAAGTAAGTCGGGCTGGTACGGCGGAAGTCGACTCCGGTCTTGAAGGTGTGCGCTGCCTTGATCATGGTCAGGTTGTTGACCACGTTCCACTGCATCTGTTCCGTCTTGACGCCGCCCGCGGCCGAGTAACCGGACAAGCCGAGGACGCCAAGCCGGTATTCGGCGTTCGAGGCGGTGACTCCGCTTGGGAAGATGAGCGACGAACTGAGCGGTTTGGCGCCGCCGAAGTTGTCCATGGTGACGCCCGTCGTCATCACGTTGTTCGAGAAGCCGAAGCGAAGGTCGTTCGACGTTTGAGCTGTGGGCGTCCATGTGAGCGCCCCGGTGGCAGTCCAAGGCTTGTTGTCGGCCTTCGTGACCACGTTCGCCGTCGTCAGTTCATCGCCCCGATAGGATCTCTCCGACGGCATCCAACTGCCGCGCACGAAGGCGCGCAATTTGCCGGAAAACGAATGGTCAACCCGGACGCTGGCCGAATCGGCGTCGAACGGATTGGAGAATGTGGAAGCGAAGATGCCGACGCCCGAGATCGCGGATGTCAGGTTGGGCACGGGGAAGGCGTCCAGATAGGGGCGCAGGACGGCCGAAGCGGACAGCCGTGAAGCGGCGGCCGGGACGTTGTTGATGGACGTTTCAGGGTGTGACGAACGAAGGCCCTCGTAGGCGGCATGGAAGTAGGTCCTGTCGCGTACGATGGGTCCACCGGCCGATGCGCCGAAGTTCTGGTGCTTCAATTCGCTGCGCTTCAGGCCGTAGCGGTTGGCGAACCAGTCGCTGGTGGCAAGCGAGTCGATACCGTAGTTTGCAAAGAACGACCCATTCCACAGGTTCGTGCCCTCGCGCGATGTGAGCGCGATCTGCGCTCCGGGGGTACGCCCGAACTCGGGCGCGAAGGTTGACGTTTGGACCCGGACCTGTTCCAATGCTTCGAGCGGGAGCAGGTCATTGGCGAATCCAGTCGCCGATCCGCGTCCGGCCGAAGTGCCGGCTCCGCCTCGTCCGCCTCGACCTCCTCCTCCCGCGCCTTGCATGCCGCCGCGCCCGCTGGCGCCGCGATTGGCGCTGACACCGTCCACCATGTAGTAGTTCGCTGTCGCGCGAAGTCCGTTGACGTTCAGTTCATCCACCCCGCCCACGCCACCCGCGGGGTTGACCACGCCGGGCATGAACAGTAGCAACATCTGGATGTTCCGCCCGTTGATGGGCAGATTCTCAGCGTATTCGCGCTCGACGGCGACAGCCGACGAGAGATCCACCGAGACGGCTTCCACGTCGGCCAGCACGGTCACGGCCTGCTTGCCGTCTTCGGCTGCTTCGAGCCTTACGGTGAGCGACACGCGGTCGCGTGAGCCGAGCCTCATGCGTTCAACGCGCAGCGTCTTGAAACCCTCCTTCTCGACTTCGAGAAGGTAGACGCCCGGCTGCATGCTTTCGAACACATATAGCCCATTGGCATTGGTCACGGTCCCGGTCCTGGTGCCTCGATTGAGGTCCGACAAGGCCACCTTGGCGCCGGCGACATAGGCCAGTTCAGGATCGACGACACCGCCCGCAAGGGATGCCGACTCCTGCCCGACGGCGGCTGCGCTCACCAGCAGCATAAGTCCAATTGGAAAGATCTTCATTCGCATTTTGCCTTGCTCCGCCACCCTAGAAAGAGAACCCAACCAGGACTTCCAGCGTGTTGCGCGTGGACGTCGTCGGACCGTTCTTGAACACGTCGCGCTGCCACCGCGTGTAGCGGCCTTCCACGCTCACCTTGACGCCGATCTCATCCCGCCATTCCACGCCCAACCCGACGGTAGCGCCCGGAGAGGTCTTGTATGCCGGCTTGATCGGCTCGGATGTCTGATAGACGTTCGCTTTCCTGTTCACGATTTCCCGATAGCTATCGATGCCGGTGACAAAGCGCGTCGACACGCCCAACATTCCCGTGGTCCTGGGACGCCACCCCTTCTGCTGGTACCTGGTGTAGCGCAGCAGCAGAGGGACATCCCAAAAAGTGGCTCTGGTCCGCTCGTTCGTGTAGCCATACGATTCAGCCGTTTTGCCGGCATCGACGATGGTCTGGGTCAGAATCAATTCGTCATAACCGACGTTGCGGTACAACGCATCCACACCCAAGCCCCACTTGTCGTTGAAGCGATAGACCAGCGACGGACCGACTGTCACGGGCCTGCCCTGCGGCCTCGATGTCGCTTTCACCTCGAGCGGGGGAATGAACTGCGGATACGAGGTGGTCGTGTCGGCGTTCCGCAGCAGTTTCAATGGCATATAACCGGCGCGGAACCCGACTTCAAATTTCTTATGGAAGGCCTCTTGTTGAGCCAGGGCAGGGGACAGGGTCGCCGCGGCGAGAATCAGCATCCCGCCAGCGAGGTTGAAATATCGAAGCACTACAGTCGGCTTCCTTTCACTTTGTGTATGGCCCGAAAGTCACAAGTCCGCCCCCCCTGCGGATGGGCGAACCTCCGGGCAAGATTTCAGCAACCTTGGGCACACGTCGCGTACTTGCGGGACGTCTGCCTCAGGCTGCGCACCATCTACTATGGTAGTCGAGACGCCCCGGTTGCCGCTGAGGTATACAACAAACTGCCGTCCAATCGTCACCAGCCGATAGATAGGGCGGCCCGGATCGTCCGGCCCTCGTTTGGTGGGTTTGTGATGAACCCGAAGTTGGCATTGGCCAGCTGTCCTCCGCAAAAATTGCGTCAGGCGCTGCGCAACCTGCTTCTCGTACCCGATGTTCGTGGTGCAGCCCTCCGCGAACTGGCGTCGATTCGACGCGATACCCAGAGGGGAGTTTATGCCTGCCCGGGCCGGCCGGAACTCCGGCGTAAGGTGGTGCCGGAATTCCTGGCCCCAACGCCGAGTGCGGGCGGGCGCGGTTGAACAACCGGGCAACGAAACACGCATATTACCGATGTCCGTGAAGTGCGCTACCCGTTCCATCCCTGGCATGGACGGCGAGTCCTCTCGCAAGCGGGTCGGAGTCGGAATGGTCCGCTGCTGTACCGTTGCCGGATTGATGACGATCGCGGATTCCCGGTGCTTGAGATTCCATCGTGGATCTTTGATGCAGGCGCGCGCTGAAGACGCCTGTCCGGGCGCCAAAAGCGAATGCCTCATGTGGGCGCCTGATCGGGACGAAGCGCCGGGAGTGCCTCGATTTCCTGATCCCGACCATCGAACGGGACCTGAGAAGGGAGTTTTGCGCCGTCAGTTGCGATATGTTGGGACTCGTTCAGTCGCGGCCTGACTGATCCTGGAGGGTGAGCGTCATGAAGACAGTCGGATTCCTGCTCGCATTGACGTGCGCGGTGGCGGGTGAACTGCCGCGCTTCCGCGAGATCCTGGTGACGTCTGAATTGAAGATGGGGTATCAGTTGCTGTCGGTCGACCTGAACGGAGACGGCAGGAAGGATCTGATTGCCATGGACGAACGTGCGTCGGAACTGGCCTGGTATGAGAACCCCGGCTGGAAACGTCACGTCATGGTGACCGGCGTGCCGAGGCAGTTGAACGCCGACGCCTGGGACGTGGATGGCGATGGCCGGCCGGAGGTGGTGCTGGCTTACCGGTTCGAATCGAGTCCCGAACGCAGTGTTGGGAATGTGGCCCTGTTGAAATCAGGCAAGGATGCGGCGGGTCCGTGGACGATGACGGAGATCGACCGCGTGCCGACGGCTCATCGCGTCCGGTTCATCGATTTCAAGGGCGACGGGAAGAAGGTCCTGCTGCTGGGTCCGATGGTGGGAATGAAGGCGCGGGCGCCGCTCAATGACGACGACGTGCCGATTTATGTGTACCAGCCTGGAGTCTGGAAGCGGGAGTTGCTGTACGGCAAGTTGCACGGGATTCTCCACGCGATCGTGCCAGTCCGCTGGAACGGCCAGCGGCGGGAGCAGTTGTTGACGGCGAGTTTTCTGGGGCTGCACCGCATCGAGCGGGACAGGCGCGGCATCGCGAAAGCGACGCAAATATCCAAGGGCGACGAGCGGGCGTGCCCGGAGTGCGGGAGCAGCGAGGTGCGGCTGGGCAAGTTGGGCAAGCGGCGGTTTCTGGCGGCGATTGAGCCGTGGCACGGCAACCAGGTTGCCGTCTATGTCCCGGAAGGCAAGCGTTGGACGCGGGTGGTGATCGAGAGTGGAATGATCAACGGCCATGCTCTGGCGGTAGGCGACCTGGATGGAGACGGGCGGGATGAAATCGTCTGCGGCTTCCGCGGGAAGGGCCACAAGTTGACCATCTACCAGGCGACGGACGGCAAGGGGATGAACTGGCGGAGCCGTGTGCTCGATGACGGCGGGATGGCGGCAGCCGACTGCAGGATCGAGGACTACACAGGCGACGGGCGGCCAGACATCGCCTGCGCCGGCGCATCGACAGGAAACGTGAAGATCTACGAGAATCTCGGCCGGTAAAAGAAAGAGGCGGCCGCGAACTCGAACCGGGCGGATGGCAATTCCGGTCAAGTTGGATCTGTGCGCCACTGGGGAGAAGTGGCCCGTTTCGCGCAGGTTGATCGGGCTGGACGCCAATAAAAGAGGTTGTTCCGGCGGGTCCGGCCTATTCCATCGCCCGTCATGCGCGTCTTCGCCAACGCGCGTTGCACACCGGGCGAGACCGGCCGGCTCGGCCAAGGCTGGCGTCCTGGCGCACATACGAGACGCAGGAGTCCCTGCACACAGCTCCGCCGGTGTAGACGCTACGGGTACATCCCGGCCCAGTTCATGATCGGGATTGTCGAGAATGCGCCGCCACCACCCAGGTTGAACCGCAAGCCGACCGCCGATAGCCGGGTCGTGCTGCCATCCACCCAGACCATGCCCAGGCGGCCCGCAAGCGAGGGATACCTGCTGCTCAAGGAAAAGGCGGTGTGCCCGCGCGCCGGGAGCGTAATGTTGTCCGTCAGGATCGGCACGTTGTTCAGGTCCCTGAATTGCAGCCTGACCGTGGTGGGGAGGTTCGAGCCGGGATTCGCCAGCGCCATCCCGGTGTCGAAGCCCTCGATGTTGTCGAAGGGCATCGCAAATATGTGGTCGTCGAAGTCGCTGAGGGGCACCAGCGCTTCAAATACGGGCCGGCCAGGAACCTTTTGGCGGAAGACCGCATAAGCGCCCAGACGCACCGAGTCCGACGGCGGGTTCAGCGTGCTCCATCCGATCCGCAGCGGACGGCCGTCATCGAACAGCGCGAAGTTGAAGCTCTGGCCCGGAGGCAGCCGGGCGGCAATACGCGTGGCCGACGTAACTACATTCTCGGGGTAGGTCCGGAAGCTCACCAGCATCGGGGTGCCGTTGCTGTTGTAGAAATCCTGGGTGTAATCGACAGCGACGTTGCTCAGGTTGACGACCACCATCACGGTCTCCCACGACTCGCCGATGGCGATGTGCGGGAACACCTGCGTGGTTGTGCCGATAAACGCGTTCGGGGTGAGGGTTGCCGCCCGACTGGCTTTCTGCGACACCGGGCCAGACACCTCCGAGGCGAGAATCTCAGCCCGGGGCGCCAATCCAGCTGGGCGCAAGAACATTTCGTCCGCGGATGCGAGAGAAGAAAAGGCCAGTCCCGCTACCGCCAGAGTCAGGAGGGATGTGCTTCTGATCAACATGAGATCAGTAGATTAGCATAAAAATGCTGTTTCAGGTCCGCCGATTAACAGGAGGCTGAAGTTATTTTGACGGTTGAGTAGGGTTTGCGAGTCTGAAAACGGCGATCAACCAGCATGAGAAGGCCGCCAGGGGGAGGCCTTCTCGAATGGATTCGCTGGGGAATCAGACCTTTGCGGGTACAACGAACCCCTTGCGGTAGTCGCGGGTCAGCATCTTGTTGGCTTCGGCGTCCCCCGCAAAGGTCTCCTTGACGGGGTCGAAGGTAAGGACGCGGCCAAGGCGGTAAGAGATGTTGCCGAGGTGGGCCAGCGCCGAGGAGAGGTGGGCGGATTCGACCGGGCCGTGCTGGTCAGAGGTCTTGCGGCTGCGGATGGCCTTGATCCAGTTGGCGTAGTGGTCGCCGCCGGCGCGGCGCGACGGACCCTTCTCACGCTTCTGGCCGAGGTAGACCTCGTAGGTGTCGTAGCCCTTGACGACCATGTGTCCCTTCGTTCCGTAGAAAATGTTGCCGACGCCTGCGCCGTCTTCCATGTTGGTGCACCAGTGGCGGACCTCGAACTGGATCATCTTCTTCTGATCGGGATAGTGATAGAGCGAAGTCTGGACTTCGGGCGTCTGTTTGTCGTCGTCGAATGTAAACTTGCCGCCCATGGAGGTGATCTTGGAGGGCAGCGTACCGACTCCGAGGCCCCACATGCAGAGGTCGGTCTCATGGATGCCCTGGTTGCCGACATCGCCGTTGCCGTAGTTCCAGGTCCAATGCCAGTTGTAGTGGACGATACGGCGCGAGAACGGCTCCATCTGGGCGGGGCCGGTCCAGAGGTTGTAGTCGAGGTTGGCGGGAACAGGTTCGACGCCCTTCTTGCCGATGGAAGGTCTCCAGCGGAAGACAAGTCCGCGGGACATATAAACATCGCCGATCACGCCGTCGCGCAGCAGTTGAACCGCCTCGCGGATGGCTTCGGAGGAGCGCAACTGGACGCCGTGCTGGACGATGCGGTTGTACTTCCTGGCGGCTTCGACAAGTTTGCGGCCCTCATAGATGTTGTGCGCGCCGGGCTTTTCGACATAGACGTCCTTGCCGGCCTGGCAGGCCCAAATGGCGGCCAATGCGTGCCAGTGATTGGGCGTTGCCACGGTGACGGCGTCGATTTCCTTGTTGTCGAAGACCTTGCGAAGGTCCTGCACGATGGCCGGTTTCTTGCCGTAGGCCTTCTCAAACTCGGCCTGGCGCTTGGTGAGGACTTCCATGTCGGGATCGCACAGGCACACGATCTCGGCGTCGGGCTGTTTCATGATGCCCTGGATGTGGTCCTTGCCGCGGCCATTGACGCCAAGGACGGCGATGCGGACCTTGTCGTTGGCCGACATCGCCTTGGTCGCGCCAAGGTGCGAAACGAAGGCGCCGCCGGCGCCGAACATGAACGTTCTACGGCTATTCATGGTAAAAGGACTCCTTGATCGGCAATCGCGATCACCTCTACTGATATCACAAATGCCGGACTTTGGAGTGGCCCGAAACCGGGATCAGCCGCCCAGGAAGACAGGCCGGATATGTCGTTCCCAGAGATTGGCCTTGACATTCCGGGACACCGAATCCGCGGCTTCGTCGAGCATGTTCGTGTACCGGTCTCCCATCTTCGCCGCGACTTTGTAGCCGACGTGGAGCATCTGGCGGAGGTGGAGATTGTAGGCAGGGTTCGTTTGGTCGTGGCGCAGGGCGGCGGCGTACTGCTCGCCAGTCCAGCCGTTCACCGTTTCCGGCGGCGGCAGTTTGCCCGGATCGATGTCGACCACCGAGGCGTAAGGCGCACAGAGTTCTTCGCGGTGGGCAAACGCCTCCGAATAGACCTCCTTCGACAGGGCCAGTCCTGCCGGGCCGGATTCGGCCAGGCCGATCAGTTCTTCAAGCCAGGTTGTACCAGCGGTCTTCAAATGGACGCCGGCGTCGTGTGTCCGCATGGCCCGGTGGATGGCGGCGTAAATGGAAAACTTGTCGCTGCCGGAGTGGACGCTCAGTTTCAGGTTCGACGGCAGGCCGTAAGCGCTGACGGCGTGGGCGACGACGGCGATATCGGCGTTGAACTCGCGCTCGAACTGGACAGGGTCGCCCACGTAGTCAACGCCCTTATTGAAGCGGCCGGTGAACTTGGGCGCGATGGTCTGGGCGGGGATGCCTTCATCGGCGATGGCGGCGAGGATGACGAGCAGTTCATGCGGGGTCTGCGGGATGTCGGTTTCGTCCATCGAGACTTCGGTGATGAACGGGCGTTCCTGGCGGGCTTCGAAGATGTGGCGGTAGATGCGTCCGGCGGCGCGAACGGCCGGCAGATACTTGCGTGCGATGCGGGTGAGTTCCGATTGCGGGAGGTGAATCGGGGAGTCGATTCCAGCGACGGTGATGGGCTGGAGGAGTTCGCCGTGCCGGTAGACGAAAGCGCCGATCTCCGAGGCATCAACCGCGCCGCCGATGTCTTCGGCAACGTCGATCGTGAAGAAGTCCGAACAGTCGATGAAGCCGTCCACATTGCCGAGGTGGATGTGGTCGGCGTCGGTATGCCAGGGACGGACCCAGCCGAGGTCCCGGACGGCGCGCTCCGCCGCTTCGCGGGCCGATGGGGGATGCGAGCCGACGATGGAATGCTCGCGGTATGACTTGTTCCAGACGGGGATCACTTCGATGCCGGCATGGGTGGCCTCGATGCAGGCTTCAAGCTGGGGAACGGCCTGGCGGGCGAAGCGGTCGCCGGCGCCGATGGAGTACTTTGCGAGTCTGAGCATGATGACTCCTACATCATAAGGTGAAAAGGTGTAAACGTTAATAGAGGCCCGGCGCAGTTGACGCCGGGATTCCGACAAGTCAAGAATGGGAACGCATGAGGCGCAAGGCGCGGCACGGCACGAGGCAAAATCCTCGGCAACGATGGAGACGCGGCCCCGCGAAGGCGGGGCAACGAAACCAATGCGCCTAGCGGACTCCGCTGAACTCCATGGATAGTCTGTTCACAAACATCGACCTTCGGGTTTCCAGGAAGCGTTTCGAGAGCTGGGACGAATTCCTCCGCGACACCCCTGAATACTCCATCGCATTAGAGGTGCTTGACGACCTGCCCGGGCACCGGGGCCATCACGTCAATTTCGACCACCACGCCGGAGTGATCCGCGAAGCGTCGATGAGCGCGGCCATGCAGGCCTACATCGCCGTACGGCAGGGCCGGCTGATGGAGCGCTGGCTTCAGGCAAGGCCTCAGGTCCCCGTGTTTGTGTGGAACGCGGACCAGGATGTCTGCCTGGCGGCGTTCGTGCTCGAATACCACTGGATGCTCGAACGCGCCGAAGGCATGCCGTTGCTGCGCTGGATCGTGCAGTACAACAACAAGATCGACGTCTGCGGCGGGTTGTATCCGGTGAAGTTGGACGATCTGGTGAAAAACCACTTCACATGGGTCTTCGAACCCTACCGGGAGCAGCGGCGCCTGGGCAAGGTGATGGGCGACGAGGCGGTGGTGCGCGGGACGGTGCGCAAGGTCTGTGACCGGCTGCTGGCGCTGCTGAACGGCCAGGCGGGGGTCACGCCGATCACCGTGGAGCCGGAGATCCTCTACCGGTCCCCTTACAATTTCGTCATCGCCGATGAGAAAGGCGACCCGCTCTCCCGGTTGGTGCTGGCCAGCCAGGGACACACCAACCTGATCAGCCTGATCTGTGAACGGCCGAGCGGGCGCTATACCTACAGCATCATCCGCGGTTCCCCGTACGACGAGGATATCTTCGACATTCCAAAGCTCATCGAAGCGTTCCAGGCGGCCGAGGACCAGCCGGATGAGAAGATCTGGGGCGGTTCGAATCTGGCTGCCGGATCGGACAGCAAGCTGGGATCGAGCCTGCACTGGAAGCAGTTGAAAGAGATCGCCGATCCGATCGTGCGGGCATCGCACGTCCGGGCATACGCGCGGGTCTGATTCGGGTCAAAAGGCGCGATGCAAATCGCCTGCCGCCCACGTCCGAGGCCGCGGCCGGAGTCCAAAACGCGCGTCGCGCGCCATGAGCGCCAAGAGGCCCCCGCCGGTAGCTCTATTGAAAGCACTGAACTCACACAAGCGCCTCGATTCCAGCGAGCCACGTGACTTACACAATCGCCTCGATTCCAGCGAGCCTCGTGCGTCAGCGCGAGGTACGAAACACCATACCGCCCACTAACGGGAGCGGCTCGCCGGGACCAAGCGTCACGCGCTTTGTGAAAACACGGGAGTTACGGATACGCCTCATGGGGAGAGCATGCCGCCAGGGTTTGGCGGAACGCGCAGTGCCAGGCTTCAACTCAGTCGAAAGCAGCGCGGATCTTTCCGACATCCACTGGGTGAGAAGCCTCGCGGAGGGACATCTACGCCGGCTTGAACATCCCGGTGGCGTGGCCCGATTCGGCGCCGAGGTGGTTGAGGTAGAACTCGAGGACGGTGGGGGGGAACTTGTCCTTTAGCGCATCGTAGGTGGACTGCTGCCAGTCGCCGGAGAGTTGCGCGGAGAGGTCGGCGTCTTTCGAGAAGAATCCGTCCTGATGTTCGATGCCCAGGGTGTCGAGTGCGGCGATGAGCATGTCGAGATGGGAGACGAGGATGGCTTGGGCGAGGTCCGCGGCGAGGTCCTGGTCCTGCTCGGTGAGCCGCGCCCAAAGCCGCGGAGCGCCCTTGCGAAGGCTCTCCGTGTTTAGCTTGAGGAGCCGGGTGCGGAGTTTGAGGTGCTCGTAAATCTGATACGTTCGAAGGCGGCTGATCGAGATCCGCTTGAGTAGATCGCCAAAGGCCGATTCGCCCATTCCGAGGAAGACATCGCAGACTTGCATCAATGACGAGCGTAACATGAGGAACTTCTCCGGCGGGCTTTTACGGGATGGGTGGGATAAACTAATAAGTTTGGCAGTTCAACCATGAGCAACATCATCGTATTGGGATCGCAGTGGGGCGACGAGGGCAAGGGCAAGATCGTCGACCTGTTTGCCGAGAAGTTTGACGTGGTGGCGCGCTACCAGGGCGGCCACAACGCGGGCCACACCGTACAGGTGGGTTCGCAGAAATTTGTCCTGAAGCTGATTCCGAGCGGCGTGCTGCACTCGGGCAAGCAGGTGGTGATCGGCAATGGCGTGGTCATCGACCCGCAGGCGCTGCTCGACGAGATCGCCATGCTTGAAAAGGCCGGCTTTGACCCGGTGTCCAAGATCGCAATCAGCAACCGCGCCCATATCATCTTTCCTTTCCACCGGCTCGTCGAAAAGATGTCGGAAGGCAGGGCCGACCGCATCGCCATCGGCACCACGTCGCGCGGCATCGGGCCGTGCTACGAGGACAAGATCGGGCGGCGCGGCCTGCGCATGGCTGACCTGTTGAACGAGAAACTCTTCGACGGCCTGTTTGACATGCTGGCCGCCGACAAGCGAATCGTCGCCGAGGCGTTCGGCATCGACGCGGAGATCGACTACGAGGGCATTCGCGCCGACTACCGCCAGATGGCCGAGAAGATCCGCCCGATGGTCCGCGATACGGCCCAACTGTTGAACGACTGGATCAAGGCCGGCAAGCGTGTCCTGTTCGAGGGCGCGCAGGGTACGATGCTGGACATCGACCACGGGACCTATCCATTCGTCACTTCGTCCAGCGCGGCCGCCGGCGGGGCGTGCACCGGCACGGGTGTCCCACCGACAAGGATCAACGGCGTAATCGGCGTTTCGAAGGCGTATATCACGCGCGTCGGCGGCGGACCGTTCCCGTCCGAGGATACGGGCGAGGGCGGCGATATCATCCGCGAGGCGGGGCTCGAGTATGGGTCGGTGACCGGGCGTCCGCGGCGTTGCGGCTGGTTCGACGTGCCGCTGCTGCGCTACACGGCGATGGTGAACGGCTTCGATTCCCTCATCGTGACCAAACTGGACGTGCTCGATGGTTTGGGCGATTTGAAGGTCTGCACCGCTTATAAGGTGGGCGGCGAGATCACCACCGAAATGCCCGCCGGCAACATGCTGCTCGAGAGCGTCGAAGCGGTCTACGAGACGATGCCCGGTTGGAGCCAGGCGACCAGCGGCGTGACGAGATACGAAGACCTGCCAAAAGCGGCGCGTGACTACGTCGCGTTCCTTGAAGAACAGACGGGCGTGGAAGTGGGCGCGGTGTCGACGGGCCCGGAGCGGTCGGAGACGATCATGCGGCCCGGCTCGAAGCTCGAAAAGCTGATCGGCTAGGATTTCACGATGCCGGTCAGCGCCGGCAACAGCGCCAGGGCAACCAGAGCCAGCAGCACAAATACGTTCATGCGCCGCGCCTTGCCCTGGGCGACTCGGACGATTGTCCAAAGGCAGAAGCACATCATCAGCAGCGTGATTGCCTTCGCCCAGGTGACCATGAAGGCCGCGCCCAAGTCCGGCGGTGCCTCCCCAAGCAACAACCCCATCGTTTCGCCGCCCAGGCTCATGGCGATGTACATAACCAGCGCAACGGCGGGCAGGATGAAGATGGTGCGGCGGCGGCCGTACCTGTCCGGTTGGCCGGTGATCCCGAAGTGGTAGGGAACCTGCTCTGGCAGAGAGGACCAGTTCCGTATGACCAGGGATCCCATCCCGATGAGGGCCAGCAGACTGAGCGCCTCCAGCGGCCAGCGCAGGGCGTCGAGGACGGATGGATCAATCGTCACGATCCCATTCTATTCGAAGCCACTCAGCGGCGCGTGACTGTGATCGAGCGCCAGGCGGAGTTCCCGGCGGCGTCAAAGGCGCGGATCACGATCTGGTTCGTCCCATACGACAACGGGATCGCTGAAGTCTTGAAGAGGGGAAGTCCCGTCGCCGTACCGGACTTTCCCGTCGATGTGGTCCAGGTGACCGACGAAACCGCGACGTTGTCGGTGGCGGAACCGGAGATGGTGATCGACGATGCCGAGGTGAACAGCGAGACCTGGGTAGGCGACGTGATCGTGAGCGTGGGCGAGGTTGTGTCCTTCAATGGCGTCGAAGGCGGGATCACAGGCGGCGTGGACGGCGTTTCAGGGACAGCCGGCGCGGCGGGCGTTCCAGGGACAGCCGGCGTGGCCGGAGCCTGCGGCGTGGCCGGATCGGTGGGGAGCGGGTCGGCGTAGATGGTGCGGATCGATTCAATGTCGCCGCCCTGAAGGCTCGTCCAGCGGCGGTAGAAACCGTACATCACATCGTTGGGATTGTCGCTGTGCGCCAGGCCCAGCGAGTGGCCGAGTTCGTGGAGGGCGACAGAGAAAAGATCCGTGTCAGAGCCGATCTTCCATGGTTCGTCGGCGTCGAAATGGAGGTCGCCGGCGATCGTCTCGGCGTTCGGCGGCGGGTAGAAAGCGTGAGCCAGGACGCGGCCCGGGCCGTCGAACTTGAAGCCGTCGCCGTGGTCGCCCGAGGCGAAGAAGATGTCGATGGAGCGTCTCTGGTTGGGCCAGACGAGTCCGCGAAAAGTGATGGCGGCAGCCACGGACCATTGCTGCATTGCGCGGAACACCTGCGCCCGGGCGTCGGTTTCAGGCAGGGAACGGACCATGGCGCCCATCCAATAGCCGAGTTCGACGGCGTTTCGCCCCGGCCCGTCCCAACCTTCTCCGAAGGTCTTGATGAGGCTCGCCGCCACCGGCAGCGCGCCGGCCAAATGACCGGCGCACGCCGTGACGGGTTCCCCACGCACTAATTCCGCGGATGCCCTGTAAATGGACGCCACCGGGTCCAGTCCGGCGACGGCGTAAATTGATGAGAGCGGGCCTCGCACCAGCAGTTGATACGGCAGCAGGTCCGGGTTGTCGACCACCTCGAGACCAAACTGGAGCGCAAGCGAGCGGGCTCGCCCCGGCTCAACGTCATAGTGGAATTCGGCGACAACCTGTTCTTCGCGGCCCGGATCGTCGAGTTCAATCGATGGCGCCACTTTGTTGGCTGCTTCCAGTTGCCCAGCGTAAATCAAGCCCATGCCATCGAGACTCCCGATGGACGGCGCCGAGATCACGTAAGCGTCATCGGGAACGAATGCGACCAAACGAATATCGCGTTCGGCGAGCCTCAGCCTGGCTTCATCGTCGAGGCCGTTCTCAAATCGCGCCAGAAGATGGATCCGATCAGCGCCTTCGGGCGCCGTGCTGCGCAGACGGGCCGTGCCGCGTCCAAGGACATTCTCGGGCAGTGGGCCGTTGCGAAGCCGAATCGATGTCTGAGCAGAGACATCGAGTAAGAGTACCGCCGGGACAAGCCACCGCAGCTTACGCATGGTGGTCTCATCGGGCCACCCGGCGCGGGGAAGATAAAATTCCGTTTACTAGGGGATCTGAAACTCCAAATTAATGTTCCGGACCACCCAAATGAGGCCGTTGACGTCGGTGGTTCCACCTATTACATTGTCGAGGGCGGCAGATCACGAACGTCAGTATCGAGGACTGTGAACCGGCGGGTTCAAGTCCTGCCTCATTCGTCCCCGTCCTCCCAGAGCAAAGCGATGGGCCGCAGGGGGGAGCCCGTTGCGCCCTCGATCTTGAGAGGCGCGGCGAAGAAGGCGAATTCATTCGAGGCGCTGTCGGACAGGTCGGTGGCGAGGTCCTCGAGCATCAGGTTCTCGATGATGTGTATCCCATGTTCGACCAGGAGATGAACATGGACCTCCATGCGCGCCGAGGGGAGCCGTTCGAATGCCACCGTGTCGCTGCCGGCGGCGAGGACGCCGCGTTCGGAGAGCCAGCGCGCCGCGGCCAGTCCCGCGCCCGGCAGAACAAGGCCATTGAGGAATCGGCGGGGTTCCCGCCAGAACCGGCCCCAACCGGTGCGGATCAGTACGACGTCACCCTGATCGATAATGACCCCGGCCTCGAGTTCGGCCTCCTCGAGGTGGTCCGGCAGAATCTCGAAGCCGGCCTCGAGTGGTTCGTTGCCGAACAGTGCGGCGACATCGAGCAGGATGCCGCGGCGGATCATCGGCGGGATGCGGTCCACCGAATGCACGGCGATGCCCTTCGCCTCGCTCTGAACCTGCGCGGCCGCGGCGCCGCCATGCAGCAGGCCGTCGAGAGAGAAGTGGCAAAGCGCGTCGATATGGGTCCCTACATGCGTACCCAGCGCGACGAACTCGGATGCCGAAGAAGCCCCTCCTTCAAGCACCGTGTCGCCGTGGAGTTTCGTCATGGCCCGGGCAAAGGGAGGGTGAGTCGGCCAGTGGGGCATGCCAGGGAAACAGGGTTGAGCCAGGTCAATGACCCGCGCCCGCATGAGCCGCCGCAGCAGATCCTGCATTCACGACCTCCGGCAAGAAATAGAATGAGATGCCCAGCATGACATAGACGGCCAGCAGCATGAGTCCTTCCAGCCAATTCGATTCGCCATCGCTGGCCGACTGCCCTGTAATGAAGACGGCCAGAACCACGGCGATCACCTCGGCTGGGGTGAAGACGAGGTCCATGGGCCGGGGTCCGATGAAGTAACTGGCGAGGACAAGCATCGGGGCGACGAACAGGGCGACCTGGATACTGGAACCGATGGCGATCGAGATGCTCAGGTCCATGCGGTTCTTCAGCGCGACAATAATTGCGGTGGAGTGTTCAGCCGCGTTGCCGATGATGGCGACCACGATGACGCCGATGAAGATGCTGGTCATGCCAAAGGCCTGGGCGGCGTGTTCAACACTGCCGACGAGCGTTTCGCTGACCCAGGCGATAAAGACAGTCGAGACTGCCAGGACGGTGATGGACCTCTTCAGGCTCCAATGCGCGTGACCTTCGCCACCCTCGACATCCTCGCTCGCCGGCAGCCCGCGAAAAAGCTCCTTATGTGTGACGAGCGAAAAGACCAGGCTGGCGGCGTAGACGGCCAGCAGGACGACGGAAACTTCCAGACTGAGATCCTTCTCGCGCGGCCAGCCCGCCGGTCCGGCAAGGTGGTGGAACGAGGCCGGGATGATCAGTGCGATGGCGGCCAGAGTCAGTAACGTGGATTGCGCGCGGGCCGCGGCGGCTTGGAAGAATTGAGTGCGAAATTTGAGGCCCCCCGCGAGCATGGCCAGTCCGGCCACCAGCAGAATGTTGCCGATGATGGACCCGGTCAGCGACGCCTTGACCACTTCATGCAGGCCCTTGCGCAGGGCGGCGATGGCAATGATCAACTCGGCGGCGTTGCCGAACGTCGCATTCAACAATCCGCCCACGCCCTCGCCCGTATGGCTGGCGAGATGTTCCGTGGCGTGGCCGAGCCATTTGGCCAGAGGCAGAATGGCCAGGCAGGCACAGATGAAGATGGCGGCGTGGGAGTCCGGTGAAAGGTACTTGATGCCCAGGGTCGTGGGGACCAGAACGAGCATCCAGTCGAGTGAGGGCCTCAGGAATCGTGTCATGGGCGCTTTGTTCCCGCAACGGCGCAGTAGGGCGCTGTTTCAATAGATTATCGCGAGTCGGCAGTCTCTTCGGCGACAAGTTTTTGGGCAAGCTCACGCGCCTCGGCTTCTCGGCCTGCGCTCAGCAGGTCGAGCGCGGGCGATTCCACCAGCCGGTACCAGAGCGCGCGCCGGCGGTCGAAATCCGGGATGGCGGTCTTGATGCGTTGTCGCAACGACCGGCAGATATCGAGAAACGCGGCGTATTCAGGTCCGTAGCTGCGGCCAAGGGTCTCGCGGATGCGGACCGCGAGTGCGGGACAAGCGCCGTTGGTCGAGACCGCAATGGTGAGGTCGCCCTGGCGGTGAATCGAGGGGAAGGCGAAACGGCAGTAGGGCGAGTCGTCCAGGCAGTTGATCAGGATGCCGCGGGTTTCGCATTCGTCGAAAACCTGAGCGTTGATTGCCGGCTCCTGCCCGGTGAGAACGGCAAGGAAGACGCCATCGAGGATGCCGGGCGAGAAGACTCGTTCGTGGCGGACAACGGCGCCCGCCGCTTCCAGTTGAGCGGCCTTGCGTTCAGCTTCCTCGCCGGCGCCCAGCACTAGGCAGAGTTTGCCCTGAACGCGCAGCGTGACTGGGTAGACGAAACCCATGGTTCAACAAAATGATCGCACGCGGCTTCTAATCCTTGCCGCTGATGGCGCGGATGAGGAAATAGCTCACGCCGCCGGCCAGGGCCGAGCACGGGATGGTGAGCACCCAGGCCCAGAGGATGTTGGTGGCGAGTTGCCAGCGCACGGCCTTGGCGCGCTGAATCGAACCGACGCCGGCGATCGCGCCGGCGATGACATGGGTCGTCGACACGGGGATATGCAGGTAAGTGGGGATCAGGACGGCGATGGCGCCGGCCGTTTCGGCGCAGAATCCGCTGCGGGGTTTGAGGCGCGTGAGGCGTGCGCCCATCGTGTGGACGATGCGCCAACCGCCGCTCATCGTGCCGAGTGCGATGGCGGCATGGGCTGACAGCACCACCCACCACTCGACATGGAACGTCTTCAGGTAGCCGGCGATCACCAGGACGCCCGTGATGATGCCCATCGTCTTCTGCGCGTCGTTGGCGCCGTGGGAATAGCTGAACAACGCCGAACTGGCAAGTTGCAACAGGCGGAACCAGCGGTCCATCTTCTTCGGCGCCGAGCGTCTGAAGAGCCAGTAGACGGTGATCATCAGCACGTAAGCCATGATCATGCCGATCACGGGCGCGATGACAATGAAGGCGACCGTGAGGATCCAGCCTTTTGCCACAATCGCGTCGCCGGCATGATCCAAACCCGCCGTCAGGCTCACCTTGGCTATGGCCGCGCCGGCGTAACCGCCCATCAGCGCGTGTGAACAACTGACCGGGATGCCGTAATACCACGTGAACAGCAGCCAGACGATCGCCCCGATCAGGCCGGCCAGGATGACCATCAACGTCACGTAGTCGAGATTGACCATGCCGGCGCCGACCGTCTTGGCCACGCCCGCTTCATCGAAGAACAGCAGCGGGATGGCGGCGATGAAGTTAAAAAAGGCCGCCCAGAGCACGGCCTGAAACGGCGTAAGCACCTTCGTCGCGACGATGGTCGCCACCGAATTGGCGGCATCGTGAAACCCGTTGATGAAATCGAAAATAAGAGCGACCGTCACGATGACGATCACTAGAATCAGCGTGGCGTCCATCGTGCTTGCTCGATTAACTGTTCTTGACCGCGACGCTTTGCAGGGCGTCGGTCACGTTCTCGGCGTTGTCGGTGGTCTGCTCCAGGTACTCGTAAATCTCCTTGAGCTTGATGATCTTCACCACGTCGGTCTCCTCATTCAGCAGCCGGGCCACGGCCTTCCTGACCACCCGGTCCGCGAGGTCCTCAAGCCTGTTGATCTCGATGCAATGCTCGAGCACGGATTTCTTCATGCTGAGCGCCTCG
The DNA here is from genome assembly GCA_947084845.1 of uncultured Bryobacteraceae bacterium. Taxonomy (GTDB): domain Bacteria; phylum Acidobacteriota; class Terriglobia; order Bryobacterales; family Bryobacteraceae; genus PNKE01. Next base: position 17,440 of record CAMTUE010000036.1, on the reverse strand, counting down.
AACGCCTTACGCAGCGTCTGGGCGCAGCCCTCGATCAGGCCCGTGATCTCAATCACCTCCGGCGGGATCGGATCGATCTTGTAGGCCACGATGCAGTGGGCGCCCTCTTCCATCGCATCCAGCACATCGTCGAGGCAGGATGCCAGCAGGTGGATGTCTTCCGGATCGATGGGCGTGATGAAGGTCGAGTTGAGCTTCCGGTAGATCTCGTGGATCACCTCGTCGCCCTTGGCCTCCAGAATGTGGATGGCCTCGACAGCCTCGGCCAGCGCGGTGTTGCCGACCTGGACTTTTGAGTGCAACAGAGTTGCGGCCTCAAGAATGATCTCCGTCTGTTGCAGGAAGAGGTTAAAGAACTTTTCTTCTTTGGGCAGGAATCTCATACAACCTCGATGAACTTCTGGGCTGGCATGTAGGGCCTCCGGATGCGGGATCCAACCACACCAATTATCTCCCGCCCGTGCGGGGTATGGTCAACCGCGATTTGGTTACGATTCAATGACTGCCTCCTCGTTGATGATCTGGAAGGGATTGGCGCCATCCGCCTCGCGCGTCTCCTCAAGGTCCAGATAACGGACATCAAGCAGGCGGCTGGGCTGGATGTTGCCCATGGCGGTCAGCAGAGTCTGCTTGAGATAGGGATAATTCTGCTCGAGCTCCGCAAAAATGTCGCGGATCGAGCGCCGTACCGTGCCCGTCTTCATCGAACACCCGCACGGGATCACCGGCGCGCCGGCCTGTCCGGCATACGCCCGCGTGAGGTCTTCAGTGACCTGGAGCAGCGGGCGTATCAGTCTGAAATCCTTGCGGCTCGACCATGTGACAGGCGGCAGGGCGCTGAGTTTGCCGGTGAACATCGCGTTGCGCAGGAAGGCCTCGCAGAAATCGTCGGCCGTGTGGCCGAAGGCGATCACGTTTGCGCCGAGTTCCTTTGCGACCTCGTAGACCGCCCGCCTGCGGAACCGGCTGCACGTGTCGCAGCCATGCTCGGGCTGTTCCGTAATCAGGTCCACCGACGGCTTGTCGACCCGGCACGTCCAGGCGACCCCGCGCTTTGCGAGCCACTCCCCGAACGGCTCGATCGGCGATAGAAACTTGCCCTGGTCGATTGTAAACGCACAGACGCTGAAGTCGATCGGCGCCCGGTCGCGCAGTTTGAGCAGGATCTCAAGCAGGGTAAAGGAGTCCTTGCCGCCCGAAAAACCGACGGCGATGCGATCCCCCTCGCGGATCATCTTGTAGCGTGCGATGGTCTCGCCGACTTTGCGCAGAATGGTCTTTTCAAGATCCAAACTTCTATTATAGGGTGTGACCCCCGCCAGACAGGCGACCTTCGATATCTTAATGGCCGCCGAGCGCGGCGAGTCGATCTCGTTTTCGCTCGAAGCCCGCCGCCAATACCTCTCGCCCCAGGATTCGGCCCTGACCACCGAATTGGTCTACGGCGTGCTCCGGCGGCGCAGCCAACTCGACTGGCTGGTCCTCAGGGCCTCGGGACGGACGCGCCTGCCCGTCGACCCCGAGGTGGCCACCGCCCTCAGGATGGGCGCCTACCAACTCCGCTTCCTCGCCCGCATTCCAAATCATGCCGCGGTCAGCGAAAGCGTCGATCTCGTCAAACGCCACGGTAAGCAGTCGGCCTCGGGACTTGTGAATGCGTTATTGAGAAAGCTCCCTCAATTACCGAAAAACTGGCCCGACGACCCGACCCGTCTCTCCATGCCCGGCTGGCTCCTTGAACGCTGGCGCAAGACCTGGGGCAATGAATCCGCCGAGGCGTTGGCGCTCGCCGCCATGGACACGCCGCAGGCATATATCCGCGTCGCAGGTTCGTTTGGTCGACCGGAAGGTGCTGAAGAGACAGAGGTTACAGGTTGTTACGTTGCCCCTCATCCGCTGCCGCCCGGCTTCCGCGTGCAGGACATTGGATCGCAATGGGTGGCTGAACTCCTCGACGTTCAACCCGGACACGCCGTGCTCGACCTCTGCGCCGCCCCAGGAAACAAGACGGCCCAGATGATGGAATCGTCGCCCCGGGTCGTTGTCGCCTGCGACGCCAGTCCGCGCCGCCTCAGGGCGATGGTGCGGGCGGGCGTGGCCGGGGGAGTTCGTTTGGTGCGGCTGGACGCCGCGCAACCCCTGCCGTTCGGCAGCGTGTTTGACCGTATCCTTGTGGACGCGCCGTGTTCGGGCACCGGCACTCTGGCGCGCAACCCTGACATCAAATGGCGGCTCACGGCCGAAGAGATCCCTCGTCACGCGCAGCGCCAGAAGTCGATGCTTGCCAACGCTTTGGCGTGCCTGAAGCCGGGCGGGCGGCTCGTCTACTCAACATGTTCGCTGGAACCGGAAGAGAACGAAGAGGTCATTGCCGCCGCGGCGTCCGGCCGGTCTGTCGAAGCCCACAGCCGGCTGCCCGGCCGCGATGCGGGAGACGGCTTCCAGGCTGCCGTGATAACCTGAGTAAGCCCCTAGAAAATGCCCGAAATCCTCCCTTCCATCCTGGCCGCGGACTTCACCCGGCTGGGCGAACACGTCGCCCAGGCGGAAGCCGGCGGGGTCTCGATGTTTCATCTCGACATCATGGACGGCCGCTTCGCGCCCAACTTCTCAATCGGCATCCCGATTGTCGAAGCCGTCCGCCGGTCGACGAAGGCCAAACTCGATGTCCACCTGATGATTGTCGAGCCGGACCGTTACGTCCAGTCGTTCATTCAAGCCGGAGCCGGTTGCGTCTCCGTCCAGCAGGAGGCCTGTACCCACCTGGACCGGACCTTGCGTCTCATTCAGAGCGAGGGCGCCCTGGCCGGCGTCGTCCTCAATCCCATGACCCCGGTGTCCACGCTCGACCACGCCTTGGAGATCGCCGACTACGTCCTTCTCATGAGCGTCAACCCCGGATTCGGCGGGCAGAAATTCATTCCCTACGTCCTGGACAAGGCGCGCCAACTGCGTGAACGCCGCGAACGCAATGGCCTGAAGTTCGCCATCGAAATCGATGGCGGCATAACCGTGGATAATATAAGTAAGGTTGCTGAAGCAGGTGTCGACTGGTTCGTCGCCGGCTCCAGCGTGTTTGCGACTCCGGATCCGGCCGCCGCCGTGGCGGCCCTGCGCAAGGCCGCCGAATCGGCCTGCACTCGCCAGGCATGAAGCGGATCGCGGTTGATGACGACAAATCTGATGAGGTGACCGGTTTGATCAGACAATTCATTTCCGGACGTGGATGCCGCCGGGCTCTTGCCGTTGCCGCCATTCTCGCCGCCCTGACGGTGGCGGGCTGCCGCGGGCGCAAGTACGAGAACCCCATCTCGAAGGACACGCAACAGCCCGACAAGGTCCTCTTCGACAAGGGGATCCGCGAGATCGAGAAGGGCCGTTACGAAGTCGCGCGGCTGACCCTCAATACGCTCATCAATACCTACGACACCAGCGAGTTCCTGGCCAAGGCCAAACTGGCGATCGCCGATTCCTGGATGCGGGAGGGCGGTTCCAACGGCTACGCCCAGGCCGAAGCCGAGTACAAGGACTTCATCCTGTTCTACCCCACGCTCGAGGAGTCCGCCGAAGCGCAGATGAAGATCTGCGACATGCAGTACAAACAGATGGTCAAGCCGGACCGCGACTCCGTCCACATGATCCGGTCGGAAGAAGAGTGCCGGATGATCCTCACCCAGTTCCCGAATTCCCGCTTCGCTCCGCTGGCCGCCCAGAGGGTGCGCGAGGTGCAGGAAGTCATCAGCGAGGGCGAATACAGGGTCGGCTCGTTCTACCACCAGAAGGGCAGTTTCCCGGCCGCGGCCAATCGATTGGACAACCTGACGGAACACTATCCGCTCTTCAGCCGGTCTGATGACGCGCTGCTCCGCCTCGGCGACAGCTACGGCCGCTTGGGACCGCGTTTCCGTCCGCAATCGATCGAGGCGTATCAGAAGATCGTCAGGGAATACCCGCTCAGCCCGCTGGTCAATGAGGCCAAGAAGCGCCTGACCCAGATGGAAGCCGAGATTCCCGAGGCCGATCCCGTGGCCTACGCGCGCATGAAGTACGAGCAGGAGAACGCCACGCCAACGGGCTTCTGGGGTCGCCAATTCGGTTTCCTGTCGAGCGGACCGGATGTTTCGATGGCCGCCAAGTCTGGCCAGCCGACGATGACCACCCTGCGTCCCAGCCTGCCGGCCACCATCCCGGTGCCGGGCGCCGGGCAGCAGCAGGGTGTCAGCGACGTCACCGCGTCGCCCGTGGCCACCGACACCACCGCGCTGGACAATCAGCCTGACGCCCGAATGAACCAGCCAGGCGCGCAGTCCGCCGAGCCGGCCAAGACTGCGCCAGTCGTCCCGGCCACCAAGAACGGCGGCAAGAAGCAGTCCGGCAAGAAGAAATAGCCTCCTGAATGACCACCCGAGTCCTGCTGGCCGACGATAGTCCGCACGCGCAACGCATGGGCGAGCGGATCCTGCGTGAAGAGGGCTATGAGGTGGTCACCGTCACCGACGGGGAATCGGCGCTGCTCCGCCTGGACGAAGTTCAACCGGACCTGGTTCTGGTTGACGTTTTCCTCCCGGTCCATTCCGGCTATGACATCTGCCGCCTGATTCGCGCATCCGAGGTGCACCGCCATGCGGGAGTCATCCTGATCGCGGGGCTGCTCGAACCGGTTGACGAAGAGGAGGCCCGGCGCGCCGGCGCCGATGCAGTCCTCAAAAAGCCATTCGAATCATCCGTGGTGCTGGAGACGATCCGCCCGCTGATCGACAAGTCGCGATTCGCCAGGGGACTGTTCGCCGATGCTGTGCCGCCCTCCGGGGCGGAGGCGGCGGACGTCAGGACCACGGGGCCCATCGCCGCCCCGCAGATCGACCCGGACAGGGTCCGGGCCGCCGTGACGGTTGCCCTGGACCGCTCGCTGCCGACGCTGGTCCAGGAGATCACCGAAAAAGTTCTCATCGCGCTCGGCCACTGACGCCGGGCCGCAAGTCGAAGTATCTAAGCAGGAAGCTCATGCCCGAAAATACATTTGATATCGTCAGCCTCGTGGAACTGCCCGAGGTTGTGAACGCCATCCAGCAGGCGATGAAGGAGATCATCACCCGCTACGATCTGAAGGACTCGAAGAGCTCGATTGAGCTGAACGAGAAGGAGCATACTCTCAAGCTCGATGCTCCCGACGAATTCAAGCTCCGCGCCGTCACCGAAATCCTCGAATCCAAGCTCGTCAAGCGCAAGGTGCCGCTCAAAGCGCTCACCTTCGGCACGATCCACCCGGCCGCCGGTTCGCGTGTCCACCAGGAAGTCACGTTGCAGAACGGCATCCCGATCGAGAAGGCGCGCGAGATCGTCAAGGCGATCAAGGAGACCAAGAAGAAGGTCCAGGCCTCCATTCAGGGCGACCTGGTCCGCGTCTCCGGCCGCGACCGCGACTCGCTCCAGGATGTCATCACGATGTTGAAGTCGGCCGACTTCGGCATCGATATGCAGTTCACCAACTACCGGTCCAACTAGCCCGATCCGCAGGTTTCATGGCTGTCCGGCAGATCGAATCGCTGTTCATCGACGGACCCGCGGGCCGCCTCGAAGCGATCCTCGAAGCCCCGGCGCAGCAGGAGCCGGTCGAGGCGGCGCTGGTCTGCCACCCCCACCCTCTGGGCGGCGGGACGATGCACAACAAAGTGGTCCATCGTCTGGCCCGGGCGCTGCGCAACTCCGGCTGCGCCGTGCTGCGGTTCAACTTCCGTGGGGTCCATCTGAGCCAGGGGATCCACGACGAGGGCCGCGGCGAGACCGCGGACGCACGCGCCGCGCTCCAGTTTCTGCGCGGCCGCTACCCGCATCTGCCGTTCACCCTGGCCGGGTTTTCGTTTGGTTCCCGCGTCTCAGTGAGACTGGCCGCGGCACTCGAAGGGCCCGCTCCGCGACGGCTTGTCCTGGTTGGCTATCCGATGGTCTTCAAGAGTCACGAACTGCTGTTCTCCATGCGCATCCCGCGCATCTTCATTCACAGCACGGTGGACGAATTCGGGCCGCGGCCCGAATTGGAAGCGCTCTACGGCCGCCTCTGGCACCCGAAACAACTCCATTGGATCGAGGCCAAGGACCACTTCTTCGCAGGCGCGCTCGACGAGTTCGAGGGTGTCGTAAGGAAACTGGGGTAGAGGCCGGGGACCCGGTCTCTTAGCGCATCGTCCGGGCGGCGCGGCGCGAAGCGCGGCTGCCGATCAGCGACGCAACCTTAGTGAGCAGTTCAGGGACGTTCTCAGGCCGGATCAGGCACTGGGTACCGCCCCGCCTTGAACACTGCGCTTCGCTACTGGTCACGATCGCCGTCGCCGGACGGTAGGCCTTCATCTGGGCGTGCTCGATCACCTTCAGCCCGGCTTCAGGCGATTCCATCGAAAGTTCGCTCAGCACCAACGCGTACTCGCCCGCGTCCATCAAACCCACAGCCTCGGCTGCGGATGCCGCGGTATCCACCCTATAACCAACGGTTTCGAGCACAGTCTGGAGCGTGAGACGCGACGCGGGATTGTCGTCGGCCAGCAGAACACGTGCGAACCCGGCCTGTTTGGCCTCTGTGTGCCGCTGCGCGCGTTCACTTACACTGTGCACTGTGCTGATCACCTTACCTACTACCTTAGTGGACGACTGACGGTGGGTGCCGCCGAGATCAGTCTATCCCAAAAACCATAAATCGTAGCCATACTTTTTATTGCTACAGGTGCAGTAGTCGTCGCAACGATGAATGCACACAAACGTAGATCACTGAGCAAGTTACTCCTGGGCCGGAGACCGCGAACCCAGAGAACCGGCAACCCGCGATCGTTGGCTACGATTTGAAGACGCGGTCGAAGATGGCGTCGACGCTGCGCAACTGCCGCTCCACGGAGAACGAGTTTGCAATCTGTTCGCTGGTGAGGAACTTACGAACTTCTTCGTGGTTTTCCATGGTTTTGCGGAAGTCGCCTTCCTCGCGCCACGCTTGCATGGCCTCGACCTGGACCAATTTGTAGGCCTGTTCGCGCAGCATGCCGGCGGCGGCGAGGTCGAGGAGGAGTTGGCCGGAAAACACCAGCCCGTTGGTGGATTCCAGGTTGCGCTTCATGCGGTCGGGGTAGACGCGCATACCGCTGACGAGCCAGGTTGTCTTGGCCAGAAGATAGTCGGTCAGGATACAGGAATCGGGCAGGATGACGCGCTCGACGGATGAGTGCGAGATGTCGCGCTCGTGCCACAAGGCGATGTTTTCAAAGGCCGCCTGGACGTTCGACCGGACCACTCGGGCCAGGCCACAGATCTGCTCGCTGACGATCGGGTTGCGCTTGTGGGGCATGGCCGAGGAACCCTTCTGTTTGCCTTCGGCGAACGGTTCTTCCGCCTCGCGGACTTCAGTTCTCTGCAAATGACGAACTTCGAGGGCGATCTTCTCACAGAGGGCGCAGACCAGAGCCAGAGCGCTGACGAAGGCGGCGTGGCGGTCCCGCGAGACCACCTGGCTGGCGATCGGAGCGGCCTCGAGTCCCAACTTGGCGCAGATCGCCTCCTCATCGCCGGCGGTGATGTGGCCGAGCGTGCCCACGGCGCCGGAGAGTTTGCCCACCCGGAGGTCCTCGGCGGCTGCGACCAAACGAATCCTGGACCTCCTACATTCATCAAAATAAAGGGCCAGCTTGAGACCGAAGGTGATCGGCTCGGCGTGGACGCCGTGGGTGCGGCCGATCGCGATGGTGTCCTTGAACTCGAAGGCGCGACGTTTCAACGCGTCCTCCAGGCCCTGGACGGCCGCCAGGATCAGTTTGGCGGACTCCTTGATTTGGAGGGCTTGTGCCGTATCTACTACATCATTAGAAGTTAGGCCGAAATGCAGCCAGCGCGAAGCCTCGCCCACGCCCTTCGCCTGCATCGTCTCGGAGACGGCGGTGGTGAAGGCGATCACGTCGTGCCGGACCTCCTTCTCGATCTCGTTGATGCGGTCCACCGAGAAATCGGCGTTTTCCCTTAGAGCCTTGGCGGCCTCGGCCGGAATGTGGCCGTGTTCGCTGAGGGCCTCGGACGCCGCCAGTTCGACGTTGAGCCACTGGCGGTACTTGTTCTCATCGGACCAGATCTTGCCCATGGCGGGCCGGGTGTATCGGTCAATCATATTGAATTCCTACAAATGAAAGATTTCGGACTGAATTCGTGGGAGAGCGACCACCAGTTGGGGTGATGCGCAGCGTGCCTGGAGCGCCTGGACGGCGGAGATCTCGGCGATCGACGGGTGGTTATTGTGTTCGCTGAGGTGGCCGAGGATGAGTGTCTGCACCTCGCGGGAGAGTTCGCCGCTGATGTACTCGCAGGCTAAGTCGTTTGAAAGATGGCCTTTACGGGAAAGGACGCGCTGCTTGACGGCCCACGGATAGGGTCCGGCCTTGAGCATATCGAGGTCGTGGTTCGACTCAAGTAGTAGTATGTGGCTGCCGTCCAGATGCCACTTCACGCTGTCGGGCATATAGCCCAGATCGGTGGCCAGGCCGAACTTCAATCCCCGCGTTTTCACAGTGTAGCCGACCGGGTCGGCGGCATCGTGCGGGATGGTGAAGCTCTGGATCGACAGGTCGCCGAACTCGATTGACGTACCGGCCTGGAACTCCTCCACTTGTGGTACAGAGCCATTCCAGTCGATCAGCGGGGCGGTTCGTTTGGTCAGGAATACGGGAATCTTCAGGCCGCGGGCGAGGGCGGGGAGGCCGGAGATGTGGTCGCAGTGCTCGTGGGTGATGAAGATGGCGTCGATGCCGGAAGGGTCTTCGCCGATGGATGCGAGGCGGAGCAGGGTCTGCTTCCTGCTGAGGCCGGCGTCGATGAGGATGCGGGTATTCTCCGTCCCGACAAAGACGGAGTTGCCCGCGCTCGAACTGGCCAGAACACAAACCTTGAGAATGTCGCCGTCTCCCTCATCTCATTCTAACGGCTTGAGGGGCGGATCTGACGTCAGAATTGCCGAACTTGCGCGGGCTGAAGCCCTTTGCAGCCTGAAGGCCGCCCCACTTGGCAAAGAGAAAGACCGGCCCTGGCGGACCGGTCTCAGTTTCGTTTGGTTGTGAGGACGGGGAGTGCTAGCGGCGGCGCCGGCTTCCGCGATCCCGATCGCCGCCCCGATCGCCGCCCCGATCCCGATCCCTGGGCTGATCCTGCGAGGCGGGGGCAGCGGAGGTGGGAGTGACGGTGGCGGTGACGCCATCGCCCTGGCGGAGTTTGTCGCGCTGTTCGGCGAGAACCGCTCTGCGGCTGAGCTTGATCTTGTTGCCTTCGAGCGCCAGGACCTTCACCAGGATCTGGTCGCCTTCGTTCAACTCGTCGCGCACGGTGTTGACGCGCGCTTCCGAGATCTCGCTGATGTGGAGCAGTCCGTCGGTGCCGGGGAAGATTTCGACGAATGCGCCGAAATCGGCGATGCGGACGACCTTGCCGAGATACGTCTTGCCGACTTCAGCCACGGCGGCGATGTCGGAAACGATCTTGAGCGCCTTCTTGGCGGACTCGCCGTCGGTGGCGAAGATGTTGACGGTGCCATCGTCGTGGACGTCGATCTTGACGCCGGTCTGTTCGATGATGCCGCGGATGATCTTGCCGCCCGGTCCAATCACCTCGCGGATCTTATCGGTCGGGATGATGATGGTGTAGATGCGAGGCGCGAAGGGCGAGAGTTCCTCGCGGGAATTGGGCATCGCCTCGTCCATCTTGTCGAGCAGGAAGATGCGGGCCTTGTAGGCCTGGGCGAGGGCTTCCTTCATGATGTTGACGCTGATGTTGGGGACTTTGATGTCCATTTGAAGGCCGGTGATACCGGCGCGGGTGCCGGCGACTTTGAAGTCCATGTCGCCGTAGTGGTCTTCGGCGCCTGCGATGTCGGTGAGGATGGCGTACTTGTCGCCCTCATTCACCAGGCCCATGGCGATACCGGCGACGGGCGCTTTGAGCTTCACGCCGGCGTCCATCAGGGACAGAGTGGCGCCGCAGACAGTGGCCATCGAGCTGGAACCGTTCGATTCCAGGATGTCGCTGACGATGCGGTAGGTGTAGGGGAAATCGGCTTCCGCCGGCAGAACCGGCATGATGGAGCGTTCGGCAAGAGCGCCGTGGCCGACTTCGCGACGGCCCGGGCCGCGCATGAAGCCGACTTCGCCGACGCTGAAGGCCGGGAAGTTGTAGTGCAGCATCAGGCGCTTCGAGGTCTGCGAGAGGTTGATGGTTTCGGTGCGCTGCTCGTCTTCCTTGGTGCCGAGGGTGGTGGTGACCAGCGCCTGGGTCTCGCCGCGGGTGAACAGGCCGGAACCGTGGGTGCGGGGCAGGAAGCCGGTCTCGATGGAGATGTTGCGGATCTCGTCGAAGGCGCGGCGGTCGGGCCGCTGGCGCAGGTCGAGGACTTCGGCGCGGAAAACGCGCTCGCGCAACATTTCGAAAGCGATCTTGGCCTCGATCACGTCAGCGTCTTCGGTGAAGAGAGCGAGGGCTTCGGCCTTGAGGGCGGCTGTCAGGGCATAGCTTTCGGTCTTGCCATGCTTCTGGGTATTGAGGGCGCCGGACAGGCGCTTGCCCACCAGAGCTTCCACCTTGGCCTGGACATCGGCGTTGCGCTGGACCGGCGTAAAGGTCCGCTTGGTCTTGCCGGCCTTGGACTGGAGGTCGCGGATGCCGGCAATGATCTTTTTGCAGCAGCCGTGGCCGAATTCGATGGCGGCGAGGACTTCTTCCTCGGTCGCTTCGGTGGCGCCGGCTTCAACCATGACGATGCCGCTTTCGGTGCCGGCGACGACGATGTTGAGCTTGGACTGTTCCTGCTGGGCGTAGCTCGGCTCGATGACGTATTCACCGTCGATCATGCCGATGCGGATGCCGCCGAGGATGTGGTCGAACGGGATATCGCTGACGGCCAGCGACGCCGAGGCGCCGCAGATGGCCATGGTGGTGGGGTCGACTTCAGGCGAGGCCGAAAGGACGAGGCCGACGATCTGCGTGTCGCAGGAGTAGCCTTCAGGGAACAACGGGCGGATGGGCCGGTCGATCATGCGGGCGGTGAGGATTTCGCGGTCGCTCATGCGGCCTTCGCGCTTGAGGTAGCCGCCCGGAATGCGACCGGCGGCATAGAAATACTCACGGTAGTCGACCGTGAGTGGAAAGAAGCTGACGTTGGCTTTGGGCTCGAGATTCGAGGTTGCCGTGGATAGGACGCGTGCGTCCCCGCAACTGACCAGAACAGAGCCGTGCGCCTGTTTGGCCAGTCTACCCGTTTCAAGGGTGATGATTCGACCACCGAGGTCGATTTCTACTGTATGTACCATTTGTTATTCTCCCCGGACCCGCGGAGTCAATTCCCGCGGCGTTCCGACATTCTGTATTCGTCGATAGAACGTGGGGACTGTTTTGAAGAGGCGCCCACAAAGCATAAGAGGGTGAGTGGTCGTGCGCTGGCGGGATCCGGCAGCGAATGTAGGAATAGGCCTTGCAGACACAGATCGCTTGAATGCGACTGGGGTCCGAAAGGCCTGGACATTTGCCTTGGTACCGGAATCCGCGCGCGGGAGGCGCGAAGAAGCGCCAAACTAGTGGCGGAGTCCGAGGCTCACGATCAGGGTTCTGTACCGTTCCGGGCTGCGGCTCTTGAGGTAATCCAGCAGCTTGCGGCGGCGGGCAACCATCAAAAGGAGACCGCGGCGGGAATGGTGGTCCTTCTTGTGAGTCTTGAAATGATCCGTCAAGTGGGCGATCTCTCTGGTGAGGATCGCGACCTGCACTTCAGGCGAACCGGTGTCGGTCTTATGGACCCGGTACGTGGTGATAGCCTGAGCTTTAACTTCAGCGGCCAGTGGCATGCCGATTGACACACTCCTCGTCTTTACGTTCGTTCTATCTGCAAACTAGCGTAACACATCGCCGGGTGTGGCGATGACTCCGGGGGGCGCTCAGACGGCGGCGGCGTGAGATTGGGCCTTCTCGTAACCGACGGCGAGGTTGACGACAAGGATGTCGAAGAAGATGCCGATCTGGTGTTCGAGTTCCTCCTCGGCGTAGATATCGACGCTGGTGTCGAACAGTTCCTGGTCGCGGAGATAGCCGATGGCGGACTCCTTGAGAATTTGGATGCCGCGGATACATTCGCTCAACGGGATTCCTTCCTGGAAGCGCTCCCGCCCGATGCGTTCGTATTCAATGGTGATGCCGGAGCCGGGTTTCGACATCAGGTACTGGCCTATGTTGGACACCAGGCGGCGGCAAACCCGGTTCAGTTCGGATTCGGGCATCTTCTTGATATTGGGCAGGCCGGATTCGCTGTTCAGCAGACGGAAGAAGCGGGCGGAGACGGCTTCCCAGTGGGTTTCCAGAAGTTGGACGAGCTTAGGCGACACCATCACTCACCTCCAGTCTCTGACTTGGAGATACTCCCTATCGGCGCCGGTGTCAAGGGGGGGCGGGCAGGGGGGGCGGGCAGGGGGGGCGGGCAGGAGTGGAAGCTGACAGGCCGGGAGGCCTGTCCTACTGCGGGCGAAAGGGTAGAATAAAGCCGACATGAAAGGGACAATTGAACGGATCGAAACGGCCTGCGTGGCTCCGAGGTGGGGGCTGTTGAGGACTGTTGACAGCGAGGGGGTTGAGGGCTTTGGCGAGTTCACCGTCGAAGGTCAACTTGGCGCGTCGGAGGCCTGCGTGCGGGAGATGTCGGAGTGGTTCATCGGGCAGCCCGCGGGCGACATCAGGCGGTTGGCGCGGGGCGCCTATGACCAGTCGTTTTACCATGGCGGCGCGCATTTCATGAGCGCGCTGGGCGGGATCGAGACGGCGCTGTGGGACATCGCCGGGAAGCGCGCAGGGTTGCCGGTGTTTGAACTGTTGGGCGGGCGGGTTCGGGACCGCGTGAAGGTCTACCGATGGGCCGGCGGCAACAACAATGAGCCGGGCGCGGCGGCTGAAGAGGCGGCGAAAGTGGTGGCCGAAGGGGCGAAAGCGATCAAGATGAACGCCTGTCCGCCGCTGGCGGCGATCGATACCTATGGCGGCATACGCGCGGCCGTGGCCAGGGCGCGCGCGGTGCGGGACGCCATTGGCGAGGAGGTCGATATCGCGTTCGATTTCCATGGAAGAACGAACGTACCGATGGCGCGGCGGCTGGCGAAGGAACTGGAATTCGCGCGTCCGCTGTTCTATGAAGAGCCGGTGCGGCCCGACTACAACCGCTGGCTGCCGGAGATCGCGGCGGTGACGCATGTTCCGATCGCGACAGGCGAGCGGATGTGCACGGTGGCCGAATTCGCCGACGTCGTGGCGGCCAAGGGCGTGCATGTCCTGCAACCGGACCTGGTGCATGTCGGCGGCATTCTGAACACCCTGGAGGTGGCGTCGCTGGCCGAGGCCAACGGGATCGCGATTGCGCCGCACTGCCCGTTGTCGCCGATCGCCTTCATGGCGTCGCTGCAAGTGGTGGCGGCGTCGAGAGCGGGATGGATCATGGAATGGTCGAAGGGGATTCACTACAACGCGTCGGGCGCGACGGGCGAAGTGGATCCGTGGTTGAGGTATCTGGACGAGCGCGACTGGCCGATGTTCGAGGTGGATGAAGGCGGGCACCTGGCACTGCCGGAGACGCCGGGCCTGGGCATCCGGGTGAATTGGGACGAGGTGCTGAAGGCGGCCAGGACGCCGGTGGAGTGGCGGGACCAGAGGATGGAACTGCCGGACGGGATGCGGGCGAACTGGTAACCGATGGAGTTCATCGAACAACTAAAATCGGCGGTGGATATCGTCCAGGTGATCGGCGACTACACGCAGTTGCGCCGCATCGGGGGCGGGGCGCGGTACATGGGGTTGTGCCCGTTTCACAACGAAAAGACGGCATCATTTTCGGTTCACTCGCAGCATCAGTTCTACAAGTGTTTCGGCTGCGACGCGCACGGCGACGTGTTGTCGTTCGTGATGGAGATGGAGCGGTTCACGTTCTGGGAGGCGGTGAAGTACCTCGCCGAGAAGCATGGCATCCCGCTGCCGAAGCGCAGCGAACACAGCGACGACGAGACACGCCACCGCGCGGCGCTGCACGAGATGCACGACATGGCGGTGAAGATGTTCCGCGAAACGCTGATGGGCGCGGCGGGCGGCGATGCGCGGCAGTATCTGGCGCGTCGGGGGGTGACGCAGGAGGTGGCCGAGGCGTTTGGGTTGGGGATCTCGGACCGGTCGGGGACGCAGTTGGTGCGGGCGTTTCAGCGGAAGGGATTTTCGGCTGAAGATATGGAAGCGTCCGGGCTGGTGCTGAAGCGGCAGGACGGGTCGGGATTCTTTGACCGGTTTCGGGGGCGGTTGATGTTCCCGATTCATTCGGAGTCCGGGCAGGTGATCGCCTTTGGCGGCAGGGCGATGGCCGAGGGCGACGAGCCGAAGTATCTCAATTCGTCGGAGACGCCGATCTACCGGAAGAGCCATGTGCTTTACAACCTGAACCGGGCGCGGAAGGCGATGCAGAAACAGGGGTTCACGGTGCTGGTGGAAGGGTATATGGATGTGATCGGGGTGTGGGCGGCGGGCGTCGAGAATGTTGTCGCGACTTGCGGTACGGCACTGACGGCGTTTCAGGTGCGCGCGATGAGGCGTCATGCGACCGCGGTGGTGTTGAACTTCGATCCGGACGAGGCCGGGTTGAAAGCGGCTGAACGGTCGTCGCAGGTGTTGCTCGAAGAGGGTGTCCGGTTGAAGGTGCTGGAGTTGACCGGCGGGTTGGATCCGGACGAGTACATTCAGAAGGAAGGCGTGGCGGCGTATCAAAAGGCGTTGAATGAGTCGCCGGGGTACTTCCACTGGTTGGCGGGCAGGGCCAGGGAGCGCTTCGACTTGAAATCCCCCGAGGGGAGATCGGGGGCCTTCCAGTTTCTGCTTCCGGTCATTCACCGGCTGCCGGACAAGGTCGAGCGGCTGGCCGTGGCGGAGGATATGGCGGCGGCCTTGGGCGTGCCCAAGGGCATGGTGCTCGATGAGTTCAGGAAGGCGGCTTCGGAGAGGAAGGCCACGCGGCATGTGGATTCAAGGCCGCTGCCTGATCCATCGGAGTTGTTGCTGTTGAACTGCCTGGTGACAAGCGCCGAGATCCGTGACGAGGTGGGTCCGGTGCTGAGGCGGATGAACTTGGCTTCGATGCTGAAGACGGGCCGGATCATCGATACGATCCTGAAGATGCCGGCGGAGGGCGAAACCGTGAGCTTCGCGGCGGTCAGCGCGCGGCTGGATGAGGTCGACAACAAGCTGTTCTCCTGCTTGCTGGAAGCCGATGAGATTCTGCGCGATGAGCCGAGCCTGGAGCAGGCGCTGGGGATTGTGAAGAAACTGGCGTCGGGGCGTCTGCAATCGGAACGCGATGGAGTGAAGCAGCAGATTAAGGAGGCGGAGCGGTCGGGCGATATGGGACGGGCGCTGGAGTTGGCGGCTCAGTTACGGGAGATGGAGAAGAAGCGCTGAAGCCGCGCCGCCGTAACGGCGTGTTGTAAGATGAGCAGAAGCTTTCCTGCCCTGGGGGCCGGCCGAACGAGGTTGGAATTGAGTTCCGAAGAACGGTACAGCCGCTTTCAACGCCTTCTCGAAATGGGGAGAGAGAAGGGGTATGTCCTCTATGACGACATCACCGACGCTCTACCCGACGAACTGACGACCGGTTCGGAAATTGACGACCTTTTAAGCGATCTGGACGCGGCGGGCGTCGATCTGCTTGAAGAGCCGCGAGTGAGGAAGGCGGAAGTCGAAGAAATTGGCGAGGTCGAGGCCACCGCCGAATCGACCGACAAGACCAACGATCCCGTACGCATGTATTTGCGCGAGATGGGGACGGTGGCGCTGCTGACGCGCGAAGGCGAGGTCGAACTGGCGAGGCGGATCGAACACGGCCAGTCGATGGCCATACGCTCGTTGTCGCGGTCGCCGCTGACCATCAAGAACGCCCTGCTGCTGGAGCAGGACCTGGATAGCGGCCAGGTATCGCTGCGCGATGTGCTGGTGCAGGCTGACATGCTCTCGACCGACGAGGAACTCGATCAATTCAGCGCCGGCTTGATCGAGGCGCTTGGCGAGGTCAGGAAACAGTATCAGAAGCTGCAGCAGTTGCGCCTGAAGATGGTCGTGACGCCGCGAACGACCAAGCCGAAACAGCACCGGACTCTGCGGTGGACCATCGCCCGGGGATTGGTCAGGATCTCACTGATCATTCGCAAGCTCGATCTCAGCACACAGATGCTGCGGCGGTTCTCGTCAGGCCTCAGGGCGATGGTGGAGCAGTTCAAAGCCATCGAGCACGACATCGCCACGATGCAGCGGGCGGTGGAAGAGGCCCAGGCCAGCAACAAGGCGATCGTCAAGGATCTGAAGCGCGATCTGAAGATCGCCAACCAGCAACTCACCGACCTTGAACAGGATTGCGGCGCCACGGCGACCGAGTTGCGGCGCACGCTGGCCCGCGTGGACCGCGGCGAGTCCGAGGCCGATTCGGCGAAGAAACAGTTGATCGAGGCCAACCTGCGCCTGGTGGTTTCCATCGCCAAGCGTTACACCAACCGCGGATTGCAGTTCCTCGACCTGATTCAGGAAGGCAACATCGGATTGATGAAGGCCGTCGACAAGTTCGACTACCGCCGCGGCTATAAGTTCTCGACCTATGCGACGTGGTGGGTGCGGCAGGCGATCACTCGCGCCATCGCCGACCAGGCGCGTACGATCCGCATTCCTGTCCACATGATCGAGACGATCAACAAACTGGTCAGGACGCAGCGCCAGATGCAGCAGGAACTGGGCCGCGAAGCGACCAACGATGAACTGGCAAAGCGGCTGGACCTGTCTGTAACAAAGGTGCGCAAGATCATGCGCATCGCCCAGGAGCCGATCTCGCTGGAGACTCCCGTGGGCGAGGAAGAGGAGTCGCATCTTGGCGATTTCATCGTGGACAAACGCATGGCCTCGCCGTCGGAAGCGGTGATCAATCTCAACTTGCGCGAGCAGACGGCGGAGGTTCTGAAGACCCTGACGCCGAGGGAAGAGAAGATCATCAAGATGCGCTTCGGGCTGATGGACGGCAGCGAGCATACGCTTGAAGAAGTGGGCCAGCACTTCGCCGTGACGCGTGAGCGCATTCGCCAGATCGAGGCCAAGGCGCTCAGGAAGCTGCGCCACCCCAGTAGAAGTCACCGCCTGCGCGATTTCCTGCAACAGGGTCCGCAGGACTGAACCGCCGGCGGGTTAGGTCCGTGACCGCGTGAATTTGCTCCTTTACGGGAAACCACTCACGGTCGTGGCTCTGACGGATCTTCCCCCTCGCATTTGAACTGAAGTAGCTGACGGCAACCGAGTTAACCTCGTTTTCGTTTATCAAATGTAGTCATGTAATAAGTATTTGCAATGCGATCTATGTTGCTTTTTCGTGATAGTCTGTGGT